>NZ_RHLN01000119.1 GCF_004121075.1 Lutibacter sp. HS1-25
TTAAAAGCAGAGTATTATGAAAACAAATAAAAATATTAAATCATTTGATTCACATCTTGAGGAAAATTATGGCAAAACAGGAACTCAATCAAGAGATAAATTTGAGGAGGAATTTGAGACTTTTAAAATTGGAGTATTGATCCAAGAGGCTCGAAAAAGACAACAATTAACCCAAGAGGAACTCGCAGACAAAGTTGGAACAACTAAGAATTATATTTCGAGAATAGAAAATAATGCAAGTGATATTCGACTTTCAACATTAATGAGAATTATAAAAGATGGACTTGGGGGGAATTTAAAGTTGTCTTTAGATTTATAGATGATAAATTACTACTGGCAACAACTCATAAAATTTATGCTTACTTTTAAACTAAATAACGAACTAACAAACATTCAACTAACGATTTGCTACGTCCGAAAAATCTCCGATTTTCCAGTCGCACAAATCTTATAAAAGCCCGTTGGCAACAATTAGAACAACAAAAAAAATGAAAAAAAATATTGCTATTATAGTTGCATTGATAAGTTCAATTCAATTTTTCGGACAAAATTATCGTACTGAATTTCTAGAATATATTGAGACAAATGATACTATTAAACAAGTTGAAGTTTTAAAAAAATGGGAAATTGCTTCTCCAAATGACCCTGAATTATTTGTTAGTTATTTTAATTATTATTTCTTAAAAGGAAATAAAGAAGTTCTAACAGTCTCAACCAAGGAACCAAAAGAAGATGGTTTTATATTAAAAGATAGTTTAAATAATACTGCTGGTTATTTAGCTAGTGAAATTTATTTAGACAATTCAATTATTCAAAAAGGAATTGATAAAATTAGCGAAGGAATTAAATTATTCCCTAACAGATTAGATATGAGATATGGGAAAATCTATACTCTTGGTCAAATTGAGGATTGGGATAAATTCACAAGTGAAATAATTAAGACAATTGAGTATTCAAAAATAAATAACAATCATTGGACTTGGACAAATAATGAATCTGTAGAGGATTCTGAAAACTTTTTCCTTACTGGATTACAAGATTATCAAATGCAACTTTACGATTCGGGAAAAGATGAATTATTATTAAATATGAGAAATATTTCCGAGTCAATATTAAAAATTTACCCAAATCACATTCCGAGCCTTTCAAACATATCAATAACATATTTATTAACTGGAGAGTTTGATAGAGCAATCGAAACTTTATTAAAAGCTGAAAAAATTGATGAGAGTGACTATATTATTCTTGCTAATATTGCACACGGATATAAATTAAAAGGAGATATAAAAAAAGCTATTGCATATTATGAAAAAGTAATAATTTTTGGAGACGAAGAAACAAAAGAGTTTGCTAGAAATCAGATAAATGATTTATCGAAAGAATAAAACTGTTGCCAACAACTCATAAAATTTATGCTTGCATTTAAACTAAATAACGAACCGACAAACATTCAACTAACGATTTGCTACGTCCGAAAAATCTCCGATTTTCCAGT
>NZ_RHLN01000120.1 GCF_004121075.1 Lutibacter sp. HS1-25
TTGTCATTTTATTTTAAATATTTATAGAATTCGTTGCTCAATTCTATTTATTTCAATGAGCTTTTTTGTCAAATATTCAGACAAATAAATGATTTTGAATCAAATAACTCAAAATAAGAATTCCGATGACATATTGCCTAACGGGCTTTTATAAGATTTGTGCGACTGGAAAATCGGAGATTTTTCTGCCGTAGCAAATCGTTAGTTGAATGTTTGTCGTTTGTGTTAGTTCAAATGTAAGCATAAATTATATGAGGTGTTGCCCAATTTAGCTTTTAGTTAATTTGTTCTAATCATTCTAAAATTTATATTTTTCTTTAAATAGTTCTCAATTTACTTTTCATTGCGTTTTTTCAATTCTCTTTGTCAATATTTTCGTAAATTCTATATCCAATAACTCCACCAATGGATAATGATAAAATTAAATTTAAAATATTCGGCTCAGGATGTCCGTTACTTGCTGGTCCAGCACTATAGAAAAAACTCATTAATGAATTCATTTCGTGTGTGTGGTAATAACAAGCATCAGGAATTAATAAACTATAGATTAAAGTGAAACTAATCAAAACCACTACAATTCCACCAATTGAAATAAAAATCCACTTTGAAGTTTTACTTTTTCTCATTTAGTATTTTTTGTTATTAATAAATTCGTCTTTTTTCGATTAATTTTAGATTCTTAAATATTGTTTATTTTTTACGTTTCATTGAGCTTTTTTCGTTTCAACTTTTTCTCAGAAATTTCGCTTTTTTTAACCTCAGAATTATTCTCATTTATTAAATCTGAGTTTCCTCCGCTATTTTGGGCAACTTGTTATATACTTCTATTATATTGGTTTATCCGTATTGCTTTTTTGGGATAAACGTGGATTTTAGTTGTGCTATTCAAATATAAAAATAACATTGCAATAATGTTGAGGTTTTGAAATAAACTATTAAAGCTCTTTATTACCTGCACGAATGTTTGTGGTTTGTTGGGATTATCCTAATGGAAACGGATTTGTTGGGTGTTCGAATTATGAAAACTTTCGATATGTTTTGGGAACGGGCTTTTATAAGATTTGTGCGGTTTAAAAATACGATAATTTTCAGCCGTAGCAAATTGTTTATTTA
>NZ_RHLN01000121.1 GCF_004121075.1 Lutibacter sp. HS1-25
TTCACAAAGATATTTTCTATGTGTGTTGAAAAAGGAATGGTGAGTGGACATACCCAGGCGATTGATTCAGCTCCAATAAAGGCGAATGCTTCTATGGATACTTTGGAATTAAAAGTTCCAAAAGAGGATTTGGAAGCTCATTTGTATAATATTCGTCACATTAGTTCAATGGATAAAAAAAACTTCCATAAGAAAGGCTTCCATCAATAAAGCATCCAAAGAACAACAAGGTATTACTGCCAGTAAGCGAGAATTACAAGAGATACGCAGTAGAAATAAGAAATGGCAACACGATCAAGACCAACGCCCAGGAGCAAGAAACAAAGGCTCCAAGTATACTTCAAATAAAACACATTACAGTCCTACCGACCCAGATGCACGTATCAGTGTAAAACCAGGCAAGGCAAGAAAACTTAATTACATGAGCCAGTTGAGTGTTGATACAGCTCATCACGTAATCACAGATATTAGAGCCTATCACGCCGACAAACGAGATAATCAGTATTTACAAGATATTAGTACACGTTTAAAAAAGCGACTACACAAACAAGGATTACTTTGGAGAAACTGTATAGCTGACACAGGTTATAGCAGCGGAGAGAATTATGCTTTTCTAGAAGCAGAAGGATTGGAAAGTTTTATACCACCACACGGAACCTATAAAGGCGGTCCAGAAGGCTTTACCTACAATAAACAAGAAGATTGTTTTATCTGCCCCCAAAATAAAACGATTCCATTTACAAAGGTTTTTTATGAAGGAGAAAACAATAATAAAAAGAAAGAGTATCGAGCATCTAAATACCTATGTATTGATTGCCCTATACGTAGTACTTGTTTAAAAAAGAGTCAAGAAAAACGGATTACCATCACTTATTACAAAGAAGAATATGAGCGTAACAATACAAGGGTAAACAGCAAAAGAGGAAGTTATATGAAAGGTAAACGGCAAAGCACTGTTGAGCCTGTATTTGGCACCCTTACTCAGTTTATGGGACTTAGGAAAATAAATACAATTGGTATACAGCAAGCAAATAAGGTAATGCATCTGTCAGCAATGGCTTATAATCTGAAAAAGTACTTAAAATTCATTTCAAAAACTGTAAAAAGTGATG
>NZ_RHLN01000122.1 GCF_004121075.1 Lutibacter sp. HS1-25
GGCTTTTGGCTTTTAATTTAAAACTGGTTGTTGGATTTTAGATTTGCTATTTTTTAGTAGATTAAGTATTGGTATCAGGCTAGATTCAAGTTTTTAAAAAATATTTAGTATAAATTGATAATTTCGTATCTTTGATAAAAGTCTAATAATATGAATTTAGAAGCTAGAAAAATAGCATTTATACAAGAATTTTTAAAACTTCAAAGTGAAGAAGTAGTTTCTCGTCTTGAAAGCATATTAAAAAATAAAAAAAACACTTCTGAAGATCAGCAATTTGAGCCAATGACTCAAAATGAATTAAATAAACGCATTGATCAATCTGAATCTGATTTTAAAAACAAACGATTTAAAAGTAGTTCTGACCTTTTAGCCAAATACGAATAATGGCATTGAAAATTATTTGGTCTGATTTTGCAGAAACGCAACTTGACGATATTTATTAAGTATTACGAAAATAAAGCAAGTTCAAAAATTGCCAAAAAAATCGTAAAAGAAATTATCAATGAACCAAAAAAATTGATAAAAAATCCACTAATTGGTCAAGAAGAAGCGTTATTAAAACATCGAAAAATTAAATATCGATATTTAGTTTTTAAAAACTATAAATTGATTTATGCTGTCGATCTGGAAAATGGATTTATACAAATTGCAGATGTTTTTGACACACGACAAAACCCTCCGAAACTGCAAAGGACAAAATAAAGTTTGTTACCAACTCGATAATTAATAATGAAAAGTTAATAATGAAAAATGAATGATTATTACCCGATACTGAATACTTTCCTATTGAAAAATTGACTCCCTTTAGGGTTGGGGAAAAGTAATTTTTCGGTAGCGTTGATTTTGTTAATAATTAAACTAATTTATAATTACACACCCCTAACCCCTCTCAAGAGGGGAATATTATAGTTGAAT
>NZ_RHLN01000123.1 GCF_004121075.1 Lutibacter sp. HS1-25
CCTTTTGAGGTTCATAACAATCCTAACATCAAATATAAATCGTATCGAAAAAAACATGTAAATTTACTCGAACTTAAAATTTAAGAACTGACCTAGTTCAAATTATTTTTTTGCCTTCTAAACGGCTAAAAAAAATATTTTGAACGGTTAAAGTAACCAAAAAAATGGTCAACCTATTTCAGTATAATACATCACTCATAATCAGACAAGTTGAATAATAGAATTGAAATACCATTGAGCAAAAAGAAGATAATATTACTATCATTAGCTTCAATTGGATTTGTTGTTTTCGGAATTTTGTTTGTTTATGACCCACAAATTTTTGTATCAGAATACCGAGTTAGATTCAAAATATTTAATAATCCAGAAATGATTAGAATTATTGGAATAGTTGCAACTCTTTTTTTCGGAATAGCTGGAATTTATGGAATTAAGAAACTATTTGATAAAAAAATTGGTCTGATTATCGACTCAAAAGGAATTACAGACAACTCAAGTGCTTTAAGTATTGGTCTAATTGAATGGGAAGATATTAACAGAATCAATTTAACAAGAGTAAATTCTATCGATTTTCTTATGATTATAGTTAAAAACCCTGAAAAGTATATTGGAAAAGCAACAAACAGAATACAAGCGAGATTAATGAAAACAAATATGAGTATTTACAAAACGCCACTTTCGATTACATCAAATACTCTGAATTTTGACTTCAGAGAACTCGAAGAATTAATACAAAAAGAATTTAAACGAAATAAAAACGTTGGGTAACAACTCATAAAATTTATGCTTACATTTAAACTAAATAACGAAC
>NZ_RHLN01000124.1 GCF_004121075.1 Lutibacter sp. HS1-25
TAATTCTTTGATGGCATATTTGGTTAATTCGCCAAAAACTTCGTGAGCGAAATCACCACGAGCGGTAAACTCCATTAAACGTGCACCACCATCGTAACACGCTTTTAATACTTTTTTACTTTGCTGATTCGTAATCTTTTTCTCTGATATAAATTAAATTATTGATAAAAAGTTGCGCCATATCCGACTCAATATCTACCAATCGTGGCTGTACTTTTCCATTTTCGTCTTGAAAATCTTTTAAATACAAAGGCGTTATATCTCCCCTTGAATTTGCACTTACAATACAACCCGAAACACCATTGTCGTATAATTTTGTTTTGTTGAACATTTCAGGAATAATCATCATTGGAAAATGACAAGCTGAAGCAATACCAAATGCCAAATGACCTGCTGAACGTCCCATAGCTGAAACTACAAACCAATTTTCACTTGTTCTGGCATAATTCTATATCACTGTGAAAAAACAAAGGAATCATCCCTGTTTCTTT
>NZ_RHLN01000125.1 GCF_004121075.1 Lutibacter sp. HS1-25
ACGGCTAAAAAAAATATTTTGAACGGTTAAAGTAACCAAAAAAATGGTCAACCTATTTCAGTATAATACAGGAAAATTTTGGTCAAAAAAATACTTCCGAAAATCATAGTTTTTAATTAAAGATGAGTTAAAATTATTTCGGAGTAAAAAAATCATTGAAATATTTAAAAATGACAAATTATTGCCGAGTAAAAATTGAATTATTAAAATTGACTTTAAATATATTTGACTGATATAAAATGGATTACGGAGTTATTAAATTATTTCGGAGTAAAATCTGGAGTTTTAAAAAGTTCAAAGAAAACAGAAACTAAAAATAAAATATTTCCGAGTAAAAATTGAATTATTAAAATTGGATTAAATAAACTAAAAAGAAACATAATCTAAAATATAAACATTTCCGACTTTCTCAATTGCTTACCGATTGAAAATTATAAAAGAATAATTCTAGTTATGAAAAGAAAATTTAACTCCAAAACAAAAAGCAGCTAAAAGCCAACAACTCATAAAATTTATGCTTACTTTTAAACTAAATTACGAACTGACAAACATTAAACAAACGATTTGCTACGTCCGAAAAATCTCCGATTTTCCAGTCGCACAAATCTTATAAAAGCCCGTTGCTATTAATTGCAGATTTGTACTTTCCTGAAATAGGTTGACTAAAAATTAGACAACTTAAACAACGAAAGTATGAAAGAACAAAAAGTACCCTGCCGAAAAAAATCCTATG
>NZ_RHLN01000126.1 GCF_004121075.1 Lutibacter sp. HS1-25
ACGTGAATGTGCGCCACCTCTAAATTTTGATTTGAAAGGTATTTTGTAAGTCTGCCTGCTGTTGAAGCAGTATCATCGCCACCAATAGTAACCAGTAATTTCACATTGTTTTTTACAAAAAAATCAGCTTTAAAATCGCTGTCCTTTGGTTTAAACCTGCTCATTGTTAAAACAGAACCTCCTAAACTAAAAATTCTGTCAGCACTTTGATAATCAAAAATTCTTATTGATGGATTATCAGACAATATGCCTTTATAGCCATGATGAACACCTAAAACATCATAATCATCTTTTAAAAATGTTTTAGCCAAAGTACTAATTACTGTATTGATGCCTGGCGCTGGTCCACCGCCGCATATAATAGCTATTGATTTATTCATTTTTGAGTATTAAACCTTTTTATTAATAACGAATTACGATTTTGAGATTTCAAAAAATCATTTATAAATGCATAAAGACTAGCATTAAAAGCAATTCTAAACACATTTTTTGCACCATTTTATCTCTAAAAAAATTGAACGGAAGTTCTATTAAAAATGGAACAAATTGCAATCTTAAAATTCAAAAATCGTAATTCGTAATTCGTAATTATTTTTAACTAACGAGCAACTCTACCAGAGGCATCACCACCCATTAATTTATTTACTTCATCTACAGTTACCAAGTTTGCATCACCTTTAATTGTGTGTTTTAAACAAGATGCTGCTACTGCAAAATCCAATGCATTTTGATC
>NZ_RHLN01000127.1 GCF_004121075.1 Lutibacter sp. HS1-25
ATGTTTGTCTGTTCGTTATTTAGTTTAAATGTAAGCATAAATTTTATGAGTTGTTACCCAACGTTTTTATTTCGTTTAAATTCTTTTTGTATTAATTCTTCGAGTTCTCTGAAGTCAAAATTCAGAGTATTTGATGTAATCGAAAGTGGCGTTTTGTAAATACTCATATTTGTTTTCATTAATCTCGCTTGTATTCTGTTTGTTGCTTTTCCAATATACTTTTCAGGGTTTTTAACTATAATCATAAGAAAATCGATAGAATTTACTCTTGTTAAATTGATTCTGTTAATATCTTCCCATTCAATTAGACCAATACTTAAAGCACTTGAGTTGTCTGTAATTCCTTTTGAGTCGATAATCAGACCAATTTTTTTATCAAATAGTTTCTTAATTCCATAAATTCCAGCTATTCCGAAAAAAAGAGTTGCAACTATTCCAATAATTCTAATCATTTCTGGATTATTAAATATTTTGAATCTAACTCGGTATTCTGATACAAAAATTTGTGGGTCATAAACAAACAAAATTCCGAAAACAACAAATCCAATTGAAGCTAATGATAGTAATATTATCTTCTTTTTGCTCAATGGTATTTCAATTCTATTATTCAACTTGTCTGATTATGAGTGA
>NZ_RHLN01000128.1 GCF_004121075.1 Lutibacter sp. HS1-25
AAGGTGGGTTAAATATAAAAAATGCTGATTAAAAACCTTGATGTCACACTGAGCTTGTCGAAGTGGGGGTCTTTCAAAGTGTATTTTGATAATGAAAATATAAAGTGTAGTAGGTCTTCGACAAGCTCAGACTGACAGTAAAATGGAAATATACAGGTCTTCGACAAGCTCAGACTGACAGTAAAAAGGAGATGTTTAGGTCTTTGACAAGCTCATACTGACATTGAAATGGAAATATACAAGTCTTCGACAAGCTCAGACTGACAGTGAAAAGGAAATATACAAGTCTTCGACAGGCTCAGACTGACAGTAAAATGGAAATATACAAGTCTTCGACAGGCTCAGACTGACAGGTAGTTTAAATAGAAAAATGCTGATTAAAAACCTTGATGTCACACTGAGCCTGTCGAAGTGGAAGCCTGTCGAAGTGGAGTCTTTTAAAGTAGA
>NZ_RHLN01000129.1 GCF_004121075.1 Lutibacter sp. HS1-25
TGTTTTTCTATTCATCACTCATTTTTATTATCGTCACTTCGAGTGTTTCAATGGAGCCTCGCGGAATTGAAATGTATCGAGAAGCTCCTCACCTCTAACCCGTTCTAGATACGCCTTCACTTCGTTGCGGCACTCGAACTGACGTTATCATTGGCAGATCTCGCATCAAGTGCGAGATGATGGTTTAAAATATTCATAAAATATCCCCTTGAGGGGACAGAGCGTTAAGAAAATGTTCAGTGAACATTTTTAGTGCGACATAGCGGTAGCTATGGGCGAGTTGGCGCGCTGATACCAGATGGCGCGTGGGTGAAAATTAGTATAAAACTTCAATAGGGAAAGATTTCACATTAAGTGCGAGATGACGAGTTAAAATAAATCTTAAAATATCCCCTTGAGGGGATTATAGGGGTGTAATTTACTTTTGAGTTAGATGAATAACAGATTACATTAATTATCTTTCTTGTTCTTTTCCATCGATGAAAAGAACCAAAAATCTAGTCTGATGTTATTTTTCTATAAAATTATCAAATCCTTTTATCCATCAC
>NZ_RHLN01000130.1 GCF_004121075.1 Lutibacter sp. HS1-25
AATCTCATGATATAGAGAAGAGTTTAAAAAGTCTTCGACAAGCTCAGACTGACAATACTGAATGTCACCCTAAGCCTGAAGAACTTCATCCTCAGCTTGACTGGGGATCTCATGATGTGGAAGGAAATGATGAGATTGCCACGTCGCCAACCTGTCTTGAGTGGAGTCGAAAGCCTCCTCGCAATGACAGTAGTAAATGTCACCCTGAGCCTAAAGAACGTCATTCCGCACCTGATGCGGAATCTCATGATATAGAGAAGAATGAGAAAAGTCTTCGACAAGCTCAGACTGACAATACACAACGTCACCCTGAGCCTGTCGAAGGGTCTCAACCAACGAATCTAAAACTCATCTACGTAGGAGGTTTAACCCC
>NZ_RHLN01000131.1 GCF_004121075.1 Lutibacter sp. HS1-25
TGTAATTAATGGCGATTTTGAGAGCGGTGCTGAACCTTGGACTATAGGTGTTGGTACAGATCCTGTTCCTGTGGTAACAACTGGTGGTAAAACTTATTATTCTGTAAATGTTGCAAATGCTGGTAATCCTTGGGAAGTTAACATGAGTCAAAAATTAGAAATTATTAACGGTGCAACTTATACATTGTCTTTTGATGCTTGGTCAGATACAGATAGACCAATTCTACCAGGAATAGGACTTAGTGCAGACCCATGGACAAATGTAACTCAAGAGGTTAGTATAACTACAACTAAACAAACGTATGAAATTACTTTAACTGCAAACGCAGGTGCAAGTGATGCAAGAGTTTTCTTTGATTTAGGAGCTGCAGCAGGTGCTGTAAATATTGATAATGTATCTCTATTTATTAAAAATTAAAAACTATAAAAAATGAAAAATATAAAATATATATTGGGCC
>NZ_RHLN01000132.1 GCF_004121075.1 Lutibacter sp. HS1-25
AAATCACCTGATTGAATGGTATATAAAGGAATTTCAATTTGAGGGAGTCCAGTAGAAAGATTAACAGGGTCGGCGCCAAACTTTCCCAATTCAGCAGCTGTAGGTGATGAAGGGAAAATTTCAGGAAGCTTAAATTCCTGAGAAAATAAATTACTGTTAAATAAGAGCAAACAAATAATAATAAAAGTATTTCTCATGTCATTTTTTTTAGGTTAAATAAATTTTGAAGCTTTAAATGTTTTGATTTTTTTAAGACAGCGAATAGATTGAATTTTTAAAACCCTAAAATTAAACACTCAAAAGCAATCAT
>NZ_RHLN01000133.1 GCF_004121075.1 Lutibacter sp. HS1-25
CGAGATGACGGGAAGGAAGAAGCACACGTCATTCCGCACTTGATGCGGAATCTCATGATTTGAAATCGAATGTCATTCCCAGACCTGTGCTGAGAGAAGTCGAAGTATTGATTGGGAATCTTTAACAAAGGATTTAAAATACAATTGTATTCCAATGTAATAGATCTCGGATCAGATCCGAGATGACGGGAAGGAAGAAGCACACGTCATTCCGCACTTGATGCGGAATCTCATGATTTGAAATCGAACGTCATTCCCAGCCCTGTGCAGAGAGAAGTCGAAGTATTGACTGGGAATCTTTAACA
>NZ_RHLN01000134.1 GCF_004121075.1 Lutibacter sp. HS1-25
TATCTACACATAAAACGACGTAGATGGCTGGACAAAACAACCAAGGACGTTATTCAAAGAGATTGGAACTTAGTAGCACAGGGAACACGGATGACCACCGAGTTTGCTGCTTTTTTAAAAGAAATTAGTCAATACTAAGGCTTCTGATTGCCATACCATCGGCAGTTTCTATGGAGTTAATGGTAAAAAACTACAACGACAATATAAAGACTACTTAAGCGATTTTAAGAACTGGAATCAAAAGAAACACGCCAAACAATGGCTTGTTTTCCCTGAAAATATTAGTCCCTATTTATCTATTGA
>NZ_RHLN01000135.1 GCF_004121075.1 Lutibacter sp. HS1-25
TTATCAAGTAACTGTTGTTGCTGATCCAGTTATAGATACCCAGCCAATAGCATCACAAGAACTATGTCAGAATGTAACTCCAACAATTTTAGAAGTAACCACATCAGGTGGTGTAGGGACAGATTATTTATATCAATGGTATGCAACCAACACAAATTCTAATACTGGAGGGACACCAATATCAGGTGCAACCAATGCAACTTAGACACCACCAACTGCAACTGTTGGAACTATGTATTATTATGTGGAGGTGAGTCAGCCTGCTTCAGGATGTAGCACTGTTAGTGATACTGCCGCAGTTATTGTAAATGCAGCACCAACCATTACTTCTCAACCTGTATCAAGTATTATTTGTGAAGGTGGAACAGCGACTCAATTGGCTGTAAGTTATACGAATGGTGTGGGTACACCAACTTATCAATGGTATGAAAACAGTGTAGATACTACTACTGGCGGAACAGCTATCACTGGAGCTAACACGGCTTCATATGACCCGCCAACTGATACAGTAGGGACTATTTATTATTATGTGATTATTGAATTTCCTTCGGGAGGTTGTTCCGATTTAGTTTCAAATATTGTTTCTGTTGAAGTTAGTCCAGTGCCCTATATTTCTTCAGGGAGTATTACTATTTGTAGTGGCAATTCCTTTAATTATGACCCTTCTTTAATTTCAGGCAATATTGTTCCTACAGGTACTATGTACACTTGGTCATTACCAGTAATAACTCCTACAGGATCTATTACAGGTGCAAGTGAAGAATTGATCCCTCAAAGTATCATTAGTCAGACATTGCTAAATAATATTGATGTTCCTGCAACCGCAATATATACCGTTACACCACAGTCTGGAAATTGTCTGGGAACTAGTTTTGATGTTACAGTTACTGTTAACCCTGCTATTTCGGCAAATGTAATTGTTAAAAATAATTCTTGTTTTGGTTCAGACAATGCTTCATTAGAAGCTACTATAAGTGGAGGAATTCCTTTTGGTTCAGGAGTACCTTATCAAATTACTTGGAGTGGTCCAAACGGTTTTTCATCAACATCTTCAAACATTTATAATTTAGAACCAGGAATATATACTTTAGAAGTAAATGACGCAGGAGGTTGTCCTTTCTCACAAGATTATTTAATTACAGAACCAGATGAATTATTGATAACAGCTGATAGCGAAAAAAATATTTCTTGCTATAATGGAAGTGATGGTGAAATACGTATAACAACAAATGGAGGTACCGCACCATTTATTTATAATTGGACAACAACTGATGGTTCAGGAATTGTTCAAGGAGTTGAAGACCAAACTGCATTAGGAGCAGGAACGTATCATATAGTTATTACTGATGCAAACGGATGTATTATTTCAGAAACGTTTACTTTGACAGAACCTAGCCCATTAGCTACTAATGTTATTTCTTCAACAAATATTTTGTGTTTTGGAGATAGTACAGGTGCTATTGAAATAGCGGTTTTTGGAGGTACACCCTTTGAAATTTCACCAGGTATTTATCAATATCAATACAATTGGGTTGGACCAAACGGATTTACAAGTAATTCACAAAACATTTCAAACTTAATTGCAGGTACTTATTTAGTTACTGTTACAGATGCTCTAGGGTGTACACAGGAAACAAGTGTTACTTTAACACAGCCAACAGAAATAATTATTGATGTTACAAAAACCGATGTTACGTGTTATGGTGCAAATGATGGTAGTATTCAAATAGCACTTCAAGGAGGTGTTGCACCTTATATGATTAGTTGGAGTAATTTAGGAAATGGACTTACTCAAAATAATCTTTCCGCAGGAATTTATACGGTTAAAGTTGAAGATCAGAATGGTTGTGAAAAAGTTGAAACGATTGAAATTACACAGCCTATATTTTATATAGATCCATTGGTTACTCAAATATCTTGTTTTGGCGAAAATGATGGTTCTATTGATTTAAATATTGTAGGCGGTATTTCTCCGCTAACAATTAAATGGGATGATGATAGCAGTGCAGGTATTCAAAGAAACAATCTTACAGCAGGGACTTATACTGTTTTATTAACCGATAGTGATACGTATCAATGTCCTATAACAGCAAGTTTTACCATTATTGAACCTTTACAAATTTCATTGAATGGCATTGTAGAAGATGCAACAGATTGTACCATTGTAAATAGTGGTAGCATAGATTTGCAAGTTGTTGGTGGAACTTTACCGTATCGTTTTAACTGGAGTAATGGTGCAACAACTAAAGATTTAACGAATATTCCTCCTGGTAATTACTTGGTAACAGTTACAGATGCTCACGCGTGTTCAGAAACTAAGCAGTTTAATGTTATACGACAAGAACCTTTAGCAATTGCTCTTACAGAAAACGTTAAAGCAGCCTGTGAACTGAAAGAAATAAGTCAGGAAACGATCGCTATGGGTTCTGGTGGTTTTCCTCCATATACATTTAATTGGTCTGGGGGTGTTATCTCTGGCTCTAATAATGAAATAATGACAACAGATCAAAGAGGTACTTATAGCGTAGAAATAACAGATTCACAAGGCTGTAGTTATAAAGAAAACTTTACCGTAAACATACCTTATATTGGAAATCAATCATTTGACTATACCTCTTTTGGAATTGAAAAATATCAAACATTATCAATTGATGATCCAATACAATTTACAAATAAATCAACTGGGGATTATGTTTCAATTCGTTGGGATTTTGGTGATGGATCTCTAATTGTATATGAAGAAAATCCAATACATACTTATACTTATGAAGATGAATTTGTGGTTACTCAAACTGTTGAGTACGCAGTTGGATGTACCTATTCATATAGCAGAACATTAGCAATCACAAAAGGTTATGAATTAATTAATCCGACAGGTTTTACACCAAATAATGACGGTATTAATGATGTAATTAGACCAAAGTATAAAGGTTTAATAGCTATTGAAATGAGTATTTATGATACTTGGGGTTCATTAATTTATTCGGAAGAAGGATTAGCATTAAAAGGTTGGGATGGATTGCTTAAAGGTACTGAAGCTGAAAATGGAAATTATATAATGGTTGTTAAAGGTACGTCATTTTATGGCAAAGAGATTCAAGAAACAACACCAATAACATTGCTTAAATAAGATTTTATGAAATATATTTTAATACTAGCACTATTTGTTTTTGGAGAAATTTATGCTCAAGATCCAATTTTTACACAAACATTTTTGGTGCCTGAAACAATTAACACTTCATTTACAGGTGCGCTAAGAAGCACTAAATTAGGTGTAATACATCGTTCACAATGGACTCATTTTGGGGTTGAAGTTAATACGAATTTTCTTTATGTAGATACTTGGTTTGAAGGTGTAAAAAGTGGTTTAGGTGTAACGTTTTTAAACCATACAGAAAGTAAATCAAAATACAACTTTAATCAAATAAATTTAAACTATGCACTGGCAATTCAATTAAATGAAGATTGGTTTGTAAGGCCAAGTGTTTCTGTGGGTTTTGGGTTTAAAGATTTTGGTTTTCAAAATCTTTTATTGGAAGATCAAATTAATATAAATACAGGATTTATAAATCCTGTTACAAATGATCCCATTGCTTTAAATGAAACCAGAACGTTTTTTGACTTTAGTTCTTCATTGTTATTTAATAATGAAAACTCTTGGGTCGGACTTACAGTTCGTCATTTAAATAGACCAAATATATCTATGACACAAGATGGAAATACACCTTTAGATATATTTATTTCAGCACATGCAAATATAGAATTCCCACTTTATAGGTTTTCTAACAATAAATTCTCAGATAAAAACAGTGTTTATTTTTTAACCAATTTTATGATGCAATCTAAATATAGCAGGCTTGATATTGGTAGTCAATATGTATTTGACAATAGGTTTTCACTAGGTTTTTTATTAGCTACAAATCCTTTAAAAACAGGTTTAAGTAATGATTTTTTAAGTTCATTTGATGTGTTTGGTGGGGTAAAATGGGAAGGTTTTAAATTTGGTTATTCATACGATTTTAATACAAGTAAAATAGGTGCAACTGGTGGTATTCATGAATTTTCTGTTTCTTATGATTTTAGCTATAATATTCGCTTTTTAAACCGTTATAAATGTGTTAGATATTTTTAATTTATTGAAATTTTATGAAATTAATAGTTAAAAATTAACACCTTTTGTATTTAAATATCATTATAAAGTTAGTACCCTTTATAACTACATTTTCGTTTATCTTTTATCTTGAAGTTTCAATGCTTAACTCTCTAGTCAAGCTAACGTTGGCGAAAAGAATAAAAAAGACTATTTAAATCAAATTTTCTTTATTTATATAGCGTATATATTCTAATTGATTTAGGTTTACACAATATAAAATTTATGCTTAAATTTGGAAACTTAAAATGAAACTAAATCCTGCTAATACATTTACAGGCTTAAAAATGTTCGATTTTTAAATAATATAAAATTGAAAAAATGGGTTTCATTTTATAAAAACAACAATGTACACTGTATAAGAGTAATAGATTATTAAAAATAAAAAGAAAGTAATTACAATTTAGAGAAAATATTATGAGAAGCGATGAAGTAAAAAAAGGACATCAAAGAACCCCACATAGATCATTATTTAGAGCAACAGGTTTGGTTGATGAAGATTTTGATAAACCATTTATAGGGGTTGCAAATTCTTTTATTGAAATTATTCCGGGACACTTCTTTTTAAACAGAGTGTCGAAGGTTATTAAAGAAGAAATTAAAGCAAATGGTTGTGTGCCTTTTGAATTCAATACCATTGGTGTTGATGATGGTATTGCAATGGGACACGACGGAATGCTTTTTTCATTACCTTCAAGAGAAATTATTGCAAACTCTATTGAAACAGTTATGAATGCGCATAAATTAGATGCAATGATCGCTATTCCAAACTGTGATAAAATTGTACCAGGTATGATTATGGGTGCATTAAGAGTTGATGTGCCAACTATATTTGTAAGTGGTGGACCAATGAAAAAAGGTTATACAAAAGATGGTACACCTATTGATTTGGCAACTGCTTTTGAAGCTGTAGGTAAACACGAAGCAGGTGAAATGACAGATGAAGAGTTAAATGACATTGAGTGTAACGCTTGCCCTAGTGGTGGAAGTTGTTCTGGAATGTTTACTGCAAACTCTATGAATACGTTAATGGAAGCAATGGGAATTGCATTGCCAGGAAACGGAACTATTTTAGCCTTAACAAAAGAACGTGAACAACTTTACCGACAAGCTGCGCGAAGAATTTGTGAGATTGCTAAAGACAAAGTTAAAACTGAAAAATTCAAACTTAGAAATATTTTGAATGAAAATGCTGTTAGAAACGCATTTGCTGTTGATATGGCTATGGGAGGAAGTTCTAACACCGTTTTACATATGTTGGCTATTGCCAAAGAAGCTGATGTGAATTTTAATCTTGAAGATATCAATAGTATTTCAAAAAGAGTTTCTCATATCGCTAAAATTTCACCAAGTTTATCAACCGTACATATGGAAGATATCAATACTGCAGGTGGTGTAAATGCTGTAATGAAAGAAATGACTAAAAGGGGAGATGATGTGTTAATTGACAATCTTACAATTACAGGAGAAACAGTTTTAGAAAAAATAAAAGATGCTTTTATAAAAGATACCAATATTATTCATACAATAGACAATCCATACTCAAAGGTAGGTGGTTTGGCTATTTTATACGGAAACTTGGCTGAAGAAGGCGCCGTTATTAAAACAGCTGGAATTACTGGTGAAAGAGTTTTTACAGGTACTGCTGTTTGTTTTGATGGACAACAAGAATGTATTGATGGTATTTTAGGTGGTAAAGTAAAAGCTGGTAACGTTGTTGTTATTAGATACGAAGGTCCAAAAGGAGGTCCAGGAATGCAAGAAATGTTAGCTCCAACTTCATTAATTATGGGAATGGGACTTGGTGATAAAGTAGCGTTAATAACTGATGGTAGATTTAGTGGTGCAACCAGAGGTGCAAGTATTGGACACGTAAGTCCGGAAGCTGCTGAAGGTGGTATGATTGGATTGCTTAAAGATGGTGATGAAATTCATATTGATGTAGATCAATATATTTTATCGGTAAATTTAAGCGATGATGAAATTGCTAAAAGAAAAGCGGCATTTGTTCCAATTAAAAAAGAATTAAATTCAAAATGGCTTAAACAATACAGAGCATTGGTAACAAATGCTAGTAACGGAGCTGTTTTAAAAACTGATTTATTTTAAAAAATAGTCTTAAAGTTTAAAAATCCACAACCAAAGATAAACGCTTTGATTGTGGATTTTTTATATAACACTATCTCGTAAAGGGTGTAATTTAAAAACATAGGATTGAATATTTGTATTTTAATCTAGCAAATCAGGAGTGTTAAGAATCAATTCTATTTTCTTTATAATTACAGTAATTTGGTTCATTTGATTTTCTATATTTCTAAAAAAGATACTAATATCTCTGTTTACCCAACTTTCAGAAATTACACGTGCGCCTAAACTAATTCTTAAAATAGCACTTTCTATCTCGTTGCTATACTTTACGTTAACAGCTTGTCCGATATGACATTTTTGACTAGCAAGTCTAATAATTTCTAAAGGAGCATCTTTAAACTTATCCGATAAATCAGAATTCAACAAAATATAGAGCTTTTTTACATTGTTAACCGATAAAACTTTGTTGTTTTGTAATATAAAAAAAGGAAAAATAGTACGTATACTTCTTAATCCAAACTCTTCACTATTATAAGTGTTTTTATTTGTTTCATTGCCGTATATAGGTTCTAAAAAAGAGGCTTCATTTATAGAATCTTCAACAAAATTACAAAACATCTCAATACCCATATTTCTATATAAAACAGGTGTTTTGTAATACCTATCCATTTCAACTATGGCTGCGTTCCAACGCATGTAAGAACCATAATTAAATCCGTCAGATAAGTTATCAGAGCATGACCAAGATGTAGGCCAATCAGAATGGTTGTAATATTGAGTTAAGCCACTTGGCAATGTTTTTTTAACTGAACGGATTAACTTACTTACATTTTTAGGAAGAATTAAGGCTCCTGAATATGGAGGTCCGGTAAAGTATTTACTGCCAGTTATAGTTACAATATAGCCTTTATTTAAATAATTTTGTAAGTCTTTTGGGTCTAACCTAAGCTGAGAACCATCAACAATAATTTGTATGGATAAATTCTTTAGTTTATTCAAACGTTTTATCATTTCGGCGCTAGGAGATTGATACCCTAATTTAGATTGATCCATTGTATGTAATACCACATGTCTACCTAATTTATTGGTTTTTGAAATCGCTTCAAAAACCTCCTCATCCATTTGAGCGGCCGATTTTAAATCGCCATGTTCATTTTTAAAAGGAATTTCAATCAAATCAACATCTCTAAATCCTTCAATTTTATCACCTTTTTTAATAGGGAAATTTAGTGCAGTTGTATTTTCAAAATGACAGCCTTTTAATGCTGAAGGCACACCGCTTCCGGTTTCATCTGAAGCCACCAAAACATGGGTAATTTCTTTATTAGAAGTGATTTGAGTAATCGCTGCAATTTGAAGTGAAGAATCAGTACCTGATGGTGAAAAAATAATTTCACTTTCATTATTTAATCTGAAAGTTTTTTTAAGATTGTTTTTTAGCAATTCAGAAAACTCGATGGTTGTATTTTTAAAACCATTTTTTAAGCTATTTTTAATCAAAATGCTTCTGGTTTTATCGGTCTTATCAAATGCAAAATTAGATACGCTAGTTGCTGTTGATGAGGCAAACGTAAAAGCTTCTGGTCTGGGGAATGGTCTACAACCATATTTGTTTAACAACTGAATTTCATCAATATTTAATCTAAGATCTCCACCAGACATTAATAAATACTCAGTTGGTTTGGCAAGGTTTTCAACAATAGGTTTCCAAGACTCTTTAAATACATTGTTTGTTTTAATTAAGCCATGAAACTGTTGAAGTCCTTCATAATTTAATAGCGATTCAGTATCTAACTGTTCGTCTTTTTTTATCAAATTAAGTAAAAAGCAGTCAATAGGTTCTAATTTTTCTTTATCATCTTTAGGCAATAACTTATAAAATATTCGAGTTGCTTCAAGAGCCGAAATATCACATAAAACAGTATCCTTTTTGTCTTCATTTAGGGCTTTGTACCACAATTGCCATTCAATACCATATCTTAAATAAACCAAAGCTAAAACAGGTTGATTTAAAAATGAAGTTCCTATTATAATAGATTTATTTGGTACAATTTTAAATACATTAGGCTGACTGGTAGATGTAATGATATTTATGTTGTTTATTTTTGGAACGGTATTGAATCTTTTTAAAACCCGAACCAAATAATTCACATTTTCTTTTTCAAATAAACTTGTTCTTTTATATTGGTCTTCAATAAGTAAATTTTTTGTCATATGTTATAATTTAAAACGTTCTTTAGAACGATTTTTTTAGGAGAAATTTAATTCTCTAATAAATGAACCATCCATATTAACCACTCATTTACACTTTCAAATATAAAAAAATAGTTTTACATCAATTTAAGAAATTCTACTTAACATAGTAAGCTTTCAATTTAATTGTAGAAATCCTTTTGGCAATAAAATGTGATTATGATTTGGAGGCGAAATATAGCATGTTCTAAGGTATTTACGAAAGTTTTTGTTATTAAGTTATAACCTTTTAGTTTGTACCTATAAATTAGAGGTGTATTTATAATTTTTTGATGTTGTTTTTTTAATTAATTGGGTAAATTATGTTTTCCCCCGCTCCCGCGCGAATCCTTTCGCGTGGCTGTTCTAAATTAAAAATTGATTTTATTATATTTGATAAAAAATCAGCCATGAGTAGAAATTATAAATTCCATAATCCAAAAGGTTTGTATTTTTGAGTTTTGCTGTGGTAGGTTGGCTAGATGTTTTTACTAGAAATGAGTATAAAGATTTACTTTTAGAAAGTTTAGAATTTTGTCAACAAAAAAAAGGAATGGAAATTCATGCTTGGTGTATAATGACAAATCATGTACATTTAATTTTTAGAAGTATAGAAAATCAAAACCCCGAACTTTTATTAGGAGATTTTAAAAGATTTACAAGTAGAAACGTTATAAAAGCTATACAAGAAAATTCAAGAGAAAGCAGAAAAGAATTTTTGTTAGATTATTTTAAGAAAGAAGCAGAAAAAAGTTCTAATACAACCAATTATCAGTTTTGGAGACATGACAATAAACCAATTGAGTTGTGGAGTAATGAAGTTATCCAGCAAAAAATTGATTACATTCACAATAATCCAGTTGAAGAAGGAATCGTTTTTAGACCAGAAGACTACAAGTATAGTAGTGCTGCAGATTATGCTGGTGAAAAAGGCTTGTTAGGTGATGTTTGTGTTTTTCAAAATTTTAAATTATAAAACCACGCGAAAGGATTCGCGCGGGAGCGGTGCTTTTTTATCTAATTTAGAATGTTTCTTATTACTAAAATTACTAATTTTATTTTCTTCAAAAATCTCAGATTTTTAAGTCGAACAAATTTTATATAACTAATTAGGCACAACAAAAATTTTATGAAAAGAATATTCACTTTTATTTTAATAATTACAATGTTTAGTTGTAAAAACGAAAAAAAATCAGCAACTGAAAAGCAACTGTTTGAATCAGACAATACAGAATTAATTGGTATATACATAAGTGACCAATCTGACCGAAATGATCATAATATAGATTGGCTCGAAGTTGGTAAAAGAGATAGTTTAAGAAGAATAAAAGTAAATGAAATTTTAGAATCAAATAAGATAATAACTGCAAGAGATTATAGGAATGCTGCAATGGTTTTTTTACACGGAAATGATTCCACCCATTATGAAAAATCAGTAAAATTAATGAAAAAAGCCATTGATTTAGATTCAACAATTAATAAATGGATTTATGCTGCAGCTACAGATAGCTATTTATTAAGCAAAGGAGAACCTCAAATTTATGGAACTCAATATTTTAAAAAGGACGACGAACCTTGGAGAATTGCCCTAATTGATACCTCAAAAATATCGGATGCTCAACGAATTGAATATGGAGTAGAAACTTTGAACCAACAAATACATAAAGTAATACAAATGAATAGTGGAAATCACGATGATGGCGATGGACATTAATCAACTAAACACCATATTTTCTTAACGATCAGTCATAAATTTTTATCACACGCTATCGTTCCATTACTAAAAATGTTTGCTAAACTTTACTTAATGCTCAATCCTACCTCATAAAATTTATGCTTACATTTGAACTAGTATAAACAACAAACGATTTGCTAAATTCAAAAATATCGGATTTTTCAAGTGATAGAGAGCATATAAATAATAGTTGTTTTTGCGAATTAAAATGAATACAAAACCACTTATAGACTACTTTAACAATATTCTTTCGCTAAATAATGAAGAGGAAACTTTTGTAGAAAATGTTTTCAAAGAAAGAAGAATTAAACGAAGACAGTTTATTCTTCAAGAGGGAGAAATTTGCAAACACAATACCTTTGTACTTGAAGGTTGTTTTAAAATGTATTTTATTGATGCTAATGGCAAAGAACACAACCTACAATTTGCCATTGAAAATTGGTGGATTGGAGATATCAGTAGTTTTCATATTGAAGAGCCCAGTAAGCTTTACATAGAAGCGATTGAGAACTCCGTTATTCTTCAAATTAATAAAGAGGATCAGCTAAAACTTTTTGTTGATTATCCAAAGTTTAATAGAATATTTAGAGTGCTTGCAGAAAATGCCATGATTGGTTTGCAGAAAAGAACCATTCAAAATATTAGTTCAACTGCTGAAGAACGCTATTTGGACTTCCTAAAAAGGTATCCTCAATTTTTTAATCGTATTTCTAACGTCCAAATAGCTTCATACCTTGGTGTAACCCCCGAGTTTCTTAGTGCTATTAGAAAAAAAATAGCAAAATCTTAATATACATTAATAAGCTTTCTTAAGATATCTTATAGGTAAACCTTCTTTATACTCCTCATCTTTGTATTGTTATAAACATTCAAAATAAATAAAGATGAAAAATAAAACAATTACAGTAATTGGAGCAACAGGTTCACAAGGTAAAGGTGTTGTAAATGCATTGATAAAAGAAGGTACATTTAAAGTTAGAGCTGTTTCAAGAAATACAGACAATTATTTAGGTAAAGCAGATGAAGTGGTAAAAGCTAACTTAACTGACTTAAATTCATTAACAGCAGCTTTTAAAGATTCATATGGCGTTTTTGTTGTTACAAATTTTTGGGAAGGTGCAGATGAAATAGCTCAAGGTAAAATAGCCATACAAGCAGCAAAAGAAGCAGGTGTAAATCACTTTATTTGGTCTACACTTCCAGATGTAGAAAAAATAAGTAATGGAAAATTTAATGTTCCTCATTTTACAGGCAAAGCAAAAGTAGATGCTTTGGTAAAAGAGGCCGGATTTGAAAACTACACTTTTGTACAACCACCTTTTTATTTTCAAAACCTTATTGGGCAAATGGCGGCACAAATACAGCAAGATGGTAGTAAAGGATGGACATTGTCTATTGATCCTAAGGTAAAAGGAATTCATATGTCGGATATCAATGACTTAGGTAAAGTAGTTGCAGGTTCATTTTTAAACCCTAACAAAGTTGGTAATGGTAGTTATTTATCACTAGCTACAGAGTTCAATAGCTTTAATGATATTTTAGATGCTTTAAAGGCAAATGGAAAAGATTACAGTTTCAATCAAGTTCCTGTGGAAGTGTTTTCTACCTTTTTTGAAGGAGCAGAAGAAATTGCGCAAATGCTAGCCTATTTTGAAGCTCATACCTATATGGGGCCAGACTCGGAAGAACAAATTAAATTGGCAAGAGAGATTGCCACAGAAGAATTTACCTCACTTGATAAATGGATTAAACAAAACACAATTTAAAATGAAAAAAATAATAATAGCAGTATTTGTCATTACAATTATGACTTCTTGCAATGAAAATAGAAATCAAGAATTAAATAATAAATCGACAAAAAACACAGAAATCATGGAAAAACAAGAAAAACAAAAAATAGAAGCGTTACTAAACGAGTATCAAAAATCATTGAACAACTCAGATGCCAAATTGGCTCAAAGTCTTTATACAAAAGATGGAATTTTTATGCCAACCCAAGCACCGTCTGGAATTGGTTCTGAAGGTATTTTAAAATCTTACGAGTATGTTTTTTCTCAAATTCAATTAAATATTGAATTTCATATTGAAGAAATTGGAGTAGATGGAAATATGGCTTTTGCAGTAACTAGTTCAAACGGTACAGTTAAAATACACGCAAATGGAGTAGTAGTACCTGAAACAAATAGAGAATTATTTGTATTTGAAAAATTAGATGGAGAATGGAAGATTGCTCGATATATGTTTAATAAAACAAAATAAGTTTTTATTCTCCTCTGGTGCTCGTCTGCGACGAGTACCAACTTAACTTTTGAAAAAAAACACAAAGTGTTTGTAACGCGGCTAATTATTTCAATTATTTATAACCTGCGTTACAAACGTTATAAATCATCTTCCAATTTATAAGTGGGCACTCGTTATAAACGAGCGCTAGTGAGGAATCTTTTTGTTATAAGTTTCAAAGATAAAGACCCCCAGTCAAGCTGAGGGTGACGGCGGGAATCTATCAGGAAACAATAATAAATGCTAAAAAGGAATAATTTCTACTTCAAAAATATCAAGTCCATTTGAAGTATTAAATAGGTCTTTTGAAAGCATTTCGCCACCAGTATAAGGATAAGCCGTAATAGGTTCTATACACAACATATTACTAGCAGGAGTCCACAACATAAAATTATGGAAACCTTTGGTTTTGATATTGATATTGCTGCCTGTTTTTTTAACCAATGAAATTTCAGCAGTATTTAAAACAGGATAAGCGGTATCTCCACCTTTTTGAATTTCAGGTATGCTAATTTGTTGTTTGTTAGCCACTACAAGTTCATCTAAATTGCCGTTTAACATAAAGGCAGGGTGATAGCCCAACATAAAAGGCATTCCTTTTTCAGCTTTAATTTCAAAAGTAATTTTTAAATTGGCATTGCTTAATTGGTAACTTTTTTTAAAGGTAAAGCTATAAGGCCACGATAACAACCTTACAGTTGATTTTTCGGGATATTTTGAGTTTTCAACAGCAGTATAAGCTGCATATTTTTTTACAAAAACACAGCTGTTTTCGGTGTTGCTTTCTAATGCGTATTGTAATTCTCTCAACAATCCATGCTGATCTTGATTGTAATTTCCTTTAGGCGTAGCAACTGTAAAATTCAATGCTTCAGTTGGACCAATAATAGGAAACATTTCTGTATCTGAATTGCGCCAACCTGGATTTCCTTTTTGATGAATTAATTCTTCATTGTTAACAAGGTAACTTACCAATTCACCTTTTTCAATGGTAACTTTTGAATTTTTGTCTTCGCTAATTAAAATCATATCTAATTTTGTTTTTGAAAGTTGAAAAAATAGTCTTACTAAAATCACGTCACCCTAAACTTGGTTCAGGTTTTTATCATAAGGAAACTATTTTATAGTGTTATGTAATTCTGAAGCAAGTTTAGAATAACGCGTTATAACTTACTATTTATTATTTTCAACAATATATTGCATCATTTTTTCAATTAAATGCACCCTGTCTCTACCATACACATTGTGTTCGTGCATAGGATAGCTAAAGAAATCTATTTGCACATTTTCTTTGATAGCAGCTTGTAACAACGACATGCTGTGTTGCGGTACAACAACAGGATCTACACTACCAGTAATAATTAAAAGCTTGCCATCTAAATTTTTAATATAGTTAGCTACTTTTGCTTTTTCATAACCTTTAGGGTTTTCCTGTGGCGTATCCATATAACGTTCGCCATACATTACTTCGTAAAATTTCCAGTCAATTACAGGTCCGCCAGCTACAGCAGTTGTAAATACACCAGGGTTTCTTAACATCAAACTTGTGGTCATAAAACCACCATAACTCCAACCGTTTACAGCAATTCTGTTTGCATCTACAAAGTCTAAAGATTTTAAATAATCAACACCTTTTAGTTGATCTTCGATTTCTAAATCACCCAAATTTCTATGAACAATGCTTTCAAAAGCAAAACCTCTATTGGCTGAACCTCTGTTGTCTAAAGTAAATACAATGTAATTTTCTTTGGTTGCAAAAGCATCCATCCATAACGACGAACCGCCTAACCAGGTATTTGTTACCATTTGCGCGTGCGGACCGCCATATACATAAATCATTACAGGGTATTTTTTAGAAGCATCAAAGTTGGCAGGTTTAAGCATACGACAATACAAATCGGTATTGTCACTTCCTTTGATGGTTAAAAACTCGGTTGTTCCTAATTGATAGTCTTTTAAAGGGTTTTCAGCACTAAAAATAGTTTTAGAATTACCCTTTTTAGTGGTTACAATATCAATGTTTTTTGGTATTGTTAAACTACTGTAATTATCTATTAAATAATCGCCATTGCTACTTAATTTGGTGTAATGTGTACCGCTTGTAGTGGTTAATTTAGTTACTTCTCCATTTTTTAAATTCACTTTAAAAGTATGCGAATCTCTTGGGTCTTTACCAGTACCTGTAATAAATACGTTTTTACCGTTATCATCAAAACCTAAAATACCTGTTACAACCCAATTAAATTTTGTCAGCTGTTTTACCAATTTTCCATCTGTTGTATATTGGTAAATATTCATAAAACCATCGCGCTCACTCAACCATAAAAAATCGTCATCGCTTTTAGGTAAAAAAACGGCATCAAATTCTGGTTCAACCCATTTTTCGTTGGTTTCTTCAAAAAGGGTTTTTACTTTTTTACCATTTTTAACATTGTATAAGTTATACCATAAATGATTTTGACCTCTGTTTACTTCAGCAACCAATACATATTTTTCATCTGGAGTCCATGATAAATTGGTTAAATAATGCTCGTCTGAAGTATCAATGTTTAAATAAACAGTTTTATTTTTTTCCAAATTGTAAATTCCAATTTTGGCTTTTTCACTTCCTTGTCCAGCCATTGGATATTTAATGTTTTTTAAACTTGCAGGGTAAGTGTTAATGTCAACCAACGGATAATCAGTTACATTGCTTTCATCTTTTTGATAAAAAGCCAAGTAATTACCTTCAGGACTCCAAAAAGTACCTTTTACAATTCCAAATTCACTACGGTGAATTGCCTGACCGCTAACAATATTTTTATCGGTATTGTTGGTAATTGCAATTCTTGGATTTGTTGAAGTGCCAACGTATAAATTATGATCTATGGTATAAGCCATTGCTTTGGCCTTGACATTGTATTCGGTATTTTCAGCATTTTCATCAAAAGAAACCAATCCTGCTTTTTGATGGGTTTTGTAATTGTAGATTTCTATTTGATTGCCATCTGCAAAGATCAATTCTTCTGCAGAAATATGCATAATTCTAGGGATACTTTTCAAGTTCGAAAAGGTAGTTTGCAAAGTTTCTAAAGGAAGTGTTTCGCTTACTTTGTTGTTTTTTGCATCGGTAAAAACAAGTGCATTGTCTTTTTCGTAAACATATAAATCGGTATTGTTTACCCAGTTTAAATTAGACAATGATGCTGGGTACAATCCATTGTAATAACCCAATACAGCATTTTCTATGCTCAATTCTTTTTGTTGTGAAAAACCTATAAAACAGGTTAAAATAAATAGGAGGGAACTAATTTTTCTCATAAGTTGAAATATTTATAGTGAACAATTTAAAGACTAATTTTTTTAGTTTTAAACTGCGCTGAATTAAAATTTAAGACGGGTCATTATTGGAAAATGATCCGAATATTTTACATTATATGTTTTAAAATTATTGATTTCAATGGTTTCATCGGCTAAAATAAAATCAATTCGGATTGGAAATTTAAAATCGAACGTACTTCCAAACCCTTGACCAGCTTCTTCAAAAGCATCATTTTTATTGGTTTTTAATTTTTTATAAGCCCAGGAAAATGCGGTGTTGTTAAAATCGCCACAAATAACCGATTTGTGCTTTATTTGATTTTGGTGTTGTAAAATCAAATCGACCTGATTCGTCTGAATTTTAAATCCGGTTTCTAGTCGGACTTTCAATCTTTCTGAATTTTCTGTTGTTAATTCTTCTTTTTCAGGATTGATTTTTAACGATTCTAAATGAACATTGTAAATTCTTAAAGTATCTTTTCCTTTTAAAATATCTATAAAAATAGCGTTGTTTGTTGTTTTTGAAAAATTTAAAGAGCCTTTATTTATAATTTTATATTTGGAATAAATAGCCTGACCGGTATGGTTACTTTTATTATAAATTTCTAAGTATTTGTAAGGAAAATCTAAATGTAATTTAACCAGTTCGTGGTATTCTTGAAAGCAAATAACATCTGGGTCTTTTGCATTTACAAAATCTACAATATCTTTATCAATATGCTCTTTATCAATCCATTTGTAAAAGTTAAACATACGTACATTATAACTCATTATTTTAAGATCATCGTTTAGTAAAACGGTTTTTTCTTTAAAATTATAAAGTACAGAAACATATTGAAAACCAATCAATAAGGCAAAAGCAGAAATTAAAAAAGGCCATTTAAATCGGAGAATCCAATAGCAGATAAAAATAAGATTTAAACCAATAAAAATTGGAATAGCAAGACTTAAAACAGAAATAATTGGGAATGAATTTGGAGAAATATAATAGCTTAAAAATGAAAAAAGCAATGCAATTACCAATATTATATTGATAAAAAGTATCAACTTATCAAATAGCGTTAACTTTTTCATTGCCTATTTTTTTCCAGCTCTAAATAAAAAATCTTTTTCTTCTTTTGTTAAACTTTCATATCCCGATTTGCTAATTTTATCTAAAATATCGTCTATTTTACGTTGTTTAGATTTTTCAACATCAGTAGATTGGGTTCTGTTGGTTGATTTGTAAACTGTTTTTAAATTTGATTTTTTTGATGATTTTGTTAATTTGGAGAAGTAATTGAGTATTGCTTCAAACCATTTGCCAATATCATTGTTTTTTTCTAATTGTTTGGCATAAACAAAACCAAAAATTCCACCACCTAAATGGGCTAGGGCAGCACCATTGTCTATGGCAGCCAATTGTAAAATGCTTAAAACTACCCAAATGGTAGCTAAAACCCATAATTCTACACTACCAATAAAGCGCAATTGAAGCGCGTAGCGTGGTATTTTAGTAGCAATGGCAACAAAAATAGCAGTAACAGCTGCTGATGCACCACCTAAAGGATCTCCATACTTGTTAGAAATGTAATAATTTATTAAAAATACCAAGCCTCCAAAAATACCACCTAAAAAATAACAGTTTACAAATTGCTTTTTATTGTAAAAGTCTAAAAATAAGTTTCCTATATAGTATAAAACCAATAAGTTAGACAATATATGAAACAAACGTTGGTGAATAAAAGCATAGGTAATTAGTGTCCAGGGTTTGTATAAAAACGCTGTAAAATTACTAGGCAAAGTAAACCACTCAATAACAAATCCAGTAAAAATATAAGTGATTAAAAATAAAAATACATTGATGTATATTATTTTTTCTACAATGTTTGCATTGTAATACGCTTGTTTTATGTCGTTTATAAAGCTCAATTTAGTTCCAGCGTTTATTGTTAAATTGGTTTTGTTTCCAATACCAAGCAATTATAAATCCGATCAAAGCACCTCCAACGTGGGCAAAATGCGCCACATTGCCAATAGAGTAACTTGTGAGTCCAAAAAATAAATCACCCAATATAATCAAAGGAATAAAATATTTTGCTGCAATTGGTACTGGGAAAAATATCAATGCCAGTTTTGCATCAGGAAACATCATTCCAAACGCCACCAAAACTCCGTAAATTGCACCAGAAGCACCAACAGCAGGAGTATGGTAAGTGGCAAAAAATTCGGATAAATCGCTTTCAGAAACAGCACCTAAAATTTCAGAATTGTAACTTCCCGTTTCTAAAATATGTTGAATGTCAGTTGCAGACAAACCTATATTTACCAATTGATCGTAAACCGAATTGAACTGATAATAGTTAACCAAAGTGTAAATGATACCTGCACCCAAACCTGCAGAGAAATAGAAAAATATAAATTTATTACGCCCCCACATTTGTTCTAAAGGCGTTCCAAAAGCCCACAAGCCATACATATTAAACATAATATGCATAAAACTGCCGTGCATAAACATATGGGTTAAAAATTGCCAGAAACCAAATTTTGGATTTTCAGGAAAATACAAGGCAAACATTTCTTGCAACCCTAAATTCGGTATTAATTGAGGGGCAATAAAAAATATGACATTTATAATTATTAAGTGCTTTACAGCTTCGGTCATTCTTCCCATATTTTTATTTTTTAACCGTGTTAATTGTTAAACTTTTTATCTATTTCATCAATATCAATAGTTACAAAAGTAGTTTTTCCAAATGGTGATACATCGGGTTGTTTACAATTAAACAATTTGTTTACTATTTCTTCTTGTTCTTTTAATTCTATGTTTGTGCCGGTTTTTATGGCCAAACTTTTAGACAAACTTTTTGCCATTACATCGAGCTGGCTAAAACTGGCATCTGGCACATCGTTTTTAATGTCTTCCAATAGCTGCTCAATAATGCTACTTATTTGACTTTCAGTAATGGTAACCGGTATGCCTTTAATAACAATGGTATCGTCTAAAATCTTGTCAAATAAAAAACCAATATTCTCTAAATCTTCTTTTATTTCTTTAATTAAAATAATATCTGTTTTATTGAAATGAATTTCTAAAGGAAACAATAATTGTTGACTTAAAGCTTCTTTTACCGTAATATTTTCTAAAAATTCTTCGTATAAAATACGTTGATGTGCTAAATTTTGATGGATGTAAACAATCCCAGATTTGATGCTGCTTACAATGTATTTATTATGAATTTGATAGGTTTTGCTATTGGTTGAAGTTTCTGAAAACAGTTTAGAATTTACCAAAGTAGATTCAACTTCTATATTTTCAACATCAATTCCGGTATATAAACTTTCCCATTGTTGCGTAGTTTCACGCTTGTATGGAAAATTAATTGAATTTTGTTTTTCGGTTTTAAACGGATTAAAATCCGGATTTACGCTAACCCTTGGTGTTGAAGTGTTTTTATTTTTAAAATCGTAAGGTGTGTCAAATGATGCACTACGTTCAAAATCCAATACAGGCGCAACGTTGTATTGACCCAAACTATGTTTTATGGTAGAACGTAAAATGGCATACAATGTTTTTTCGTCGTTAAACTTAATTTCAGTTTTTGTAGGATGAATGTTAATGTCTATGCTATCGGCAGGTACCGTTAAGTATAAAAAATAGGTTGGAAACTGTCCGTTTGAAATCAAACTTTCAAAAGCACTGGTAACTGCGTGGTTTAAATAAGTACTTTTTATAAAACGATCGTTTACAAAAAAGAACTGTTCACCTCTTTGTTTTTTTGCAAATTCGGGTTTTGTTACAAAACCTTGTACGGTTACAATAGCTGTTTCTTCTTCAATAGGAACCAGTTTTTCATTGGTTTTTTTTCCAAAAATAGCAACAATACGTTGGCGTAAATTACCTGTTATTAAATTGTAAATTTCATTTTCGTTGTGATAAAATGAAAATGAAATGTTTGGATGAGCCAAAGCAACTCTTTGAAATTCATCAACAATATGGCGTGTTTCAACCGTATTTGATTTTAAAAAATTTCTTCGGGCAGGAATATTGTAAAATAAATTTTTAACTGAAATTGAAGTTCCTTTTGCAGTAGCAACATTTTCTTGAAGGGTAACAGCGCTACCTTCAATTTTTATATAAGTACCAATTTCTTGCTGATCTTGTTTTGTTTTTAATTCGACATGTGCAATAGCGGCAATAGATGCCAATGCTTCGCCTCTAAAACCTTTGGTGTGTAAATTAAATAAATCTTCGGCTTTTTTTATTTTAGAAGTTGCGTGACGTTCAAAACTCAATCGTGCATCGGTAGGGCTCATTCCAATACCGTTATCTATAACCTGTACCAAAGCTTTACCTGCATCTTTTACAATTAATTTGATGTTTGTTGCGCCAGAATCAATGGCATTTTCTAACAATTCTTTAACAACAGATGCTGGTCGTTGAACGACTTCACCTGCTGCAATTTGATTTGCAACGTGATCAGGAAGTAACTGAATAATATCGGACATTATAATAAAGAGTGTAAATCAAAAATATAAGCTGCCAATCCAACCAAAATAGCAATAATAATTGCCAATCTTAAGTTTGAAGATCTGTCCGTAGCACTTCGCTTATTTTTAACCCAATCGTTTTTTAAATTGTTTTTAGTAAGTCTTAATTTGGCACTGTCATCAGTTAAATTTTTGTCTCCGTGGTATTTTTCTTCCAAATTTTGCAAACGTTCTTTTCGCTCGTTATAATAACGAGGCTTGTAATCAAAAACATAGTGAGCACGAGGCTTGAATAATTTACCAAACATAAATTTAGATTGAACAATTAAACTCAAAAATAATCAATAATTGAGTTATGGTCAAGTTTTGTGAATAATTAGGGTGTTAAAACTGTCTTAAAGCTGCCATTTTAATAGCTGCAATAGCACATTCAATACCTTTATTTCCGTGTTTTCCACCCGAGCGGTCAAGAGATTGTTGCTTGTTATTATCGGTTAAAACGCAAAAAATAACAGGTGTGTCGTATTTTATATTTAAATCTTTAATGCCTTGTGTAACACCTTCGCAAACAAAGTCAAAATGTTTTGTTTCGCCTTGTATTACATTGCCAATAGCAATTACAGCATCTAATTTTTGAGTTTCTACCATTCGTTTGCACCCATAAATAAGTTCAAAACTACCAGGTACATCCCAGCGAATGATATTTTCAGGTAATGTTCCGTTTTCAATTAAAGCTTGTTCTGCACCTAAATACAGGTTTTCAGTAATTTCAGGATTCCATTCAGAAACAACAATCCCAAACCGAAATTCACTCGCGTTTGGGATTGTTGCTTTATCGTAGTGTGATAAATTTGTTGTTGCCATTACAACTTAGTTGTTTGATGCAAATGCTGCTTTATTAATATAAATATCTATATTTCTAGCTTCATCTGAAGTTGGATAATCATTTTTAATTTTAGTAAAAGCATCTTTAGCTTTTCCAAAGTTACCTAATTCCAAAGCAATATTACCTGCTTTAAAAAGGAATAGAGGAGAAGAGAAATTGTTATCTTTTAAAGCTGCAGCTTGCATATAAAAGTCATATGCATCATCTAATTGGTTGATATCAGCAAAAGCATCACCAATAGCACCTTTTGCAATTGGACCTAACAATTCATCGTTTGATGAAAATTTCTCTAAATGAGCAATAGCTTCTTGGTATTTTTTTAATTTCAAGAAAGAAATACCAGCATAATAGTTTGCTAAATTTCCAGCTTTTGTACCGCTAAATTTATCAGCTACATCAATAAAACCATATTTACCGTCTGCACCTTCTAAAGCCAAAGTAAATAACGAATCAACAGCTACATTGCTATTAATTGCTTCTTCAAAATACACTTTTGGAAAAGCCAATTCGTTTGCGGCTTCTTTTTCTTTTGGAGCCTGTACATATTTTTGGAATGCTAAATATCCCAATATAACAGCTACAACACCAATTACTACTGAGAAAATTATTTTTCTATTTTCTAAAATCCATTTTTCAGATTTAGAAGCAGTTTCATCTAATGTGTTAAATACTTCAGCTGTTGTTGAGTGGTCTAAAGCGTTTTCTTGAACTTCTTTCTTTTTACCACTAGTCTTTTTATATGTTGCCATTTGTTATAAAATTTGTAGGCGCAAAAATAGAATTTTTAATTGGAAAGTAAAAATGCAATTGTCTCTAAATTTTCATTTATTTTCAATAATTTTATAGCTTCAAAAAATATAGATGCATTTACAAAAATTAACACTGGTAAATTTTAAAAATTTTGAGTCGCAATCATTTGATTTTGAGGGTAAAATAAATTGTTTTGTTGGTGATAACGGTGTTGGTAAAACCAATGTTTTAGATGCAATTTATTATCTTTCTTTTGCAAAAAGTTACTTTAATGCTGTTTCAACACAAATAATTAGGCATTCGGAAGCGTTTTTTATGATCGAAGGACATTACCAAATTAACGACAGAACAGATACTGTTGTGTGTAGTTTGAAGCGTGGACATAAAAAAGTAATCAAACGAAATGGTAAATTGTACGAGAAATTTTCAGATCATATTGGTTATTTACCACTGGTTATTATTTCACCAGCCGATCGTGATTTGATAATTGAAGGTAGTGAAACGCGTAGAAAATTTATTGACGGCGTAATTAGTCAGTCTAATCCAAAATACCTGCAAGCTTTAATTAGTTATAATAAAGTACTAACACAACGCAATTCGTTGCTAAAATATTTTGCTGCCAACCGAACTTTTGATGCTGTTAATTTAAATGTGTATAATGAGCAATTAAATAGGTATAGTTTAGAAATTTATAACTGCCGAAAAGAATTTTTAGAGGCTTTTATACCAATTTTTAAAAAACGTTATGAGGCGATATCAAATAGCAAAGAGCAGGTAAACTTAGTATATAAAACACAACTTGAAGAAGGTGATTTACCAACCTTGTTTGCTGAAAGTTTAGAAAGAGACCGTGTTTTACAATATACAACCGTTGGTATTCATAAAGATGATTTACTTTTTGAAATTGATGGTTATCCTGTTAAAAAGTTTGGCTCTCAAGGTCAGCAAAAATCATATCTAGTTGCGTTAAAATTGGCGCAATTTGATTTTATTAAAACAAAAGTCCATGTAAAACCCATACTTTTGCTCGACGATATTTTTGATAAATTAGACGATTTACGTGTAGCGCAAATTATAAATTTGGTGAATAATGATGAATTTGGACAATTATTTATTAGTGATACACACCGAGGTAGAACAGAAGAAGTCGTAAAAAAAACAAATCAATCTTTTAAAATATTTGAACTATAATGGCAAAGCGATTGAATGAATTTTACTCTATTCAGGATTTAATGAAAGATGTAATTCAAGAAAATAAACTAACCAAAGGTATGAATCAAATCTCTGTTAAAGAAGCTTGGGCTAAATTAATGGGTAATGGCGTGGTTTCTTATACGCATCATATTGAGCTACAAGGAAAAACATTGATTGTTAATTTAAAATCTTCGGTTTTAAGAGAAGAATTGAGCTATGGAAAAGAGAAAATTATAAAAATGATGAATGAAGAGTTGGGGGAGCAGTTGATTTCAAAAATATTGTTAAGTTAAGTACTACATTGTATATAAATAAAAAAGCCCAATTGTTTTATAATAATGATTGGGCTTTTTTAATAAAATATTTTATTTTAAACTACTTAATTAGAAAATATTTCTCTTCCCGAAAAATGAAAAGCACTTTCAATAGCTGCATTTTCATCACTATCAGAACCGTGTATGGCATTGAAACTTACAGATTCTGCATACAATTTACGTATGGTTCCCTCGGCAGCATCATTTGGATTGGTTGCGCCAATTAAAACTCTAAAATCGGCAACTGCATTTTCTTTTTCTAAAATAGCGGCAACTATAGGACCTCTGGTCATAAATTTCACCAAATCATTGTAAAACGGTCGGTCTTTATGAATTTCATAAAATTGCTTTGCGCCAGCCTCTGTTAAACGCGTCATTTTCATCGCTATTATTTTAAATCCAGCCGCTGTAATTTTTTCTAATATAGGTCCAATGTAATTTTTTTCAACTGCATCGGGTTTAAGCATTGTAAATGTTCTGTTTGTTGCCATTTTTTTAATTTTATCTAAACAAATGTACATTTTTATGTGTTAAAAATTAGGTATTTAATGCATATTTATTACGTATTTATTGATAAAATGAGTGGTTTTGCGAATATGTGAATTTTTTAATAGGTGAATTTTTATAATCTATTTTTTTAACAAAAAACTTAACAAAATTGCATGTTTAATAGGATGAAATATGGGATTATATAGTATATTTGCTACCTATGAATAGAAGTGAAATAAATGAAATAAAGGACTTACTTGCTAGTCCTAAAAACATTGTAATTGTACCGCATAGAAATCCTGATGGAGATGCAATAGGTTCAAGTTTAGCGATTTATCATTATTTAAAAAACAAAGGACACAACGCTACTGTTGTAGCTCCAAATGATTATCCCTACTTTTTAAAATGGATGCCAGGTTCTAAAGATGTGTTAAAATTTGATATGCAAAACAGGCAATCAAAAAGCGCTATTGATGAAGCTTCTATAATATTTTTATTAGATTTTAATGCTTTGCATCGTGTTGGTAGTGATATGCAAAACACTTTGGAAGGTTTTATGGGAATGTTTGTTATGATAGACCATCATCAAGAGCCAGATGCTATTGCAAAGTACTTGTATTCAGATGTTTCAATATGTTCTACTTGTCAAATGGTTTATCATTTTTTAGAAAAATTAGATGATGTTGAAGCCATAGACGCAAATATTGCAACCTGTTTATATACTGGAATTATGACAGATACGGGTTCATTTAGATTTCCTTCAACAACAAGTACCACCCATAAAATTGTAGCCGATTTAATTGAAAAAGGTGCTAATAACGCTCGAATTCACAACAATGTATATGATAACAATTCTTACGGAAGTATGCAGTTGTTAGGACGTGCATTGAGTAATATGGTTGTAATTCAAAATTTGAAAACTGCCTATATTACCTTGTCTCAAGCCGAATTGAATGAATTTAATTACGAAAAAGGAGATACTGAAGGTATTGTAAATTATGCACTTTCTTTAAATGGGGTTATTTTTGCAGCCATTTTTATTGAAGATGTTGATCAGCAAATTGTAAAAATCTCTTTGCGTTCTAAAGGAAAATTTTCTGTTAATAAATTTGCCCGAGCGCATTTTGATGGAGGCGGACATGACAATGCTGCTGGTGGTAGGTCTGAAATTTCATTAGACGCTACCGTTTCAAATTTTTTAAGTATTCTTCCTTCATATAAAAGTGAATTATTAAATTCTTATGAAGACTAAAATTGTTTTATTTTTTGCAATAGGGATGCTTATTTCTTGTATGAATCCTCAACCTAGAAAGCCTGTATCCATAAAAACAGTTAGTGAAGATGAAACATCCATTTTGTTAAATAAATCAATTATTAAAAATGAAGAAGCTGTTTTTAAAGCTTTGATGGCAAAAGATTCATTAACAGCATACATAGCTTCTCCAAACGGATTTTGGTATACATACAATGTAAAAAGTACAAATTTACAGTTACCTGAAGTTGGTGACAAAATTTTGTATACATTTGACGTTTTTAATGTCGAAAATAATTTAATTTATGGTGCTCAAGAAATAGGATTGCAATCGTATGTTGTAGATAAACAAGAATTGCTTGAAGGCTTGCGTAACGGATTAAAATTAATGCATGAGGGTGATGTGGTTACTTTTTTGTTTCCATCTCACAAAGTTTACGGATATGCTGGCGACCAAAATAAAATAGGTATTAATCAATCATTAATATATAAAGTTCAATTAATAAAAATCAATAAAAAAAATGAAAGTAATTAAATTAGTTTTTGTTTTAACATTTGTTATAACAATGGTATCTTGTAACAGTCAGGTTACAAAAAAAGAATTAAAAACTGAAATAGATTCAGCAAGTTATACTTACGGATTGGCTTTAGGAAGTCAATTAAGAACAAATTTCTCTGATGTTGATAGAGCACTTTTTATCCAAGGTTTTAACAGTGGAATGGATTCTTTAAATTTATTGGTAGAAGTAAAAGATATTGACAATGTTTTAAGACCATTTTTTGAAAAGAAACAAGCTGAGCAACAAGAAAAACAAAGAGCAGAAGCTTTGGCAAAAGTAGAAAAAGAATTTGCTGAAGTTAAATTAGAAGGTGAAAAGTTTTTAGAGCAAAATAAAGATGCTGAAGGTGTTGTAACTACTGAAAGCGGATTACAATACATTGTTTTAAAAGAAGGTACTGGTGAAAAACCATCAGCAACATCTAAAGTAACAGTACACTATAGCGGTGCTTTAATTGATGGAACTGTTTTCGATAGCTCTATTGAAAGAGGTGAGCCTGCAAGCTTTGGTGTAAGTCAAGTTATAAAAGGTTGGACAGAAGGTTTACAATTAATGTCTACTGGTTCAAAATACAAATTCTTTATTCCTCAAGATTTGGCTTATGGTGCATTTCCTCGTGGTGGTGTAATTAGACCATTTGATCCATTGGTTTTTGAAGTTGAGTTGATTGAAGTAGCAAACTAATACAACCCAAAATATTTTATCCTGTGCATGTATATACCTAAAAAGTATGTATATTCACAGGATATTTTTTTTTAATAAAATCAAATAATTCAATGAAAAATACTTACGTCTTAATAATTATATTGTCTTTGATAATAAGCGCCTGTAAACCTACTGAATACGCTCATTTAAACGATGGTTTATATGCAAACTTAGAAACCAATAGGGGAGAAATTTTATTAAAATTAGAATTTGAGTTAACACCTGTAACTGTTGCTAATTTTGTCTCTTTGGCAGAAGGTACTAACGATTTTGTAGTAGATTCTTTAAAGGGTAAACCATATTATAACGGAACTATTTTTCATAGGGTAATCCCTAATTTTATGATACAGGGTGGCGATCGTTTGGGTACTGGCGAAGGCAATCCTGGATATAATTTTAATGATGAATTTCCTAAGTATGTAGGAGATAGTTTGGTTTTAAAACATGCTAAAGCAGGTGTTTTGTCTATGGCAAATTCAGGTCCAAACAGCAATGGAAGTCAGTTTTTTATTACACATAAAGAAACACCTTGGTTAGATGGTGCACATACTGTTTTTGGAAATGTTGAAAGCGGACAACAAGTGGTAGATTCTATTGTTCAATATGATACCATTAAAAAAGTTGAAATTATTAAGGTAGGTAAAGCAGCTAAATCTTTCAAAGCAAACAAAGTATTTTCAAATTATTACAAGGTTATTTTGGAAGAGAAAATTAAAAAAGACAAAGCATTGAAAGTTGCTTTGGCTGCAACAATGAAAAAATTTAACGAAAATTATCCAAAAGCTACTGAATATCCTTCTGGTTTAAAAATGGTTATTGTTGAAACTAAAAATGGTCAAAAACCTAAAGTTGGTAACAAAGTGAGTGTAAATTATGCGGGGTATTTTTCTGATGGTAAATTATTTGAAACAAGTATTGCTGAAATTGCAAAAGCTTACGGTGTTTACGATGCAAAGAGAGATCAAAAAAATGGTTATAAACCATTTACTATTGAATACAGTCCAGAGGCACGATTGATTGCCGGTTTTAGCGAAGGCTTGCAACAAATGAAAATAGGTGATAAGGCCATACTTTTTATACCATCTCATTTGGGTTATGGAAAACAGGGAGCAGGAGGTTTGATTCCGCCAAGTACCGATTTGGTTTTTGAAGTTGAGTTAATGGACAAACAATAAAAAATAGATTTGATGCTAGATATATTGATACAAAAAGATATTGAACTATTAATTTTTCTAAATAATTTAGGAACAACTCAATGGGATGGTTTTTGGCTTTTTATAACCAATAAATTTAGTGCCATTCCATTGTATTTGTTGTTATTGTATTTTTCATATAAATATTACGGATTTAAAAAAACAATGGTTGTTCTTGTTTTTGTAGCTTTATTAATTACAGTTACAGACCAAACAAGTAATTTGTTTAAATACGGATTTAAACGTTTAAGACCTTGTCACGATGATACTATTGCGCATTTGGTGCGTTTGGTAAAAGCCACTTGTGGTGGTCGTTTTTCTTATTTTTCAGCACACGCAGCCAATTCAATGGCAATTGCCATATTTTTTGGAATGTTATTTAAAAAGCAATTAAAATACCTATTACCAATATTAATATTTTGGTCACTACTGGTTAGTTATAGCCGAATTTATATTGGTGTACATTTTCCGTTAGATGTGTTAACAGGAATTTTTATTGGTGGTTTTTACGGTTTTCTTTGCTGTTTTTTATTGAAGCAAGTTTTTAAAAAATATTTTGAAACTATTTCTGATAAATAGATTTGTTCAACGGATTTAAAAATATCAATAAAAATATTACACTAAAAGCAAGTTCGTAAATTTCCCATTTTCTGTTTGAAGGAATAAAAGCTAGTAAAACGGTTCCTGCCAAGAAATAAATTGTTTGATACCATTGAACAATAGGCACAGCAAACAGGTTGGCTAAATTTTTAACCCATTCGTATTTTCTGTATAAAAAAGGTGTTATAATTAAGTAAATAACCAAAACTACGGTTAGTAACTGGCTAAATATCAGTTTGTTAATTTTTGTACCACCAACTACCATATTGTGTAAATTGGTTTCTCCCTGAGCATTGTTTTCTAAAAAATATGCTGAAGATTCAATGTTAAAAATACGTTGCCCCCAAGAAATTTCTTCACCAGCAGCAAAAAAGAAAAGCAAAGCCATAGCTGCAATTCCTATTTTCCATGTAGTGCTTTTACTGCTAAAAAGTTTAAAAAATCGGGTTAACAATAAAATACTCGATGAAAGTAAAAATATAGCAGATCCATTTTCAACAAAACCATCTTCAACGGTATAAACTTTGTCAAAGAACAAAAGGTCTGTATTGGCAAAATAAATTCCCAATGCAAAAATAATTGTTAAAAATAAAGCAGCAATTTTATCAATGTTAGTAAGTGTTTTCATAGGTCAAAAGTAATTATTTTTTTGATATAATATAGTATTCTCTAATCAGTCTGTCTTTTTGTTTTGAACCTACATTTGCATTGTAAGTTGCTATTAGTTTGTAATTGTAATCTTGTTTTAAATCTAAAACAACACGTTCTATATCTCCAGGTGGAACAAGCAATCCGAATTGATTGTCTGATGGAAAATGGACTATGTCATTTTCATAAATATTTTTAATTTTCCCATTGTAATCCCACAACATTTCCGGTGTAATTTCTCCTAAAGAAAAAGTAGTTAAATGGTTACTGTTCTCTAACTTGTGTAAGTTATTTATAGAATTATAAGCTTCATTTTTATTGAAAATTTTAGAAATTGGTATTGCAAAAACCAAAATTGAGGCCATAAATAAAATGCTTAAATAAAATACATTTTTTAAATTTTTAGCTGCCAAATATTTAAACATCAACACCCCAATAACAAGTAATGCAACTGATGTTGAAATGTAATTATACAAATACAATTGAATGTCATTCTTCAAAATAAAGTATAAAATTACTGGAAAAGCTACACCAATAGAGGCAATCAATCCAAAATTAAAATATACAGGAATTGTTTCTTTTTTGTTTGTAATTTTAGAAAAAGATTTGATAAGGTATTGTATGTAAAACCCCGTATTTAAAGCCAATGGTATCAAAACAGGCATTAAATAACGTGCTTTTTTTTCAGGAATTACAGATAGTAAAACAACCGCAATAATGGTCCATAAAAATGTAAACCGATAGGCTTTTTTATTTTCTACACGTTTGATAATATAAGGATATAACAAACCTATAAACGCAGGGATTGTCCACAAGCCAGATTGTACAAAAAAGCTCCAATAATAATAAAAAGGTTTTACATTATAACTGCTCCAATTGCCAGTTTCACGCGCTGCTATGGCTAAAAATGCTTTTGGATCTGCCAAACGTACATAAATAAACCACCAAGTTCCAATAGCTATAAATAACAAGATAAATGCTAAAAAGGGCGCTACTTTTTGTTTGAAATTTTTGAATTTATAAATAATTCCGTAAGCAATTATAAAAGGTAAAAACAACGCAAATAAAGACACAGGACCTTTACTTAAAATTGAAAGTCCCACAAAAAAAGCAGCAATAAAAGCATTTTTCCACAATTGCTCATTTTTTGAAAAAAACTGAAATAGGTAAAACAAACCAGCCATCATAAAACCGTGGGCAAAAATATCCCAAGGTGCTTCGTTTAAAATGCCAATTACATAAAAAGAAGTTACTACAATCAAACTATTTCTAAAACTTTGACCTTTCGACAGTTTTAATTCTGAAGAGAAAAAATAAATGAAAATCCCAAGAAACAAAACCATCAGCGCTGCTGGTAATCGCAAAGCAAACAGGCTGTTTATACCAAATAAAATACCAGAGATTGCAGTTAACCAAGTAGGTAATGGTGGTTTTTGGTATCGAGCTTCACCGTTTAAAGTAGTTAATAGCCAGTTGTTGTCTTGTACCATTTCACGTGCCGAAATAAAATTTCGAGCTTCCATAATGGTTAAATTGGGTACGTCTAAATGTACCAATAACATAAGTAATACCAATATGGTAAGACTTAAAACCGGATATTTTTCAATTGTTTTTATCATAAAATTCAATTAAATTAATAGTACAATTCAAACGTTTCAAAGTCCTTTTTGTTTTTTAATTTATTTGCAAAAACCTGCAAAGTATCTGGAAAAACATCTTTTTTTCTTTTAATTAAATAGGTTGGTTTTTCAACATCCATATTCAAAATGCGAGCCCTGTCTTCAGTATCAAAATAATTGATTAAATGTTTTTTCCAAAGGTTGTTGGTTTCAAACTGAACTTCTCTTTGCGTGGTATATCTTCCGTGGTTGATGGTTGTAATTTCTTTATCTAAATAAAATGAAAGCGAAGGCAATAAATAATTGTAAACCATCACTTCGGAATTTGGATTACCTTGCTGCTCAATAAATGCAGCCAAAGGTTTTACAGAGTTGATTTTAAGTTCGTTATCTTTAAATAAATAATTGGCCGACATCATTATTGAAATGATAAAAACAACACCAAAATAGGCCGGTTTAAGATAATTACTATTCGCTATTTTTTTATTTAAAAACCAATTTACAATTGCAAATATTACCAAAACAAGCACAGCAAAATAGTGATTGACCCTTAATTCAAAATTAAAAAATGATAAAATGAATAAGGAAAAAGTGATTGTTGAAATTAATATGATGTAAATATTTTTTAAAATCTTGATGGTTTTCTCGCTACATTCACTAATGTATTTTGCTGAAAATATGGCAATTACAAAGTATAGTGGAAGTACATATAAAATTAATTTTGAAGTTGAGATTGATAAAATAACAAACAACACCAAAAAAGTAATCAGTAAAATAAAATCGTTTTTCTTTTCATTAAAAATCGTTTTTAGATTTTTTTTGAAGTAAAATAGCAAGTAAAAAAGCCAAGGCAAACCAATTAAAGGCATTAGTAAAATATAATAATAAAATGGCTTTCCTCTTTTAAATTTATTTTCGGCAACTCTTTCAACCAATTGATTGTTAAAGAAATAGTCAAACAAACCTTCGTTGTTTTGAATTGCTGCAATATACCAACTTGCTGAAACCAATAGAAATAGTAAAAAACCTAAAAATTGATGGATAGACAATTCAATTTTTTCTTTGTTTATAATTTTATGAGTAATTACAAAAGTTAAAGGAACAACAAAACCAACAGGTCCTTTGGTTTCGAAAATGAGTCCTAAAAAGAAATAAAACAAATACAACAAATAATATTTTTGATCCTCTTTGTACTTCAGCCAGCTAAAAATGGCAGCTAAAATAAAAGTAGTTAAATAGGCATCTGTAGTTAAGGTTCGTACTGCAATAACAGTTATGGGCAACGAAAAATAAATAAGTGCAGCTGTAAACGCTAATTTTTCGTTTTTATATAAAAGTAAAGCGATTTTAAAAACCAATAAAATTTGTAAAACCAAAGCCAATTGCATAAAAAAACGAGCTGCAAATTCATTGACCCCAAAAATCTGATAAGAAAACGCAGTTATATAATAAGTAACTGGCGGTTTGTGTAAATGTTTGATACCCAATAATGTTGGGTTTATATAGTCGTTATTTACAAACATTTCTTTGCCAATTTGCGCATAACGTGCTTCGCTACTATCTGTTAAACCCCAGTTGCCAAGCATAACAGTTAGTGCTAAAAAGGCAATAACCAATAGTATGTAAAGTTTATTTTTCATGATGTAAGGTTTGTTATTCTTGTTTTTTTAGAATCAGAATATTTCTAAAATAAATGGCAGCTCCCATTAAATGACCAACCAATAAAACAGGATCTTTTCTGTATACGGCATAAATTAAAATCATTATTGAGCCTATTAAACTCAACAGCCAGAAACCAAAAGGCAAAGAGGATTCTTTCTTTTTTTCAGAATAAACCCATTGATACACAAAACGTAAAGTAAAAATAATTTGAGCAATAATACCCCAAATTAACAACCAAACTGGTATAGCTTCGTTTCTAAAAAGCTTATCTATGTCGTAGCTATTGTTGTTGTATGAATAAATAACTAACAACAACGGAAAAATCCACAAAAGTATTTGTAAAGTTTTTGGCGTTTTTTGCCATTGACCTTGTAATTGTAAATTTCTAATATAAATAAAATAGGTAAGTGCCTGCCCAAGCATAATGGCAAAATCTTCACGCAAATAACCATACACAAAAAGTAAAAATGAAGCCAGTAAACTCAACCACCAAAATAGGCTAGGAGTCAATACTTTTTTACTTTTTTCAGATAAAATCCATTGTAAAACAAGTCTTCCAGAAAATAAAAGTTGTGCAAAAAAACCTATAGTATAAATAATCCAGCTACTCATTAACCTTTGGTTGCAATTTTATAATTGATGTATTTTTTCTTCATCCATAAATAAGCAAAACAATCAACTAAAGGACCTAACAACCTGTTCCACAGTCCAAATTTTGCTTCACCGGCAATGCGTGGAAAATGCTGAACAGTAATTTGTTTTACTGTTCCGTTTTGCAATAAAATCATTGCAGGTAAAAAGCGATGTAATCCTTTAAACATTGGAATTTTTTTAGCATATTCAGTTTTAATAACCTTCAACGGGCAGCCCGTATCATCCATTCCGTCGTGGGTAAAAGCGCGTCTAATACCATTTGCAATGGTTGAAGACATGTTTTTTACAAACGAATCTTTTCTGTTAGACCTAACACCGGTTACCAAATCGTAATTTTCAATTTCAGCCAACAATAAATTAAAATCGTTAGGATCTGTTTGTAAATCCGAATCAATATAACCAACCAATTCAGTATCTGTATTGTCAAATCCTGCTGAAATAGCAGCACTTAAACCACAGTTTTGTTGAAATTGAATATAAGTGAAGTCCGAATTATGGTTGCAAATTTCTTCAATTAAAGCCTGACTATTGTCTTGACTTCCATCATTAACCAAAAGAATTTTTGTTTTTTTAGAGGCAATTTTTATATAATCAGTTAGTGATTTTTCAACTCGCTTTAAATTATCCTCTTCATTATATACAGGAACAACTATTGTAAATTCGTATTTCATTTATTTTAGTTAGTGCAGGTTCAATTAATTTATCTATACATTATAGGTACGAAAAGGCAAAATTATAATATTTATTGAGATAAAATAATAAAGATTGGGAGAATGTTGTAAATAAGGAGCGATATTTATATTGGTATGAATATACTTAAAAACCAATGAGGTTTAAATTTTTACATTAAGTATTTGTTATTATCTTTACACACTTAAAAAAAACAGCAAAGTATGGAGTTATACAAAACAAATCAGCTTAAAATCTACAATTCTTTGAGTAAATCTAAAGAAATTTTTAAACCTTTAATAGAAGGTAAAGTTGGTATGTATGTTTGTGGACCTACTGTTTATAGCAATGTACATCTAGGAAACGTTAGAACTTTTATGTCTTTTGATATGATTTTTCGTTACTTAAAACATTTGGGATATAAAGTACGCTATGTTCGCAATATAACAGATGCAGGACATTTAGAAAATGATGCAGATGCAGGTGAAGATCGAATTGCTAAAAAAGCACGTTTAGAAGAAATTGAACCAATGGAAGTGGTGCAACGTTATACGGTTGATTTTCATGAAACATTGCAAACAATTAATAATTTACCGCCTAGTATAGAGCCAACTGCAACGGGTCATATTGTTGAGCAAATTGAAATTATTAAAGATATTATTGAAAAAGGTTTTGCTTATGTTGAAAATGGTTCTGTGTATTTTGATGTTTTAAAATACAATGAAAAAGAACATTACGGAATTCTTTCTGGTCGAAATATTGAAGATTCTATTCACAATACAAGAGAATTAGACGGACAATCAGAAAAGAAAAATCCACAAGATTTTGCGCTTTGGAAAAAAGCAGATGAACGTCATATTATGCGTTGGCCTTCGCCTTGGAGCAATGGTTTTCCTGGTTGGCATTTAGAGTGTAGTGCTATGAGTACCAAATATTTAGGTGAAACTTTTGACATTCACGGTGGTGGAATGGATTTAAAATTTCCGCACCACGAATGTGAAATTGCACAATCTAAAGTTAACAATGGTGTATATCCTGTTAATTATTGGATGCACGCCAATATGTTGATTTTAAACGGTCAGAAAATGGCAAAATCAACAGGGAATTATATTTTGCCAAACGAAATATTTTCGGGTGATAATAAAATTCTTAGCAAAGCATTTTCGCCAAGTGCAACTCGTTTTTTTATGTTACAAGCCAATTACCGCAGTATTCTTGATTTTACAAGTGCTGGTTTGGAAGCTTCAGAAAAAGGTTATATAAAATTAATGGAAGCCTTAAGTGGCTTGGATAAAATTGAAACAAGTAAAACGTCATCAATAGCTATCAATGCGTGGAAACAAAAATGTTACGATGCAATGAATGATGATTTTAATACACCGGTTTTAATAGCGCATTTGTTTGAAGCTGTTAAATTTGTGAATTTGTTACTTGATAAAAAAGAAAGCATTTCTGTTGAAGATTTGGCAACTTTAAAATCAACTTTTAACGCTTTTGTTTTTGATGTTTTAGGGTTGAAAAATGAATTACAAGAAGACAGTTCAGACAAATTATCGGGTGTTGTAGAAATGTTGATTGCTATGCGTAAAGATGCACGTGACAATAAAGATTGGGCAATGTCTGATAAAATTAGAGACGAATTGGCTATCTTGGGCATTCAATTAAAAGATGGGAAAGAGGGAACAACTTTTTCTGTAAACTAATTTGAAAAGTATCTCAAAAATATTGTCACTTCCTTTTGTTTGGCTGATTCGTTTTTATCAGGCAGCAATATCGCCTTACACAGCATCAAGTTGCAGGTATTCACCTACCTGCTCAAGTTATTCATTAGAAGCTTTGAGAAAATATGGTGTTTTTAAAGGTGGATGGCTTGCTATAAAACGAATTGGAAGTTGCCATCCGTGGGGTGGAAAAGGATATGATCCTGTTCCGTAATTTTCCAAACCCCGTAAAGGTTGAAAAGTTGATGAAATTTTACATTATAAAAGTTTAAAAATTAAATTCGAATCCAGTTGTTTCCTTCCCTTTGAGAAGGATTAATGGGATAAATACCAAATAAAAATGATCGCAAATTATATAGATTGGAATCCTTCACCAGAAATTTTTAAGATAGGTCCTTTTGCAATTAGATACTACAGTTTAATGTTTGTAATTGCATTTATGCTTGGATTGCATTTGATGAAAAAAATATTTATTGAAGATAAAATTCCGCTTGAAAAATTAGATTCCTTATTTATTTACGTAGTAATTTCAACATTGATTGGTGCGCGTTTGGGGCATTTCTTATTTTATGATCCTGCTTTTTTGTTCGAAAAACCTTTGGAAGTTATTTTACCATTTCGTTTTTCTCCAAAATTTGAATTTACCGGATTTGCAGGTTTGGCAAGTCACGGAGCTGCCATCGGAATAATTATAGGATTGTATTTTTACAGTAAAAAAATTCTTAAAAAGCCACTATTGTACATATTAGATAGGGTGGTAGTTGTTTCTTCAATTGGTGGTGCTTTTGTTCGTTTAGGAAACTTAATGAATTCTGAAATTATTGGAAAACCAACAAATTCAGATTATGGTTTTGTATTTCAAAGGCTTGGAGAAGATTTTCCGCGTCACCCGGCTCAATTATATGAAGCAATTAGTTATGTTGTAATATTTGCTATATTATGGTTTATATATTGGAAAACTGATAAAAAACAAAAAATCGGATATATATTCGGTTTGTATTTTGTATTAATGTGGTCAGCACGATTTGTAGTTGAGTTCTTTAAAGAAAAACAGGTTGAAGGTGGTGAAAATTGGTTTTTAGATTTAAATACAGGGCAGGTATTAAGTATTCCATTGATTTTAATAGGTTTATACTTAATGTTTAAGGCTAAAAAAGCATAATTTATAGCCTGTTTGCTGTTATAAAAAAAAAGAACATCGAGTTTATTTACAAGCTCAGTGTTCTTTTTTTTAGTTTTAAAACAATTCAATTTATTTGTCAAAAGTTTAGAATGACAATCTTTGAAATTGTAATGTATTACGGGTAAATCAATAGGAATGCTATCTAATATCCTTCAGATAAATTTTTAAGCATATTTTTATTTATGATTTTGATTTTTTTACCAATTAAATCAATGATACCTTCTTTTTTAAGGTTTGATAACAATCTAATGGCTGATTCTGTAGCAGTACCAATTGTGTTTGCAATTTCTTCTCTGGTCAAAATAACGTCAATACAACCTTCGTTATCAACTCCAAATAAGTCTTCAAGGTGAACCAAAGTTTCTGCCAATCTATCTTTTACAGGCTTTTGAGCCATTTGAGAAATAGAAGTATTGGCTTCATTTAATTGGTGCGAAATGTTTCGCATCATTTGTAAAGAAAAATTATTGTTTTCTTTAATAGTATCTAATATATCTCCTTTAGGAATAAAACAAACGTGCATATCTTCCAAAGCAATGGCATTTAAACCAACCAGTTCATCGCTTAAAATAGATCTGTGACCTAAAATATCACCATCTTTTACAAACTTAATAATCTGCTCTTTACCATTGGTATTCAGTTTGGTAAGTTTAGCTTTTCCGCCTCTAATACAATACAGTCCATTGATAGGATTCCCTTCTGTCATTAAATTTTCACCCTTTTTTATCAAAATGGTGGTTTTATGATCAGAAAATTTTTCCAATTCATCATGCGTCAATGATTTAAGTGCATTAAATCTTTTGATAATGCATTGTCTGCAATTTGAAGACATAGTTAATAGTACGTTTTAGTTTAGTGTCAAAGGTAATAAAATTAATGATATTTGTCATAATTGTGTGAAAATAATTGAATATTTTTGTCAACGAAATTAGAAATAAATGAGCGATACCAATTGTTATCATTGTGGATTAGATTGTAACAAAAACGAAATTTCTTTTGATGAGAAATCCTTTTGCTGTAATGGTTGTAAAACCGTGTATGAAATTTTAAATAGCAACGAATTGAGTTGTTATTACGATTTTGAAACAAGTCCTGGAACAATTCCAACAGATATAAAAGGGAAATACAATTATTTAGAAAATGAATCAATTGTAAATAAGCTGGTTGAGTTTAATGATGGTGATATTTCTGTAGTAGAATTTTTTATTCCTAGTATCCATTGTAGTTCTTGTATTTGGGTGTTGGAAAATTTAAGTAAATTAAACAATGGTGTTACCACATCTATGGTTAATTTTCCAACAAAAAAAATACGTATTACCTTTAAAAATGAACGCGTTAACTTAAAACAATTGGTTGAGTTAATTACTTCAATAGGGTATGAGCCATACATAAGTTTGGATGATGATGCTGTTAAAAATAAAAAAATAGACAAAACGCTCATTTATCAGTTAACCATAGCTGCATTTTCTTTTGGCAATATTATGTTATTGTCTTTTCCTGAATATTTTGAATTGAGTGCAGATGATTTTTGGTTAGAAAAGTACAAGTTTTTATTTCGCTGGTTGATGTTTGTGATGGCTATTCCAGTAGTTTTTTATTCGGCAAAAGATTATTTTATTGCTGCTTATAAAGGTTTGAAGCATAAAATGTTAAATATTGATGTGCCCATAGCCATAGGTATTTCTGTATTGTTTTTAAGAAGTACTTTTGAAATTATACTTAATATTGGGTCTGGATTTTTTGATAGTTTGGCTGGTTTGGTTTTCTTTTTATTGTTGGGTAAATTTTTTCAGCAAAAAACCTATAACTTTTTATCGTTTGAGCGCGATTACAAATCGTATTTCCCAATTGCGGTAACTAAAATAGTAAATGGTAAGGAAACCAGCATTCCCGTTAAAGATATTGAAAAAGGAGATCGGTTATTAATTAGAAATGAAGAGTTGATACCTGTTGATGGTATTTTAATAGCTGGAAATGCAGCAATAGATTATAGTTTTGTAACAGGAGAATCGGTAGCTGTAATCAAACAATCTGGCGATAAATTATTTGCTGGCGGCAAACAAACTACGGGCGCTATTGAAATGGATGTTGTAAACACAATGTCTCAAAGCTATTTAACACAATTATGGAGCAACGATGTTTTTAACAAAACAAACGAAATTACCATAAAAAATATTACAGATGCCATTAGTAAATATTTTACGATAGCCATTTTAGCCATTGCTTTATTTGCTGGTATTTATTGGTATTTTACCAATCCGTCTATGACATTTAATGTTGTAACAGCAGTTTTAATAATTGCTTGTCCTTGTGCATTGGCGTTATCTGCACCGTTTGCAATAGGAAATATGTTGCGGATTTTTGGGTATAAAAAATGTTACCTAAAAAATGCGGAAACGATTGAAAATATTTCAAAAATAGACACCATTATTTTTGATAAAACAGGGACGATTACTTCTAGCGACAAAACGCAAATTAGTTATGAAGGAAAAGTTTTAAATAACAGCGAATTAAGTGCTGTAAAAACGGTTTTAAGAGCATCTAATCATCCGTTAAGCAGGTTGTTATATCGTTTTATTTCAGAAAACACTTTAAATGTTGAACCGCTGTATTTTGATGAAATTCTTGGAAAGGGAATTGAAGCTAAAATTGAAGGTTACGATATCAAATTGGGATCAGCAAGTTTTGTAGACAGCAATTTAATTAACAACAATGAAACTTCTATCTACATTAAAATAAACAACGATTTTAAAGGTTGTTATATTTTTAAAAACAGTTATAGAACGGGTGTAAAAGAAGTTTTTGAAACGCTTTCAAAAAAATACAAATTGGTTATTTTGTCTGGAGATAATGAAGGTGAAAAGCCGTATTTAGAAAAAATATTACCTCCAAATACCCAGTTTGAATTCAATCAAAAACCCGAAAATAAATTGGAGTTTATTAAAAATATGCAACAACAAGGTGCAAAAGTAATGATGATTGGAGATGGTTTAAATGATGCAGGTGCTTTGGCACAAAGCAATGTTGGTGTTGCTATTTCTGAAGATGTGAATGTATTTTCACCAGCCAGTGATGCCATTTTAGATGCACAATTATTTAATAAATTACCTGCATTTATTGCATTGTCTGTTGAAACAATTGCAGTAATTAAAATGAGTTTTATCATTTCATTTTGTTACAATGTAATTGGAATGTATTTTGCTTTAACAGGACAATTAACACCGGTTGTAGCAGCGATTTTAATGCCCTTGAGTTCTATATCAATTGTGGTGTTTGTAACATTAGTTACAAATTTCATTTCAAGAAAGCTTTAAAAACTAGTAAATTGAATAGTTGGATGTGGTATAATATGACAATTATCATTTTTTTTTCGAATCTAAAATGTATATTTGTTTTCAAATTAAATAACTAAAAAATCAAGTAACTAAAATGGAAGTTGTCTACATAACAATAGGCGTAAGTATTGTTGTTGCAGTGTTTTTTTTCATTATATTTATCAAATCAGTCAAATCGGGGCAGTATGAAGATACTTACACGCCTTCGGTTCGTATGTTGTTTGATGATGAATTGGTTACTGATAAAAAACAAAAACAAACTAAATAATAACTAACAATTAATCAAAACAAGTATGGAAAAAGAACAGTTTTATTATGATAATAAAATCGTAAAAATGTTTCTTTGGGCTACAATTCTATGGGGAGTTGTAGGAATGTTAGTAGGGCTATTGGTAGCGCTACTTTTTGTTTTCCCAGGATTATTAGAATTTGCAGGAGCAGACAATGCCATTTCGTGGTTAAGTTTTGGTCGTTTAAGACCTTTACACACAAATGCCGTTATTTTTGCTTTTGTTGGTAACGGAATTTTCCTTGGAATTTATTATTCTACCCAAAGACTGTTAAAAGCAAGAATGTTTAGCGACGTTTTAAGTAGAATTCATTTTTGGGGATGGCAAGCTATTATTGTAGCTGCAGCTATTACCTTGCCTTTAGGTTTTACTTCATCAAAAGAATATGCAGAATTAGAGTGGCCTATAGATATTATGGTTGTTTTAATTTGGGTTGTTTTTGGAATTAACCTTATTGGTACTATTTTAAAAAGAAGACAACGTCATATTTATGTTGCTATTTGGTTTTACATTGCAACTTTAATAACCATTGCTGTTCTTTATATATTTAACAATTTAGAAATGCCTATTACGGCTTTCAAAAGTTATTCTATTTACTCTGGTGTGCAAGATGCCTTGGTACAATGGTGGTATGGTCACAATGCGGTGGCATTTTTCTTAACCACACCTGTATTGGGTTTAATGTATTATTTTATTCCTAAAGTAGCAAACAGACCTGTATATTCATACAGATTGTCTATCATTCACTTCTGGACTTTGATTTTCTTGTATATCTGGGCGGGTCCTCACCATTTATTATATACAGCTTTACCTGAGTGGGCTCAAACTTTAGGAACCGTATTTTCTGTAATGTTGATATTCCCTTCTTGGGGTGGTATGATCAACGGATTGTTAACACTTCGTGGTGCTTGGGATAAAGTGCGCGAAAATCCAGTGTTAAAATTCTTTGTAGTTGCAATTACTGGTTATGGTATGGCAACTTTTGAAGGTCCTATGTTGTCATTTAAAAACTTAAATGCAATTGGGCACTATACAGACTGGATTGTAGGTCACGTTCATATTGGAGCTTTGGCTTGGAACGGATTTATGATTGCTGGTATTGTTTACTGGTTGGCTGAAAAACTTTGGAAAACGCCATTGTATTCAAGAAAACTGGCAAATACACATTTTTGGTTGGGAACTTTAGGTATCTTATTTTATGCTATTCCATTATATGTTGCAGGGTTTACACAAGCATTTATGTGGAAACAATTCAATCCTGATGGTACATTGGTTTACGGTAACTTCCTAGAAACTGTAACACAAGTTATTCCTATGTACGCAATGCGTGCTATTGGAGGTACATTGTACTTAACAGGTTTTGTTTTATTGGCTATCAACGTTATTAAAACGGCTAAAGCTGGTTCTCCTGTTGAAGATGAATTGGCAGAAGCTGCACCATTGAAAAAAATTAGTGGTAAACGTATTGCTGGTGAAGGTTTTCATACTTGGTTAGAACGTAAAGTTGTTTTGTTTTCTATATTAACAGCTGTTGCCATCTTAATTGGTACTTTGGTAGAAATTGTACCATTGTTTTTGGTAAAATCTAATGTACCTACAATCACAAGTATCAAACCATACACTCCTTTAGAGTTAGAGGGTAGAGATATTTATATTCGTGAAGGTTGTAACAACTGTCACTCGCAAATGATTCGTCCGTTCCGTTCAGAAGTTGAGCGTTATGGTGAATATTCAAAAGCAGGAGAATATGTATATGATTTCCCATTCCTATGGGGATCTCGTAGAACAGGTCCAGATGTTCACAGAGTTGGTGGAAAATACAATGACAACTGGCATTTTAACCATATGTCTGATCCACGTTCAACATCTCCTGGTTCTATTATGCCTCGTTATTCTTGGTTGATTAAAAATGATTTGAATGCATCTGATATTCAAAACAAAATGGAAGGAATGGTAAAATTAGGTGTTCCTTATACTGCTGAAGATATTGCAGGTGCTAAAGAGCAATTAATGAAGCAAGCAAAAGGAATTGTAGCTAATTTAGGTCAAGATCCTGAGTTTGTAACAAATTACGGTTCAAGTAACATTCAAAATAAAGAAATTGTTGCTTTAATTGCTTATTTACAACGCTTGGGTACAGATATTAAAGCGGGTAATACAGCTCAAAAATAATAGCCATGTTAAAATTTATAAAACATAATTTCGACGGTATTGATGGGGTAGAAATTTACCCAATTATTTCATTGTTGTTATTTTTTACAGTTTTTGTTACAATGATCATTTTTGTTTTCAAATTACCAAAAAAAAGTATAGATGAAGTAAGTCAGTTACCTTTAGATAACGATACTAATATTAAAGAAATTAACCATGAATAAAAATTCAGAAAAGATATCGGGCTGGAAAAGATTTATGAAATCTATGACGAAGGCTCACGATTTAGGAACAGAAGAAGATATATTACTTGACCACGATTATGATGGTATAAAAGAGCTTGATAATGTATTGCCGCCTTGGTGGTTGTATGGTTTTTATATTACCATTGCCATTAGTGCATTTTATGTTTTTCAGGTGTTGACAAACCCAGACGATTACAATCAAGCAAATGAATATTCAATTGCTGTAGCTGAAGGAAAGGCCGAAGTTGAAGCTTATAAGGCTGCAAATCCTCAGTTATTTGACGATTCTAATATTGTTGCACTTACTGATGAAGCAAGTATTGCAAAAGGAAAAGCTTTGTTTACTGAAAAAACTTGTTTTGCTTGTCATTTAGCTGATTTAGGTGGAAGTATTGGTCCAAACTTAACAGATAACACTTGGATATTGGGTGGTGGTGTTAAAAATATTTTCAATACAATTTCTAAAGGAGGTAGACCGGGTAAAGGTATGATTGCTTGGGAAAGTACGATTAGTAGAGACGAAAGAATTCAATTAGCAAGTTATATTATTTCTATGCAAGGTACAACTCCTGCAAATCCAAAAGCTGCAGAAGGAGATATTATTTGGCCAGAAGTTACTGAAGAAGCTGCTGTTGAATAAACGACAGTTCAAGAGTAAATATTTAAAAAAGGCAAAAATTAATTTTGCCTTTTTTAATCACAATAATGAAACTGTTTTTTGATTTTTTTTGTAACTTTTGTTGAATCAAGTTAAGTAATTAACTGTAAATTTACAGAAGCCAAAAAAATTAAAAAACAGTTTTTTTTTATAAACTTATGGAGAAACAAGAAAACGAACGTTTTAGAGATTCTATTGCAACAATAGATGCATCAGGAAAAAGAAAATTTATTTATCCAAAAAAGCCAAAAGGAAAATTATACAACTATAGAACCCTTGTAAGTTGGGGTTTGTTGGCTTTTCTGCTTTCAGCTCCTTTTATTAAAATTAAGGGAAATCAGTTTTTACTGTTCAATGTTATTGAACGTAAATTTCACATATTTGGTTTTCCATTTTGGCCTCAAGATTTTCATTTACTGGTCATTTCACTATTGGTAAGTGTTGTTTTTGTTATTTTATTTACGGTTGTTTTTGGTCGTATTTTTTGTGGATGGATTTGTCCGCAAACTATTTTTATGGAAATGGTTTTCAGAAAAGTAGAATATTTAATTGAAGGCGACAGGTCTAAACAAATGAAACTTGAAAAACAATCTTGGAATGCTGAAAAAATTAGAAAAAGACTGCTAAAATGGTTTGTGTTTTTTTTAATTTCTTTTCTAATCTCTAATGTGTTTTTGGCTTATATTATAGGATCCGATGAAGTTTTAGGATATATAAACGAAGGTCCTTCAGCAAATATTGGGATGCTTGTAAAATTATTGGCGTTTACAGCTGTGTTTTATTTTGTTTTTGCGTGGTTTAGAGAACAGGTTTGTATTATTGTTTGTCCGTACGGACGCTTACAAGGTGTTTTGTTAGACAATAAATCCATCAATGTAGCTTACGATTTTGTTAGAGGAGAAGGTGAAAATGGAAGAAAAAAATTAAGAAAAGAAGAAAATAGAGATGAACTTGGTCATGGTGATTGTATAGACTGTAAACAGTGTGTGCAAGTTTGTCCTACAGGAATAGATATTAGAAACGGAACTCAATTAGAATGTATCAATTGTACCGCTTGTATCGATGCTTGTAATGAAATTATGGATAAATCTGGTTTTGAACAAGGTTTGATTCGTTATGCTTCTGAAGATGATATTGAGAAAAAAGAAAAATTCAAGTTCAACGCACGTTTAATTGCCTATTCAGTAATTTTAACCATATTGGTTGGCGTTTTAATTACAATGCTGTTTTTAAGAAACGATGTAGAAGCAACTGTATTAAGATTACCAGGGCAAACATTTCAATCTACTGCAACAACTATTAAAAATGTGTATACTGTAAAGCTGATCAACAAAACTACAGAGGACATCAATGATGTTTCTATTGAATTAATTTCACACAAAGGAACTGTTGATATGGTTGGCGGACATTTAAATATTCCGAAGCAAGGTTTGAAAGAAGGAACTTTATTTATTGAAATAGATAAAAAAGATTTAAATTCGTCAAAAGAAAACTTAAAAATTGGAATTTATTCAGGAGGTAAACTAATAGATAAAACCAAAACTAATTTTTCAGGACCTATTATTATAAAATAAGTTTTTACTAAAAGAAGTTAAAAAAATATACCATGAAATTTAAAATAAGTTGGCCAACAGGTATTATTATTGCAATTGCATCTTTTGTAATTTTTATACTTTCATTTGTTTATAAGGTAACTTTTTTACCTGAATATGACCACCATTTGGTTTCTGAAAATTATTATAAAGATGAGTTAAACTATCAGCAAGAGATAGACAAGCAAAATGAAGGAGCTGCCTTAAAAGAAAATATTTCTATTCAAAATACGTCTGAAGGCATTGTTATTACTTTTCCTTCAGAATTTGATCCAAAAATAATTACAGGAACTATTTCATTTCAAAGACTGTCAAATAACAAAATAGATTTTACACTGCCTATTGAATTAAGTTCAAACACTTTATTGATAAAAGATGCCAATTTGGTAAAAGGTAGGTGGGATGTTAAAATTGATTGGTTTGTTAATAATACTGCTTATCTCTATAAAGAAAAAATAATTTATTAATATGCTATGGACGGCATTTGTGCTAGGATTGGCCGGAAGTTTTCATTGTATTGGTATGTGTGGACCAATCGCATTTGTGATTCCAGTAAATAGAAGTTCCAAATCAGTTGCATTTTTTCAAATATTTTTATATCATTTCGCACGTTTATTGAGTTATTCAATAATTGGTTTGCTATTTGGATTTATAGGTAAAGGTCTTTATTTAGCAGGTTTTCAGCAGCGTTTATCCATTTTAATGGGTGCTATTATGATTGCTTTGGTACTAATTCCTGCCAGTACTTTTAACAAATTCAATTTTTCTAAACCTTTGTACAAAATTATTGGAAAGGTAAAACAAAAATTAGGTTCTTATTTAACCAAAAAATCAAATAAAGCCTTGTTTTTAATAGGTTTTTTTAACGGATTTTTACCTTGTGGTTTGGTTTATATGGCTTTAATTGGCTCAATTTCAACAGGAAATGCCATTCAAGGTGCCTTTTATATGACACTTTTTGGTTTGGGAACTGTTCCAATGATGACTGCAGCTGTTTTGTTGGGAAATTTTATAAATTTATCAATTAGAGCAAAAATTCAAAAAGCAATACCTGTTTTTATTGTAATTATAGGATTATTGTTTATTTTGCGAGGATTAGGATTGGGAATTCCTTATATTTCTCCATCCGATGCGAAATTACAAATTTCAAACAATCCTACAGAATGTATAACTATTGAAAAAGATTGATAATATGGATCAAACTCAAAAAATAACAAAAGAAGAATTTGAGAAAATAAATTCTAATCAAGAACTTTTAAAAGTCTTAAAACAAAAAAACATACCACTAGAAAAACTTAGTAACGCAATGTTTTATGAAAGCGAATTGCAAAAGTTACAAATAGAACTGGTGAAGTTGCAAAGATGGGTTGTTAAACACAAAAAGCGTGTAGTTGTTATTTTTGAAGGTCGTGATGCTGCCGGAAAAGGAGGAAATATAAGAAGATTTACAGAACATTTAAATCCACGAGCTATGCGCGTTGTAGCTTTAACAAAACCTACAGAAATAGAGCGTGGGCAGTGGTATTTTAGAAGGTATATTAAAGAATTACCAAATACTGGTGAAATTGTATTTTTTGACAGAAGTTGGTATAATAGGGCTGTTGTAGAGCCTGTTATGGGATTTTGTACAGAACCTCAATATCAAAATTTTATGGTACAGGTGTCTGAATTTGAGCATATGCTTTATGAAGATGGTGCTGTTATTATTAAATTGTGGTTTTCAATATCAAAAGAAGAACAATTGACGCGTTTTAATGCCAGATTGTCTACACCTTTAAAAAGATGGAAATTTAGTCCTGTAGATAAAAAAGGACAAGAATTGTGGGATGTTTACACACATTATAAAGAACAAATGTTTAGTAAAACTCACACAAGTTACAGCCCGTGGATTATAGTTAAAGCAAATGATAAAAAATTAGCAAGATTAGAAAGTATTCGCTATGTTTTATCTCAGTTTAATTACGATGGTAAAGATGAAGCTCTGACCGATATTTTACCCGATCCTAACATTATAATGAGATATTACCGTTCATCAAGACAATTAGACTAGCTATGGAAGAAAAATTTATTTTAAATCAAAAGGATGTTAATCTACTTAACACTTATAAAGGTCTTAAAGCAATATTGTGTAAAGAACCTTATAATTTAGAAAAGGCCATTAGATTTGTTGATTATGAAAAAAAATTAAAAAAATTACAAGTCGAATTAATTCGTTTGCAGTCTTGGGCAATTGATGAAGGTGAGCGCATTATTGTAATTTTTGAAGGAAGAGATGCCGCAGGTAAAGGTGGGGCTATTAGACGTATTACTGAAAGAATGAATCCTCGTCATTTAAGAATTGTTGCCTTACCAAAACCTTCTGAAGATGAAAAAACCCAATGGTATTTTCAACGGTATGTAATTCAGTTTCCAAAAGCGGGTGAAATTGTTTTTTTTGACAGAAGCTGGTACAATAGGGCAGTAGTTGAACCTGTAAATGGTTTTTGTACGCCTGCTCAGTATGAAATATTTATGGATCAGGTAAATGATTTTGAACGTATGATTGCTGCTTCAGGAATACGACTGGTTAAAATCTATATGTCTATTTCAAAAAAAGAACAGGCAAAACGTTTTGAAGATATCAAAGACAACCCGTTGAAACAATGGAAAATGACAGATGTTGATGGGAAAGCACAAGAATTATGGGATATTTATACAGCCTATAAAAGCAAAATGTTTGAAAATACCAAACAAGGCGGTATGCCTTGGAGAATAATTAGAGCCAATAAAAAAACATACGCACGTGTTGCTGCTATTAAGCATATTTTAAAAAGCATTCCGTACGACAGGAAAAAAGAAATTTAAAAAAAAACCAGCTAAATTTAGCTGGTTTTTTTTGTTTGATATGGTATTTTAGATCATTTTAAAATCTAACAACAATTCATTTTCAATAGATACTTGTAAATGGTCACCTTTAAATATAGGACCTGTGCCACTTGCTGGTGTTCCTGTAAAAATCAAATCACCTGGCTCAAGTGTCATAAATTTAGAAACATAAGCAATAATTTCAGCAAAATTATAAATCATTAAACTGGTGTTTCCAACTTGTTTTTGTTCACCATTGATAACCAAATCAAAATTAATATTGTCTAAATCGGCAAAATTTGATACTGGTTTAAATGAAGAAATTGGTGCAGCACCATCAAAACCTTTTGCTAAATCCCAAGGTCCTTTAAACTCTCTAATTGCATTAAATACATCTTTAGCAGTATAATCTATCCCAATTCCTATTTCAGAAATATAAGATGGCGCATCAGCTTCAGAAATTTCTTTGCCAGTTTTACCAATTTTCAACACCAACTCAGCTTCGTAAATTAATTCTTTGGTGAATGATGGATAAACAACATCTTTATTGTCTTTTACCAAACTAGACTCAGGTTTAGAAAAGATAATTTGTTGTCCATTTTTTAAGCCACTAATTTCATCTTTATTGGCTACATAGTTTTTTCCAATTGCAAGTATTTTCATATCGTTATTATTATTTATTCTTCAACAAGTACCCAGTCACCTTTTTGTAACATAGGAATAGCTTGTTTAAATTTCATTGATTTATTTTCGCCAGTCATTACATTTTTAAGTGTAACGTGTTCATTTCTACCAATTTTACGTTCATTGCGTACAATGGTTTCAACTACTTGAGGTTGTTGTGTTTGATTGGTTTGTGCTTGTTGCGTTGGACTATTAAATTCTGCTTTGCTCAACTGAACTTTCTCGCGTTTTTGCTCACGTGCTTGTGAAACCTGATTTGCATCTTGTGATGGTAATTTTCCTTTAAATAAGAAAGATAAAACTTCTTTATTTACCTTATCTAACATACTGTTAAATAACTCAAAAGATTCAAATTTGTAAATCAACAACGGATCTTTTTGCTCATAAGTTGCATTTTGAACCGATTGTTTTAATTCATCCATTTGACGTAAATGGTCTTTCCAAGTATCATCAATAATGGCCAAAGTTATGTTTTTCTCAAAATCTGTAACCAATACTTTACCCTCACTTTCGTAAGCTTCTTTTAAATTGGTAACAACTTTTAATTCTTTTGTTCCATCGGTAAAAGGCACAACAATTCGTTCGTATTTGTCGCCTTGCGTTTCATAAACATCTTTAATAACAGGGTATGCAGCTTTGGCACTGCGCTCTAATTTTTCTTTGTAATGTTTATAAACTACATCAAACAATCCATCTGTAATTTCCTGTTCTGTTTTAGATTTGAATTCTTCTTCAGTAAAAGGTGAACTTGTTGATGAAAAACGAATCAATTCGAATTCGAAATTTTGAAAATCATTTGAAGGTTTGTTTTCACGAACAAGAGAAAGGCAAGTGTCAAAAATCATATTTACAATATCAACCTGTAAACGATCTCCGTACAATGCATGACGACGACGTTTATAAACAACCTCACGTTGAGAGTTCATCACATCATCATATTCTAATAAACGTTTACGAACACCAAAGTTATTTTCTTCAACTTTGCGTTGGGCTCTTTCAATAGATTTGGTAATCATAGAATGCTGAATAACTTCGCCTTCTTCCAATCCCATTCTATCCATCATTTTTGCAATACGTTCTGAACCAAATAAACGCATTAAATTGTCTTCTAACGAAACATAAAATTGAGAAGAACCAGGATCTCCCTGACGACCAGCACGACCACGTAACTGACGGTCAACGCGTCGAGAATCATGACGCTCTGTACCAATAATTGCCAAACCTCCTGCAGCTTTTACAGCTTCAGTTAATTTAATATCTGTACCACGACCAGCCATATTTGTTGCAATGGTTACAACACCTGGTTGACCTGCTTGTGCAACAATATCAGCTTCTTTTTTATGTAATTTGGCATTTAATACATTGTGATTGATTTTTCTGATTGAAAGCATTCTTCCTAACAATTCTGAAATTTCAACAGAAGTTGTACCCACCAATACAGGGCGACCTTGTTTTACTAATTTTTCAATTTCGTCTATAACCGCATTGTATTTTTCGCGTTTGGTTTTAAATACCAAATCTTCACGATCTTTACGTACCAATGGTACATTTGTAGGTATTTCAACAACATCTAATTTATAAATATCCCAAAATTCACCAGCTTCAGTAATGGCAGTACCTGTCATACCCGAAAGTTTGCGGTACATTCTAAAGTAATTTTGCAATGTTACCGTAGCATATGTTTGTGTAGCTGCTTCAATTTTTACATTTTCTTTTGCTTCAATGGCCTGATGTAAACCGTCTGAGTAACGACGGCCTTCCATAATACGGCCTGTTTGCTCATCAACAATTTTAATTTTATCATCCATAATTACATACTCAATATCCTTTTCAAATAAAGTGTATGCTTTTAAAAGTTGATTCATTGTGTGAATTCTTTCGCTTTTTATGCTAAAATCTTCATACAATGATTCTTTTTTTACCGTTGTTTCTTCGGTACTTAAATTTTCTTTTTCAATTTGAGCCAGACCTGTACTTAAATCTGGTAAAATAAAGAAGTTTTCATCACCACCATCACCCGATAAAAACGTAATTCCTTTGTCTGTTAATTCAATAGAATTGTTTTTTTCATCAATCACAAAATACAAAGCTTCATCAATCTTTGGCATTTCACGATTGTTATCTTGCATATAATAATTTTCAGTTTTTTGTAACAATTGCTTGATACCTTCCTGACTTAAATATTTTATCAATGCTTTGCTTTTTGGCAAACCTCTGTATACACGATACAATAAAAAACCACCTTCTTTGGTGTCTCCTTCACTAATTAATTTTTTGGCTTCAGCTAAAACACCTGTAAGTAAATTACGTTGCGTAGAAACAATTTTGTCTACCATTGGTTTTAGTTCGTTAAATTCGTGACGGTCAGCATTTGCAGTAGCACCTGAAATAATTAACGGTGTACGCGCATCATCAACCAACACAGAATCCACCTCATCTACAATTGCGTAATTATGAGGTCTTTGTACCAATTCGTTTGGCGAGTGTGCCATATTATCACGTAAATAATCAAAACCAAATTCGTTATTTGTACCGTAAGTAATATCTGAGTTGTATGCTTTTCTTCTTGCGTCAGAATTTGGTTGGTGGTGGTCAATACAATCAACACTTAAGCCGTGAAATTCAAACATAGGAGCCATCCAGGCAGCATCACGTTTAGCCAAATAATCGTTTACTGTTACAACGTGAACCCCATTTCCTGTTAATGCATTTAAATAAACAGGCAAAGTTGAAACCAGGGTTTTACCTTCTCCAGTCATCATTTCGGCAATTTTACCACTGTGTAAAACAGCTCCACCAATTAACTGTACATCGTAATGTATCATATCCCAGGTAACTTCTTTTCCTTGTGCATCCCAAGAATTTGCCCATATGGCTTTTTCGCCATCTAAAGTAATATGGCTTTTTCTTGAAGAAAGTTCTCTGTCAAATGCAGTTGCAGTAACGGTTACTGATTTGTTTTCGGTAAAACGTTTTGCAGTTTCTTTAATAACTGCAAAAGCTTCAGCCATAATTTTTTTCAGAACAATTTCAGAAGCTTCATATGAATTTTGCTCTAATTGATCAATTTCTGTATATATTTCTTCTTTTCTATCAATGTTGGCAGCTGCGGCTTCCTCTTTTAGAATTTTAATTTGAGAAGTAAATGGGTGTGTTGCCTCTTGTATTTTTTGTTTAAAATAGGCTGTTTTTTCACGTAATTGGTCATTTGTTAGGGCAGATATTTCGCTTTCAAAAGCTTTTACTTCTTTTACAATAGGTTGAAGTAATTTTAAATCTTGTTTATATTTGTCACCTACAAATGCTTTAAGGATAGAATTTAGGATACTCATGGTTTTTTATATAAATCTAAATTACACGAATTGTTGTGTAATAAGGTGCGTTATTAATGTGTGCGAATTTAACGTAAATAGTTTAAATTCTATATTTTTTTTAAAGTTTTAAAAGCAAAAAAAAAGCCTCATTAGAGACTTTAAAATTTTAATTTTTGTTAGTATTCATCTTCATTCCAAAGATAATCTTCTTCAGATGGATAGTCTGGCCAAATTTCAAGAATTGAGTCGAAATTTTCTTCAGCATCCTCAATTTCTTGAAGGTTTTCAACAACCTCTAAAGGAGCTCCAGTTCTAATTGCATAATCAATTAATTCATCTTTTGTCGCTGGCCAAGGCGCATCTGCTAAATACGACGCTAATTCTAATGTCCAATACATAATCTGGTTATTTTAATGTTTCTGCAAAAATAATTTTTTTAAGCACAAAAACAAGAAGTTTTTGATTTTTTTCTAAAATATAAAAGAACTTAGTTTTCTTTCTCTGGAATCCACTTAATTTCCAAAGATTTAGTATCATATGTCAATTTTCGTGCCAATACAAATAAATAATCTGAGAGTCTGTTTAAATACATTAAAATTTGTGGGTTTACAGTACTTTCATCACTCAATTGGGTGGTAATACGTTCTGCTCTTCTACAAATACAACGTGCAATATGACAATATGACACAATTGGATTTCCGCCAGGTAAAACAAAATGAGTCATAGGAGGTAATTCTTCATTCATTGCATCTATTTCATTTTCTAGCAATTCAATTTTTGCTTCATTAATTTTTTCAATTTTCAAACGCTCTTTGCCACTTTTTAACAATTCCTTTTCTGGAGGTGTTGCCAACATGGCACCCAGTGTAAATAAATCGTGCTGAATTTTAAGTAGTATTTCTTTTATATGGTTGTTTATATCCTGATCTCTAAGTAAGCCAATATAAGCGTTTAGCTCGTCTGTAGTTCCGTAAGCTTCTATTCTAATATTGTATTTTGGAACTCTTGTACCGCCAAATAAAGAAGTTTGTCCTTTGTCACCTGTTTTGGTATATATTTTCATAGTAAAAATTTAAGTGTCTTTTATCAAAGTCGCAAAGATACAAAGTTTAAAAATTTAGGAGCTATAAAAAACCGAATTCAATTTAATCCTAAATTCTAATGGTAAAATGTTCTTTTTTTTGTTCTTTTCTAAAAAATACAAATCCCCAAAAATAGGTATCAATGGTAACCGATACTTTGGGGTGGTTTTTAATTATTTCCCAAGTTTCCTGCATTTCCTTTGTCCAGTTAATATCATCAAAAATAAAAACGGTATTGTTATGAGCCGCTTTTAAACATTCATTAAAATAATTTAATGTAGGTTCTTTTTGATGATTGCCATCAAAATAAACCAAATCTAATTGCTTGTTTTTTGTAATTAAAGGCAGTGTATTATCAAAATTGCCCACAATACATTTTATATTGTTAAAATTAAATTGCTCAAATACTTTTTGAGCAACTGCTGCTGTATTTTTACAACCTTCAAGTGTTGTTATTTTAGCTGTGTTGTTGCCAATGCTTATGGCTGCAGTGCCAAGACCAACAGAAGTACCAATTTCTAATATGTTTTCAAAATTAAAATAGGTGCAAATTCGCATTAATAAAAACGCTTTTTTGTTTGAGATACCTGCTATTTTTGCTATTTCAGCTACTTTTCGTTGATTGCTTTTAAACACCTTAGAACCTTTGCCAAAATCTGAAACTGTTATTGTTGTTTTGTTTAAATGTAGCCAGTTTTTAACTTTTTTAAATATTTTTAGGTGGCTTGTATTTGTTTTTTTGTAAAAACAATTGGTTACTAAATGATACACAAAAGGGGAGTGCACCCCATGTTGATTGGTGGATTTTATTAAAAAGTGAAAATATGATTTTATTTTAAACCACATAAGGTTATATTTACGGCGAAAATAATAGAAAAATTATTTTAATACACCATTAAAAATTATATTTGCGCTTACCTCATTGTTATTTATGAAGAATTTATTTTTATACCTATTTATATTTATTTTCTTATCGTCGTGTATTTCATCAAAAAAATTGACCTATTTTCAAGGTGAACCAGCAAGTAAATCCGAATTGTATAAACTAAACAATGAGCCATATCGCTTACAGGTTAATGATATTTTATACATAGATATCAAAGCTGAAAATCCTGAAATAGTTGCACTTTTTAAAAACAGCCAATCTAGCAATTCAACTTCGGCCAGTGGTGGACAACTTTATTACACAGGGTATTCGGTAGATAATCACGGTAATATTAGAATTCCGTACATAGGTGATTTAAATGTATTGGGTTATACCACCAAAGAAGTACGCGAAAAAATTGAATCGGAATTGACAAAGTATTTAAAAAATGTAGATTCGGTTTTTGTTACGGTTAAATTAGCGGGTATTAATTTTGTTATTACGGGTGAAATTGGATCACCAGGAACGGTTAACCTATCGCAAAATGAAGTTACCATTGTTGATGCCATTGCAAGTGCAGGAGATTTTACAGTATATGGAGACAGAGCAAATGTTGTAATTATTAGAAAAACACTGGATGGTGTAAAAAAATATAGGGTAAACCTGTTAGAAATGGATGTGTTTGAATCTGATAATTACTACATACAACCCAACGATATTATTTATGTAGCTCCTTTAAAACAAAAAACTTGGGGGGTAGGTACTACAGGTTTGCAAACCTTTACTACCATTATTTCTGTTTTTACTTTGGGCGTTACAACTTACTTATTGGTTAAATCATTATAAAAAAATATGGATAATCAATTCAAATTTATTGAAAATTCAAAAGAGCATGTTTCTGATATAAAGGACTATTTATTGCGCATACTGGCAAACTGGAAATGGTTTGTTTTAACCGTTTTAATAGCTTTGGGTATTGCTTATTATTATAACTTATCTGCGCTAAAACAATATGGTTTAACTGCTACCATTGCGGTTAAAGAAAAACAAAATCCACTATTTTCAACAGGTACAAATATTGCATTTAACTGGGGTGGTGTTAGTGATAAAGTTGAATCTATTAGAAAAGCATTGACATCTCGTTCTCACAACGAAACAGTTGTAAGAGAACTGGCATTTTATATCAACTATTTAAAAGATGGAAGGTTTAGAAAAGAAGATGTTTACGGTAAAACACCTTTTAAAATTGAGTTACAGCCTAATCAGTTTCAATTGCTAAACACTTTAATTAAAATTGATTTTATTGATGAAGAAAGTTTTGGGCTTACGGTAGATTTTCTAGCCGATGTAAATTACAACCTAATCAATTATAAAAACGAAAAAACAACTGCATTTACAACGCCTGCTCAAACTTTTTATCAGGAATTTTCTGTCAATGAATACATCAATTTGCCATTTTTAAAAGCGCAAATAGTTAGAACCGATACATTAAGTCAGGCAAAAGGCAGCACTTATTATATACAATTAAACACCGTTAGTCAGGTTGCTAGCAGTTACCAAAGTGTAAGAGCCAATGGTTTGGCAGGAACTTCACTGGTTGAACTCTCTTTGTCGGGTGCAAATAAAAACAGAATTGTAGATTATTTGAATAAAACTATTGAGGTTTTGGCTGCAAGTGAATTGGAGCAAAAAACAGACTATGCTTACAATACCAAGGCTTTTATTGATGCACAATTTAGAAATACTTCAGATAGTTTAAAGTTAATTGAAAATCATATCAGTAAATTTAAACAAGAAAATTCCATTTATAATTTATCTGCTGAAGGTGGTGTAATTTTTTCTCAAACTACAGGTTTGGATCAAATGCAAAAACAACTTACGGATAGAATTGCTTATTTTGAAAACTTAGAAGACTACATTCAGTCTAATTCCGATTATTCTAAAATACCAGCACCTGCAATTATCAATATTGAAGATGGATCTATTTCAAAAATGGTGGGCGAGTTAACCCGTTTGTCTATTGAAAAAGAAAAATTATCAAATAAAGTAACTACAAGTCACCCTTCAATAAAATTAATTAATGATGAAATTGAAACTGCCCGAACGGTATTGTTAGAAAACCTTTCATCATTAAAACAAGCAACACAGGTTACTTTAAATAACAGCGAAAGAAGATTAAACAATTACAATTACGAATTGGCTAAATTGCCTAATAAAGAGCAAAAATTATTAAACTACCAACGTAAGTACTCGTTAACCGAGTCAAATTTTGTGTTTTTAATGCAAAAACGTTATGAAGCTGAAATAGCAATAGCAGCTACCGTGTCTGACATTACCGTTTTAGACTCGGCAAAAGATACGGGTCAAGGTTTTATACTGCCAAGAGTGCAGTTTAATTATATGATAGCCTTACTTTTAGGACTTATTTTACCGCTTTTTGTAATTGTTATTTTAGAAATTTTAGATACCAAAATACACGCTGTTGAAGATATTGAGCGTATTTCTCCAATTCCAATTTTAGGCGTTGTAGGAAATAGTACTTCTGAAAACAATTTGGCGGTTTTTAACAATCCCAAATCTACCGTTGCTGAATCGTTTAGAGCCTTGCGTTCAAATGTCCAGTTTTTATTCAACAGAAGTATTAAAGACAATTCTAAAACAATATTGGTAACCTCGTCGGTAAGTGGCGAAGGAAAAACTTTTATTTCTATCAACTTGGCAACTGTTTTTGCATTGAGTGGTAAAAAAACGGTTTTAGTAGGCTTGGATTTAAGAAAACCAAAAATATTTGACGATTTTGGACTCACAAATAAAATAGGTGTGGTAAATTATTTAATAGGCGAAACAACGGTTGAAAATATTATCCAAAAAACACACATCGAAAATTTAGACATCATTACTTCTGGTCCAGTGCCTCCAAATCCATCTGAATTGTTAATAAGTAATGAAACCGATTTTTTAATCGCTACTTTAAAAGAAAAATACGATTACATTATTTTAGATACACCACCATTAGGATTGGTTAGTGATCCTTTAGATTTGTTAAAATATGTAAATGCTTCTATTTATGTGGTACGTCAAAATTATTCTGAAAAAGGAATGCTTAAAATGATACACGAAAAATACAAGAAAAATGAAGTTTCAAATATCAGTGTGGTCTTAAACGATTTCAAAATCAAAACTAGGTATGGTTATGGATACGGTTATGGTTACGGATATGGTTACGGAAAATATGCAAACGGATATCACGAGAATCAAAACAGCACTTTTCTTCAAAAAATAGTTAATAAATTTAAAAAATCTTAGGCTTTTTCAACTTAAATAAATGAATCCTATTTTCAATTTCAATATGGATTATTTATAAGATCAGCGTTTTAGGAAGATAATATTCAATTTTTTTCGAAAAACGTGACAAAAATCACTAAATTTTTAGTCAGATTTAAAAATTAACCTACCTGTTTGGTTTATATTTGCAAAAAAATTTATAAAAAAATGAACAAAGCAATTTATATTGCAACAAGCGAAGCCGATAGTGGTAAATCTATCGTTGCTTTGGGTTTGATGCGTATGCTGTTAGGCAAAACTGCCAAAGTAGGATATTTTAGACCTATAATCAAAGACCTGGAAGAAGGTGAACAAGATAACCATATCAACACCATTATTTCTCATTTTCAGTTAGACATTAAGCCAGAAGAATGCTATGCTTTTACAAATAAGAAATATCTTAGTAAAAGAAACAAAGGTAAAGAAGGTGAAATGTTTGATGTTATTATAGACAAATACAAAGCCTTAGAAGAAAAAAATGATTTTGTATTGGTTGAAGGAAGTGATTTCTCTGGTGAAGGAAGCGCTATCGAATTAAATTACAATGTTGAAATTGCTAAAAATTTAGGAATTCCTGTTGTTATTGTATCAAGCGGTGTAGGTAAAACTTTAGACGAATTTACAGGTGGATTGCAAATTGTTTATGATGCTTTTAAAGAAAGAGAAGTTGAAGTTTTAGCCGTTATTGGTAATAAAATTCAAGAACACAACATTTCAATTGCCAAAGAAGATTTAAAAGCCAATTTACCTGCTGATGTATATGTAGGTATCATTCCAATGATCAACTCGCTAAAAAATCCTTCAGTAAAAGAAATTGCTGAAGTTATTGGCGCAAAAGTTTTATTTGGTAAAGAACATATCAACAACCAAACGGATAGTTTTTCTGTAGGTGCTATGCAATTAAGAAACTATTTAACGCATTTAAAGGAAGATAGTTTGGTAATTACTCCAGGTGATAGAGCCGATATTATTTTAGGGGCACTACAAGCCAACATTTCATCTAACTATCCAAAAGTATCTGGTATTGTTTTAACAGGCGGACTTTTACCTGAAGATAGTATTGTAAAATTAATTGAAGGTTTGTCTCAGGTTGTTCCAATTTTATCTGTTGAAGATGGCACTTTTTCAACTGCAAATAAAATTGGTTCTGTTCGCTCTCATATGTATGCAGACAACAAAGCAAAAATAGACACCTCATTAATTACTTTCGAAAAATACATTGATATTGATGCGTTAACTAAAAAACTGGTAACTTTCAAAAATACAGGTATTACACCTAGAATGTTTCAGTATAATATTGTAAAACGTGCAAGATCTGAACGCAAACACATTGTTTTGCCTGAAGGTTCAGACGATAGAATACTAGAGGCAGCAGCCAGATTGATTCAGGCTGATATTGTTGATTTAACAGTTTTAGGCGATGCTACTAAAATTGCAGCTGCTATCATTCGTTTAGGGTTGGATGTAGATATTAAAAAATTAAATATCATAGACCCTGTTAAATCTGAATATTTCAACGATTTTGCTGAAACTTTATACGAAATAAGAAAAAACAAAGGAATGACCTTAACTTCAGCCGAAGATTTAATGGGCGATGTTTCTTATTTTGGAACTATGATGGTTCACAAAGGATTGGCAGACGGTATGGTTTCTGGAGCTGCTCACACTACACAACACACCATTTTACCAGCTTTACAGTTTGTAAAAACAAAACCAGGTGTATCTGTAGTTTCTTCTATTTTCTTTATGTGTTTAGAAGATCGTGTGTCTGTTTTTGGCGATTGTGCTATCAATCCTAATCCAAATTCTGAACAATTGGCTGAAATCGCCATTTCTTCAGCAGATTCAGGTATCAATTTTGGTATGGAACCTAAAATTGCAATGCTTTCTTACTCATCAGGTTCATCAGGAAAAGGAGCCGATGTGGATATTGTAAGAAGAGCTACTGAAATTGTAAAAGAAAAACGTCCTGATTTAAAAATTGAAGGACCTATTCAATACGATGCTGCGGTTGATCCATCTGTTGGTAAAAAGAAAATGCCAGATTCAGAAGTGGCTGGTCAGGCTAATATTTTAATTTTCCCCGACTTAAATACTGGTAACAACACTTACAAAGCTGTACAACGTGAAACTGGTGCTTTGGCAATTGGACCAATGTTACAAGGTCTTAACAAACCGGTTAACGACTTAAGTAGGGGTTGTACTATAGACGATATATTTAACACAGTAATATTAACAGCAATACAAGCACAAGGTAAATAATGAAAATTTTAGTATTAAATTCGGGTAGTTCATCAATCAAATACCAATTGTTTAATATGCCATCTGAAGAGGTTATCTGTTCAGGTTTGGTAGAAAGAATTGGCTTATCAAATCCAGAAATTCACTACAAATCAAAAGACATCAAAGTTGATAGGGTTTGTAGAATTACAAATCATAAAGAAGGATTAGAGCACGTAGTTGAATTTTTATTGGATGAAAAAGTAGGTGTTATCAAATCAACTTCTGAAATTGATGCTGTTGGGCACAGAGTTGTGCACGGTGGTAGTACTTTTTCTAACACAGTAGTTATCGACGAGAAAGTTAAAGATAAAATCAAACAATTGTTTTCTTTGGCTCCTCAACACAATCCTGCTAATTACGAAGGCATTGTTGTTGCCGAAACTATTTTTCCAGACGCAAAACAAATCGCAGTTTTCGATACCGCATTTCATCAAACAATGCCTGTTGAAGCTTATAAATACGCCATTCCTAACAAATTTTTGGAAGAAAATAACATCCGTAGATATGGTTTTCACGGTACAAGCCACAAATATGTTTCAGAACAGGCTATCGCTTATTTAGGTAAAGAAAACAGTAAAAACATCATTACCATTCACATTGGTGGTGGTTGTAGTATTACAGCCGTAAAAGATGGTAAAAGTATCAATACATCATTAGGTTTTGGACCTGTTACAGGTTTAATTATGGGTAGCAGATGTGGAGATATAGACCAATCAATTGTATTTCATTTGGTAAATAACTTAGGCTATACTTTAGATCAGGTTAACAACTTGTTACAAAAGGAAAGTGGTATGCACGGTTTAACAGGTGGTATGTCTGATTACAGAGATATTGAATCTGAAGCAGCTAAAGGCGACATAAAATGTCAAGAGGCTTTAAGTATGAGTGCTTACAGAATTAAACAATACATTGGTAATTACGCAGCTATTTTAAACGGATTGGATGCGATTGTATTTACTGCAGGTGTTGGCGAAAATTCAGAAGTTCTTAGAGGTTTGGTTTGTACAGATATGGATTTTATGGGTATCGAACTAAATAAAGATAAAAACGATCTTCGTTCAAAAGAATTGAGAGAAATTCAATCAGCCAATTCAAAAGTAAAAGTCTTGGTAATTCCAACTGATGAAGAAGTTGAAATTGCAAAACAATCTTTCGAGTTGTTAAACTAAAAAATAAATTAAGTAACTAAAAAGACTGTCTGTAAAGGCGGTCTTTTTTTTGCAATACATTTCAATAATCATTTGGAGGTTCCCCTGCGGGTCGGGCTATACGCTATATCTTTTTTACAATTCCACTGCGTTGCATAGTAAAAAAGGATGCCGCTGCTATCCCTAACCTTTTAAAAAATAAAAGCCCCTTTCAAAATTTTAAAAGGGGCTTTTGTATATATCTCAATTAAAGCTTAATACAATTCTTTGTAATACTGCTCAGCCATTCTATGACTAGAAAAAGCAGGAAGCACATCATCAATACCATTAAATACAATTTCTTGCCATTTTTTAGGCTTGTCGTAATAAGTTGGCAATACTTCGTTTTCTAAAATATCAAACAAATTGGCACAATCTTTATCATCTTGTTCCCAAACAGGTAAGGTGTGGTCTAATGCAGGTAAAACAAAACAGTTTTCGCCATTTTTCTGAAATTCAGGAATCCAACCATCATTAATAGAAACATTTACAGAACCATTCATAGCAGCTGTCATACCACTTGTTCCTGAAGCTTCTCTGGTAATTCTTGGTGTATTTAACCAAATATCAGATCCCATTTTTAGTTTTTTAGACAAATCCATTTCATAACCAATTAAAACAGCTAAGTTTTTAGAATTTTTAGAAAAATTAACCAAATGATTAAAAACATCAATTGCATAATAATCTAAAGGATATGGTTTACCTGCCCAAATAATTTGAACTGGATATTTTGTATTTGAAATCAGTTTTTCAAAACGTTGTAAATCATATAAAAGCATATCAGCTCTTTTATAACCAGCAAAACGTCTTGCCCAAACTATGGTAATTACATTAGGATCAAATATTTTTTCGGTTTGATCTAAAACAACTTTAAATAAATCCGATTTTAATTCCGATTTTCTAGACTTAAATGCTTTGGCATTTTTCTTTTCCCAAGCAGCTTTAATTTCTTCATCTTGCCAAAAAGTCTGATTTTGTGCATTGGTAATAGGAATAATTTCTGAAATTCCTTCATAACCATTCCACATATCGTTAGATACAACAGCGTGTAGTTTAGAAACAGCATTTGATTTTTTTGCCATTCTTAAGGCCGAAACAGTATAGCTAATCATACCATCGTTCACCATTTCTTTACGCAATTCATCTTCAGCTAATTTTCTGCCAAAAAATCCACAACGATTTAACAAACGGCCATCTCTTTCTTCATTTCCAGCTTTTTCAGGTGTATGAGTTGTAAAAACCATTTGATCTTTTTTAACACCTTTGTCTCTTAAATAGTAAAAAGCAGGCAATGCATGTCCTTCATTTAAATGATAAATATCTGCACCACCCAAAGCTTCAACAACTTTAGCACCACCAATTCCTAAAATAATACTTTGAGAAATACGTGTTAACTCGTTAGAGTCGTATAAATGGTTGGTAATTGTTCTAGAAATGTGGTCATTTTCTTCAATATCAGTAGAAAGTAAATACATTGGTACACAACCAAATATTTCAGGTTTTAAAACATATGCTTTTACTTTAACACTCGGATTGTCGTGTAATGGTACTTCAACAAGAATGCCTGTATCTTCTAAATAAGTATGACTTTTTTCAATAAAATCTGTACGCAACGTTTGGTCTTCATTTCTTGCCTGGTCGTAATAACCATATTTCCAAAGCATTCCAATACCAATCATATTTTGCTTCAATTCAAAAGCAGAGCGCATATGAGATCCAGCTAAAAATCCTAATCCACCTGAATAAATTTTCAAAGCCTGGTGTATTCCAAATTCCATACTAAAGTAAGCGACCTTTTTATCGAACTTTTTTGCTGGTTTGTACGGATGATGCCATTTGCTATATTCGTGATTCATGTTTGTATGTATTTATGTTTCAGGGCAAAAATAGGTTTTACCTGTCAAATTCTTATGTGCTATTTTAACATGTTTAGTTAAAATTTTGTTATATTGGTTAAAATTGAAAGATTGTTTTTGTGCTAAAACAACTTATCGTCTCTTTTCATCATTTAAAATTTCTTGTACAGCCAGGTGATAGGCTTTTAAGCTTTTCGATTTTTTAATTTTTTTAAATGTTTTGTGCGGATCTGTAAAATGGGTAGCAAAATACTCCCAAAAACTGGTCATTTTTAACAAAATATGATGCGCTCCCGAAAGTGAAGCTTCGTACTGTTCAAAAATAGTTTGATGAAAATCTTTAAAAATTTCAATCTTATTGGCAGGGTAGTGCTGGGTATTGTTTTTGATCATACTAGGTAAAAACGGATCAGCAATCAAGCCTCTTCCAATCAACCAATGGTCTATGCTTGGAAATCTTTGTTGCATTTTATCAAACACAGCAACCGATGTAATATCACCATTGTAGTACAATTTATGATTTGTATTTTCTATACAGCGCTCAAAAGCATCTAAATCTACGCCACCTTTGTACAATTGTTTGCCAATACGCGCGTGTATGGCAATGTTTTTTAACGGAAATTGCGCTAATATGGGCAAGGTTGCTAAAATTTCGTTGCTATTTTCATAACCCATACGCATTTTCATAGATACTGTAATATCCGATTTATCGTACACTTTTTGTAAAATTTGTTCAATTTTTGCAAAATCACAAATAAGTCCAGACCCCATACCACGTTTGGTAACCATAGGGTAGGGACAACCCAAATTCCAGTTCAGTTCTTTATAACCCAATTCCTGAACAAATTTAGCCACAAACAAAAATTCATCAGCATCATTGGTAATAATCTGCGGAATTAACTCGAGGCTAGTATTGTTTTCAGGCAATAAATCACGTTCATACGATTTTTTAATTTCCAGTTTGCCATTTAATTTAATGTATGGAGCATAAAAAGTATCAATACCCCCAAAATATTTTTGAAAAGCATTGCGAAATTTATAATCAGTAAACCCTTGCAAGGGAGACGAAAGCAGTGTATGATTCATATAACTAAATAAAGCCGCAAATATACGTTACTTTAAATTGGTTTTAACCATTCAAAATATTATGATATAACTTATTAAAATGTACAAAACAATTAAGTACATTTACAATAGTGTAAAAAAACAAAACTACTAATTAAAAACAACCATATTATGGCAAAGAGTCAAGACGCAAAAAAGAATGTAAAAAAAGAACCAGCTAAAACTGCCAAAGAAAAAAAAGCCGCAAAACGCGAGAAAAAAGGGAAGTAATTAGTACTCAGTTTTAAGTTATAAGTTATAAGTTATAAGTTGAAAGCCGAAAGTCAAAAGTCTAAAGTTGAAAGTCAAAAGCCAAAAGTCAGTTTTCAGTAGCAGTTCTAAGTTATAAAGTCTAAAGTTGAAAGTCAAAAGTCAAAAGTCAGTTTTCAGTAGCAGTTCTAAGTTCTAAGTTTTAGGTTTTAAGTCAGTATTCATTATTCCTTCTTCATTATTAATTATTCATTATTCATTATTAATTAGTAACAGTATTCTTTGAACCGTCATCCTCGCGAATGCGGGGATCTGTTAGTATAAATACTAAAAAGCATGTTTTGTCATTTCGATTGCAATGAGAAATCACATAAAATTGAGCATTGGATATGGTTCCTCCTTCGTCGGAATGACAAGTTATAAATGGAATTAAGTCAAAAGTAGGTATCTAGTACTCAGTTTTAAGTAACAGTTTTCAGTTTTAAGTCAGTATTAATTAATAATTATTTATTATTCCTTCTTCATTATTTAACTACAGTTGATACCGAAAAATTACTTTTCCCCAACCCTAAAGGGAGTCAATTTTTCAATAGATCAATTCAGTATCTGGTAATAATCATTCCTTTTTCATTATTAATTATTCATTATTCATTATTAATTAGTAACAGTATTCTTTGAACCGTCATCCTCGCGTATGCGGGGATCTGTTGCTATAATTACTAAAAAGCAACTTTTGAACTACAAATTTTATATTTACAATTAATTTTCATGTTCTTTTCCATTGATGAAAAGAACCAAAAATCTAGTCTGATGTTATTTTTCTATAAAATTATCAAATCCTTTTAACCATCACGCCCAGACCGCTGCGCTATTTGGACGCTGCTCCAGCCAACGCTAAAGAATTTGATATTTTATAACGAAAAATCCCATAGGACGGTTTTTAAACGTCCTTTAAACTAAACAACAAACAGATTGACATTCAAGCCTGAAAGTCTAAAGTTGAAAGTCAAAAGCTAATAGCCAAAAGCCAGTATTCAACTATAATATTCCCCTCTTGAGAGGGGTTAGGGGTGTGTA
>NZ_RHLN01000136.1 GCF_004121075.1 Lutibacter sp. HS1-25
AATCGCTTAAGTAGTCTTTATATTGTCGTTGTAGTTTTTTACCATTAACTCCATAGAAACTGCCGATGGTATGGCAATCAGAAGCCTTAGTATTGACTAATTTCTTTTAAAAAAGCAGCAAACTCGGTGGTCATCCGTGTTCCCTGTGCTACTAAGTTCCAATCTCTTTGAATAACTTCCTTGGTTGTTTTGTCCAGCCATCTACGTCGTTTTATGTGTAGATAGACCGTGTTTCCACGTAATGGAAAATCTTGGATTGTTACTTCTTTGTGAAAACCGTGCGCTATTAGAACTTTGGAAACCTGCTCTTTTGGAGGTATATTTCGCTCTTCAAAATAAAGATGCATTACTTCACCGTTTTTGGTGTTCTTTACCAGATAGAAGTGGTTGATTAAAAACTCAGGGAGTATGAGTTTTAGTAAGTCTAGATAATTGTCCAAAATTTATTTTTTAAACAAAAATCATAATTTTAATTCAATTCACACACAACTTTTGAGAATGATCCATAATAGTATTAATAATCCTTTAATATTCATAAACCAATATTTAACGAATTAAAATCAAACATCAAGCTGGGGGTGTGGAGAAAAAAATGACTTCTTCAAATTGATGGTGGGGGGTGGTTAAAGAATTTTTTACACATTGCCAATTTTCGTCAGAGTAAAAAAAATTATATAATTTTTTTTATTCTAACTTTCCCTACATGTGTAATACGTTGTAACTAACGACCTTATTTATTTTAAGCTATTTCAGACTTAAAATAGAGGTATTTAATGTAGGTCGAGAATGGTGTGAACATATTAAATTTCCGTTAAGAGATATTTTATACATAAATAATATTGAAAGCATAAAATAATAATAAATGTCTTAACTAATCAATAATACAAAACAGCTATTTAGATTATCTATAAATTACAAATCAATAATGTATTTATAAATCAATAATATTATATTTGATAGGCTTTAAGTTTCCTACAATAAAATTGCTAAAATCAAAGTTCTAATTTACTGAAGAACTAAGCTTATTTAGAATCATATTTGCGGAAATTCACAAACCGATAAAAAAATAAAAACAAACGTTTATCCTTGTAATAAAAATGATAAAGAGTATATATTAACCGTTAGAATACATTACAAAAAAAACTTAATGATATTATGGAAATCCGTAATTACTATTGAAAATTTTAGCTGAATTTTAGATATTTAAAAAGCATTATTGGAATGAAAATAAAATTACTTGTAATAACTTTAGGAATATCAACTTTTATAGGATGTTCCAATGAAGAAATCAAAAAGCAATTATCTGAATTAAAAATAGAACTTGAACAAACAAAAGCAGAATTGAATAATTGTTCGGTTGAATTGACAGAAATTAAAAATACAGCTGAAAATAGATTTATAAGAGCTCAAAAATCATTATCAGAAAACAACTTAGAAGGTGCAAAAATAGAATTTCAAGGAATTGTCGATAATTTTAAAGGAACAAAAGATGCAACTATCGCATCTAATGAAATAGCAAAAATTGACAAAATTGTTGAGCAAAAAAGAATTGAAGAAGAAAGAAAAAAAGCTCTTGGATTCAAAATATTAAAACCAGTTTCTACTGTAAAATTTGACGACTTATCATTACAATTTGATAAAATATGGACAGGAAAAAGATGGTCGTTTGATGATTATGGTAGTGAATACAGATTACGTGACGCTCAAAGAGGTAATATTCATATTTTAGCAAGAGTTTCAATATCCTCAGAAACTAAAAACCCTTCTCTTCCCCCAGTTTTAGTTTATCAAATGAATAATGGAGAATTGGAACTTATAGGAACACTTGGTTACGAATTTAGAAGATGGGAAGATTATGGTTCTTATCTTGGAAATAATGCTGATTATGGAAATGATTTTGCACATTCTAAAACTATTCCGTTTAATCTTGGGCTTCAAGTTTCTGATGATATATTTGTTGGAAAAATAGTTTATATTGTTATGAAAAAAACAGGTTGCTTTGAAAGAAGAAAGAAAGATTATGGAAATCCTGAAATTCAATATAGCGAAGGAATCTGTAGTGCAAAAAGAACATTGAAAGTTGAGGATTTTGACAATGATTATGTTCTGTTGAAAAAAATACAATAACGTATGATAACACCTCTTAAAATTTATGTCCAAACTTGTACTAAATACAAACTGACAAATATTCAACAAACAATTTTCCAGTCGAACAAATCTTATAAAACCCATTATGCACTAGTCACTGAAAAAAATCAAAATGAATAACCCCATGAAAAAGAAAGTTTATGATTTTATTAATAATAATCCAATTTTCATAAAATTCATATACGGATTAATTATATTAAATGTTGTAGCGTTAATTTTACAATCATATGAAGAACTTAGAGTCTCTTATTCAGATTTTTTTAATTCATTTGAATTGTTCTCAGTTATTGTTTTCACAATTGAATATGTATTGAGGCTATGGACATCAGATCTTGACCCTTCTTATAAAGGAAATTCATTTCAAAAGAGAATAAAATTCATTTTTTCCAAATTTGGACTAATTGACTTGTTTGCAATTTTACCTTTTTACCTTCCTTTCATTTTCCCTTTCGATTTGAGGATTTTAAGAATATTAAGATTGTTTAGATTATTGAGAATATTTAAGCTTGGGAGATATTCAAAATCACTTAAAACAATTTCAAGTGTTTTAAAAGAAACAAGGTCAGAATTATCAATTACTCTTTTCATAGCTTTTATATTATTAGTACTATCTTCTACACTTATGTACTATTTTGAAAACGATGTCCAACCTGAAAAATTTGCAAGTATTGGTCACTCGTTTTGGTGGGCTGTTGCAACTTTAACAACTGTTGGTTATGGAGATGTTTATCCTATTACAGGAATAGGGAAAATTTTAAGTGCAATAATTGCATTGATTGGTATTGGGTTTGTGGCACTTCCAACGGGTATAATAAGTTCTGCTTTTATTGAAAAAATTCAAAAAGATAGAAAAGAAAATAGAATATGTAAATGTCCCAATTGTGGAACTGAATATAAAAATTAAATATTATGAATAAAGGTGGATTTTCTTGGAAAAGATTAAGTGGTATTTCTGGTGCAAAAGCAAATATTTCACGAAAAATAGGTATCCCATTAACAAAAAGCGGTAGAGACCAAAAAATTGGCAGAATAGTATCGAAAGGTTGTTTGGGAATATTAGTAGCTATGATTTTACCTATAATATTAATTTTTGTTTTTAAAGTTATATATTAAGTCAATTACAAATTATAAGAGTAGGCTCATTGTTTAGGAATCTGAAAGATAAATTAAATTTAAGATCATGATAATTCTTGGTATTACTGCATTTTTTCATGATTCCTCCGCATCAATATTGAGAGATGGTGAGGTTTTATTTGGGATTCAAGAGGAGAGATTAACAAAAATTAAACATGATTCATCTTTTCCCATCAATGCAATAAAATTTTGTTTAAATAAAACTGAAATTAATATAAAAGATATTGATGTTGTTGTTTATTATGAAAAGCCTTTAATTAAATTTGATCGAATTATAAATTCGTTTATATCATTTGCCCCAAAGGGGTTTAAGCATTTTAAAAAAGTTATTTTAGAGTGGTCCACTAAGAAATTATTTATTAAAAAAATTATAACGAAGAAGTTGTCTAAATTAGATAACACCCAATTTAGAGCAGATATTCTTTTTTCGTCTCATCATTTGTCTCACGCAGCCCTTGGTTATTTTACAACCGATTTTACATCATCCGCAATTCTTGTTATTGATGCAGTTGGAGAGAATGCAACAACATCCATATTTATGGGTAAGAGAAATAAATTAAAATTATTAAAAGAATATGCTTATCCACATTCATTAGGATTACTTTATTCATCATTTACTCAGTTTTTAGGGTTTCGAGTGAATTCGGATGAGTATAAATTAATGGGGCTTTCTGGTTATGGAAATAAAAGTTCTGAAGAAACTAAAAAATTTATTGAATTGATTTATAGTGATATAATATCAATTGAAAATGAAGGGAATTATTTTATACTTAATCAAGATTATTTTCAATTTCAATTTGGTGAAAGTATGATTGACATAAATAAATTTGAATTTTTATTTTCGTTAAAGCAACGTGAGGAGACATCACAAATTAATCAATCTCATTGTAATCTCGCTTTGGCTATACAAACTGTATTGGAATGTTTATTAATTAGACTTGTTGAGGAAGTTAAGTTATTGTCAAGATCTGATAATCTAATTGTAGTAGGAGGCGTTGCTCTTAATACTGTTGCAATGGGTAATATTCGTAAGTTGAAATTATTTAAGAATTTTAGCGTCCCTTTTGCGCCGGGTGACTCAGGAACGTCAATTGGAGCATTACTTGCAATTTGGCATCTATATTTAAATAATAAAGAAAGAATTAAAATATCTCCTTATTTAGGTAATGAATTTTCTAATAATGAGATAAAGAAATATTTAATCAAAAATAATATTGATTTTGAATATTTTGATAAATTTGAGGATGTAATAAAATTTACTTGTGATGTTTTAACTAAAGCGAAAATTGTAGCTTGGTTTCAAAATAGATCTGAATTTGGAGAAAGAGCATTAGGTAACAGAAGTATTCTTGCAGATCCTAGCATAATTTATGGAAAAAGCAGATTAAATTCACAAATTAAATTTCGAGAAAGTTTTAGACCCTTTGCCCCCTCAATTATTGAAGAGGAGGCTTTAAATTATTTTGAAATGGGAGATTCAAGGTACATGCAGTTTGTTACAAAAATACTCCCAAAATATAGATGTATCTCTGATGTAAATGAAACTTCTTTTGAGAATAAAGTTTTAATAAGAACTTCTAAATTTGCTAGTGTGACTCATGTAGATTATACTTCTAGGTTACAAACAGTATCGAAGAAAGATAATTCTAAATTTTGGGAGCTATTGAAAAAATATGAAGAGTTGTCAGGTTCGCCAATTCTTGTGAATACAAGTCTAAATTTAAAAAATCAGCCAATTGTGGAAGATATTGAAGATGTTTTTTTTACCTTTAATAATAGTGGTATTGATTATTTAATAATTGAAAACTTTATAATATCTAAGTAACTTTTTATGGAATCTTTTATAGAAATATTTAAATTTATGTTTAAAAAAAAGAAATTCTATTTGATTCCTATAGTTATTGTTATGATTTTTATAAGTCTTATTGTAGCAGCTTTAAGTGTTTCATATGTTGCACCATTTATATACTCAATATTTTAAGTATGAAAAAGTATAGAGGGATTTATTCAATAGCTACTTGGTTGATAATTATTAGTGTTGTAGCAGATAACTATTTTATTCTTTTAGGTTTGGTTTTTGTCTCATTTTTTTTAATATCAAAAAAATATTTGTTTGAACTTAATATGTTTATTGATGATGTTAATAATTTTGTTAAAGATGTAATATTTGGAATATTATTAGGTGTGGTTTTTTATTTTATGTTTTTTCCATTAAAATTTTTAAGATATTTTTTAAATGGAAATAAAAAAAACAAAAAAAACATTAAATTTACCATTAATAGGGTGTGTTTCTTAAATCCTTGGTAATTAAAAAGTTAATGACATAATGGCGGATGATTTTAAAAAATTAATTAAAAGCACACTTATTGGTGCAGTTTCCTCAATAATCTCAACTAATGCAATGGGGATAGATACTTATTATGAGGGGGTAGAATCTAAAGATGAAACAACTTCAAATGATAATTTAGAAAATCCTTTAAAATTTAATTGGACACCAAAATTAATGTTATCCCGAAATGAATTAGGTGATTGGGAGTATAATTCACATCGTTCACATCGTTCACATAGTTCACATCGTTCACATTACTCTTCAAGTTCAGGTTCTGGTTCAACCAGACCCTATACGCCTCCAAGCAGCTATACGCCTCCAAGCACATATAATCCATCAAATTCTTTAAATGGGACTAAAAAATCTACATTGAGTTATATTCGTGTGAAATTTAAAAATAGTTGTAGTGAAAAAATTAAGGTTCTTGTTCAATTTAAAGACGCCTCAAGTGATGAATGGGTTACAAAGGCTTGGTATTTGATATCCCCATATGAAACTGTTTATGTGTTGAACACAAAGAATTCTATTTTATACTTTTACGCAGAATCTGAATCTTATTATTGGGGAGGAGATGATAGCCAAGTTGTTGAAGGAGGGAAGTCTTATGATCTCAAAAAGTTGACTATTACAGCATCTTCAGATGGGGATTTCATAAAAGAGATAACTTGTAATTAACGGATATGATAACCTATTCAAAAGAAAGAAATTTAATAACATGTTTAGTTGATTCATCAATTTATAATATGGATATTATATTTAAATGTTTTTACTGGTATGGGAAATTGTTTTCTATTGAAATCTGTAAAAAAGAAGATTTTGTTGAGATCTTGATAGAAAAGAAGGAGGGAATAATAGATGAGGTGATGTTCAATAAATTAAGGCTTAAGATAAAGCAAGATTTGATAGATTTTAAAACAAGAGATATTGTCACTAAAGAAACAAAAAGTGTTAGAGAGCTAATTATTGCTAAAGCCTTCTCAAATTTATCTGATGAGGAAGAAGATATCATTTTTACCTCTCCAGTTGACAGATGAAAAAAGGAATCCCAAACAAATTAAAATCTTCAAATGGGTATTATTACCTATTACCATTTAGGTTTGAAAGGATTAATCAGGAAAAAGAAATTTTAATTAATGAGGTTGGGGATTATTTAATTTGTGATATTGGAACTGCGAGCAAAATAGTAAATAGACAAATTGATGTTAAATCTAATTTTTTTGGTGAATTAATTTCAAATTATTTTATTTCGAAAGAACCTATTCCTGCACTCTTAAATTTATTAGCAAATAGATACAGAACTAAAAAATCGTTCATCGATAATTTTACAGGCCTACATATTTTTGTTTTAACATTAAGATGTAATCATCTTTGTCATTATTGTCAAGTTTCAAGGAAAAACGAAAAAAATGAGCTTTTTGATATGCAGTATGAAAATATTGATTTATCAATTAATCTCATGTTTAAAACTCCGTCAGTAGCTATTACTATGGAGTTTCAGGGGGGAGAGCCATTGTTAGTTTTTAATAAAATAAAATATTCCATTGAAAGAGTGAAAAAGTTGAATAAAATACATAACAAAAAAATCAATTATGTAATATGTACTAATTTAACTTTGGTTAATGATGAAATATTAACATATTGCTTAGATAATGATATTTTAATATCAACATCTTTGGATGGTCCCAAAAATATTCATGATGAAAATAGATTACGATCAAATGGGCCGAGTTATGAAAGCGTTGTGAATGCATTAAATTTTGCTAAAAAACGAATTCCACTTGATAGAATTTCAGCCCTAATGACAACAACAAGGATGGCTTTAAATCATCCTAAGGAAATTATTGATAGTTATATAGAAAATGGGTTTAATCATATATTTCTTAGAGCTATAAGTCCATATGGATTTGCCGCAAAAAATAAAAATAAGAATGAATATGAAACAGAAAAATTTGTTGAATTTTTTAAGATAGCTTTAGACTATATTATAAAGTTAAATAATGAAGGAGTTTATTTTGTTGAAGATTACACGGCTCTTATTTTAAAAAAGATACTTACACCTTTTCCTATAGGCTTTGTAGATTTACAATCACCTTCAGGACTTATTAATGGTGTGGTTGTTTATAATTATGATGGATATGTTTATGCGAGTGATGAGGCTAGGATGCTTGCCGAAAGTGGAGATTATTCATTCAGATTAGGAAAAATTTCAGATAATTATAATGATCTATTTTATGGCGAAAAGGCTAAGGAAATTTCTGAAAACGGTTCTTTAGAGGCTTTACCAGGGTGTTCTGAATGCGCTTTTCAAGTTTATTGTGGTGCAGACCCAATCAGAAATTATGTTTCACAAGGAGATACGGTAGGTTATAGACCAACTTCAAATCATTGTTTCAAGAACAAATCAATTATATCACATATAATTAATTTAATTAATGATGGTAGGAATAATGAAAATGAAATATTTAGATCATGGATTTAAAATTATAATTGAGACCTTTAATATGATTGCAAAGAGCTACATTATTGGAGTCGTAGAAGATATAGACTTACATAGTATTACATTAAAAAACAAAGAGGGGTTTTTAATTAAAATTGAAGTTACTAGTGAAAATTTTGTTTTTAGTGATTATTTTATTAGACCTAAGAAGTTCTCAAAGTTGTCAGTTTCTAAATTAGATATTATCAAAATTGAAAAAAGAGGTGGAGTAAAAATACTCTTTAAACATGGGTCAAATGATAATTTATTATTTGTAACAGATCAATGTAATAGTTCTTGTTTGATGTGTTCCCAACCACCAAAAAATGTTGATGATATTGAGTATTTCTATAAAATAAATAATGAAATATTAAGTCTTATTCCTAAGGATATTGAGGTTATTGGTATTAGTGGGGGAGAACCTACTTTATTAGGTGAAAAGTTAAATTTAATCTTAAAAAGATTAAAGCTCGAGTTTCCGAACACCCGTGTTCATATATTATCTAATGGAAGAAAATTCTTCGATAAAAACTATGTATCAAGGCTTTCTTTGGATATAAATAAACTCGCAACTTTTGGAATTCCATTGTATTCTGATATTGCTACAATACATGACTATGTAGTTCAAGCAAAAAATGCTTTTTATCAAACAGCTATCGGTCTACATAATGCAGCGAGATTTGGGTTGAATATTGAAATTAGAATTGTAATAACAAAGTTAAACTATGAAAGGTTACCCAAGTTAGCAAAGTACATTTTCATGAATTATCCTTTTGTTGAACATGTTGCTTTTATGGGGGTAGAGTATACAGGATTTGCAGTTGTCAATTCTGAATTGATTAAAGTGAACCCCGATGTTTATATGGATCAATTAAAAGAAGCTGTTTTGTTTTTAAATTCAATGAAAATTAATACATCTATTTATAATTTACCTTTATGTCTTGTTCATAGAAAATTATGGCCTTTTTCAGTAAAATCAATTTCCGATTGGAAACAAGAATACTCAAATGATTGTAAGTTATGTGAGGAAGTAAATATTTGCGGTGGTTTTTTTAGAACATCAAGGTTGAAATACAATAATATTAATCCAATTTTAGAAAAAAAGTATAATGAATAGGGGAAAGATTAAAACCACCGAGCTTTTATTTATAATATTTTTTTCAAATCCCATTATTTTATGGGCTTTAACACGTAATTTATTACTTAGTTTTTCTGTAACGATTTTGTCAATTATTTTTGGAGTCATTGTAAAAAAAGTCACGAAAAACGATAACGTAATATTCTTTTATATTAATTTATTATTTATTGGATTTCTTTTCGTTAGTGCAGAGTTAATATTTAATACAAATTTTTCAGAATACATTATTAAGGATTTATATGATCTTAAGGGAGATTATTATTTTAATAAACCATTTTTGAAAGAGAAATTTGAGGATAAAGAGTTTACTGTAAATTATATAACAAATAAACAAGGTTATAGAATTGAAGAACATATAAATCCAGAAATAACAATTGATAAGTGTGATTGGTTATTTATTGGCGATTCATATACTCAGGGTGCTCAAGTGAATTTTGATAAATTATATAGTTCCAGATTGTTTGAAAAAAACCCAAATAAAATTATTATTAATTCGGGAATTAGTGGATTTGGATTGCCTGAGGAGTACTATTACTATAGAAATAAAGGGAAAGATTTAGGTTCTAAAAAAGTTTTTCTTCAAATCTGTAATTTTAATGATTTCATGAAGGTAGAAAAAAGGGAATATGATATTTCAGATTATTTAATGCAAAAATCAAATTTTGTACGTTGGCTCCTGTGGGGTTTTAAATATGAAAATCCCACAGAATTGCCTCTAGGAAGATGGACAGAGCCTTTTTTTAATTCGAATGAAAATAATGAATTATATAATATTTTTTATAAGCCCTCATCAGATAATAAAAGGAAAGATAGCCTGAATGTATTAAAATATATCAAGTGGTTTAAGGATGAAACATTGAAAAATAATTCGGAATTGATAATTATCCTAATTCCAACAAAAGAACAAATATCATCAAAATATTTTGATGAAGTTATTGATAGTTTTAATCTGTCTAAAAATTCTTTTGATATGGAAAAGCCAAATATGATGATGAATAAAATTTGTGATTCTTTAGGGATTGAACTTATTGATTTATTAATACCTTTTAAAACTTCTCAAGAATTTCCTTTTTATTCATTTGATGAACATTTGAATGAAAAAGGGCATCAATTGCTGGCTAATGAAATTGATAAGTTTATTAAAAAGAGAGATAGTTCAAAATTACCATCATCTATTGGGAATCAATTTATTGGTAATAGGTATCCAAACGAATATTCTGCCAATAAGGGAATAATTTATCAATCTTATAGAGACGGTAATATGGAGTTGTTTATCGGTGATAGTTTATTGGAAAACAAAACTAGAATTACTTTTAATAATATAGATGAATCTCATCCTAATTTTTCGAGCACGTTAAATAAATTGTGTTTTACTCAAGGAGATCAAAGTGAGTTTAATACAGAGGTAATTATTAGTGATCTAAATGGATTTAATAGAGAGTGTGTTACTTCTGAAGAAAATATATTTGGAGCAATTCCTTGGTTTTCTTCTGATGGAAGTAAAATATGTTATGCAGAATATTATGTTGACTCGTTAGGAGTTTTTTCTTTACCTCAAATTGTAATCAAGGATATTAAATCCAAAAATAAGGAATTTATAACTTCTAATAATTATGAAAGTTGGCGACCAGTTTTTTCAAGTGATAATAAATACTTAGTCTATATTTCAAAAAGGAATCAAGGTCAGTTTGATGTTTATTTATATGACTTGTTAACGAAAGAAGAAATAAATTTGACAAATTCTCCATATGACGAGTGGGATCCAAATTTTTCCTTTAATAGTGATAAAATTGTATATTCAGCATACTACTCTGGGAACTGGGACTTATTTGAATATAATTTAAATTCTAGAAAGACTGAACGTTTAACATTTTCGTTAGGTGATGAATGGGATCCGTCCTATTCGAAAGATGGTTGTAAAATATTTTATGCAGCGGATTATCTTACACATAATGGGATCTATTTTATTGATAAAAATCAATGATATTTACTTCAAAGATTTTTTTGTTAGTTGCCATTGTCGTATTGATTTTAAATTTAGTTTTTAGAAGAGTAAGACAAAGGCAATTAATTTTTCTTTTAGCTAGTTATACCTTCTATGTTTTTTTCGATTTTCGTTTTTTTTGGTTATTATTAGTAATTTCTTTGATTTCATTTATTTTTGGAATTTTAATTTATCGTAAAAAAAGCAGATTCTTATTAACTTTCATTGGTATAGCTTTAATTATTTTTTTTATAGCTTTTTTTAAACTTCAGCTATATTTTAATTTCACAAATTCTGCGGATAAAATTTTATTGCCTTTAGGTATATCATTTTATTCTTTTCAAGCAATAAGTTATCTCGTAGATGTTTATAGGGGTAAATTACTTCCTGAAAAGAAAATAATAGTTTTTCTGCTATACATTAGTTTTTTTCCTCAACTTGTTGCTGGGCCAATTGAAAGGGGAAAAAATCTTATTCCTCAAATTACAAGACTTCCGTTTCCATCAAATGGGCAAATTATTTTAGGTTTAAAGCAAATTGTTTATGGTTATTTTCTTAAAATTGTTGTTTCAGATAATCTAAATGATGTGACTTTTTTATTGTTAAATGATAATTTTAATATTTCAAAAATAACAGGGCTTATTTTATTTTACTTTCAAATTTATTTTGACTTTCATGGATATACAAATATAGCTGTTGGTTTGGCAAATATATTTGGTATTAAATTAAATCAGAATTTTAGATTACCTTTTTTAGCAAAATCAATTAAAGACTTTTGGCATAGATGGCATATTTCACTCTCAACTTGGTTCAAGGATTATTTATATATACCTCTTGGAGGTAGTAAATCAAAGAATAAAAGTATCGTGATTTTAATTGTTTTTTCGGTAAGTGGGGTTTGGCACGGGCCAACTTATAATTTTTTACTTTGGGGAGTTTATAATGGTATCATTTATCTAGTAGAAGATATGTTAAATCGATATATTAAAATTAAGAATAAAACTATAAGTACTATTGTTGTTTTTTTTCTGATATCATTTGGGTGGTTATTTTTCTACTACAATAGTTTAGATCAAATTAAAAATGTATTGTTAAATTTGATTTTCGGTTCTTGGGAAAATTCTTTTTCCTATTTAAAAGTTTTTGTTATAAATAATTTAATAGTCCTGCAAATTTTGATTTTAGCAATTTATTTAAATATTAATGAATTTCGGTACATATACAATTTTAATGCACAAGGTAAAAGAATGATGCTAGTATTAAATTATTTCCTTTTTGATATTTTGATTGTTTTAATAATATTATTCGGTTTTTTGGGCAATAAAGAGTTTGTTTATTTTAGGTTTTAATACGTTTTGTCTTTTTTGATTTATTGAAAATTCGAGAGTTTATTTAAAATGTTAATATTTTAAATAGTGAGGTTGAAAGAGGGTCTTAATAAGTTGTTAAAATTAAATAAAATATAGTTGGTAGTAATGTTTTAAATTAAGCTAAGTTAAATTTTTTGAAAAAGCTATCAAAGTACTATACTTTTTTCAAAATATGGATCTTTATATAATATCAATTTTCAACGTTTTATGATAAGGTGGAGACTAATCCTAATAATTGGAGTGCCAATCCTAATAGGATGCAATGAAGTTATTCCTACAAATCCAGATTACATTTCTGATGGTTTTGATTACCCAGTTGGTAAGCCTAATGCTAAAGGATACTACGATGCACAACCATTTGGTAAAAATAATCATTTAGGTAGCGATTTGAATGGAAATGGCGGAGGTAATACCGATTTGAACGACCCCGTATTTGCGATATCTAATGGTTTTGTAAAATCAGCTAAAAAATTAAAAGGTGGCTGGGGAAATGTAATAAGAATAATACACGAGCTACCTAATGGAAAGCAATACGAGTCCATTTACGCTCATTTAGATAAGATATTAATAAAGCCTAATACTTTTGTTAAAAAAGGTCAAATCATTGGAACTATAGGAACAAACAATGGGCAATATTTAGCTCACCTACATTTTGAAATAAGAAGCTTTACAAATATGGGAATTGGTGGCGGTTATTCTTGGTTTACGATGGGGTATTTAAATCCTACTTCCTTTATAAAAGCTCATAGAAAAGTAAAGAAATAGCACAGCTCATATTGAGTATTTGAGACTGTTAAAATTTACAGAGATATAATGTATCAATATTTTTATAAAAACTCTCTGAGTGTTTGGTATTGAGTTTAAAACATTATTTTTTATAATTATTTTAAATAAAATATTTTATTAAATTTGACTTGTAGGTTATTTTTCCTACATCTTTTTCATAGCAATTTTTACCACCTCCTTTTTGGGGGTGGTTTAAAGCATTACAAACAAATTTTACGAAATTTTTAAATTATTTTGTAAATTCGTAGAACCTAATAATTTAAACTTAATGCTATGAGAAAGTTGTTTTATTTTTTTACTCTAATTGTATTATTTTCGTGTTCTGGTGACGGGGATGAAACGTCTTGTTCACCCACTCCTGATTTAACAACTAATGAAGTTACTGAAATAACAAGTAATAGTGCTGTAGTTTCTGGTGTTATATTACCCCCAACTTGCGAGTCAACAACTACATCACAAGGGCTTGTTTATTCTGATAGGATTCGTTTTCCAAAAATTGAAGATGATGAGGATAAAGTTGCTGAGAGAATAGGTAAGAATATTTCTGCAAATCTTAGTTATTTAGAACCAAACACAAAACATTACGTGAGAACCTTTTTTGTAAATCCAACAGGTGTTTACTATGGTAATGTAGTAGAATTTAAAACAGAAATTGGAAATATAGTTATTACGACAAAGAATATTGATAATGTCACAAGCAATAGCGCTAAAAGTGGAGGTATAATAACTTATGATGGAGGTGCTAATATTATTAGTAGAGGTGTGTGTTGGAGTGCATCAGAAAATCCTACGATTGATGACTTCAAAACTGTAGATGGTTCTGGAATTGGAAATTTTAATTCTGAATTAACTGGGTTGTCAGAAAACACAAAATACTATGTAAGAGCTTATACAACCAATGAAAACGGAACTACATATGGCAATGAAGAAAGTTTCACAACTTCAAAATTAACATATAAAGTTGAATTACAAATAACAGGCTATATAAATAGTTGTAATGTTCAAGCACCTTATTTTTATTATGAACTAAATTATAAATTTGATGATAATGATTTAATTTTTGAGGGAGCTGAAGGATTTGAAGGAACGTCTTACAATCATTCTAAAACTGGAATGCTTAAGAATAATCTGGAAGTGACAATTCATCTGGCTCAATTTAATCCAGATAACCCAAGTCTTAACTTAAAAGGGGCTTATTTGGATAATATGTCTATTGTAATTACAAATTTAAATTCTAACCAAGTAGCTCTAAATACTCCATTACCATCATTATTTATTTGTACGGATACAGCATATAAAAACATCATTAATTTTAATCCTCAGGATGGCAGCTATACTATTGATAGATTAACTTATGGTTTTTAAAGGTTGTTTATATTCAATATGTTTTAATTGCTGAGAACAAGCATAAAGAGGGAGAGGTAGTAAAGGTTACTAAAGATTTTCGTTATGTGAAAACTCACTTAAAGTACATATTAGCATTATACCACATGTTAATCCATTAGTTTTAACTGTTCAAATTTGTTAAACTCATTTATTTCCTTCTTAAATAAATGATAGTATTTTTTTATAGTATTAAGACACCCGCCACCCTTAGCTTTAATTCCTTTTTGAGTAATTTTACCATCTTTTTTAAAATCCCATTCATTTACTATCTGCTCAATTCTTTTTATTGAATTTTGGGTTTTTTCAAAATTAATAGCTTTTATAGAAAGTTGTCTTCTTTTTTTTACACTTAAATCATAATCAGGATTATAAAAAAATCTTCTAGTAGCATTTAATTTTGGTTCTATTTTTCCTTTACTCATAATTGATTTTACTATTACATCAAGCTCATTTTTAGGGTATTGAATTTCACACCTAGTATTATTGATGTATGTTATAATTTTCCAAAGGTCTATTTCTTTAATTAAAGGGTTTAATGCTTTTAATTGGTAAGCATAACTAGAAAGTATTTTATTTCTTGTTGTAACTTTAATCTTTCCTATAGGGAGAAAACATTTTGCGTACTGTATTTTTTGTTCAAAACAATAGATAGCTTCTCCATTGAAATCAATGTTTTTTGTTATTTCATTAAGATTGTCATAACGGACTTTTGTTCCTGTATAGCCTATTACAGTACATATAGTTTCTTTTTCTATTTTAATATTACTATGTTGGTACTTTTTATTAATTTGAGTATCATTAGCTACCCATACCCTTGAATCATAATTAATATAGATGTTAGGGTCGTAGGATAAAACATTGGATTGAGTAGCCTTACAAGCTTGATGGTCAGTTTCAATGTTGAGTTCTTTAGAAATACTCTGATAAGTGTATTTAAAATTCTCAAGGGTTAAGCTATCAACTTTAACAAGAATACCTCTCCCTGTTCCAGATAGTGAAAGCCAAGTAGCAAATATTAATTGATTAGAAGTATCAATCTCAATACTTTTATCATAATCGAGATATATAAAACCAGTATTAGAATTGATAGTTTCATTACTTTTCTTTTTATTGAATGTGAAGTTAAGAGTGTAGCAAGGAATTTTAGTAGTTTTTATTATATAGTAGCTACTTTTATCGTTTGGAAATTTACTTCTGGCTTCCAAGATATAAGGAAGAGATTCATTTCCTTCTTTAACGTATGATAAGAAATCCTCAATCTTAATTGAAGAAAGAACATTGCCCGAGTTTTTAATACATTGAAAGCTATTAATCATTTTGAGCCTCCTTTCCGTTTAGTTGATTAAACTTTTCTATAGCTTTATCTAATTCATTATAAGTCCATGCCCAAATTCCAAATCCCTTACTGGAAGGATAAGAGACACAGCCAAATCGACTATTTATGCGTCTTTTAAACACCTCGTAGTGTTTACCCTCACCGAATGATACTTCGTAGATGAATGCTTGACTTGTCTGGCGAATTTGAGTGAATTTGTAGCCTTTCACTTCACCGATTCCTAAAAATTCCTTTTTAAGTTCTTTTTTAACTATTTTATGTGTTTTTGACATTGTTTTGTGTTTTAAGGATTAAAACACCAGGAAAGAAACCCTTAGGATAAGCCTTTATTTTGACAGGTTGTCCGCATTCTAAACCACCGTGGTTAGCTTTTAACTCGGTTGGTACACAATAGTGTTCCTGATGCTTTTAAGTTTGTAAATTACACCTTAATAAGAATATTAACGTTTTTTAAGCTATTAGTTTTTAAGGTTTATATTATAAATTGGCTTCATAGACTTTATAACTTCGTCTTTTCTATAGTAAATTCTAGTTCCAAGACTTAGGGGAATAAGTATTTTCTTTTTAGCCCAACTATTTAAAGTAGGGTAGCTAACTCTTAAAAACTTTGAAGTTTCTTCTCTGGTTAATAGTTCATCATTTTTTGACTCATTCATTATTGAATTTTGAATTGAGCTATTTACTATTAATTTAATGCCATCTAACATTTCTTGAAGAGTAGCATTTTCTATTTGTATTGTTTTCATCTTTTATTATTTTAAATTAAACACTTAAGACCTTTTATTGGTCTACTAATATTAAGATGTGAATGCATTCCTAAATCTTATATTGCAATATGTCTAAAAAAAAAATTAAAAAACAATAGGTAAGTGATTGATAATGAGAGTTATTCAGATTAGCTAATACGAAAATAGTTAACTCATTGATAAAGAAAATTTTAGCTTTTAAACTAGTTAATTTAGTCTTTTTTTAACATTTATTTAACATAAAAAGCAATTTTTTTTAACGCTTTTTAACGTGATTTTGACCTAATCTAAATTAACTAATATAGAAATGGGTCTTTTTCTTCTAGTTGAGGATGATTTGGTGTAAAAAGTTTACTTTTTTGAAGCTTTTTTTGACTAAGAAAAGAAAGGGTGTTCACCAATTTTTTCAGCTCTTTCTAGCCCACTTAACCTTAAATAAGATTCAAATACTTTTGGGGAAGAATGCCCACTTAGTTGTCTAATGTCTTCTACAGGGACTTTTGCCAAGTATGCATTAGTTATCATCGACCTTCTAGCGGTGTGATTTGTTATCAATTCATATTTTTTATATTCTTTATAGAGCGTTTCTCCTCCAATCGTCATTTTTTTAAGAATAACTTCATTAATTTCTGCTAATTCACCTATTTCTTTTAAAGCATAATTAATATGTTGAGGAGGAATGGATTTAGGGAAGCTCCCTTTACGCTTATCTAAAATATTTAGTACTGTGGAGTTTAAGGGAAGGGAAAGTGGCTTATCTGTTTTCTTTGTAGTAATCTGTAGATATTTTCTTCCATTGCTATTCCCAATAATATTTTTTTCATTGAGTCTTTTAATATCACTAATTTTGAGCGATGTATTTGCAGATATCAAAAATAAATCTCTTGATGTGTTTAATAATTCAGGAGTTATTTTTAAAGTTTTGTTGACAATTTTAGGTTTGAAATTGGAAAAATCACATTCTTCAATTTTTTTAAGTTCTGAAACAGTTAAGTAAATAGAGAAAGAATCCTCTTTTGGTTTTTTAAAGTATCTTTTAGTATGCTCTAAGTTTTTATGATAGCCAAATTCATAACTTGAATTCATCATAGTTTTAAGAGTCTTGATTTGATTCCCTATATAATTCGTTGAATAATCTTCCTCTTGAAGCCATCCTATATAGTCATTGTAAAAATCAAAATTTATGCTACTATAATTAACATCATTACCCTGTTTATTATATTTCAATAAAAGTTTATAGGCAGATTTATAGGTTTTAATAGTATTCTTCCTTAAAGGGTAACCTATTGATGATAGTGGTTTGGTAGTATAATTTTCAATATACCATAAATAAAATGGCAAGAGCTCAGGAATTCTCTTATCTACTATTGTTTTTTTGTTGAAATACTCATCACAAAAATCTTTAAAGAATTTGTCGGATGGTGTTTTTGATTCTTCAATAGTTAATTTTTTATAAGCAGTATTAAGTTTGCTCTGTAGGTCATCTAACTTTTCATTTATTATATGTCTGTTTAACTCCAAAGCAACATTTTTAATTCTCATATCTTTAGGGCTCCAGTTCTTTGTGTCCTGAATAATTAAGCCAGTAGAGTATCTAAACCTTTTCTTTTGTCCATAGTTAAAAAATATTTGGATAACAGCAGTTTTCCCAGTGCTTTTTCTTAATTTGTAAGTTAAAGTTCCCATATGTAAGAAATTATAAAACAAATATAGAAAAAAAGTGACACATATTTAATTTTTTGTGTCACTTTTTGTGTCACTTTATATTTTATTAGTTTAGTTTTGAGTACTCTTTGTTTAATTATAAAAACACTATAGACCTTTACTAAATAAGCTTTAAGGCGATAGTGCATAAGGAAATTGAAGGAAAATTAAGTGAAATTTGGTAAAATATTCGTTGTCCTTGTGGGTCAACAAAAATTTTGTAAAAACCTTCTAAACTTAATTGTTTAGGAGGTTTTGTTTTTTTAGCCAAATTATTAGATATTTTGGTGGGATCAAATTAGATAAAATTCCAATCATTTCTTTACGAAGATATAATTCAAGATTTTCCTATTAAGGAAAGCATGTTTTGAGCCTGAAAAGTAATTTTGTTTGATTTAAAAAAATATTAATTTCAAAAAAATATTATTATTCATAATTGAGATGGATTTTTAGTTACTTTTGTGGTATAGTTAAAACGGGGATGTAGCTCAGTTGGCTAGAGTGCTTGACTGGCAGTCAAGAGGTCGTGGGTTCGAGCCCCATCTTCTCCACTTTTAAAAACTGTAAAAGTTTGTTTATCAGCTTATTACGGTTTTTATTTTTTATAATTTGTACGATTTTTGTATTGTCAATAAAAAACCGTCTTATTTTGGATATTTAAGACGGTTAAAAATTGCTATGAAAAAGATATAGAGCCTATGAAAACTCTATTTGATAAATTTATAAAAAATAATTAAATTCAATCAAAATTCATTAATGATTTTTTAGTGAAAAATAAAGTGTTTTGTTTCGGCTTCATATTTTACACTTTTTACACTTAATTAAAAAAAGATTAATTAATTAAATATTGAAATAAATTGATTAATCAAAATAAGAATCAGTTATAATTCAGTTTAAACAAAAGATTGATAACGATTATTTTAGTTAAGAATCTGTAAAACATTAGTTAACTAATAATTGAAATAAGTTTGATTAATCAAAATAGAAAACACCTCAACTTATATTTAATTTACAATGTTTAATAAGTTATTTCACGTATTATTCATTTATTTTTTTATAAATTTTACTTGCTAACCCCTTTCTTATTAAAGTTCTGTATTCGATAATATTTTCAATTATTACTGTTGTTGCATTCCCACTTTTCATAACGTATAAAATCCCGCCCGTTTGTGGATAATATTCATTTATATTGGTTATTGCTACATTGTCTTTCGTTTCATCAACTTTAATCAAATATTCTAAAAACAAATTAAATTTATCTTTATTTAAAAACCTCATAGATTGATAATCGTGATTGTATTCCATTTCCTTAAAGAAGAAAATTATTTCACCATTATCATATTCAACTATGTCGTGCCAACCGCCTGTTGATGTGTAAATTGATTTTGAAGTATCTAATTTGATTTCCTGTGAGTTTGAAGTAAGTCCAATACTCAATACTATTAAGAATATTATTTTTTTCATAGTTATTTTTTTAATTTTAGATTCAAATATAAATTGCACAAATAAAAAATAAGATGATTTATGTCATAATGTATTTATTTTCGTTGTGTTGGTTTCTTTTACGGTTTACTAAAATTGATATTATTTGATTAATCAAAATTATAAATCCCAATCCATTGGTTCACCTAAAGAATAGTTTACACTTTCAACCTTTGACAATACATAAGGAATTAATTTAATAATCAGTTCTACACGTTCCTTTGGTTCAAGTTTAGCGAGCAAAGTAGCAATATTTGTTAATTCTTTATTGATAACGTCTTTTAATACGGTTCTAATTTCTTTTGTGGTTTTGTTTAACGTTCCAATAGTTCGCCCACTTGTTTTTATACCGTTTGCCATTTGTCTAAATTTGTATATTATAGATAAAACAAATATAATAAATATTATTGATAGTTATTATTTATGATTATATTTGTTGAGGTTTTCCGCATTGCCTGTGTGAAACTATTTGAACAAAAAAAGAGGGTTTCCGTTATTGGTTGCCCTCTTTTTTATTTTTTAGAATTCTATTTAAATTATGATTTTGATAAAACAACATATCTTACACTATTATAAGTAATTTCTTGACCAACTGAATAATCATTTTCAGTTTCTAAAACTTCTGTATCATTACCAATTTTAGGTTTAATTTCTAATATTGTATAAGTTGGTTGATTTGGATTATTAATAAAGAGTTCAGGATAAGATGATAAGTCTATATTGCATTCTGAATAACTGAAAAATAATTTTGGCGAATTATATTTGTCAGTTAAAAAAATATGTTTTGTCTTATTATTTTCCCAGTTTGTAGCTAATTTAATAAATTTAATATAGTTCACGTGAGGTTTAATATTCCTTGCTGGCGTCACAATATCAATATTAGCAGAAGACTCAATTTTAAATGCAAATGAACCCGCATTAGAACCATTAAGGTTGATTTCCAAAGTATCAATTGTATAACTAAATTGTTTAAGGACGGATAAGTGATTTGGAGCAATATTTGACTCTGCACTGACTTTTGAACCCAAAATCTTTTTTATTTCATAAGAATATTTTAAATCAATTATATCAGAATTATCGCTTTCATCTGAACAGCCGAAAAAGATTATAATTATTCCAAGAAAAATTAATACATTTTTCATTTTTACAATTTTTAAATTAAGAATCTAATATAACATATTTAAAATAACTTTTTTTACGGATAACCGTAAATGGTTTTTTTTAAATCCAAATAAAAATCTGCCAAATCAAAACCATTTTTATATTTGGTTTGCTCTATAAATTCACTAACTGCAATTTTAAAACCTAATTTGTTTAGTTCATTTGAGGTGCTTAACCAGTTTAAATATTCGCCTTTGTCGGGAAACAAAACAATATTTCTTTTTTTGATAGGTTTCAATAAATCAAACTTCAAATTTTGTTTACTACCTGTTGCCAACCAAATAAATTCAGGTATAAAAATACTCATTACAATTGCGGTTTTTTCGCTTTCAACTATGGCAATGGTTTTTTGATAGTCTTCAGTTACTCTAAATAAACCAAATAAACATTGATTAAGGTTGAAATTAGGTTCTTTAATGGCTTTATGTATCCAGTTAATATGATTGTGAGGTTCTTTAATTCTTTTACCCGTTACACTATCATAAAGCATTATTTTACCAGCGTGAATTTGCTCTTTGTCATCTATTTGCCAAAATACTGTTGCATTGTTCCAAAAGTAGTTTGTACCTGTAATAAAGTACTTATTTGTAGCATCAAAAACCTCATCTTTAGAAAACTTTGAATTTAAAAATTTGCTTAAATTATCGGTTTTAGGATTAATTTTATACATATTTTCTAATAATTCCAAACTATGGTAACTGGGTTCTTTTGTTGGTGGTGGTTCTTTATTTGAAATAACATTTATAACCTCATCACTATTGAAATATTTACTTTCATTTGTTAAATAGTTTATAGTTGAGGTTTTTAAAAACCATTCAGTTACCCAACAGTTATTTTTAGATTGCTCCAGTACTTGTGATTTAGGAATAATCGAAATAAAGCCGTTTGTATCGGTTATTTTAATTGCCTTGTCTGTTATGTCCTTTATTGATAAAACGTCTATTAAAAAGCATTTTTTGCCCTTTGGAGGTGCTTTATGATAGTTACAGTTTTGCTCCCTGTCACATTTGCCAAAGTCATCAGTTAAATAGTTGCCTGTTTCCGTATCTACATATAAAACAAACGTTTTTTTATTACAACTCGGACAAATAAACTTTTTACTACTCTTATCAAAAGTATATTTAAAGTTTTCCATATTAAAAATGTCTTATATTGGTGGTTATATAAGCTACATTGCCAACGTTTAAACGCTTAACAAATATTTTATAATGGTTCAATCTTTGTATAAATTTACTTTTGCCTACGGGTCTGTATCCGTCTTCAATACAAAACGTTTTATAAGGTGGGTATAATTCAGAAATTAAAGTATATTCATCTGTTGACTTTTGATAATCAAATTCACTAATGAATAATTGTACACTATCACTTTGCTTTTCGTAATCACTTCGGGCATTGTCTATGGCTTCACATTTACTAAATTTCTTTTGTTCCAGTACCCTGTCAAGTCCTTTTAAAATCCAATTAAATACACCTGACAATTCGCTTTGAATTATTTTATTTGCAAGTTGTTTGTCTTGTTTGTCATCGGGTATGGTTTCGGTAAAACCAATAATTAAAAACCGTCTAAAATAAGCGTTTGTATGTTCCACGTCCTTTGGTAGTTCATTACAATTAAAAATTAACTTTGCGTATTCGGTTAAAATAAAAGGGTCGCCATAGGGCAAGCGTGCTTCTATTGGTTCGCCTGATGCCATTAATTTAAAAACGTCAGTTTCTAATTTTCCGTTTATTTCGCTGGCATAGTTTACCAGCTTGTTGCCTATTTTTGCTCTGTAATAACCATTTTCATTGGTCAAACTTTGTAGTGCATAGTTGCTAATGTTTTCATTGCCTAAAAGGGCGTTAAGTATCTCAAAAAATACGCTTTTGCCATTTGCTCCAGTTCCATAGAGTATTAACATTTTTTCAAGTTTTAAAACACTTGGTTTTATGAAAATGTAACCGCAGTATTCTGCAAATACTTTTTGTTTATTTGGATCGGGTAAAACCTCATCTAAATACTTTTGAAATAGTTGTGCGTTTGCTTCGGGTTCGTACTCAAATGGTAGCTGGTGGGTAATAAAGTCTTTTTGTTTAAAACCTCTTAACTCTCTTTTTGTTGGTGTTATCTCAAAAGTTCCGTTTTGTAAATTAATTAAAACAGTATTATTTTTTTGTTTAGGTGTTGGCAAATAAGCATCTGCCATAAACTGCTTAAATAGGTCTTCTTTGAACGTGTGAATTTTACCTTTGAATTTTTCAACACCCATTTTTAAAGCTACATTACCTAAAAAGAATTGAAAACGCTCTTTGTCTATTTCAATCCAATAACTACCATTATACAAATAAATAAAGCCGTTTTTTTTGCAAAGTCCCCATTTATTGACTTCGGCAATTTTAATCAGTTGTTCAATGCAAAGGATTAAATAATGGTTCTTTGTGAGTTTGTAACCGTTTAACTTCTTTTTTAAGCGGTTGTACTTTATCACTTCGGCTTTATTATCTTTGTTAATTGTACCGTCTTCATTGTAAACAAATGGTTTTAAACTTTCAATTTCATTGTGTACAGTTTCAATGTCGGGAAACGCTAAAATTTCAAAATCTATTTTACTAATACTTTTAGTAAGTTCCTGTAAAATGTCATCAGTTGTTTTATGATATGGCTCAATGTTATTTAGAAGTTGAGAAACTTCATTTGTGATACTATTTTTTAAATTTTCTGTACCCATAGCTTAAAACATTTTTAATTGGTTAGACCTTGGAAACAAATCGGGATTAGTAGTGTATGTTCCGACTTTATATTTTCCAGTTATTTTGCATTTTCTGTAACCAACTAATGCAATTTTATTTTTTTGTCTTAAAGCACAAACATATCTGCAAATATTTTCACGCATTACGCCTGTATAAATATCAACTTCTTTCATTGTCTTTGGATTGTCAAAAAAGGCATTAAATACTTTTTTTAATTGGTCTTTTTTATTGTCGCCTGTGTTACTCATAGCCTTATTTTTTAAGAATTAAACATTCCATTAATTCGACTTTTTTTAGAAAACGTCTGTTTCCTATTCCGTACATTTTAATCTTACCAGCTTTTTGCCAATGGTATAATGTAGTTTGCTCAATTTTGAGAAACTTGCAGGCTTCGGTTCGGGTTAATAACTCATCAGGATTGTGAGTGTTGAGGTTTTTTTTGAAGTCTTCTAATTGAAGTTTTACGCTTTCATTGAATTTTTCAATTAATGCTTCGGGCGTTGTTCCCTGTAAAAAAATTTGTTGTTCCATTTGACTGAATTTTTATATTTATTCAGCAAATAAACAATTGGTTTATGCGTTCAAAAAAGAGTTGTAAAACGTGTAAAACGTGTTTTTTACGTGTTATGCAAATTATTTCAAACTATCATCAAAATTTATGCGGTGTTCATTCAAAGTTTTATAATCTTTGTCTTCATATTTTTGATATGATTTGTCAAAATTTGTTATTGAAATTTGATAGTTTTCTAATATAAATTCTTTGTAAATTTTTTTAGTTGCAATCAAAGTGTACTTTTTACTTTGATATTCTTTTAAATAAAACCAAATATTAGTAACCTGTCTTTTTGAACCTGTATAATATTCATCAAATAGATATTTAAATAAATCAAAACATTGTGCATTCCATAAATTAGGGTCATGTTTTGGGTGGGTTTTCCTATTATTAATTTCAGGCTCTTGTTTTATTTCAATAATTTTAATGTTTTGATTAGTTATTAAATTTTCAAGTTCAGTTAGAAATCCATTCATATAACTATTGAATTTTTTACAATGCTCAAAATCTATTCTTTCAAATCTTTCAATTCTAACTTCCTTTAGTAACTCATTGTTGATTAAGTCATAAAAAGGAAAAGAAAATTCATTTAGATATAAAAAAGATTCTTTTGTTTCTTCAATTTCTTCAATTTCTTCAATTTCTTTGAAAGGTAAGCTGTAATTAATTTCATTAAATTTTCTAAAACAATGTTCAACAAAACTATTTGAAAGCACAGTAAGTAAGTTTAAATCATATTTATTTGTAAGTTTATTTACTTGTTTTATTCTTTCAAAAGTTGTGAGTTTTTCAATGTTTATAAAAAAATTTTCTAAATCTATTTTTTTCATTTGAACAATTTTTAGTTTTCTTTTGCCTATGATTGTGTAAAAGGTGTAAAATATGAACCTAAAATAAAACTTTTATTTTTATGCTATTAAAAAAAGTTTGTCATTTCCATTGCTATATCTTTATTGCTTTTACCTATGTAATTTAAAAACATTACTTCGGTGCTATGTCCAGTTACATAAATTAAATATGATGTTGGTATTTTACCATAAAAATTGGTTGCAAATGAACGCCTGCCAATGTGAGAGGTTACCAGTTCAAATTTTTTATACATTCCAGTTTCTTTACGATATATTTTGCTTTTAGGTTTTGTTTCCTTTAGTTTACTTCCTTTTTCTAATTGGTTAAGTTTAGCAATTTCGCAAACGTCTTTGATATAATCATTATACTTTTGGTCTGAAATAGCATAAGGAAACATTCCGTTTCTTTTATTTAATATATCTAAAACTTTTGGGTGTAGTGGTACGGTCATAATTTTGCCAGTTTTCTTTTGAGTAAATTCAATCAAATGTTTACCGTCTTCAATGCGTATCATATCTTTTTTAAACCTCATAAAATCACTTACTCTCTGTCCTGTATAACAACTAATGATTAACCAGTCTTTTGCATTTTCTAAACTTTCAGTCAATTTGCTTTTTTTTATGTTTTCAATTTTTTCAAGTTCATCAAATGTTAGGTAAATACTGTCTACTTTTAAATATTTTACTTTGATATTATCTAACTGGTTACTGGTTTCAAGTCCGCTTGCTTTTGCGTGTTTACAAATGGTTTTTACAAATCTTATTGCCCTTGCAATTGTGTTGGGTGCGTAACCATTCATTAAGCAATAGTTTTCAAAGTTGGTTTTGAATTTTGTATTTATATCAGTAATTAAGATGTTTTTTTTATAATGTAATTCATACCTACTTAATAACTGTTTGTTAACATTATTTTTTTTAATAGTGCTTTCAGTTACTTCATTTTTTTTGACTTCGGAATAATAATCTATGTAATTAATTAATTCCTTTGGAAGTGCTTCGGTTTGTTGAGGTGGGTTGTAATAATAATCAATTTGAGTTTGTAACCATTCTTTGTTAACCTCATCAGGATTAACAGAATTAAAAGCATTTAAAATATGGTTTTCAATTTTATTCAGCTCGGTGTTGGTGTCACTCTGTTGGTTTGTAATATTAAGGTCTTTTGATTTTTTTTTATGCTGTTTGCTCCAATAGTGTTTTGTTACTTCAAATTTTGTATTTGTACCAAAGACAAAATCTTTATCATTAAAACGGTACAATAAACGTAAATGTAAATTTGCTTTGTCTTTTGTTGAACGGTATAAAAAATTGATAGTTGCCATAGTAAGTAATATTTGAACATTTCAAATATAATAAATATGTACGGTATTTGTACGGTAAAATAAAACTTATTGCAAACTACTTCAAACTGAAATTTAAATTATATTTCTGTTAAGTGTTGTAAATATTAAGTTTGTAAATGATTTTACAGTAAAATATGGTATTGTGTGAAGTTGTTACTTTTCATAAATAGTACTCCCATCTTCTCCACTTAACAAACAATCAAAAATCAACAAAACCCTATAAATACTATGTTTATAGGGTTTTTTAATGCATAAAAATTTTCCTAAAAACCATAAAAAAGTAATAAAAACTAAAAAAAAGGGGCTAATTCGGGGTCAGTTTAATTTATGTATATACTTATCAACTATATAAAAATAGTAAGGTTGAATTAAAAAATTAGTATTGTTTATTTGTGAAGCTTCAGAAAGGAGAGAAGTTAATAACTTTGTTTCAATATATTTAAAGATTGCATTTTTAATAAAACCATAGTGACAGACAAATGATGTTTAAAATAAGTTCTTATAAAGGTAATTGTAACTCTCAAAAATATTTTCAAGTCTAGTAACTTATTTAAAAATAATTTGAATGTTAAAAGAAAAAGGATACCTGTTAAGATATCCTTTTTCGGCAATTTAAAAAACAAAAACTCACTTTATTGTACGATAATTTTGACCGATTTTTGGCCTTCAAAAGTTTTAATAGTAGCTATATAAATACCAGATGCGATATTAAAGTTGGTATCTTCACTTGTTTCAACCTCTTTAACTAAGGCACCCAACATACTATATATTTTTATTTCTGAACTTGATTTTACATTGGTTACAAATATGCTGTTTCCATTGGCATATAAATTTGTTGTAACTGGAGATGCAACATTATTAACCGCAAGTACTAAATCTGAAGTGCCAGGACCCGTTACTTCAATTTTATATAAGTTAAAAGCATTACCAGCGCTGTAAATGTAAAGGGTACCTGCACCAGTTTTAGTAGCTGTTAAAACATGCGGATCTGTATCTGCTCTAGAAGCTGAAGCAAGTAAATTAACACCGTCAGTTACATAAAGTTCTCGAGTAGCATCGGCACTGCCTGATCTATACCATATTTTTACAGAAACATCTCCAGTTACAGGAAAATATAAATAACTAATAGATGGTAAATAAGTTCCCAGAGGTGCAGCGGCTCCATTTGTTTTAAATCGGTTTACGGCAGTATACTCATCTGAAGTACCTGCATCCCAAGTTTTACCTCCAGAATTTTCAATTTGACCAAATTTATCGCCATTATCATCTCCTACTAGAAATAATTTATCTTTTTCTACAGTTGCATCTTGAGCTGCATTAAAAGCAGCGACTGGCCATAGTGCAATTTGCTCAGGACTTGCGTATGAAGGGTCTCCTCCAAAATCCCAAATTTTGGTTTGAGCTTGTAAAGCTGCTGTTAAAAGCAACATTGGTAAAATAATTAAATGTAAAGATTTTCTCATGTTTGAATGGTTTAAATATTAATAATTAGGTTCACTTTATTCAGTTAATTTGGTAATCGATTACATTAGTGTAATCGATTACCAAATATAGGCAAATTAATTTGTTTCTACCAAATAATAAATTAAAAATAAGAGATGATATGCAATATAAAAAAGAACTATTTTGAAGTTACGCTCGTTATTTTTTTCAATTTCACCTAAAATTAAAATCATAATAGTTTAAGTGTAAATGAATTTTTATGATGAAAATATACAATTAATAGTTATTTTCTCTCAACCAATTTTCACAGTCGCTGGTCCAATATTGGCTGGTGTTATTAACTCCTAATCCAAAACCATGACCACCTTTTTGATACACATGTAGTTCTGCGGAAACCTTATTTTTCTTCAATTGTAAATAATAATTTATACTATTTTCGACAGGAACTGCACCATCATCGGTTGCATGTATTAAAAATGTCGGAGGTGTTTCAGTGTTAACCTGTAATTCATTTGAAAATTTTTCAATTAATAAATCTGAAGGTGATTTTCCCAATAAATTTATTTTACTCCCATTATGTGTAACTTCGTTTAACATAGAAATTACTGGGTAAATTAAGATTGAAAAATTAGGCTTTGCGCTTGTTTCATCGCTAACTTTATAAACAACTTCATTATAATGTGTAGAGAGTGTTGCTGCTAAATGACCTCCTGCAGAAAAGCCCATAACACCAATTTTATCGTTGTTAATATTCCATTTTTTTGCATTGCGCCTAACCACACGTATTGCTTCTTGAGCATCTTGTAATGGCCCTACAGCTTTATTTTTCATAATTGAATCACTAGGCAATCTGTATTTTAAAACAAATGCTGCTATTCCTAAACTATTAAACCATTTAGCCACTTTAAAACCTTCTTTATCAATTGCTAAATGAGAATAACCTCCACCCGGACAAATTACAACAGCTGTACCGGTTGAGTTTTCTTTATCTGGAAAAAACACAGTAAGAGTTGGTGTTGAAACTTTACTTGTGCTATATAAAACTCCATTTTTAAAAACTTCAATTTTTTTATAGTTGGTATTTATAATTTCATCAGGAATGCTAGACCATAGATTAATTGTTTCATTTTGCGCCAACATATTGCTATTTGCCGTCAAAAAAACCAGACAGATAAAAATATATTTTTTTATGGTTTTTAACTTTAGAACTTTCATTTTATTTAATAAATTTTATCAATGAGTTATTTAATTTTTTTAACTCTTGAATAACCAATTTTGAAACTTCAGTTGCTCCTAATTCTGAAAGATGTGTGTCGTCATGATTTCCATCCTTATAATAAGAAATTTCTCCTGGTTCAAAATGTAAATGTAACTTTTTAGAACCTTCTACTCCATATGATTCTTCCAATTGCTCTGTTAAATATTGAAGATCTATAAAAGGTACATTGTATTGCTGAGCAACCAATCGAACTTCCGCAGGGTACGCACCATGTGTATCTACTAATGTTCCAAATTCGTTAAAATTTCTTCTTACTGTTGATGAAAATAGAATTGGAGTAGCCCCCTTTTCTCTTGCTTCTTTAATAAATTTAATTAAATTTTGTCGGTAAGCTGTATGCGGATTTGTATATCGTTTTGGATCATTTTCCTTTTGATCATTGTGCCCAAATTGTATAAAAACATAATCCTTCTTTTTTAAGGTTTTTAGTACTGAATCCCAACGTTTCTCAGTAATAAAACTACGGGTACTTCTACCATTTACTGCTCTGTTATCTATTACAACATTATTTGTGAAAAAATTAGGCAGTATTTGTCCCCATCCTCTTTCTGGATTTTCTTCAGGATTTGGTTTGTTTGCCATTGTTGAATCGCCAATAGTATAAACAGTTATTGACTGACTAAAGCAGGTGAAACTTGAAATTATTAAGATGATAATGATGCTTTTTTTCATGAAATACTATTTTATTTTTTTAAATACCAATAATTTGTTGAAGGATTTGTTTTGTTGTTAAATATATTTTCAATAGTGTATTTTTTTGCTTTTGATTTTTTTAATTGATGTGACCATTTTACTCTTTCTTTTGGTTGAAATCCTTTTCCGCTACATTCATATTCTGCATAAAATGAAGTTATTTCTGCTTCTAAATTATTCCAATTATGCCAAGCTTCAGATGCAATATGTTCACCCATTTCACAATTTATAAAAACCGTTTTAGCATATTTTCGCCAAGGTCTTCCCAAATAAACTTTAGTTAAATTTTCATCAGCAGTAAGTTTACAGTTTTTAAATACATACCCTAATTTTTGATTTTCAGGTGTTGAAGCTGCGGTTATATACGAATCTGCTTTGCTATGGATTATACAATTTTCAAATAAAACGGTAGCTTCACCAAAAATAAAATCGGTAGTTCCTTCAATATAACAGTTTTTAAAATATTGCTTAAATCCTTCTCCAGCTGTATAAACCGTATCTTGATATCCAAAAAATGCACAGTTTTCAAACAAAACCCTATCTGCGTTAATTGTTAAAGCAACTGCTTGCCCTACGTTACCTGCTGTATTTTTAATGGTTAAATTTTTGGCAAAAAAATCATTTCCTTCAACCAAAACTGTTGATGTATGAAAAGTGCTGTTTCTTCCTAAATTAATTTTATTAAAATAATCGCCATACAAAATAATGGTGTTTTCTTTGCTCTCTCCAATAAATGAAATTTTTGTATTCCAAGAGTATATGTGAACTTTTTCATAATAAACACCATTTTTAATGTTTATAATTACCCTTTTATACGGAAAAGCTTTTGAAGCATTAATTGCCTCTTGAATGCTAAAATAATCACCCAATCCATCTTTTGAAACAACTACATTAAATTCGTTTATTGTTTTTTTTTTACTGTTTTAGTTTCTACCGATTCAACTCCATATTTCTTTTTCCAACGTGCATATTTTTTAAAAACCTCTTTTGGCTGGTCTGTATACCAACCGTATCCATTTCTTCGTTCAGCTCCAATTTCTTCAATGCTATATTTTTTAACACCATCTCTATCACAAAAAAACGGTCTATTATCATCCAATTCCATAAAACGAGCCCAAATTGGTTCTGCATTTTCATCTGCTACCATTTTTTTGTCAGTAACTTTACCTTTTTCGTTATAAGTTCTTACTTCTTTTAAACCTGTAATTTTTACTTTTTCAAACCATTCAACAGCACTATTTATTGCTGTTTTAATTTCTTCGGAAGGATTTTCAATGGTCATTAGTAGCAATACTATTTTTGCAGATTCTTTACCACTTAACGAAGGTAACTCGTAAGCACGTGCCTTTGCTGGCAGAAAAGTATTTTCGTCGTGTTGTGCACACCAACTTGTTAACACGCCATTTTGTTTGTATTGTGTTTTAAGAATACAATCAATTCCCTTATCAAAGGCTATTTTAGTTCTTTCAATAGTTTCATCTGGAGCTTGAATTGAATAATAATCTGTTTTGTTTTTTATTTCGGCTAAAACATTTAAAATGTTTACCATAGAATCGTCGTTAAAAGTGATATGTGTATAATATCCTTTTTTTAACGGATAAAATTGCGGCCATCCACCGTTTTCATATTGAGCTTCTAAAATATAATCTAAACCCTTTAAAAACGCATTTTTATAACGTTGATCTGGAACCTGTCTGTACATTTTAGATAAAAATGTCATTTCCAAAAAGGTAGCCCCATTGTCTGTTGTAATATTATGTGTATCACTTTTTAAAGCAATCAAATTATCTTTTTCATCTTCAGTTAGAGGTTTTTGCATTTGGATGTTTTTTGGCCATCCGCCTATATCCCTTTGATATAACAATACATTTTCGGCAATATCTTTGGCTTCCTGAGTTGCAAACCAAGGTCCTTCATCCATTTGAGTAATTTTTTCCCAAGATTTATTTAGTACTTGGGCTTTGATGTTGATACTTGCAATACACGCAATAAATAGTATCATTGTTACTTTTTTTAAATATTTCATTTTGAATAATTTTTTAATCAATTTGGGTAATTCTTAATGCTATATAAGGTTTTAAAGGTAAACGAACCTCTTTGATATTTTTATCATAAAAGCGATAATTATCTACAGCTTTAGTTTCAAAAGTTAGTGGGTAATCAGTTATTGTCATATCCCAAGTATCTATAATTTCTACTTTAAATTTACAACCTTCCTTTAATTTTTCACCATCACCATTTTTTTTAGGTAAATTAAATAGCCAGGATTCTTTTATATCTTTACCTAAATAAATTAAATAATAACCTTTACCTGCAGATGCTGTTTTATAATCACGACTTATATCAGCCATATATAATGGAGCAGGAGCTTTTTCAATTATATTTCTTAAGAAAGCAATTCGTTTCCAACTAGATCCTTTAAAAGATCCACCATCCGCCCAAAATATAGTATCAGTCGCACCCTTAAACATATAAGTTTCACCGTGTGTTACATAACCGCCTCCAATTACACCATTCCAAATTAGATGAGTCATTTGTTCTGGACTGTATCTTCCCCATCTTGAATCTAAATTTCCTTCGTAACCAACTTCATCTAAAACAATGGGTTTTTTATAAATATTTCTTAAGGTTGCTACTGAATAAGGATTTTGAACAGGTGCTTCATCTTGAACACTTACATGTGAAAACGCTGGTTTTAAATAGTTATAGTAAGTAGCAGTTGCTCCATGAATTGAGCACAAATGATTATATGGATCATTTTTTGCAACTGTTTCTATTAAAACGTCCCAATCTTTCACGGTTTTTGCTGTTAAATAATCCCACTCATTAGCCAAAGACCACCATACATTTTTAAACGAAGCCAAACGAGCTGTTATATAATTAAGATATTTTATATTCACCTCAGTAGGCATAGAGTCAAAACCCCAACGTCCTTTATCGTAAGGATGAAAAAGGATTAAATCGGCTTCAATACCTAAAGCGGCTAAATCATCAATTCTTTTTTCTAAATGTTGAAAAAAGGCAGGATTGAATTTTTCAAAATCCCAAGTAAATATTTTATCCCCATTTGCATTTATTTCAATATTTTTTATTTCAAAAGGGTAAATTACAGGCTCTTCTTTTACTAAATTATAATCTTTTGGAAAAACGCACATTCTAACTTTATTAAACCCCGATTTTTTTAAAGATTGTAATGTTTCTTCTTGCAATTCGTTTCCCATATGTAACCACGCGTATGCTGTAGTTCCAAACGGATAGTATTGTTTACCATCAGCATATTTAAAGTAATAAGTATCGCTAACTTTAACAATTCCGTGGTTGTTGGCTGTTGCTTTTATACATTCAAATTCACCTTTTTTATTATTAAATTCAGGTATATTACTTTTAACAATATAATTCCATTTACCAATTTCTTGTGGCATAAATCGAATTTTAAAAATGTTATTTCCATCATAAAAACCATTTACAACAAAGCTTGTATCTTTATTGAAGAATTTAGCAGAAAGCTTTACATTATTGAAGCTATTGCCATTTATTTTATTAGTTAAACTGATTTCAAAACGCTGCCATTGTTCGACTTTTTTTTGCGAAAAAATGGAAGTATTTATTAGTAATAGTAACACTATCACCACAACTTTTTTTATTTGTATAAATTTCATAAATTAAATTTAATCAACCCTAAACCAATCAATATCAACACTTCCTGCATCATTAATTACGCCTTCCCTAAGAGCTAAAAAGCCCATTTTTGCACCAATCCATTTTCCTTCTCGAGCTGTAAAATCAGAGCCAATTTGCTTGAATTTTTTTCCATTTTCACTAAAAAAGAATTCACAAATACCTCCTTTTTTTACTTTTAGCTGTAAATAGAATGTGTTATCTTTTATTTTTATTGAATTACTTTCTTTTTCAATACCATTTTTATCGGCATTTTTACATATAACTTGAGATACAAAAAGTTCATTGTTCAACTGCTGAACTTTAAGGTAGCTATAATCTAACCCCATAATTAACAGTCCTGTTTGTTCTTTATTAAAACGAGCATTGAAAGTTAGTTTTGCGGTTGCTGTAAATTCTTCCGCAGGAAATTTTTGCAATAATAAATTAGGAACATCGTATAAATTTTTAGCTTTTTCTGGAATAGGACGGCAATACATTGTATAATGCCCCATACTTGTTGGAAAACCCCAGTATACTTGTGGATTTGCATGCCATTGCCATTGTAAGCTAAGTTTTGTATTGTTAAATTCATCAGAATCTTGAGGTGTTGAAATAGGGTAGGGCTTTCCTACATTTGGTTTTTTATAAACAGCAACAGGTTCTCCACTTCCATTTCCATCTTTATCATTTCCAATAACAGGCCAATCATTTACCCATTTCATGGGTTGTAAATGCACAATTCGTCCGTAAGCACCTTTGTCTTGAAAATGAAAAAACCAATCTTCACCTGTTTGCGTTTGCACCCAAGCGCCTTGATGAGGTCCGTTAACCTCCGTTTTTCCTTGTTCTAAAACCTTTTTCTTTTCGTAAGGACCATAAATATTTTTAGCTCTTAGCACCGTTTGCCAACCTGTAGAAACGCCACCTGCAGGTGCAAAAATGTAGTAATAACCGTTGTACTTATAAAATTTAGGACCCTCAATTGTTGATTCGTTTAAATGCCCATCAATAAGCATTACCTCATCGTTATTAGCAATTGTACCTTCTTGGTTCATTGTGCAAACTACTAACAAACTTTTAATTCCGGCTCTGCTTCCAGCAAATGCATAAGCTAAATATACTTTACCATCATTGTCCCAAAGTGGAGTAGGATCAATAATTCCCTTTCCTTCTTTCACTAAAATTGGTTCAGACCAAATTCCTTTAGGGTCTTTTGTCTTTACCATATAAATTCCATAATCTGGGTCAGGGTAATAAATATAAAATTCATTGTTATGATATCTTATACAAGGTGCCCAAACACCATTTCCGTGTTGTGGTTTGTCAAATACATCAAATGGAGGTTGTTTTTGAAGCGCATAATTTATCAAATTCCAATTAACCATATCTTTTGAATGCAATATAGGTAAACCCGGAACGCAGTTAAATGATGAGGCTGTCATATAATAATCATCTCCAACTCTTATCACATCTGGATCAGAATAGTCTGCGTGAATGATTGGATTTTTATAAGTTCCATCTCCATTATCTGCAACCCAAACTTTTGAAATAGTAGTTGTTTGTTGCGCAACTAAATAGCTAAAACTTGATAAAAACAATATGACACTAAATTTTCTCATAAGTTGATTGCGTTTAAAAACACCCAATGGTTTTAATTGATAAATTATTTGTTTAACTCAAGACTAGCCATAATAAAAGGACCTGTTCCTTTTGGATCGTTAGAACGAATAATTTCGTTCACGTAATATTCATAAGATCCATCTCTATATGGATCACCACCTAAACCGGCAACACCGCAACATTTATTAAGATTTACAACGCCATTTTCTTCAACAGAAATTAAATTATCAATAAGTCCTTTGTATCCTTTTTCTGCTACTGTTAAATATTTAGCATCTAAATAGCCTTTTTTAGCACTTTTTGCGAAAGTGTAAACAAACATTGCTGTACCAGTAGCTTCTAAATAATTACCTTCTCTATTACCTTGATCTAACACTTGATACCACAAACCTGTTTCATGCTGTACTGCGGTTATTGCTTCTGCATACTGATTTAAATAGGTTATAATTCTTTCTCTTCCTGAATGATTTTCAGGTAAAAAATCTAAAACATCAACCATTGCCATTCCGTACCAGCCCATTCCTCTTGACCAAAAATGTTGAGAATTTCCAGTTTCTTTATTTGCCCATCTTTGCTCTTTACTTTCATCCCAACCGTGATAAAGAAGTCCAGTTTTTTCATCACGACTATGTTTTTGAATTAAATCGAATTGAAGTACAACATCATCAAATATTTTTTGAGCCTTATCAGCATCATCTATAAAATCTACTGCATATTTTGTATGAAAAGGCTCTGCCATATACAATCCGTCTAACCACATTTGGTTTGGATATACTTTTTTATGCCAATAACCACCATCTGAAGTTTTAGGTTGTGTTTCCATTTGACTATTTAAAGTTTCCATAGCTTTTAAAAACCGTTCTTCTTTTGTTTTAGAATACAAATACAACAAAACATCTCCAGATTTAATCATATCCAGATTTTGGTTTGATAATTTATAGGTTTTTATATTTCCAGCACTATCAATCATTTCATCAGCATATTCGTATATGTAATTGTAAATTTTTGGATTGTTAGTTTGTTCATAAACTCTTGCTGCTGCACTTAAAACAAGTCCGTTTGTATAACTCCATTTTGGAGTATCTCTAAAATCTAACAAAGAGGCTTTTGGAAAACGATGAATTTCTGAAAGAATCATTCTTTCAGACCATTTTAAGGTATCTGAAATTTCTTTTTCTTTAACTATTTCAGCTTCATTAACTTCCTTTTTTTCATTTTTGCAACTGCTTAATAAGACTGTAACAAAAAGCGTAAAAACAACTACCAGTATTTTTTTTAATACAATCATGATGTTATAATTTATTATTGTTATTCAATTCTGTTAATAATTTATCTAAATAAGATAAAAATTCAACTTCAGTTTTAATTCCTTTAACTTCTTGTTCCCAAGCTGCTAAAAAATAAAAAGAAATTTCATTTGTGGTAGGTTTAAAAAGTAACAAATGATCGTGTTCCCAATCTGTAACTTCTTTAACCGTTTCAACTTTATAAAATATTGCCATTCCAAGATTATCAGGAACTTTAGCCAACGTTTGTTTACCGTAAGTAGCAATATATCCCCATTGTTTATTTTCACTTTCTTTAGTAAAGTAATTTACACCGTGTTTTACAATTCCTGTACAAATACCTTCAATTTTTTTTGAAGGAGTAATACTGTGTTTTGTATAACGCACATTTGGAGTTATTGATAAAACCTGATGTAAATCTATTGTGTCATTTGCAGTATTCCAACCATAATAATCTACTATAACAGTTGATTTATCTGGCGTATTTTCAACTTTAGCAAAAGTAGAATCTACGTTTTTAAAATGTAATACTTCGTTATTTGAAAATCTTCCAATTGAGCCTATACCTAAACCTTTTCCGGCTTTTAAAATATCCATTCCCCAATCGCTTTTTTCGTGGTACGAATCAAAACCATCTTGACCTACTTTTGAAAGAATCATATCTTCAGTAACTTTTCCAAAAATATCAATACAATTTCTCCAGTCTAAATACATTCTGTATGCAACTTTATTGCTTTCCCATCCTGGGCCTTCGTATCTAATAAACCAAGAATGGTCTGTATGTTGTGCAGGTACTTTTAGTTCTGTTACGTTTTTAAAAGTTCCATCAATATATTCTCTTCCTTCCCAATGCCCACCTTCTTTAATAGATAATTCGGCATAGGTTTTGGCAGTTTCCATATTGTAAACTGCTTCTGGAATTACAACTTCAACTGCTTCTTTTTTTTCTTGATTTTTACAAGAAATAAAGCTAATTAATAATAAAACTAGTGTAAATTTTAATGTTTTCATCTTGCTTATGAATTATGAAATAATTTTAATGATTTTTGAATATTTTGTCTAAAAAATGAATAATGTATGTTGATGTTTCTTCAAACCAAGGGTGAAATAACCAAAAGGAATGAGGTGTGTTTTCTATAATTTTTTTTTGATGATAAATGCCATACTGATCTAAAATTTTCACCATGTCATTATTTCCTGCCAAAAATCGGGGGTATTGACTTCCAATAAATAATATTGGCGGTGTGTTTTTATTGGTATGTGTTAATGCTGATGCTTGCAACCAAGTAGTTAATTTTTCTTGTGAATTTCCGCCTAACCATTTACCTGCCACTTCGCCTTCAAACGAGTCGGGATGTTTAAAAGCGATCACTCCATCTATATCAACAATAGCCCGTACAGCAGACGATTCAGTATAATTACTATCAGCATTTTCAAAGGCTAGATTGTTATTTGTTGTGCCAATTAAAGCGGCCATTTGACCACCAGATGAACATCCTAAAATAGCTACTTTTGTAGGGTCAATATTAAATTTTATTGCATTGGATTTTATGAATTGAATGGCATTTTTCACATCGTAAATACCTACAGGATAAATTGCTTCTGGAGACAATCGGTATTCAACTGTAAAACAAGTATACCCCTTTGAAGCAATTTTTTGTGCTAAAGGCTCCATAAGAGATTTGTTTCCAGATTTCCACCCACCGCCATGAATTAAAATAACGGCAGGTGAATCTGTTTTACTAGTATTTAAAAAAGCGTCAATATGTAATTTTCGCTCACCAATTTCTTTATAAACAATCGCTCTTTTTTCACTAACATTTTGATATGTTTGCGATGTTATAATTTTAATTTGAGGGTACTTTTTTATTAATTTATTATAAGTGCTATTTACCGTATAAGATGTGTCAATAGGATAATTTATTTGTGAAAAAATAGTATTTGAACACAAAATAAAAACAATCAATATGCGCTTAGTAACCTTCACTTAAATATAAAATTATTAATATTCAAAAGCACCTAAATCTGGAGCAGAGCCATTAAATGGCAATCCTACATTTACACCTTTATCAATTAAATCGCTATCAGCTTTTAAATGAAAAAAGGTGATATCTGGTAAGCTTCCATCAGCTTTTCTGGCTGAAGATAATTCACTATAATTGATACTTTTAAAATCATCAGCAGTAACAATAATTCCATCTTGCCAGCTGTTATTTGTAACATCTAAAATGGTACCACCTAAGCTACCAAATTCTCCTAAAGTATTGCTATTTTTAATAATTAGCTTTTCTGCAGGATTGGTATTGCTAAAAGAGTAATTTTTACCATTTTGATAAGCCGAACTGTTGTAAATTGTAATATTTCCTCGGTTGCTATTGTGATCAAAACCATCGTGTGTATTGCCAACAGCTATACAATTTGTATAAACTGCATTGTGTTTCAATAATTTATCATCACTACCACCTGTTTTAAATCCGTTACCATCACCAGCTCCAACACTTCCATTTTTTAAATATCCGTTTTTAAATGCCCAACAGTTTTCGTAAGTTGTTGTAATATTATCGTTTCCTCTTAAATAGCCATCCCAACCATCATCAAGATTTTGCCAAGCTCTGCATCCAATAAATTTGTTACCTGTACCAGCATCTAATTTACAAGCAAAACCATCGGCGTTTTCTAAAGTAGAATCTGCATTAAAAAAAGAATCACAGTTTAAAACGGTATTATTTGCACCTCCATTGCTAATTTGAAGACCTGTATCTGCGTTTTCACTAAAGGTACAAAATTCAATTAAGTTACTATTTCCAGACACATACATTCCGTTATCACCAGCGCCAAAAACATCAATACCTTTAATGTACCAAAAATTACCATTTAATTCGATTCCTCTATTTGAAGAATTTTCGCTCATTGAAGAAAAATTAAATTTAGGTCTTGTTTCATCATCTGGATATGCCAATAAAGATATTACATAAGATGCACTTCCACTTTGTTCTATTTTTATAGTTGAGTTAAAAATATATTCACCTCCTCTTACATAAATTTTTTCACCAAGAGTAGCTCCAGCAATCGCATCTAATATTTCGGCAGAAGTACTTACTACTTTACCGTCTATAATTGATGAGTCTGTATCTCCTGTTTTAAAAGTATACGTTGCGCTTATAGCGGTATTAACACCATCACTTACTTCAACATGCCAAAAATAAATAGTGTTTTGTTCAACTTCAATATCAATGGTTGTTTCTTTTAAATTTAACCATTCTTCTTTAGGAGTTTGATTGCCATCAACAGTATCTAAAAATAAGTTGTAACTTAATACATCTCCATCAGCATCTTTACTTTCACTTAACCATTCAAAAGTAACTTTGCCATCAACTGGTTTTACTGTAGCTCCCGAAAAAGGACTTGCAAGTGTTGCAGGAAAAGGAACATTGTTAGAATCCCCGTCGCCTGTAATATAAAATTTCCAAACATCAGATTGTGTAATAATATCTCCTGAATTTCTTGAAGAAACCATCCACGAATATGGGTAACCTCTTAAAAGCCTTACAACTGTTGTATTTGTTGGTACACCTACATTAAGGGTAACTTGCTCTGTAATTAGGTTTACAATTTTAACATCATACTTTTCAGTATTGGCAGATGCTTCCCAACTAAGCGTAACAGCTGCATTATTATCTATAATATCACCTAATTCACATTCTTGATTGTTGATAGGTAAGGTTAATACAGCCTTACCTGGAGTACCGCTGTAGGTAGGAATACCATCGTCGTCACTTGAACACGAAAATAGGAATGCACTGGCTATAAAAACCAAAATTGCTTTTAAATTTATGATGTGTTTTATGGTTTTCATAATTAATTATTTTTAACGATTTTAATTGATTTACTAACAGTTTCCGAATTGATTGATAACACGTAGATGCCATTTTGGAAATTTGATAAATCAAGATTTATTTCTCTATTTGAAGATACATCTTTGGTGTTGGTTAAGTATAATCTTCCTTGAAGATCATATAATGAAACCGTTGCTTTTTTATCTGATCCATTTACATAAACGCGAAGATTTCCTTTTGTTGGATTTGGATAAACTGTAATTTCTTCTGAAATAAATATGTTTTCTGAAAATTTACCTTGACAATCTGAATCTGTTGTAATTTCAATAGAATTTTGCCCAGCAACTAAATCAATTATTACAGATGATTGAGTAGTTGTTGTAATTTTACCATTGTGATTTATATTATAATTTTTTGCACCTAATAAAGATACTGTTGTGGTTTTATGATCCAAATCTGTTTTAGCATAAGCCGATAATGGAGTAGGACCTTCAATAATTACATTAAAGCATCGTTGGTAATTTTCTTTACCTTCAATAGTGATACAAAGTTTGTACGTTCCACTGTTTAGACCATCAATCACTTGCGCAAATTCATTAGTTGAAGAAAGGGTTGCAGATTTTGTGGTTTCCGACCCAGAAACTTCAATGTTGTAAGTGTAGTCCTTGTTTGAAGCGCTAATATCTATAGCTCCATTGTTTCCGCCATTACAAGAACTAGCTGTAGTTATGATGCTAAAATTATTAGCAGGAAGTTCAAATATTTCACATCCAAAAACATCAATAACAGCACCTATGGTAGAATTTGGACATTGATCTTCGCTATCTACAATACCATCTAAATCACTATCGTCACATACATCACCAATACCATCATTATCCATATCTGCTTGATCTGGATTGTAGGTATCTACACAGTTGTCGATTGAGTCTGAGATACCATCATTGTCAGAATCTTCACCCGCTATCAATTCAGGAATTGGATCCCAATCGTCATTTCCTTTGGTGAAATTGAAGGTGGTTATTTCTGTACCATCTTTAAGTGTTGGTGCAGTTAATACCGTTGACCAAGAAGCACGATTGCCCGAATTGTTTTCATTTGAACTTTCTTTAGTTCCGTATTCATACATCATAGATGATTCTCCACCTAAGGTGTTTTTCCAAGCTTCAGGCTCAATTAAAGATTTTCCTTCATAACCAGTATATGTTGAAACATCAATATTGGTATTGTAAAATACAACTTCGCTTGTTGTTGCTTGCCAAGGTCTCCCAAAAAATCCTGGTTTAGCGCCTTGTGTCGATGCTGTATTTACACCTGGAATTGTTGAAATCACATTACATTCGTACATTAAAAAACCTCTTCCGCTTCCTTGTTGAGCTGCAGTAATATAAGCGGCATCTCCACTTGTATCACTTGTATTCAATACAAAATCTGACTGATAGAACACAGCTGTCATACCACCAAAAATGTAGTCAACAGCACCCATCATAGCTCCTTTGTAAGCTACCAATCTTGAGTTTGAACCTCCATAAAAAGAATCTTGTCTGCCAACAATTCTACATTTGTTTAAAATTACTTTGTCTGTACCGTTTGCAATACCAATTGCAGCAGCACGTTCTACAAAACTTCTATTTTGAACTGACGTATTGCCATAATCCGTTGGACGAACGCCTTTATTTCCACTTCCTAAAACAACAATATCTTCTGATTCTTTTTTAGAAATATATTGGTTATAAGAATTTTCAATAATAATGTCTTCAGCAATAAATCCATTACTTCTAACAACCAGCGTTGCATTCCAGTACGATGCATTTGTTGTTCCAGATACATTGGTATATTGTTGGTATCCATTTGCTTTGTTAACAGCTAATGCTTCTGCATTCCATTTGTTATCAGTTCCCTGACTAAAATAGTTGTACCCATATCCATAATAAGAAGTAATACGCACTGCATTGTTTGCAATATCCACTCCGTTATTTGTTAATTCGATACTTGGTTCACGAGCAGCATTTTTTAAAGTAATATTAGGATTGTCAATTACAACCATTTCCTCATAATTACCAGCATCAATTAAAACAGTAACGCGCTCATTATTTGGTCTATCCATTTGAGAAATAGCCTTAAGAGCAGCATTAATTGTTTGGAAATTTTTATCAACTCCAACAGTTAATTCTGGACTATAATCAACCACTTTAGCTATTGCAATATTGGTAATATAGGTAGCACCAATAATTGTTATTTTAGCTGTACCTGCGGTAGTACCTGTAAAAGCATATTCAGTAGTTTCAAACTGCGAAGTGCTTCCGCTGGTTGTAGTAATTGCGTCTCCACCATCAATAGAAAAATTAGCAGCGTAATAGTACGTTACAATCATTTTTTCTCCTGGTTGAAGTGGCACATTTATTTCTCCACCTGCAGCACAAGATAAGTGACCTTTAGCTATTTCATTTTTAATGGCACCTGCGGTACCTGTAAATGAAAGTCCTTTATAAAATAAAGTACTTGTTGAAATAACTTTATCATTAAACGGCCAATTTGTAACCGGATTAAAATTTAATGTTTTATTAGCTATAGCGCCATTAATTTCTAAGTTTGAAGTCAAAGCAAGTGCAATAGGGTATTCATCTAAACCATCAACTTTAACCGTATAAGTACCATCTCTTAAAGCAACAGTATTTATATCACTAAAAGTATAACTATAATTAGTTTCATTTAAGTTAGAAAACAACAATGATAGTTTGCCTTTTTGTTCAGCATCTAAACCTGGTGTTTCTATAGTAACCGCATAAGTTGGTTTATTTGTAAAAACAATTTCAGCAGTAGTATCACTATTTGGAATTGTAATTTTGTTTTCAGGAATAAAATAATCGTCTATACCTTCTGAAGAAATGATATATTCAATAGTTGGTTCTAATTGAACTTTATAAGTTGCTGCATTTACATCAATAGTTGCTTTTGGAACAAAAACGGTGTTTGCAGAAGCATTAGGCGAAAAAATTAAATAAAGGTCGGAGATACTTGTACCTAAACCAGTAATAGCTCCAGAAACCGTATACAATTCAACTTTTTGTATTGAGATATCTTTAGTTGTTGTTGACTCATTTATAGTTAAAGTACTTCCGTTAGAAATTACATATCCATTGGCACTTAATAAGCTCATTTCATAAGTATATCCAATTGGTAATTTTATTTGATATGCTCCGCCTGTTGCTGAAGTTGACCAATTTTTTCCAGCTTCATTGGTAAACTGAATCTTATATTCTGAAGGAATACCTGCAGCCTGAGAAACATCTACATTTCCTGTTAAATCTAAATAATGAGCATCACTACGTATAACTCTATAATAACTTGGCTTATCAACTGCATCATAAATGTGGTAAGTACCAGCAGCTTTTGCTACAAATTTAAACTGAGTAAGCGTACCTGGTAAATCAAATACATCATCTTGCGTACTTGGATCTGGAACATATTCAAAATGAAGTTTTCCACCACCAGATTGTGCCAATGCCCAAATTGTTACTTCATCATCTTCACTTAAAGCAAGGCTTAAATAGCGTCCTGAAGCACCTGATGCATTCACGTATATTCTTCCTGAAAAATCGGTAACACTTGATAAATTTTCATCGTAACGACTTACATTTGTGTTTGAAGTTCTTAATCTGTCTGAAGATCCACCAACCCAACTTAAAACTCCAGCAGAGAATGAAGGCAATGTTACACCAGCAGTTCCTGCAACAACAGAAGCATCGTACCAAGCATTGATATCATCTTCTGTTAATTTATTATTGAATTTGGTATCGTCTAATTGAGCAGCACCAAAATCCCAAACATCAGGTAAACCATTTGAAGGTGCAATAGCTGCAGCATTTTCAATAGTTAACCCGTGAAGATAAACTTCAGCAGTAGGGAAGTCAACACTTTTTAAGGTTGCAGTGATAACACCAGCCGGACCAGTATATGAAAAACTTGAAGCAAATGCATCCGAAATTCTAATATTTTGTGCTGCAATTGACCCTAAAACATTTGAATTTTCATCTGTAAATTCAAATATTGCATCTTTTGCACTTCCGTAGATATCAACAATAAAACTAATTGTAGCATTACCTGCAACAATTATATCAAAAGAGTTTCCTGGAAAAGCGACCAAACCGTGTGTAGCATCATGAAAACCAAATTTACCTTTATCGTCTGTTGTATTGCTGTTTGCGGTTACAATACCATCAGCAGTTAAAAAAGTTGAATATCTTAATGATGTGTATGATGTTTGTGGAAAAACAGATCCATCAGCAAAACTATAAGAATAAACTACGCCTGGCTCAGCTTCAACAACTTTACTATTATCGCTAACAGTTATTAGATATGTTTTTGGATCGGTTGTTTGATCTGTAAAACCAATCTTTAATACATCTCCAACTATTTCTGCGGAAGCGATATCGCCAGTTACCACAGGAGTGTATGTTGAAAGATTTTGACCTGCTAAATCTATAAGAATTGAAGCAGCTTCATTAGTTGCACTTACAACTGTACCAGCATTAAGTGTTACAGTAGCGTTGCTACTTGCGTCTGCTCCTGAAGTAAAATCAATAACAGTTCCGTTTATTGTGATTGTTCCTGTTTTTTGAACCCAAGGTGTTAAACTTACATCAAAAGGCACTGGAGAAACTTCAATATATGGCAAATAAGTTGTACCACCTCCTGTATGATTTAAAACCACAGTTCCTGCTGTACCAACATATAAAAAATCTACATATAAAGGTGTACCATCGCTAAAAGTAGCTCCTGTATTGTTACTTTGTGAAACAATATCAAAAGCACCAGTAGTGCTTGAAACATCAATGTTACCACCAGAATATTGATCGGCTCCAACTCTAATATAGCTATTTCCAGCTACTTGAAGGGTAATTATATTGCCATCTTTAAAAGTAATTCCGTGTTGTGAACCGTTTAATCCCAAACCATTACAACATCCTGCATCAATTTTAAAAAGTCCGACTTCTATATTGTTTGAAGGGCTTGTAGGTACAATACTTTCATTTCTTAAATCAAATGTGTAAGCTATGTTTTTTTCAGGTGAAGTAAAATCTTTTCCAAACTGAGCTGGAATTACTTCAACATTAGGTAAATAAGCATCACCACCAGTACCTGCAACAGTTTTAAAATTTAAAGTAGTTGCTATTCCTGAATACACAAAATCGAAGGTTTCACCATCATTGGTTACAAAAGTTTTTTGCTCACCAAGATCACCTGTATTAGTAGCTGTACCCAGTATATTTAATTTTGAGTATTTAGAACTCGTAAAACGAATGGTACAACTTCCATTAACAGCAATGTTAATTTCTTGGTCTACTTTTAGATTAAGGCCATAATTTACCGAGTGGTATTTATATGCACCACCCAATGTTAATTTACCGTCAACACTTTGTTGGTTGGTAATAATAGTTCCATCAGTAAAATCATAATTTACGGAGTTTTGATTTTGTCCGTATGACAAAATCACTGCCATAAAAAATGAAAAGAATAAAAAAAGGATTTTTTTTATCATAATAATTGGTTTGGTTTTAGTAATCGTAATAGTAAAAAACAGTATCCTATTGTCTTTGTTAAAACAAACAGAAAAATGTTAATTATTAAGTTTTACTTTTGAATTTATGTGCGGTTATATTTACTAGTTGTTATTAAATAAAAGAGGTATGCGAAATAGTGCATACCTCCTTTTTTATTAACAATAAACTATGCATTAAAACTTATTATTTATTGTAACCAACGCGGATCACCAACTTGATTGTCTAATAAGGTTTGATCTGAAATTTTAAAATTACCTGTTGAAGCATCTGCAAATCCAGGGTCTAAAGTAGTATAAGAATCTGAGCCATCATATCTTACTTGTGTTGAATCAAAAAATCCTGGTGCGTTAAAATAATTATTATTTACAAATGTAGGAGCATCATCAGTTCTACTTTGGTTTGAATAATAGGCAGTTGTTGCAGCAAATAGATTATTTTTTACAGTAATTTTATTTGCTTGAAATCTTACATACATAACTCTGTCTGCGGTATTAGAAACCCCATATAAAGTACAACTTTCTAACAGTACATTGCAAGTTAGACCTTTTTGAGTTGAGGTTCCTGCATCATCCAATCTAAAGAAATCACGACCAGGAGCACAATTGTTAAAAGTACTTGTTTTAACAGTAATATTTAGCACATCTGAATTTCTAAAATCTATAAAATCACCACCATTGGTATAAACATCAGTTACAATACAATTTTCAACTGTTACAGTTTGTACAATAGCATCAGTAACATTACCAGCAATAAATGATTTTCTATAATTGTGAATATTACAACCACTAATTAATAGTGAATTGAAACTACCAGCTTCGTTGTATCTAACAACATCATTATTTTGATCTAAATCTGGTCCGTCTCCTTCTAAATCTAAGTCAATTAAACTAATATCCGTAGCACCTGCAACAGCAAGAAAAGCAACTTTTAACAATGGTTTGTCATAAGCTCTTAAACCTTGAATAGTAATAGATTTATCTAAAGTTATGATACCAGTTTGTGCAGTATAATCGCCAGCTTCTAACAACAATATATCTCCAGGAGCTGCATCAGCAATTACTTGGAATAAATCGTCTTCAATAGTAACTAAAGTATTATCACCTACGTCAATTCCTGTTGTAAAATCTGCAGTACCTCTAACCTTAGCATTGTTATACAACACAGCAGCGTAAGCAGTTTCACTTGTTAAATCTGTGATTGTAGCAACACCATCAATTTTTTCTTGAGGTGTAATCACATGAGTAATATCACCTGGAGTTAAAACAATTTGCGTTACATTGCTATTTGCTGGCCATCTAAGTGTAGCTTCTAAAGCTTTTATATCACCAGGTTCTTGAGGCAACATAATTTGTTCAGTTAAAGTAGTTGCTTCACCATATGTCCATTTAGAATCTTCCAATCCTCTTTCGCTTACCGCTTTTAATCTTATTGAATAAGTTGTTTCACCTTCTAAAGTAACTTGAACAGGAAGTTCTTCAGGAGAAACTTCAACAGATTTAAAAATGTTGTTAAAATCTGGATCATCAGCACTAAATTCTAAAAGGTACTTAGTTACATTTTCTTTTGCTGTCCAGTTTAATTCAACAACTACTTGATTTCTAATTCTAGCTGTTATTCCTGTAGGCGCAAATTCTCTGTCTACTACTAACTCTTCAATCACATCTTGATCGTAACTATTACAGCCAAAGATTGTAATACTTAGCAAAAGCGTTAATAATAATTTGTTTAATATATTTTTTGTTTTCATAATAACGTATTTGTTAAATTTATTTCTTCTAATAACCGTAATCATTCGTCAATTTACCGTTACTTCCATCAATAAAATATTGCCATATTGGCCAAAACTGTCTATCATCAGGATTTACACCTTCCTTAAAAAGAGAATTTATCCTAACATCTTCCAATTTATCCCAAGCAATTAAAGAGTATTCAGAGCCTGGATTTTGGTTTTCACCTCTATTTAATCCATAAATATCAAGCGTTTCATTGTCGTCTTTATATTTGTAATACAAAGTTGTAGGAACATCAGCATATGCACCGGTACGATTTTTAAAATCTACCATTTTTTCTTTAGCTTCAGTTAAATTTTTACCTAATAAATTCCAACGTATAAGCGCTTGTTTACGTTCCATTTCTCCAGTAAATTCATATTTATGTTCATTTACAATGGCATTAAACATGGCTTCTTTACTAGTTAAAGAACTAATATAAGCGTCAACTTTTTGTGCTTGATCTTCAGGAGCAAATGCTCTTTTTCTAATTTGTTTTAAATATGGAGCTGCTGTAGCAGGCCCTTCTAACTCATTAGCCGCTTCTGCAGCAATTAAAAGAACTTCAGCATAACGCATGTATAATTTATTTATTCCATCATCATTTGTAGAAGTAACATAACGAGTCATCCATTCGTAACGGTATTTTCCAAAATACCAAGTATCAGATCCTACTAAATTTTGTTGTGATACACCATTTACAGCAGTTCCCCATTCGTAAGGAACACAAGTAATATCTCTACGGATATCAGATTCATCAAAATCGTAAAAAACGGTAGGAAGTGGGCCTGCAATTCCTCCTCTAGGTTGACCTGTATATTGGTCAACACTACGGTGGCGAACTGCAAAAGAAAAGTTTACACGACCTCTACCATCTGCAAAAGGAATTTCCCAAAGCGATTCTCCGCCTGCGGTAATATTTTCCTCATTAAGTTTTCTCCAAACAGTTTCAAAAGTAGGTTCTAATTTAGCCATTCCGCTATTGATAACATCACGACACTCATCTAATGCCAATTTATACATTTTTGCAACAGAAAGTTCAGGATCATTGCTTCTTCTTACACCATCAGGATATTGTTGAAAACCACTTGCAGCCATTGCTACACGAGCTCTAAATGCTTTAACAAAAGCTTTGTTAACATCTTCTACAGTTGTTGTTGCATTGGTTTCATTTGGCCAAGCTACCAATGTAGAAGCTTCACCTAAATCAGCAATAAGTTGTTTATAAATAACATCTCTGCTAGATTTTTCAATATAAATTGTTTCTTTATTAATAGGTTCAAAACGAGCAGGAATATCTCCCCAAGATTTAAGCAAATCAGCATAATAAATGGCTCTTAATGTTAAAGCTTCACCTAATATTTGCCCCATTTCATTTCCAGGTTGTGGATCACCATATTGGCGTATACCTTCAATACAAATATTTGCACGTTCAATTCCTAAATACATCATAGCCCAAGAGCTATTATCTCTATTCATATAAGCATTAATTGCTGTGGTATTATAATTACACAATTCGCCTACAGGATCACCTTCTTTATCTGAGTTGTAATTCCATTCTGTATCTGTATTAAATCCATAAAAAGGAGTTTGACGCCCTCTGTAAGAGTTGGTTTGTCCAAATGGTTCTTTGATGCCATCTACAGCGCCTTTAGCCAATCCTGGTGTTGAAAATAGCACAGATTGATCTAAAGTTGATTTTGCAGACCCGTCTAAGAAATCATCTTGACAAGAAGCGAAAATCCCCGCTATTATTATTCCTAAAATTATTATTTTATATTTCATTTTCTAATAAATTTTAAATTAAAAAGTAAGGTTTAAACCAAAAACAACTGATCTACTGCGTGGAAAAGGTGAATAATCTACACCAGGAGTTAAAGGCGTTTTTCTTCTTGTAGAAACTTCAGGATCAAGACCAGAGTATTTTGTAATGATAAAAATATTACTACCGGTTGCATAAAATCTTAATTTAGTAACTCCAATTTGAGATACCATTGTTTCTGGAAGTGTATAACCAAGTGTCATGTTGTTCAATCTTAAAAATGAACCATCTTCAACAGCCCAATCGCTAAAAACAAAATTCTTCATATATGGCGACCACATTGTTGTGTTAGCATTCATTGCTTCTAATTGCGTTGGGTCTGTTACTAATTGACCTGATACAGGATCTAAATTTGTCCATCTAACACCATCAGCCATATCAGTAGTTAAATTTCTGTATTGTGCATTAAGGTTTGAAGTGTTAAATTCAATTTTATTTGCGTTATAAACATCGTTTCCTATGCTATAATTAAAAGCAGCTGTAAAATCGAAACCGTAACCGTTTGCAGTAAGAACAAAACCACCCGCACTTTTTGGAAGTGCATTTCCAATTATAGAATTATCGGCTGTAGTTACTAAATTATCATCACTACCATCAGTATTTTTTAATTTCATTGAACCTGGTAAAAGAGGGCCAACAATTGCTTGGCTATCTACAACACCTGGTTTTAATGTGTAAACACCATCAGCATAATCAAAGTCAGACACTTCATAACGTCCATCACTTTGGAATCCATACATTTCACCCAATGAGTGACCAACTTGTACAATATAATCATCTCCAATTTGTGAAGAAGCCCAACCAGTTGGTTGACCAAAATCATCCATTACTCCAAGTGAGTTGATTTTATTTTTATTAACACCAATGTTGAAAGAAAAATCTAAATAAAAGTTCTCTTTTTGAATTGCAGTTACATTAAATGAAGCTTCAAATCCTGTATTTTGATTCTCTCCCATATTTCGGTATTGCGTATCATAACCAGATCCTGGAACAGGGAAATTTAGCAATAGATCTTGTGTTTTGTTTTTATAAGCTTCTACAGAACCCGTTAAGCGATTGTTAAACAATCCGAAGTCGATACCAATATTTGATGTAATTGTAGTTTCCCATTTTAGATCTGGATTTGGCATTGTGTTAGATGCAGCCCAGTATGAAGGAATTCCATTTATGTAATTTGTGGTTTTTGGTCCAAAAGCTCTAACTGTTTGACCAACAGGAATGTTGTTATTTCCTGCTTCACCATAACTTAACCTTAATTTAAGTTCGTTTATAACTTTAACATCTTTCAAGAAATTTTCTTCTTTCATTTTCCAAGCTACAGCAGCAGATGGAAAATACCCCCATTGATTATCACTTAAAAATTTACTTGAACCATCGGCACGGAAAGTTCCTGTTAAAAGGTAACGATTTTTGAAGCTATAATTTACACGACCAAAGAAAGATAATAAAATATCATCTGGACTGTAATAATTCTCAACAGAATCTGGCTTACCTTGAGTGGTAAGTTTTTTAGCATTGTCAAAATTAAAGAACTCTGGAAAACCTTGAATTACAGAAGTAACTTCGTTGTTTTTAGTAAAGATCATTTCTTCACCCACAAGCACTTTTAAACTGTGTTTGTCATTCAATACTTTATCAAAGTCGTAATCAAGTGTATTTGCATTTCTAAATCTATCTCTTGTTTGATCAGAAAACACCAATGAAGGTTTTCCTTGATTTTCAGCAAGAGGTTTGTTATTTGCATAATAAGTAGAACGTCCATAAAAACGATAATCTAAATAATTATAAGTATCCATACCTAAGTCTACTTTTAATTTTAGATCGTCAATTATTTTCCAAGAAAAACTACCAAGTAAATTTAAATTTCTTTTGTATTGTTGACGTTGATTATCAGCTACAGCCACAAAAGGATTTACTAAATAACTAGATAAAGCCTCGTCTGTATCATCAGTAGTTAAACCAGGTAAAGGAATTGGAGAATAACCAACACTGTGTTTTAGACGTGAATCTGCTGAAGAGATTTCGTTTTGCTCATTAGCTCCACCACCGTTTACTTGTTGATCTGAATATCTAACTGTAAAAGACAAATCTACTTTTTCACCAGCTTTATTTTTTAATGCAAGTAATAAGTTGTTTCTGTTAAAATCAGAACCTTGCATAATTGTTTTTTCAACATAGCGGTTGTAGTTGAAATTATAAGAAACTGCTTCGCCTCCTCCACGGATTCCTAAATCATAACTTTGAACTTCACCAGCACGACCATAAATTTGCTTTTGCCAGTTGTTTCCTTTCATTCCATTATACAGATCATTATCTTGCCATTGGCCAAAATATTTCTCGTAAGAATCTACGTTGTCTCTAAGCAAAGCATATTCGTATTGCCATTTAACAAAATCTTCTGGTGATTGAACATCAATGGTATTGGCAATCTTTTTTTGTCCATAGAAAGTATTAAAACTAACTTCCATTTTACCACCTTTACCACTTTTTGTTGTAATAATAATAACACCATTTGCACCTCTAGAACCATAAATAGCTGTTGAAGATGCGTCTTTTAACACAGTAACACTTTCAACATTAGAAGGAGAAACATCACTCATATTATTAACAGGAAAACCATCAACAATAATTAATGGAGAACTATCTTGAGTTAAAGATCCGCCACCACGAACTCTAATTTGAACTTCAGCATCTGGAGAACCTTCTGCAGATGTTACAGATACCCCAGCCATACGACCTGTTAATGTTTCAGCAACACTAGGATTTGATTGATTAACCAAATCATTACCACCAACCGATGTAACAGCACCTGTTAAATCAGATTTTCTTACACTACCATATCCAATAACAACTACCTCATCAAGAGATTCAAGATCTCCAACAAGTACTATTTTTAAATTAGATTTTCCTGAAATGTTAAGGTTTTGAGTTTTAAAACCTATATAGCTGATTTCCAATGCAGCCTGAGCGTTATTTACTTTAATAGTAAATTTTCCGTCAAAATCTGTTGTAACTCCATTTTTGGTACCTTTTTCTAAAATATTTACTCCAGGTAATGGATTTCCTGCCTCTTCAGTAACAACTCCACTTACTGTAAATGTTCCTTGGGCAAATACCTTATTGCCCAGAAGCAAGCTCATAAAAATTAAAAATGTAAAGCTACATTTTAAGATTTTTTTTGATAAAAGTTTAATGTTCATAATTTGTTTCTATTTGGTTATTGTTTGTTTCATTTATACTAAGTTCTCCTTATAATTATTTACTGTTTTTATTTTAAGCTTTGATTATTTACTATTTTTATTGTTGCTATTTAATTTTTAAAATGCCTTTTGAAATGATACAATTTGCAACTTAATGCAATCGATTACACAAAACTATACAATTATAAATTAAAAAGCAAACTTTAAACATAAAATTGTTAATATAGTGTTAAACAAGTACCTGTTATGATTATATAAGTAATACAAATGAATTTTTTAAGAATTTAATAAACCCTATTTGCAATCGATAACATAACATATAAATCATTGCATAAGTATCGACTTATTTAATTATTAATATCTTGTATAAGAGCACCGTTTATATACGTATTTAAAAAATGTATCCCCACAACATTTTCAATTGAATAAGGGGTTTCAACTTTTTCAATAGTAACATTTTTTAGGGTCACATTTGTAATTGGAGCCTCTTTGTATCCTTTTGCTAAAATGCCATATTTACCGCCATTTTTGACGGTAACATTTTCTAAAATCACATTTTTAACCGTTGGAATATATGCTCCTGTTTGACCACCATAAATGCCATAAAACATATTAATTTTTAATACAGCTTCTTTTACTTGACCTACTTCAATATTTCTAACATAAATATTTTCAGTAACACCACCTCTTCGTGAATTTGATTTTATTCTAATAGCTCTTTCAAGTTCTGGGCTATCCATTACACAGTTTTCAACAAAAACATTACGAACACCTGCTGAAATTTCACTTCCCATAACAACACCACCGTGACCATCAATCATTTTACAATTTTGTACAACTATATTCTCACTTTTTATAGCAACACGTCTACCATCTTCATCTCTTCCTGATTTAATAGCAATACAATCATCGCCTGTATTAAAAATACAATTTTTTATAAGAACATTTTTAGAATACTCAGGATCACAACCATCGTTATTAGGTCCATGACTTTCAATAGTTACACCATCAACAATAACATTGGTGCTTTTTATTGGGTGTAGTATCCAAAAAGGAGCATTTATTACTTTAACACCTTGTATTAGAACATTATTACATTCAAATGGCTCAAAAAAGTTGGGTCTTAAATAATGACCATCTCCAAAAATTCTTTCAGCTACTGGAGTTCCTAAAGTTGATAATTTCATTAAATGTGGAAGATTTAAACTGTCTAATTGAGAAGGCATATCGTTTGTCCAGCCAAATTCTTTACTACCTTTCCAAGTCCACCAATTATCAATACTTGCTTGACCGTTCAAAATACCTTTTCCAGTAACAGCGATATTTGATTGTTTGTAAGCATAAATTAAAGGCGAATAATTCATCAATTCAATTCCTTCAAAAGAGGTATGAACAAGAGGGTAGTAATCTTTAGGATTTGTACTAAATAAAATTTCAGCACCTTCATCTAAATGCAAATTAACATTGCTTTTTAAATGAATAGCACCTGAGAAATATTTACCGGCAGGCACTAAAACTTTTCCGCCACCATTTGCAGCGCATTGGTTTATAGCATTATTAAAAGCTAGTGTATTATTAGTAACGCCATCAGAGATTGCGCCAAAATCAAGTACATTAAATGTACTGTCTTGAAAAACAGGTTCTTGAATACTATCTACAATTCGTTGCATTACCAACCAAGGATCCGTAGCAACAACTTCCTTTTGTTTTGAATTGCAGGATGCGATTAATAATGCAGTTAAAACTAAAAAAAGGAAATTTTTATTGAAAAAAGCGATAAGTTTAATCATATATAATTTTTTTAAGAAATTAATTTTTTTCGATTTTATTAATATCTAATAATGCAATCGATTACACAAAAATATAAAAATACTTTTAATTTACAAATATTTTTTACTTTACGGCTTAATTTACAGATAATTTAAATTTAATAATGTTTTATTGAAAGTTTAAAAATTTTCGGTTATTTTAAAGAACATATGGCTGTTTTTTTAACTAAAAACCTGAATTTGTAATCGATTTCAGTTATAATGTGTTTAATCAAAATATTTTTATATTTTTACTTCATAATATTAGCTCTTTTAATTCAAAAATGAAAAAGAAAACAACAATTTACGATATCGCAGTTAAATTAAATATTACTGCAGCCACAGTGTCTAGAGCACTAAATAATAATAGCAAAATAAGTGAAGCTACTCGTGAATTAGTTCAAAAGACGGCATTAAAAATGAATTACGAGCAAAACAAAGTTGCATTAGCTTTAAAAAGTGGTAAAAGCTATAATGTTGGCGTAATTGTTCCTCGTATTGATACCACTTTTTTTGGTTCGGTTATTAGAGCAATAGAAGAAGAGTTGTATCCTGCTGGCTACCACGTTATTATTTGTCAAACTCATGATATTGAAAGTAGAGAAGTTGAAAACATAACAACTTTAATAAATGCGCAAGTTGATGGTATTTTAATGTCTATTTCATCTCCAGACATAGACTTAAATGTTATAAATCAAATTGTAAAAAAAAACATTCCACTCATATTTTTTGATAGAAAAAAAGATATAGAGGGTGTTAGTTCTGTTGTTATTAATGATTTTGAAGGTGGATATAAGGTAACTAAACAATTGATTGAGCAAGGTTGTAAAAAAATTGTTCACATTAACGGTAACCCTAAAATAAAAATATTTCAAGAACGTTGTAGAGGCTACAAACATGCGCTTAAAGATAGTGGATTAGCATACGATGAAAAATTAGTATTTGAAACAAAAAGTAATGTAGAGGAAGGGAGAAGAGTAGCTAAATTACTATTAGCAATGGATACGCTGCCAGACGGTGTTTTTTCTTCGAGTGATTTTACGGCACTAGGTGTAATTCAAGAATTAAAAGAAAATGGTGTTAAAATTCCGGAAGATATTTGCGTTGCTGGTTTTGCAAATGAACCTTTTACAAAATTTATGGAATTATCTATAACTTCTGTTGATCAATCACCTTTAGAAATGGGTAAAATGACAGCCAAAGTATTTTTAGAACAAGTAAATAACAAAGAAATTAAAATTGAAAAGAAAGTTGTTTTAGAGCCTAAATTAATGATTAGAAAATCATCTTTGAGAAAAGTAATTTCAAAATAAATTAAAGATTTATTAGTAACTTAAATGAATAGATTATAACAAAAAAGCCAAGATTTATATGCTTGGCTTTTTTGTTTTTTAAAATATAGATTTCAAAATATTTTATAAAGAAACGCCTCTTCGCCAAGGAATAAAATCGTTTTGATTTAACAATTTAGCTTTGGTTTTAATTTTTCCACTTGCAACTTCTATTATAAAATCGAGCATTTCTTCAGCCATTTCAACAATTGTTTTTTCGCCTCTAATAACAGCACCTGTGTCTATATCAATAATATCACTCATTTTTTGAGCCAATTCTGAATTAGATGAAACTTTAATAATAGGTGTAATTGGATTTCCTGTAGGTGTTCCTAAACCTGTAGTAAATAATACAATTGTGGCTCCTGAACCTACCATAGCTGTGGTACTTTCAACATCGTTTCCAGGAGTACACAACAAATTTAACCCTGGTTTTGTAATGTATTCACCATAATCTAACACATCAACAACTGGAGATGAACCTCCTTTTTTAGCCGCTCCAGCCGATTTCATAGCGTCAGTAATTAATCCATCTTTTATATTTCCTGGGGAAGGATTCATATCAAATCCAGAACCTGCATCAACTACAGATTTTTCATAAGCTTTCATTAAATGCAAAAACTTATTGGCAGCTGCTTCTTCAACACATCTATTAGCTAATTCTTGCTCAACACCACATAATTCTGGGAATTCAGATAAAATAGCCGTACTACCCAAAGCAACTAATAAATCTGATGTATAACCTAAAGTAGGGTTTGCAGATATTCCTGAAAAACCATCAGATCCACCACACTCTAAACCAACTTTTAATTTTGAAAGTGGGGTAGGAGTACGTTGAATATTATTTGCTTTTTTAATGGCTTCAAAAGAATCTTTAACAATGGCGCTTAACATTTCATCAACCGTACCCATTTGTTGTTGTTCAAAAATAAGTATTGGTTTTTTTGAATTTGGATTGATGGCTTTTAACGCATCTTTAAAAACACTAATCTGAAGATTTTGACAACCCAAACTTAAAACAGTAGCCCCAGCCACATTGGGATTGTTAACGTAACCTGCCAATAATTTTGCCAAACTTTCAGAGTCTTGCCTAATACCGCCACAACCACCTGGATGGGTTATAAATTTGACATCAATATTATCAAAAACATCTGAAGATTTGTTGGTTATATTTGTTGCTTCATCTTCATTATTTATCAATGAACGCAGTAACATTTGGTGTGGATTCACCTTTTGCTTCAACAATTCTTTTTCAAAAATATCTTTTAGAATTTCAATATTTCTGTTTTCACAAAAAACCAACGGAAAAAACAACCAAACGTTTTCAGTACCTACTTGACCGTCTTCTCTTTGGTATCCTAAAAAAGTTTTATCTTTCCACTTGTCAACGTTTGGAATGTTCCAACCAATATCACCTGTTTTTTTGTAAACTTTTTCGCTTTGATGTTTTACATTACTGGTAGTTAACAAGTCACCTTTTTCAATAACACCGCTTGCTTTACCAACCAAAACACCATACATTATAATTCTATCTCCATCATTAAATTTGGCTAAGGATATTTTATGCTTGGCTTTTATATCTGATAAGATAGCGATATTTTCACCTTCAAAATCAACTACATCACCTACTTTTAAATTTATCAAAGCAACGGCAACATTGTCTGAAGGATGTACTTTTATTAACTTTTTTTGCATTACAAATTACGTTTAAGTATGTTAAAATTGTTTACTAAAATTAGCAAATCCATTTTCAATTCCGTTTTCATCTATTTCTTTTAGAGCCAATGAAATTGCTTCAGACAAGTTGTTCACTTTTGTTAAATCTTCTCCCCAAAAACTTTCATTTCCTAAAACAGCTGGTGCTATTTTATTATAATCTTTTGATTCCCAATATTCTTTAAATGTAGCAATAATTTCATCACTATCTTTTACGGGCAATGCTTGTCCTTGCCACATTCCTTGATAAAAGCGAATTAAACAGGCAAACGAAAACGTTAAATGAGTAGGAAGTTTTTTATGAATAGCAACATAAGCTAACAAACTTGGCAATACACGCACTTTAAATTTTGAAATTGAATTTAGTGCAATGTCTGACAATTGATGTTTGATAAACGGATTCCTAAAACGATCTAAAACTTCTTCAGCAAAGCTATTTAGTTCATCTTTATCCATATTTAACGTGTCATTTATTTCGCTAAAAACAACCTTATTTATAAATGTCCCTGTAAAAGAATTATCAACAGTTTCTTTCACGGTGCTATTACCATATAAAATAGAAAAAGGAACCATTGCTGTATGTGCACCATTTAAAATTCGAACTTTACGAGTTCTGTATGGTTGCATGTCTTTTACAATTTTTACATCTAAATTGGTTTTACTGAATGGTAATTTTGCTTTTAAATCATCGCCGCCTTCAATAACCCATAAAAAAAATGTTTCGGCTGCAACAATTAAATTATCTTGATAATCTAGCTGAGCATTGTAGCTTTCAATTTCGTCTTTTGGGTAACCCGGTACAATTCTATCGACTAAAGTACTATGAAAAGTATTGTTATTTAATAACCAATTTTTAAAATCATCGCCTAATTTCCAATCTTCAATATATTGAAGAATAATTTCTTTTAATGTTTCAGAGTTATGATTGATTAGTTCGCAAGGAATAATAGTTAAACCTTTATTAGCATCACCTTTAAAATGTTTAAAACGCTCGTATAATAATACTGTTAGCTTCGCAGGAAACGAACTTGGAGGTTGCATTTCTTTAGTATCAGTAGCAACATATGCAATTCCGGATTCTGTTGTATTTGAAATTACAAAAGCTAATTCTTCTTCTTTTGCTAAACTTAAGTAATCTGAAAAATTTGCGTAAGGATCAACTCCTTTTACAATGTTGGAAATCAACTCAATTTCTTGAATTTCTTCACCTTTTTTTACACCTTTCATAAATAGGTTATACAAACCATCCTGATCGTTTAACATATTTATTAAACCTCTCTCAATTGGTTGAACAACAGCTATACCTGCGTTAAAATCAAGTTCTTTATTTAATTTTTGAAATGCATAATCTATAAAAGCTCTTAAGAAATTACCTTCTCCAAATTGAACTATTTTAATAGGAAGTTTTTCCTCTAAACCAGTATTTTTTCTATTTAATTTTTTGATTGTTGACATATTAAAACTTATGAATAATTAAATTATTTTTTACAAATCTGTTATTGGTCTGTATTTTGGAACTAAAGTTTTCATAACCGTCCAGCCTATTAGGTAACAAACGGCACAAATTGAAAAAATAATAAAATATCCCGCTTCAATTCCTTTGAATCCCATAAACGCCATATTTGTATTTTCACTAAAATCAAATAAAACTCCAGAACCTTTATTAATAACAGTTGAACCCAATCCTCCTGCTAAGCCTCCAATTCCTGTAACAGTTGCAATTGCTTTTTTAGGAAACATATCTCCCACTGTAGTAAAAATATTTGCTGACCAAGCTTGATGTGCTGCACCAGCAATTCCAATAATTATTACTGGAATCCAATAGGTATAATGTCCTAAAGGCTGAGCAATTAAGGCTAACAGCGGAAAAAAGGCAAAAATTAACATGGCTCTCATTCTTCCTTCATAAGGATTCATTCCCTTTTTATCAACAAAATAGGTTGGCAACCATCCACCGATTATTGAAAGCAGTGTTATCATATATAAAACAAATAATGGGAACGCAGCTTCTGTAGAATCCATTCCATAAACTGAACTTAAATAAGCTGGTGTCCAAAATAAGAAAAACCACCAAACACCATCTGTCATAAACTTACCAAATGCAAAAGCCCAAGTTTGTTTATACTTAAAACAATCCATTAAAGTAGTTTTTTTAGTATTCTCAGGAACATATCCTTCTATTTTACTATCTGCAATGGTATCTTGCTGAATGTATTTCAATTCTTCAGCATTTACTTTTGGTTGTTTTTCTGGTTTTTCATACATAAATACCCAAAAACCCATCCATATAAAACCTAATGCCCCAATAATGATAAAAGACATTTCCCAACCATATGCCTCTGCAATAAAAGGAATGGTAATTGGTGCTGCTAATGCTCCAACTGTTGCTCCTGCATTAAAAATGCTTGTAGAAAAGGCTCGGTCTTTTTTAGGAAAATATTCTGCAGTAGTTTTTATTGCAGCTGGAAAATTCCCAGCTTCTCCTAAAGCTAAAACAAAACGAGCAAAAATAAATAGCGTAACACTTACATACATTACTAAGCCCGTATCACCAATTGTACTTATAATTTCTTTTGCTCTTTCAAAACCTACAAACCATTCTCCTGTTATATAACCTGCAGTTCCAATACCAGCAAAAGCATGTAAACAAGCTCCTAATGACCAAACTCCAATGGCCCAAAGAAATCCTTTTTTGGTATCCATAATATCTATAAAACGACCTGCAAATAATAAGGAAACAGCATAAAAAATAGAGAACAAGGCTGTTATGTTTCCGTAATCATTGTTAGTCCAATGAAATTCTGGGGCTATAAAATCTTTCCATGTTAAAGAAAGAACTTGCCTGTCTAAATAATTTATGGTTGTGGCCATGAACAGAAGTCCACAGATGGTCCATCTATACTTTGTTGCTTTTTTTGGAGATAAGTCACTCATAATTTAAAATTTTATTTACGTCTATATTTTTAATGAAATTGATGTATTACTTTCTGATTTCTTTGATTAAAGCTATGGCGTTTTTAACATCTTGCTCTAATTTAGCGTAATCTTTATTTTTAATGATTTCTCCTGAAATTAATTGAGAACCCATTCCTACACAAGTTACACCTGCGCCAAACCAAGCCGATAAATTTTCCTTAGTTGGTGAAACACCTCCTGTTGGCATAATGCTTGTCCAAGGTTGAGGGCCTTTGATACCTTTTACAAACTGAGGTCCGTAAATATCTCCAGGGAATAATTTTACAACTTCACAACCCAATTCTTCTGCTCTTGTAATTTCAGTTAAGGTTCCACAGCCTGGTGACCATAATACTTTACGACGGTTACAAGCAATGGCAATGTCTTCTCTTAAAACTGGTGTTACAATAAAGTTTGCACCCAATGCCATATACAATGAAGCGGCCGCAGCATCGGTTACTGAACCAACACCCATAATCATTCCTGGTAATTCTTTGATGGCATATTTGGTTAATTCGCCAAAAACTTCGTGAGCGAAATCACCACGAGCGGTAAACTCCATTAAACGTGCACCACCATCGTAACACGCTTTTAATACTTTTTTACTTAATTCTATATCACTGTGAAAAAACAAAGGAATCATCCCTGTTTCTTTCATTGCCGTAGCAACTTCTATTCTTGTAAATTGTGCCATTTTTTTTGTTTTATTTTATTTTGTTGGTTGTTGCGCTTCGACAAGCTCAGCGTGACAATTTTGTTATTCAATATATCATTTGGATTCGACTACGCTCAGCCAACGATAACTTTTAGACTTCAGACTTTAAACTTTTCAACTATCATAATTTGGCTTCTATTACGCTCAGCCAACGATAACTTTTAGACTATTCAACTATTCAACTATTATATGGCTTCGACTACGCTCAGCCACCGATAACTTTCAGACTTTAGACTTTCAAACTTTATTTCACTCCCAATTCAATATTTTTTTAAAATCGTAATCTGCTGGATTATCGACATATTGTTTTGCTGATTCGTAATCTTTTTCTCTGATATAAATTAAATTATTGATAAAAAGTTGCGCCATATCCGACTCAATATCTACCAATCGTGGCTGTACTTTTCCATTTTCGTCTTGAAAATCTTTTAAATACAAAGGCGTTATATCTCCCCTTGAATTTGCACTTACAATACAACCCGAAACACCATTGTCGTATAATTTTTTAACACCTATACCCAATAAAGTACAAATAATAAGTGTTAAATCAAAAGCAATTGGTTTACAACATCTTAATTCGTAGCCAATTTCAACGGGTCTGGTTTTAATATCTAAG
>NZ_RHLN01000137.1 GCF_004121075.1 Lutibacter sp. HS1-25
CCAACAGCCATTTTATTTTTTGCAATTAAATTTTTCCAAGCAGGTACTTTATTTAGTTCTTGTTCTAAACTTTTTTGAAGATCAGAATTTTGTAAGCTATTTAAAGGTTTTATTTTTGATTGATCTAAATGTAAGGGTAAATCGTTTTGAGATTTTACACCAGTTGTAATAAGAAGCATTATTGCTATAATTAATTGATATAACTTCATTTAGATGCCAATTTGTTAGTTTATAAATTAGGCAAATGTATTTTATTTTTAAATATGTTGGTTGTTAAATTTTTAAGTTTGATGAAAATAAATATTCCTTGATAATATTGATGTTTTAGGGTTTTTGTAGGGTGAAATTTGTTAAATTATTGTTTGAGGATTTATATTATGAAATTTTTTTAGATTAAAATTTACATTTTTTTTGAATTGTATTAACAATCAATGTTTGAAATTGATTTTGCATTAGGGATAGTAGCGGCATCCTTTTTTACAATGCAACGCAGTGAAATTGTAAAAAAGATATAGCGAATAGCCCGACCGAAGGGAATGCCCAATTTAAAAATAAGATAGGTTTTGAAATACTTATAAAAAAAGCCTTTTCAAGTAAATGAAAAGGCTTTTGTCGGGGTGGCAGGATTCGAACCTGCGACCTCCGCGTCCCAAACGCGGCGCGATAACCGGGCTACGCTACACCCCGAGTGGTTATCATATTTTAAGGCTGCAAATATAATACTTAAAATGCATTTTGCAAGTATTTATTCAAAAATAAGTTGATAAGGTCTTTTTATGGCTTCTTCTAATTCGTAAATCCCAATATTTCTACTTTTTCTAATGGTTTCTTTACCATCAAAAAAAACCAGTATAGTAGGTTCTACAAAGGCATTGTAAGACGCTGCTATTTGGGGCGAAAAATTTAAATCAACCGTAAACATTTTTATTTTTGGGAAATTGCTGCTAAGTAAATTTTTAACTTTAGGTTCTAAAGCTTCGCCAACATTGCAAGATTGAGTGTTAAAAAAAAGCAAAACAGCCAAGTTGTTAGCAATTGTTGTTTTAAGTTGGGTTAAATTTGCGTTTTGGTTTGAAGTATTCATATATTATAATATTCTAAAGGATAAAAATAACTAAAATTAGTTCAAACCAAGTATTGTTGTTTCTTATAATTGTATTGTGAAAAATTATAAATAATACTATTTAGTTTTAAGAAATAGCCATAAATTTGTTTTTGTAAAAATAAAAAGAGAAAATAATGTCTGATAAAATTGAAAGAATAAAATGTTTGATTATTGGTTCGGGACCTGCTGGTTATACAGCAGCAATTTATGCTTCGCGTGCAGATTTAAAACCAGTAATGTATACAGGAATGCAAATGGGAGGTCAACTTACAACTACTACAGAGGTTGATAATTTTCCTGGATATCCAAAAGGTACAGATGGAACTGCAATGATGGAAGATTTAAAGTCTCAAGCAGAGCGTTTTGGTACAGAAGTAAGATTTGGACTGGTTACTAAAGTTGATTTTAGTAAAGAAGTTGGAGGTATACATAAAGTTACTGTTGATGAAACGACTCAAATTGAAGCTGAAACGGTGATTATTTCAACAGGTGCAACTGCAAAATATTTAGGTTTAGAAAGTGAGCAACGTTTAATTGGTGGTGGTGTTTCTGCTTGTGCAACTTGTGATGGTTTTTTCTATAAAGGACAAGATGTAGTTGTTGTTGGTGCTGGTGATACTGCTGCCGAAGAGGCAACTTATTTATCAAATATTTGTAATAAAGTTACTTTGCTTGTTAGAAAAGACTATATGAGAGCTTCAAAAGCAATGCAACACAGGGTTGATAAAACCAAAAATTTGGAAGTAAAATACAATACTGAAATTGATGAGGTTTTAGGTGATAACGTTGTTGAAGGTGTACGTGTTTTTAACAATATTTCTGGTGAAAAAGAAGTAATTCCGGTAACTGGAATTTTTATTGCTATTGGACACAAACCAAATACAGATATATTTAAAGGAGTTTTAGATATGGATGAAACAGGTTATTTAATTACCAAAGGAAAATCTACTAAGACTAATTTACCAGGTGTTTTTGCAGCTGGAGATGTGCAAGATAAAGAATACAGACAAGCTGTAACTGCTGCAGGTACAGGATGTATGGCTGCTTTAGATGCGGAACGTTATCTAGGTTCTTTAGATTAAATTTTTTTAGTAATATTATATTAATAGCCTGGGTGTTTCGCTCAGGCTTTTTTATGTGTATAAAAGTGTAGTAATCGTTTTCGTTAATTGTAGCAATTTTAATGGTTAATCATTAAAGAATGTGGTTAAATTTGTTTTGTCAAACTTATATATTTATTAAATGGAGTTATTTTCAAATAGTTATTTTGTGTTGTTTTTGATTATTGCAATTGGGTTTGTTATTGGAAGAATAAAGTTTAAAGGTATTTCATTAGATATTTCTGCAGTTATATTTGTTGCTTTGGTTTTTGGTCATTATGGCTTTGTAGTTCCTAAAGATTTTCAAAATTTGGGATTGGTAATTTTTATTTTTACAATTGGTATACAAGCCGGACCTAGTTTTTTTGAATCTTTTAAAAAAAATGGTCGCGAATTGGCTATTTTGGCAAGTGTGCTGGTTATAAGTGCAGGACTTATCACTTTTCTTATTTTTTATTTCTTCGGAATTGATAAAAATTTGGTAATTGGGTTGTTAAATGGCTCTTTAACAAGTACGCCTGGTTTGGCTGCTGCCATTGACGCTACAGGTTCGCCATTGGCATCAATAGGTTATGGTATTGGTTATCCGTTTGGAGTTATTGGGGTTATTCTTTTTGTGAGTTTTTTGCCTAAAATTATGGGCAAAGACATTAAGGCTGAAGTTAAAAATTACAAAGAAAAAATTTCAACAGATTTTCCTGAAATTGAAAAAAAGCATTTTATTGTTGAAAATGAGAATGTTATTGGGAAAACTTTTGGCGAGTTAAATATTCAGTTTATGACCAAAGCGGTTATTTCTAGAATTATGCACAACGGTGTTGTTGTGGTTGCCGAGCCAAATGTTGTGTTTCATAAAGGAGATATTGTTAGAGCTGTAGGTTCGGCAAATGCACTTGAACGTATTAAATTATTAATAGGAAGTGAAGTTGAAACTGAAATTCCGCTAGATAATAATTACGATGTTCGTTCTATTTTGGTTACCAATAAAGATGTGGTTAAAAAAACATTGGGACAATTAAATATTTTAAAAACCTATCACGCAACTATTACGCGTATTCGTCGTTCGGGTATTAACATTTCTCCAAGTCCATCTTCTACATTGCAATTTGGTGATAAATTAATTGTAGTTTGTCACAAAGACAATATGAAAGATGTGAGTCGTATTTTTGGAGATGATACCAGTAAATTGTCAAGTACAGATTTTTTTCCAATCGCAATCGGAATTATTTTAGGTATTTTAGTAGGTAAGCTTAGTTTGAATTTTGGCGATGATTTTTCTTTTAGTTTGGGTTTAACAGGCGGGGTATTAATGGTTGCTTTGATTTTAGGAAGAACAGGTAAAACAGGTCCAATTTTATGGACAATGACAGGTGCTTCTAACCAATTATTGCGTCAATTTGGTTTGTTGTTCTTTTTGGCAGCTGTTGGTACAAGTGCAGGAACAAGTTTGGTGGAAACATTTCAACAATACGGATTGGAATTGTTTGCTTACGGAATTTTAATCACTTTAATTCCTATGATTTTAACAACTGTTATTGCGCGATTGTTTTTAGATATAAATATTCTTTCATTGTTGGGAACACTAACAGGAAGTATGACAAGTACGCCTGGGTTGGCTGCCGTAGACAATATGGTTGATGTAGATGCGCCAGCAATTGCCTATGCAACCGTTTATCCAATTGCAATGGTGTTGCTAATAATAGTAGTTCAAATATTGAGCTTATTGTAGGCTAATTGAGTTCTTTTTTTCTAAGAATTGCCTTGTCAAAAAACTCAGTTATTGTAATCTTCGGATTTGAATAAATGGTTATTTCGCTGGAGTTATTTGAAAAAATATTTAAATTTTCAGACACATTTACCAAGATTTCAGCGCTATTGTATGCTTTTACAGTTGCGCTTTTTGTTGCAAGAGATTTTCCTTTAAAAGTGGTACTGCTAAAAGCACTAAGATCTAAATTGTCTGTAGTTCCCGAAAAATTAACAGTAGACTTGTCTGCCAATTTTAAAGCTACATTTTGAGCATTTATTACAGCCGTTGTTGTGTTAGATCCACTAGTTTCAATAGTTGCATTGTTGGTTAAAATTTCAAGATCTAAATTGCTGCCGCTTTTTCCGTTTATAGCAATAGATTTGGTATTTAATTTTAATTTTATAACACTAGAGTCATAGGCGTTAAAAGAAATTGAATCAATAATTATCAGGTTTTTAGATGTTACATTAACTTTGTTGTAAGTACTAATCTCGGTAATGTTTTTATCTATATCTAAATGTACTTTAAGTGCTTTACTTCGACCAATTACTTGATCGGTTCTAATAGTTAAAACACCATCTTTAACTTTGGTAAGAATGTTGTTTTGCAAATTAACATCTGCTTCAATACTTACAGATTGCTTTTTATTGTGAACCAAAAAAACTTCAATATCATCAATTATTTCAATTTTAGTAAAATCCGAAATATCTCTATTTTCAGTAGTAACTTCTCCATTTCCTTTTAATTTTTCTTGTGAGATAATTGTAGTTGTTGCAAATAATGTAAAAATGAAGGCAATTTTGTATGAAATTTTCATGATATGTCTTTTTACAAAAATAATAAATTAATTTGTTAGAGAATAATTTGTGTATCTAAAAATCTGTATTAAATTTGTGACTCGAAAATGAAAAACAATAAATTAAATATCAATTGGTGGTGGAACTCTCTTACAAATTAAGCGAGAAGTAACTACTATATGTATATATCAATATAAACAAAAGGACTTATCTCGCGATAGGTCTTTTTTTATTTCAATGAAAATGAAAAATTTAAAATTTAAAACCATTTCAACACAACAACTGGCAGATACTATTACTCCTGTAGGTATGTATTCTAAAATTAGAGATAAATATGCCAATAGTTTATTGCTTGAAAGTTCAGATTACCATAGTAAAGAGGAGAGTTTTACGTTTATTTGTGTAGATCCAATAGTGACTTTAAAGGCTGATAATGATGTTTTTACGTATACTTATAAAGATAAATTAATCGATTCTAAAAAAATAGGTCGCGATTTTTATAATATTTTTCAAACGTATAGTAAAACAATAGATGTAGATTGTAATGCAGAAATAAAAGCATACAATGGTTTTTACGGATACATTTCTTACAATTCTATTCAGTATTTTGAAACCATTAAATTAAAGGCTGAAAAAGCGGCTTCTGAAATACCTGATTTACAATTTAGTTTTTTCAGATTTATCATAGCAATCAATCATTTTAATGATGAATTAACTTTAATTGAAAATATTGAAGAAGGTGAAGCATCTAGAATTGAAGAAATTCAAACTTTGATAAATTCTAGAACTTACGGTTTGTATAAATTTGAAACCGAAGGCAAAGAATCTTCAAACTGTACCGATGATGATTTTAGAAATATGGTTACTAAAGCCAAACAACATTGTAAGCGTGGCGATGTTTTTCAATTGGTATTGTCTCGTCAGTTTCAGCAAAAATACAAAGGAGACGAGTTTAATTTATACAGAGCTTTGCGTTCTATAAATCCTTCACCATATTTATTTTATTTTGACTACGGAAGTTTTAAATTGATGGGGTCTTCACCAGAAGCACAAATTAAAATTGATGAAGAAAAAGCCATTATCAACCCAATTGCAGGTACTTTTAAAAGAACTGGAGATATGGCAAAAGACATTTTGTTGGGCGAAAAATTATCGAATGATAAAAAAGAAACTGCTGAACATGTAATGTTGGTAGATTTGGCCAGAAACGATTTAAGTAAACACGCAAGTAATGTTAATGTTGAAGTTTTTAAAGAAGTACAATATTTTAGCCATGTAATTCATTTGGTTTCAACAGTGCAAGGAAAACCAAAAGGAAAAGCAATTGAAATTGTTGGAGATACTTTTCCGGCCGGAACATTAAGTGGTGCGCCAAAATTTAAAGCAATGGAATTGATTGATACTTATGAAAATCAAACGCGTGGTTTTTATGGTGGTGCAGTTGGTTTTATTGGATTGGATAATTCAGTAAATTTGGCAATTGCAATTCGTTCTTTTGTAAGTAAAAACAACACCTTGTTTTATCAGGCAGGAGCAGGAATTGTAATTAATTCAACCGAAGAAGGTGAGTTACAGGAGGTTAATAATAAATTGGCTGCTTTAAAGAAAGCATTGGTTTTAGCAGAAAAAATATAAATAAAAATCCGTCATTCTGAACTTGTTTCAGAATCTTTTTTAGAATAAATATGAGGCCCTGAAATAAATTCAGGGTGACGAAAATAGAAATAGAAACAATGAAAATTTTAATATTAGACAATTACGACTCATTTACCTACAATTTGGTGCATATGGTCGAAGATATTACAGGTGTTTATCCTGCTGTTTTTAGAAATGATGAAATTACAATTGAAGGTATCAATGCCTATGATTTAATTATATTGTCTCCAGGACCAGGGATTCCTGATGAAGCCGGAATTTTAAAAGAAACCATAAAAACCTATGCAGGTAAAAAACCAATTTTTGGAGTTTGCCTGGGATTACAAGCCATTACTGAAGTTTTTGGAGGTTCTTTAGAAAATTTAGATTCGGTTTTTCACGGTGTTGCCACTATTATGAAAGTAACTAAAAATGATGCGGTAATTTATAAAGATATGCCAACAGAGTTTGAAGCAGCTCGTTACCATTCTTGGATTGCTTCAACAAAAGATTTTCCTGCAGAATTAGAAATTACTTCTGTTGATGAATTTGGAGATATTATGTCTTTACAACATAAAACGCACAATATTAGTGCGGTACAATTTCATCCAGAATCTATTTTAACACCTCTTGGAGAAAAAATGGTTCGTAATTTTATTGAAGCAAATAAATAATTGAAATTTAAATAATGAAAAATATACTAAATAAATTATTTGAACAAGAGCGACTAACACAAGAAGAAGCAAAAAATATTTTGATTGAGATTGCAACTGAAAAATTCAATACTTCTCAATTGGCTTCTTTTTTAACGGTTTTTATGATGCGTCCAATATCTGTTGATGAATTGGCCGGATTTAGAGAAGCTTTGTTGTCATTGTCAGTAAAATTAGATTTTTCAGATTTTAACACCATTGATTTGTGTGGTACTGGTGGAGACGGAAAAGATACTTTCAACATTTCAACATTAACATCTTTTATTGTTGCAGGAACTGGTAATAAAGTTGCAAAACACGGTAATTACAGTGCTTCATCGGTAAGTGGTTCTTCAAATTTGTTGGAGTTTTTAGGTTATAAGTTTTCAAACAATCAGGATAGTTTAAAATCACAATTAGAAAACGCAAATATTTGTTTTTTACACGCACCTTTATTTCACCCAGCTATGAAAGCAGTTGGACCTGTTAGAAAAGAATTGGGAATGAAAACATTTTTTAATATGTTGGGACCTTTGGTAAATCCAAGCAATCCGCAAAATCAAATGGTAGGTGTTTTTAATTTAGAAGTGGCAAGATTGTACAACTATTTGTTACAAGAAACAGCTCAAAATTACGGAATTGTACATAGTTTAGATGGTTACGATGAAATTTCATTAACAAGTTCATTCAAATTATTTACAAAAAACAATGAGCAATTAATAGCTCCTGAAGAATTAGGTTTGAAACGTTTAGCGCAATCTGAAATTTTTGGAGGAAACTCAGTAAAAGAATCAGCAGATATATTTCTGTCTATTTTAGAAGGAAAAGGAACAGAAGCACAAAACAATGCAGTACTTACAAATGCTGCCTTTGCATTAAAAATAATAGATAAAAATAAATCTTTTGAAACTGCTTTTGAAGAAGCAAAAGATTCATTATTTGGCTTAAAAGCGAAAACGTGTTTAACCAGATTGATTAAGTAATTACAAATTTTTAATTACGAATTACAAATTTTCAGAAATAATGCTATGAAAGAAAATGTTATTCAAATAAAAAGTTACGATTTTGCTGTTGAAGTTGTCAAATTGTACAGATTATTGATAGAAGAGAAAAAAGAGTTTGTGTTAAGTAAACAACTTTTGAGGTCTGGAACTTCAATTGGTGCGAATATAGAAGAAGCTATTGGAGGTCAAAGCAAAAAGGATTTTTTAGCAAAACTAACCATAGCGTATAAAGAAGCAAGAGAAACACATTATTGGATTAGACTATTAAGAGATACAAATTATTTAACTTTTGAAGAAAGTAAATTGTATTTAGAAAAAACAGAAGAAATATTAAAAATAATAGGAAGTATTCAAAGAACAATTCGTAATTCGTAATTTAAAATTATAAGAGTGAAACAATTCGTAATTCGTAATTGAAAATTAATAATTAATTATGACCATTTTAGATAAAATAATAGCAAATAAAAAACTAGAAGTAGCACAATTAAGAAGTGAAGTGCAACTAGAAAAATTGATAAAAAGTCCGGGATTTAACCGTACACCATTGTCGTTAAAAAAATCGTTGACAGCAGTTGGTTCAACAGGAATTATAGCCGAGTTTAAGCGTCAGTCTCCTTCAAAAGGAATTATAAACGACAAAGTTTCGGTAATAGATGTAACCAATGGTTATTTAGATGCAAAAGTTGCTGCGCAGTCTATTTTAACCGATAAAAATTATTTTGGCGGAACAATTTTAGATTTAATGCAAGCACGTTCAGTAAATGAAACAACGCCTATTTTAAGAAAAGATTTTATTGTAGACGGATTTCAAATTGTTGAAGCAAAAGCTATTGGTGCCGATGTAATTTTATTAATAGCTGCTTGTTTAACTAAAGAAGAATTAAAAAATTACGGAAAACTAGCCGAAGATTTAGGTTTGGATGTTTTGTATGAAGTGCATAGCAAAGAAGAACTTGATAAAATTGCAGATTTAGACAATAAAATTATAGGAATAAATAACAGAAACTTAAAAACTTTTGAAGTGGATTTGGAGCATTCTATTGAATTGGCAAGTCAAATTCCAGATAGTTGTATCAAAGTTTCGGAAAGCGGTATCAGCGATCCACGAATTATTACAGGTTTAAAAGAATACGGTTTTCAAGGTTTTTTAATAGGAGAAAATTTTATGAAAACTGAAAACCCAGGATTGGCTTGTCAGGAATTTGTAAGTCAAATTAGGTAGTTTTTGATGCTGAAAAGTTTAAATGTGTAGTTTTTAAAACCCTTACACCTTTAAACTATTAAACCTTTAAACAAATTATATATGAAAATTAAAGTTTGCGGAATGCGAGATTCAGAAAATCTTCAAAGTTTATTGGCTTTGAAACCAGATTTTGTGGGTTTTATATTCTATTCAAAATCAAAACGTTTTGTATCAGATTTTCCAAAAGTTGATTTTCCTAATGATATTAAAAAAGTGGGTGTTTTTGTAAATGAAACAATTGAAGAAGTATTAAGAATTGTAGAAAAACACCAATTAAATGCGGTTCAGTTACACGGAGAAGAAACACCTACGTATTGTAAAGAGCTTATTGAAAGTAGTAAAAAGTATCACCTTGAACGCAGTCGAAATGCAGAATTTCAACAATTGCAAATTTTCAAAGCATTTTCAGTAGACGATGATTTTGAATTTTCAAAAACAGAGGTGTATCAAAAAGTATGTGATTATTTATTATTCGATACAAAAGGAAAAGAATACGGGGGTAATGGTGTAAAATTTAACTGGGAAGTGCTTCAAAAATACAAAGGTAAAACGCCTTTTTTATTAAGTGGAGGTATTTCAAAAATAGATGCGCAAGTAATTAAAAAAATACAACACAATGCTTTTGCAGGTGTAGATATTAATAGTGGTTTTGAAATTACGCCGGCATTAAAAAATATAAACGATATAAAAGAATTTAAAAACAACTTACTATGAGTTATTTTGTAGATGAAAATGGATTTTACGGAAAATTTGGAGGGGCATATATTCCAGAAATGTTATATCCAAATGTAGAAGAATTACGTCAAAAATATTTAACAATTATGCAAGAACCTGCTTTTCAAAAGGAGTTTCAAGAATTGTTAAAAGAATATGTTGGCAGACCAACACCTTTGTATTTTGCAAAACGCTTGTCTGAAAAATACAACACAAAAATTTACTTAAAACGTGAAGATTTATGTCATACAGGTGCGCACAAGGTTAACAATACAATCGGACAAATTTTAATGGCAAAACGTTTGGGTAAAACCAGAATTATTGCCGAAACAGGAGCAGGGCAGCACGGTGTTGCAACAGCAACAGTTTGTGCTTTAATGGGTATGGAATGTATTGTTTATATGGGTGAAATTGACATTGCTCGTCAGGCACCAAACGTGGCACGAATGAAAATGTTGGGCGCAACTGTAGTGCCTGCGTTATCGGGTAGTAGAACGTTAAAAGATGCTACAAATGAAGCAATTAGAGATTGGATTAACAATCCGGTAGATACGCATTATATTATTGGTTCAGTAGTTGGGCCGCATCCTTATCCAGATATGGTTGCTCGTTTTCAATCGGTTATTTCTGAAGAAATTAAAAAGCAATTAAAAGAAAAAGAAGGTTCAGAAAATCCAGATTATGTAATTGCTTGTGTAGGTGGAGGAAGCAATGCTGCAGGAGCTTTTTATCATTTTTTAGATGAAGGAGAGGTGAAATTAATTGCAGTTGAAGCTGCTGGTTTAGGAGTAGATTCAGGTGAAAGTGCTGCGACAAGTGTTTTAGGACATGAAGGAATTATTCACGGAAGTAAAACTTTGTTGATGCAAACCGAAGACGGACAAATTACAGAGCCTTATTCGATTTCAGCGGGATTGGATTATCCTGGTGTTGGACCTTTACATGCGCATTTATGTGAATCTAGACGTGCTGAATTTATTTCGGTTACTGATGATGAAGCAATGCAAGCCGGATTGGAATTGTGCGAGTTAGAAGGAATTATTCCTGCTATTGAAAGTTCGCATGCTTTGGCGGTTTTTAAAAAGAAAAATTTTAAAGAAAATGATATTGTTGTATTGAATTTATCAGGAAGAGGAGATAAAGACTTGGATACTTATATCAAATATTTTAAACTGTAGTTTTGCGTCATGCTGAATTTATTTCAGCATCATATCTATTGGGAAAATGCAATTAAGTTTTGTTTACATACTAACAAATAAATATAGAACAACACTTTATATAGGGGTTACAAATAGTTTAATAGATAGGGTTGTTCAACACAAAAGTAGGCAAGGTTCAAAATTTACAGTAAAATATAATGTAACGGATTTAATTTATTTTGAAGAATTTACAGATATAAATCAAGCGATATTAAGAGAAAAACAATTGAAAAATTGGCACCATGATTGGAAAATTAATCTGATTAAAGAATTGAATCCAACATTAAAAACATTAGAATTATGATGTGACCCTGAAACAAGTTCAGGGTGACGTGGAAAAAAATGATTCGTTATGCTGAATTTATTTTCAGCATCAGATCTAATGAGTAAAATGTAAGTTTAAATGAGATTTAAATTGATTTTAAAATAATGTAATATAATGTGACTCAGAAACAAGTTTGCCTGCGGCAGGTAGGTTCAGGGTGACGTAAAATAAAATATAATGAATAGAATAAATAAAAAATTACAAGAAGATAAAAAGTTGCTGTCTATTTATTTTACAGCAGGTTTTCCAAAGTTAAATGATACCGTTTCTATTATAGAAAGTTTAGAAAAAAGTGGTGTTGATATGATTGAAATTGGTTTGCCTTTTAGTGATCCTTTGGCTGATGGACCAACGATTCAGGCGAGTTCAACAACAGCTTTAAATAACGGTATGACAACAAAAGTGTTGTTTGACCAATTAAAAGACATTCGTAAAACAGTTTCAATTCCTTTAATAATTATGGGTTATTTTAATCCAATGATGCAGTATGGTATTGAGGCTTTTTGTAAAAAATGTGCTGAAATTGGTATTGACGGATTGATAATTCCAGATTTACCAGTAAAAGAATACAACGAAAATTACAAGACTATTTTTGAAAAATACGGTTTGATAAATGTGTTTTTAATTACACCACAAACTGGTGATGAACGCATTCGATTTATTGATGAAATTTCTGACGGATTTATTTATATGGTAAGTTCTGCAGCAGTAACTGGTTCAAAAAGTACTTTTGGAAATGCGCAAAGCGATTATTTTAAACGTATTGAAACAATGAATTTAAAATCGCCTCAAATTGTTGGTTTTGGTATTTCTAATGCCGAAACTTTTGAGCAGGCAACTAAAAATACAAAAGGTGCCATTATTGGATCGGCATTTATCAGTCATTTAAATAATAAAGGCAAGGATTCAATTTCAGCGTTTATTGCCACTATAAGATAAAACAAGTTGAAGGTTTTTATGTTGTAAGATTGAAGTTGGGAGTTAACCTACTTGCACTAGGGATTGCAGCGGCATCCTTTTTTACAATGCAACGCAGTGGAATTGTAAAAAAGATATAGCGGAAAGCCCGACCTGTAAGGGAGCGCCCAAATTATCATAGTTTGAAAAATATTGCAAACAAAAAAGCGTGTAAATTTTAAAATTCACACGCTTTTTTGTTGTATTAATTATTGACTAATTATTTATTTTTACAAGTTTTATTTCAAAAATAAGTACGGATCCAGCAGGGATTCCGAGTCTGTCTGTGTAGCCATAACCTAGATACGGCGGGATTAATAAAATGCCTTCGCCACCTTCATTAAAGTAAGTTATACCTTCTTGCCAGCCTTTGATAACTTGTGATAAATTAAAAGAAATTCCGTTATCACTTTGGTCAAAAACGGTTCCATTGGTAAAATAGCCTTTGTAAGCAACAGTTACATTTGAATTTGCAGTAGGAACAGCACCTTCACCTTGTTTGTTAATGATATAATACAAACCAGTTTCGCTTTTTTGAGCTTCTAACTCATTTTCTGCTAAATAGGCCAATATTTCATCTTCGGGAGTTGAAATTTTTAAAATTTTAATATCAAAAATTAAAACAGAGCCCGCAGGTACGTTATTTCTGTCATAAAATCCAAAGCCTAATGATGGAGGCATGTAAATAGTTCCTTCACTTTCTTCCTCAAAAAATTTGATTCCTTCAGCCAAACCTGGAATTAAATTTTCTATTAATGAAGTAATACCTTCAGTTTTAGTTTCTTCAACAACTGATCCGTCTAATAAGTATAATTTATAAGTAAAAGTAACCTTTTCATTTTCAGCATGTTTTCGGCCATTTCCTTCGGTTTTAATTAAGTAATGTAAACCAGTTTCTGTTCTGTTAGCTGTTATGTTATTTTCATCTAAGTAAGCAATAATATCATCTTCAGTTTCATAAGAAGGAGGAGTATCGTCGTTACAAGAAATAAACAATACGCTAAAAAATAGTAATAAATAATATTTCATATTGGGGGTGTTTTTTTATGTTTTGCAAATATACTCTAATAGGTGTCTTTTTTAATTATTTTATAGCTTTGATAATTAAATTTAACTTATTTTTAATAAATATCTAAAAAAACAAAAAAAATGGAATTACCTAAAAGAGCAGGCAGTAGCCCAATAGCAGTTGAATTGGAAGAAGGAAAAAAGTATGCCTGGTGTGCATGTGGGTTGTCTGAAAGTCAACCGTTTTGCGATGGAAAACACAAAGGAAGCGGAATGGTACCACAAATATTTACAGCCGAAAAAACAGCAACTAAGTACCTTTGTAGTTGTAAACAAACTAAAAACAATCCCTTTTGTGATGGTTCTCATAAATAGTTGAACAAACTGTTTGTAATATGAATTTTTAAAATTATACATATTAAATTTTGTAATTAAATGAAAACATTTAAAAATTAGGATTCTAATTTATATAATTGTTAAATCTGCTAATAAAACTTTTAATGCATAAATGAAGTGAAAAATACTCCGTAAATTTGATGCATATTCAATAAAAATGTTAGAAAAGGCAATTAGGTTTTTTAGAAGTTTGGATTTTTTGAAAGGAGCGGTGATGGCTATAGCTATGCTTATTCCTATTTTTTATAGTGTATATGTATTAAATAATATTCATATTGGTTTTAGCATAGCACTTGGTGTATTGTTTTGTTCACCTACTGATGTGCCAGGAAGTACGAGGCACGTTTTTTTTGGAATATTAGTCGCTATATTTTTATCGTTTGGTTTAACCTTATTAATAGGTTCTATTGCGACTTACTTTTGGTTGCTAATGCCAGTTTTAGGTATTTCGGTATTTTTGGTATCCTATGTTTCTGTTTTTGGATTTAGAGCTTCACAAATTACTTTTGTAGGATTGTTAGCCATTGTTTTGAGCTTTACAAGAGATTATACGGAAGAAAGTTTGTTGGAACATGCCTTGTTAATTGCTTTAGGTGGTTTTTGGTATTTATTACTTACTTATTTAAAAATATTGATTTTTCCTAAATTTCAAATGGATCAGTTGTTTGTAAAAACGATTGAAAAAACGTCTGATTTTTTAAAAATACGTTCTGAATTGTTGATTACCACTGAAAATAGGGGTGATTTGTATAAAAAAATATTCGATCTACAATTTGAAATAAATGAATTACACGAAACAATACGAGAAATTATTTTAACAGAAAGAAGCAAGTCTGGTTTTTCAAATAAAACAAGAAGGCAGCAATTGATTTTTTCTGAATTGGTTGATATTTTAGAACTTGCCATAGCCAATACGGTTGATTATGAGAAATTTGATGTGGTTTTTGAAAAACATAAAGAAATAGTTGAAGAATTTCAAAAGTTAATTCTAGAGATGTCAAATCAATTGCATCATATTGCCAGAGCAATTAGAAAAGAAGAAAAACTACAAGCAAATACTAAAATTCCTGAAATTTTAAAAAACATAAGTCGTAGCATAGATCTTTACCGAATTTTAGTAGGAATGCCAAAAGCTAGAGTAGGGACTTTAATGCTTTTAAATTTTAAAAACTATCAAGAAAAACAGGCTCAAAATATTGTTTCAATTGAACGTGTTTTAAATAATTATAAGCAAAGCGATAAGATTTTAAGCCATAGAGATGCCAGTCGTTTTATTACACCTCAAGATTACGATTTTAAAAAACTAACCGAAAATTTTAGTTTTAATTCTCCAATTTTTAAACATTCGTTGCGTTTAACTTTGGTTGTTATTATTGGGTATGTTATTGGAGAACAATTGTCCATGCAAAACCCATATTGGATTTTAATTACCATTGCAGTAATTATGCGTCCTAGTTTTGGGTTGACAAAATCACGTACAATTCACCGTGTTTTAGGGACTTTAATTGGTGCTTTTATTGCTACAATTGTAATTTTAGTGACGCAAAATACGGTGGTATATGCAACTATTGCGGTTATCTCTTTACCGATGGCTTTTTCGTTAATACAGTTAAATTATAGAAATGCAGCAGTATTTATTACCTTAAATATTGTTTTTTTATATGCAATTTTTGAACCCAATATTTTATCGGTTATACAGTTTAGAATTATTGATACTTTAATTGGAGCAACTTTGTCGTTTTTGGCAATGTATTTTTTATTTCCGTCTTGGCAGGTCGAACAAATTCACGAATATTTTAGCAAAGCCATAAAATCTAATGAAGATTTTTTAAAAGAAATTTCATTGTTTTATCACAAAAAGGGTTCAATATCAACAAAGTATAAATTGATGAGAAAAGAAGCATTTTTAAATATTGCAGAATTAAATGCTGTTTTTCAAAGGTTAAATCAAGATCCTAAATCCAAACAGGTAGAACTTTCAACTATTTATGAAATTACAGTTTTTAACAACACCTTTTTATCATCTCTTACTTCATTAGGAACTTTTATTAGAAATAATAATACTTCGGCTGTACCAGCAGAATTTGATGTTTTTGTGAATAATATTTGTTTAAATCTTCAGCAAGCAATCAATTTGTTGGAAAATACTAAGATTGAAACAGTTGATTTGAATTTAGATATTGATAAAGCTGAAAATAGTTACCAAAAGGCCTTTATGAAATTGTCTGATAAAAGAGATGAAGAAATCGCTTCAGGTTTGGAACACTCTGTAGAAACAGGAGCACAATTAAAAGAAACTTTATTGGTTTCTGAACAATTGAAATGGTTGAATAATTTGTCTGGAAAAATAATTACAGCTGTAAAAAAGTACAAATCAAGAGTTGAAGAGTTGGAAAATTAACGCTTTAACTCTTGATTTTTTTTAAATTTTAAGCACTATTTATTGCGCTAAATATTACAAATTAAACTTGTAAATAACACCTCCCAATACTTGTAAAGATTGCACAGGATAATTTACAAAACGGTTGTAACTATTGCCAACGGCATTGTTTACACGGGCAAAAGCGGCCAATTGTTTAGTAAAATTGTAACCCGCATTTAAATTTAAATCTACGTAAGAATTATTGGTTACAATTGAGCCATTTTCGGGTGATTGATTGTAAGGAATTACAAAATCTTTTGTGTTGCCATTAAAAAATAGTTGCGCACCTGCAAACCAATTTTTCGCATTGTATTTTGCAAGTACACTGGCTTTAATTTCAGGTAAATTCCAAGCTTCGGGTTGATTTGTTGTATTGTAATTTGCATAATTAAAACTACCTGTTAGTTGAAATTCTTTTGAAAAATCAACATTTATTTCGCCATAAACTTGTATGGTTTTTACATCGTCATAAATTACGCTAAACGAATTTCCTGCTTCATAAGCTTTATCAACAGCAAGTAATCCATCTGTAAGAATTTGGTTTTGAATGTACAGCGGTTTGTTGTTTTCATTGCCATAACTTGCGCTAAAGTTGTAACCAATATTAGAAGCAAGTTTTCCTTTAAGACCTGCAAAAGCATTGTATTGTTGGTCGGTTTGTAAAATATTTAAAGTAGGTGAAACAAAAGGATTTTCGGCTGTAAAATTATTATAAGTATTTTGAACTAAATCTCCGGTAACACCAGCTGTTACAATAAAAATATCTTCAATTAATTGGTATGAAGCTATTATGTTTGGATAAATTTTAAATGAATTGTTGTTATTTTCAAAATCAAAAGTATAATACAATTTTGCGCCAATGTTAATGCTTAAATCATCTGTTAGTATTTCATAATTAGGGTCAATTCCAAAATTTAAAAAACTGTATTTTAAGTCATCAGGTGAACCGTAATTTTGTTTGAATTTTCCTGCTAAAAAATCGATTAAAACACCACCTTTTAAAAAATTATCGGCAATAAGGTATTCAAAATTTGGGTTGATGTTAAAGCGAAATTCATTGCTATCGTAATAATCGTTAAAGCCAGTTATTTTAACGGTTCCTTCTTTAAAAATAGTGTTGTCAAAAACAATATTTCCACCTAAATTAATAGCGGTATAAACTTGTTTTTCATCAATAGTATTTATTATATTTTCGTCAAAAACAATATGAGATGGCAAACCATAATAATTATAACGCTGTCTGTTATAGCCTAAATCTGCTTTCCAATTAAAATCGCGTTCAAATTGTTTGTAAAAAAGCTCGACTTTTGTTTTCGAAAAATTGTCATCTAAAATAACATCTTTAATATCACCTTGAGAAGAAAGATAGTTTATAAGTACACCAAAATCATTGTATTTAGCATCTCCTGCGTGCACAAAAGCTTCAAATACAGGTGTTGTATAATTCCCAAAACCAGCTAAAACATAATTGTCGTACAATTTTTCTTTTGGTGCTTTTACCAATCCTTGTGCTTTTCCTTTTGAAGGTGTAAAAGTAGATGCTACAGGAACAGAAAAAAAGTTATAAGTAACAGTTTCTTTTTGAAAACTATTTGAAGGGTCAATCTCTGGATTTGACACAATTTTAAAAGCATCAGAAATTGTTGGAGTGTAAGGTTTTACTACCGAAATTTCTTCAGTTTTTAGGGTGTCTATTTTAGTTGTTTGAGAAAAAGTAAATCCAGTAACTAAAATTAAAAGTGATGATATAGAGAGCTTTCGCATTTTTTTAAGTTTTTGAATGTTTAAAAGTTGAATTGAAATTTTAGGTTGCAATTCGAAATTAATTTTGAACAGATTCGTTTGTTTTTGCTTCTTCGGTTTTAATTGTATTCAATTCGGTAGTGGCTTCTTCAATTACATCTTTAAATTGGGTAAAGTTTTTCAAAACACTTTCTAAAATATAAGTCGCCTGAAAAGCATCATCTAATTCGTAATAATTTTTAGCCATTACAATTAAACCCTTGGCAGCCCAATATTTATAAGCGGCAAAATCTGCTGCAATGGTTTGCACAATTTCGTTAGAAACACGGTAGCTACCATCTTTGTTTTCAAAATATGCGTTGTAATAAAGGGCCTCAGCTTTTAACTCACCTGAAGCAATTTTTCCAACTTCTACATAAGCCGTTCTTGCTTTTGTTTCATTGTTTGTTTTTATAGCAGAATGCGCAATAATGATATGAGCATCTGATTTAATATTGGCATCCAATTTTGGATTTTGTAAAATTAAATCGGCATAAGAAACTGCTTTTTGGTATTTTTTTTCTTCGTAATAACCTTTCATTAAATTAGATTGAGCAAAAATGATATTTTGTGGTAAACGGGCACTGGTTTCTAAACGTTCTAATAAAGGTATTGCGGCTTGCCAATTGTTGGTTTCTAAATAAACAACCGACAATCTTTCTAAAGCTGTTTCGGTAAATTCGTTGGCATCTTGATTTGTTACAAAAGTGTAATATGGAATGGTTTTAACTTGTTGATTGTCTGAGAATAAAGACTGCGCTAAATAAAAATTAGCTTTTAATACATGGATACCCTTTGGAAAATTTTCTAAATATTTTTCAAAATTTTGAATGGCTTTTTTAGAATTATTTTGAAGGTATTGTTTTTCGGCAGATTCATACATGTCATTATCCAATTCGGCATCAGAAACATTTACAAAATCAATTGTTTTTACCCAAGTAGCATATTCATCAACACGACCTAAATCAACATAAATCTGACGAATATTTTTAACAGCCTGATTGGCTTCTGCAGTATTTGGAAAACGGTTTACAACTGTTTTATAATTTGTTAAAGCTTCATTGTTTTTATCAGTATTGTAATAAATCAATCCCTTTTTAAGCAATGCTTTTGAAACAAGTGTGCTTTGGTTGTGGTTGGTAATTAAGTAGTTAAAATTTTCTAAAGCCAGTTTGTTGTTATTTATTTTGATGTATGAATTTCCTAAAACATAATAAGCATCATCACGATAAATAGATTTCTTGTGGGTTTTTAAAAATAAATTAAGTTCTTTTATTTTTTCATTTTCATTACCGGTTAATCCGTAACAAATTGCTTTTTGAAACTGCGCATAATCGGCATCAATTCCGTTAGTTTTTAAAGCGTTGTTGTAATATTCAATGGCACTTTTGTAATTACTTTCAACAAAATAACTGTCGGCAATACGCAAATAACTGTCATTTTTTTTCACAAGATCATTGCTGTTTTTTTGAAGATACAATTTAAATGCATTAATAGCCTGAGGATACTCTTTGTGTTTAAAATAAGCATAAGCCAAGTTGTAATTTAACACTTCAAAATTAGGTGTTTTTGACGCGTAAGAATTTGATGAGAATGCTTTAAAATCGCTGATAGCGCCAGCAAAATTCTCCAATCTATAATTAGATTCACCTTTCCAAAAAGTAGCTTCAGCAGTAATTAAACCATCAGCAGAAACAGTTAGTGAATTTTCAAAATTTTCTTTTGCCAAGTCATATTTAGCATCATTAAAAAACGCTAGACCTTGGTAAAAAGAGACTTTTTGATACAAAGCTTGCTCTTTGTTCGATTTTTTTCCTTTTAAATAATCTAGTGCGCCTTCATAATTTTTTGATGTTATGTAGCTGCTAATAATTAAATCGTTGATCTCAGTTTTGTTAGGTGAATTTGGATATAAACTTAAATATTCGTTCAAAACTTCAGGCACACTTTTATAAGGATTCCCAATTTCATAACTTAATTTGGCATAATTTAACCAAGCATCTTTCTGAATTTCAGGTTCAAAAGGCATTTGAGCTGCATTTCTAAAAGCATTTAGAGCAGCTTGTTTTTCGGCCAATTCTAAATAACATTCAGCCAAATGATAGTACGCATTTTGAGCCACAATATTGTTACCGTCAATAATTTTATTAAAATTACTAATGGCATTTTTAAAGTTGTTTTGTTTGTAATAAGCGTAGCCTAAAAAGTAATAATCGGTATTGTTAAACTTGCCACTTTTGCCTTTGTAATTAATTAAATACGGAATTGCTTCTTCGTATTTTTGAAGATTAAAATAGCTTTCGCCAATAATTTTTGAAATTTCAGAGTGTTCAATGCCTCTCGATTTTTCTAAAATTGGTAAGCCATAGTCAATCGCTTTTTGAAAATTTCCGAGTTTAAAATTCATATCAGCTAAATAATATGAAACATCGGTTTTAAACGATTTGTTATTTTCAACTTCACTCAAATACTTGCCTGCAGTATCATAATCGTCTTGGTTATAAGCAATAAAACCATAATAATATTTGGCTTGCGCACCATAGATTTGCGAATCTAAAAGCAGCAAGAAATACGATTTTGCACCTGCGTAGTTTTTAACTGAAAATAACGAATAGCCGTAATTAAAGTTAAAAGTTTCCTCTTGTTTTAAGGTTAAGTTTGTAGTGTTTACTTTTGCGTACCATTTGGCTGCATATGCGTAACTACCTGTATTAAAGTAATAATTGGCAACATCTATAAAAGCGCTGTTTCTTTTGGTACTTGTTGGATAATTATCAACAAATTGTTGCATTAACTCGTCGGCATTTGGCTGTCCTAGTCGTACAGCACAGTTAGCTGCATAATACGCGCAATTAGCTTTTAGTTCAGAAGCATTGTTATACTTAGATTTAATTTGGTCAAATTGTTGCTGAGCGGCAACATAAGATTTGTTTTGATACAGCAACAATGCGTGGTTATAGTCTGCAAGTGTATTGGTGTAAATAGCTGTTTCTTGTGCTGATATAAAGTTAGTTATTAAAAAAATAACGAATGGTAAAACAATTTTTTTGTAATTCATTTTGATTAAAATTGAAAGTTCAATGTTATAATCAAATAACGTATTATTTTCGCGAAATTGTCTTTAAAATGAAATTTTTTATAAACGAGATTTTAACAATTTTAAAAATGAACATCAATATGATAAGAACGCTAATATTATATGTTTATAACCTATTGATTGATTGCTTTTAAATAGTTACTTTTGTTAAAAATTCAATATTCAATGTCAAAAGTAGTCCTTTCTTTAAAAAATGCCGAGATTTTTCAGCGTGAAAATTTAGTTTTATCTAATGTTAATTTACATTTAAATGAAGGTGAATTTGTTTATTTAATTGGAAAAACGGGAAGTGGAAAAAGTAGTTTAATGAAAACTTTGTATGGTGATTTGCCTTTAGAAAAAGGTACAGGAAGCATTGCTGGTTTTGATTTAAACAATTTAAAAGAAAGTGAAATTCCGTTTTTACGTAGAAAATTGGGTATTGTATTTCAGGATTTTAAATTGTTAAATGATCGAAATGTTTTTGAGAATTTAAAATTTGTTTTAAAGGCAACAGGTTGGAAAGATGAAGCTAAAATTAAGCTAAAAATAAACGAAGTTTTGTCTAAAGTTGGAATGGAAACTAAAGATTTTAAAATGCCTTTTCAATTGTCTGGTGGCGAGCAACAGCGTGTTGCAATTGCCAGAGCGTTGTTAAATGACCCCGAATTAATTTTAGCCGATGAGCCAACAGGAAACCTAGATCCTGCAACTTCTGTTGGTGTAATGAATGTTTTAAAAGAAATTCACAACAGTGGAAAAACCATTTTAATGGCAACCCACGATTATGCCATTATTTTAAAATATCCAGGAAAAACAATTAAATGTGAAGGCGGTGAATTGTTTGAAGTTGTACAGCAAAGAGGTTAATAAAATAATTTAATTATTTTTTGAGCATTTACTGAAGTATCAAAATTGTTAAGGGTGTTTTTTCTTTCAATTATATGATTTTTAGTAAAATCTTCACCTACTATTTCTAAAATTTTTGCTATAAATTCTTTTTTTGAATTTGCAATTACACAAAGTTTTTCAAGACCTGTATTTTGAATCATTTTGTTGTTTACCAAACAAAATCTGCCTAAGAATATAGCATTAATCAGTTTTAATTTTATTCCTGTAGCTTGAAAAGTTGGTAAAATATTGATGTGAGCATCTCTTATTAATTGATCTAATTCATCATTTGTGGCTAATTTTCTGAATTCAATATTGTTGAATTTTTTAATAAGATATTCCAACTTAGGATTTGAAAAATCACTAGCTATAATAAATGGAAATGTAGTTTTTGAAAATATTTTTGTTAAATAAATACAAGCTTTTAGATTGTCTGAAACTCTTAAATCGCCATGATATAGTGCGAAATTTCCTTTTCCAATTTTGGAATTAACATCTGTATGATTGTGAAAAGCTGGAACATAAATTGATTTATTAGAAAATATTGAAGCAAAATAATTTTGTTCGCTTGGAGAAATTGATAAGATATAATCAGCCTTATTCAGAATTTTTTGATATTTAAGAAGTTTTACGCTTTCTAAGTTGAAAAATAATTTTTTAAACTTGTTAGACTCGCTTCTATACAAGCCTTTATAGTAGTTATGTTCAATATTATGAGCTCTAATTATGACAGTCCTGTTTTTGAATTCTGTTTTTATTAGAGGGAATGTACTGTGGATTCCTTCAAATAAAATTGGATAATTGTTAGCAAGTAGATTTGTTGTTAGTTCCTTATTTGCTCTTGTTTTTACAATAAATGGTAAAGTTGAAAATATATTTTTGAATTTTGTTTTTCGTTTATAATAAAATATTTTTTCGCAATATTTTTCAAGTTCCTTTTGTTCTCCTCTACCATATTCAAAAGTGTGTAATATAATTTTAATTCCTTGAAGATTTAAGGCTTTTAGTTTATAAAATACATCAATTACTCCGCCATAGTTTGTTGGAAATGGTACATCAAAACTTACAATATTTAGGGTTTTATTAGTCAATGCTATTAAATATTTCCATTAATTTTTTCGATTCGTTTTCCCAATTTAATTCTTTAGCAACTTCTTTTAAGTTTTTACACCATATATTATATTGTTGTTCGTTTAAAAAAATGTCTTCAACAGTTTTTGCTAATGCTATTGGATTGTGTGAATTTGTAACTATTCCAATGTTTTTATCTAAAATAAGTTTAGAAATAATCTTGGTATTTGAAGTTAAAATGGGTGTATTAGCCTGTATGTAGTCAAATACTTTATTTGGTGAACTAAGGGTGTAATTTAAATTGGTGTTTTTATCTAATGAAAGTCCTAAATCGGCTATTTTTGTATATTCCATTAAATTCTCATAAGGCATTTTATCCTTAAAAAAAACTTTGTTAGAAAGTGCTAAATCTTTAACCATTGATTTTAATGTAGCTATAACATCGCCAGATCCAATAATATACAAAACAAATCCAGTCAAATATTGCATCATTTCAACAGCTTCCTCAGCACCTCTATCGATATTAATTCCTGATCCTTGTAAAATAATCATTTTTGATTTTCCTTTTACACTTTCGGCTAAATTTTTGTCTATATTTAAATTGTGGTATAAAGGTGCAATATTTCTAATAACCTTTACATTAACCCCGTATTTATCGCTGTAAATTTTAGCAATTTCTTCATTTACAGTATAGGCATATTTTAATTTAGGGAAAATATGTTGTTCAATAAATAGCCAAAAATTTTGTTGAAAAGGTCTATAAATCAATTCTGGAACTTCAGTAAAAAGTTCGTGACTATCATAAACCAACTTGGATTTAGAAATTTTACTTGCCATATAATTTGCAAGTAAGGTATCTAAGTCGTTTGATAATAAAATATCTTTTTTCAAAAAAAGTAGGATAAAAAATAAACGCAAATTATACTCTGCATAAAACAAAGCACCTTTGTTAAAAAACAATTTAAATCGAAGCGTATTGTAATCTCTTACTAAAGGTTGACTGTTTTTTAATTTTCGTCCAATCAGTAAAATATCAAAACCATTGTTAAAAAGTGTTGTACACACTTTATGAACACGTTGGTCGGTTACTAAATCATTTGTTACAGATACTAAGATTCGCTTCAAAAGTTGTATTTTTTTGCAAATTATGAAATTAATTAGGAATTCTCCTTATGGTAAGATAGTAAATATTAAGTGCTAAAATAAAAATATTTGTAATTATAATTGGCCAAGAAATCTCTAACATTACGCCATAAATTACAAATAGAATAGCACCAGTAGAATTTATAATTCGGAGTGCTTTCATGTTCCTCATCATAAAAGATATAATTAATACTACTGAAGCTAAATAGCCAATCCATTCTGTATATGATATTTCAAAAATCATAAGTTATTTTTTAAAGTTTGTAAATGTACGGAAAGTCTATAAATAAAAAACCTCACTCCGTGGAGTGAGGAAAATTGCTATGAAAAAGATTGGTAAGCTATGAAACTTACCGATGCAAATATATAAACAAAATTACATTGCAAACAATTCTAAGTGTTAAATTTTTATAAAAATTCAAAATTTAACACTTGTAAATGTTAAAAGTTAATAATAGTGGAGAAGATAAAAATCCACTTATAGATTTTTGTTTAATAAAGCTCTATTTTATTTTTCAAACATATCGCTTATTGTGATTGGTTGAAATTATCAATAAAACTTTCGTGTAAATCGGGTTTGTGGCATCTAATATTTAATAAATTTAGAAATCGAGTATCACAACTTTTACTTTAAATGTTAACGCATATAAGCTTTTTTTGAAAAAATGGAGCTTAGATTCAGTTGAAATTTAGAAATAAAATATAGTATATTAGCGGCTCAACCTAAAGTCTATAAATGGATACGATTTCAGAAGAAATTCTTAATGGTTTAAAAGAAGGAAATCAAGTTGCCTTTAAAAAGGTTTTTGATTTTTTTTATGATAGACTTTATGCTTTTTCTTTTAAATATGTGAAAAATAATTTTGCAGCTGAAGAAATTACTGCAAACACAATGCTTTATTTATGGGAGAAAAGAGAAAATATATCAAATATAAATGATATTAAGCCTTATTTGTATAAAGTTACAAGAAATGCCTCTTTAAAATATTTAAAAGATGCTAATAAAGTTATACCATTAGATTCTGAGTATAATAAACTGCCTCAATTTGACGAAAATATAATAGAAGAAGAGGTACATGCCACATTATTAAGAGCGGTAGAAAGCTTACCTGATAAATGTAAACGTGTTTTTGAACTTTGTTGTATTGAAGGTCTTAAGTATAAAGAAGTTGCTGAAGAACTTAATATTAGTGTCAATACTGTGAAATCTCAAAGAGCTAGAGCACTGGCTTTATTAAAAGATCAGTTCAAAGATCAATCTGTGTTTTTAATAATTCTTAATAGTTTTTAAAAAAACTTGATATTTTTTCCACCCTTTTTCTGCTTTCGCTACTCATATTAATAAAGAACTCATATTAACGTTCATTATTTAATAAAAAGTGTCAAAAAAAATAAATACATACAGCGTCTCTAAATTAATATATAAATCTGTTATTAAGTCTCTTAAAAAGAAAGAGGAAGAGAATTTGAAAGACTGGTTAAAAGACGAGTCAAATAAAAATTTATATAACGAAATTTTAAGTAGTACTTCTGTTTATAACAAAAGAGCTCTTTACGAACAATCAAATAAGGAAAAAGTTTTTAAGATTGTTAAGGATAAAATAGATAACAATCAAAAAAGGGCTACCATAAAGCAACGTTATTTAAGTTTGTTTAAATATGCGGCTAGCATACTTGTGTTGTTAACTTTAGGAAATCTTATATACAAAGCAAAGTTTGATGCCAATGCAATAACTCAAGAGGCCGTTAAAAATATCAATCCAGGTCATGAAAAAGCGATATTGGTTTTGTCTGATGGTACTGTAGTAGATTTAGAGCAACATAAAAATGAAATGATTATATCAAGCGATATTGCTCAAGCTAAAAATGCAGAAGAGGCTTTGGTGTATAATGTAGTTGATAGCGAAACGTCTGATGATAATGTTGTTCAGCCATTAAAATATAACACACTTAAGGTGCCAAACGGAGGGATGTATCAAGTTGTTTTGTCAGATGGTACAAAAGTATGGTTAAATTCAGCGACTTCATTAACCTATCCTGAAAAATTTGGTAAGGGTCAAAGAATTGTGCAATTAGAAGGTGAGGCTTATTTTGAAGTAACAAAAGATGTAAAAGAATTTATTGTAAAAACAAATGTTGCAGATGTCACTGTTTTAGGTACTCAGTTTAATGTGTCTTCATATAAAGATGATTCTTTTTTCTCTTCAACTTTAGTTGAAGGTAAAATAAAACTAGCGACTTCAAGTAATTCAGGCATTAACAATACTATAATCTTAGCGCCAAACCAAAGAGGTGTAATTAATAAAAACGCGTCTAAAATTCAAGTTAATACTGTAGATACAGAAGTGTATACGGCTTGGAGAGACGGGAAATTCTATTTTGAAAAAGAACATCTAGAAGATATATTAACAAGAATGGCTAGGTGGTATAATATTGACGTAGTTTTTGACGATGAGTCTTTAAAAACGGAAATGTTTACAGGAGTGTTTTATAAAAACAATAAAATAGACCATTTACTTGATATGATTAGCAAAACAACCAAAGTTAATTATGTAATATCTAAAAATAAAATAAATGACAAATATGAATTAAAACTAACTAGAGATTAGTTGATAAAAAACTAGGGAATGCTACCAACATTCCCTAGCGTAATTTTTGTTAGCTAAAAATTTTTGAAAATCGATTATCTAACTTTAACAAGCAAATTTATGAAAAATAAGTCAACTGCAAAAACCTGCAGGTTACTTGGAATACAAAAGAAATTTATTCTACTAATTATGAAGCGAAGTCTTATTTTAGGAATTCTATTTTTTAGTATAACTGCATCATCTTTTTCCCAAAAAATAACATTAGAATTGGGTGAAGTCAAGTTATCACAAGCATTAAAAAGTATTAAAAATGCAACAAATATCGATTTTTTCTACAGCGACAATGAGCTCGATGTAGATCAAGCAGTTGTAGTAAATTACAAGAATACTGAAATTCTTAAAATAGTATCAGATCTTGTGGGGAGTCATTTTAATGTAGAAAAAACAGGTGATAATATTATTCTAATATCTCCTGCGCCTTATAGTGTAGTTCAAAAAGTTATCAATGTAAAAGGAAAAGTAACTAATGAGCAGGGTGAAATTTTACCTGGCGTAACAGTTTTTATAAAAGAAACTAGACGAGGAACTATAACCGATTTAGATGGCAACTATTCTATTGATGTTGATGAAAAATCAACATTGGTTTTTAGTTCAATTGGTTATGCAAATCAAGAAGTTAAGGTGGCTGGTCAATCTGTAATTAACATAAAATTAAAAGAGAATGTTTCCGAATTAGGAGAGGTTGTAATTACAGGTATTTTTCAAAGAAAAAAGGAAAGCTTTACAGGGGCAGTTACATCAGTGTCAACAGATGAGTTAAAAGCTGTTGGAAACTTAAATGTTATTCAAAGTTTAAAAACACTTGATCCATCATTTGTGATAATAGAAAATACAGATATGGGATCTAACCCTAATATTATGCCTACAATTGAAGTTCGTGGTCAAACAAGTATTACAACTACTGGTGTTGCCGATGAGTTTGGAGGTAATCCTAATCAGCCTTTATTTATTTTAGATGGTTTTGAAACAGACTTAAGAACCATCGTAGATTTAGATATGAATAGAGTAGCATCTATGACCATATTAAAAGATGCTGCATCTACGGCTTTGTATGGTGCAAAAGCTGCAAACGGAGTTGTTGTTGTTGAAACTATAAAGCCGCTATCTGGAAAGTTAAGGGTTAATTATACAGGTGATTTTAGAGTTGAAGTTCCAGATTTTAGTGATTATAATCTTATGAAATCGGAAGAAAAATTAGAGTTTGAACGTTTGTCAGGAAGATGGACAGCTCCTGAATACGACCCATTTAAACAATATCAATTGGATGTTTTGTATAATGAAAGATTGGCCGAAATAAGAAGAGGTGTTGAAACTTATTGGTTAGATGAGCCTACTGAAGTTGGTTTTACCCAAGGACATTCTTTATATGTTGATGGAGGAAGTGATAATTTTACTTTTGGTGTTGGTTTAAATTATAAAAATCAAAAAGGGATTATGATTGGTTCTGGTCGTGAAACTTGGGGAGGAACTATCAATTTAAATTATAGAAAAGGCAAATTAAATATTTCAAACATTCTTTATTTAAATGGATACGAATCAACCGAATCTTCTTATGGTTCTTTCGAAGATTTTGCAAAGGCAAACCCATATTATAGACCAAGAGATGAATATGGGAACATAACTCATTATCTTGATAGAGATGCAGATGTGTTTATAAATATAGTAAATCCATTGTATAATTCAACTTTAAATAATTCAAGTGGTTCACATAATTTTTCTGTTCAAAATAATTTAAGAGGTATTTATAAATTTTCAAACGAATTTAGAATACAGGCAAACTTACAATTGATAAAAGGCATAACTACCGCTGAAACATTTTTAGATCCAGAACATGAAAGTTTCTTAAATAGAGATTTACTTGAGAAAGGAAGTTATACAAATTCAAGAGTTGATGAATTTAGCTACCGATTTAATGCAATGGCTTCTTATGCAAAAATATTTAATAACGATCATAATCTTAACGTAAACTTAAGAGCTGAAGCAGAGCAAACTCAAAAAGAAAGATTAGGATTTGAAGCACTAGGATTTCCTTTTGGAACCAATGGAAACCCAGCCTTTGCATTTGGATTTAGAGAAGGGGGGAGACCTTCAACAGCTATGAGTATTTATAGAAGAGTTAATGTTTTAGGAAGCGCTAACTACACCTATAAAAATAAATATTTAGCAGATGCTACTTATAGACTAGACGGTTCTACAACATTTGGTAAAAACGAAAAATTCTCACCATTTTGGTCTGTTGGTTTAGGATGGAACATGCACAATGAATTTGATATGGATCCAGTGCAAGTTCAAATGTTAAAATTAAGAGGAAGTATAGGTACAACAGGTAACCAAGGATTTGGGAGCTTAACATCTACTTCAATATATGGGTTCAATCAAAATATAAATATTTTTGGACAAGGTTTAAATTTATTAACTCTTGCAAACCCAGATTTAAAGTGGCAAAAAACGTTAGATGCCAGTTTTGGTATTGATGCTGTGTTTTTTGAAAACAGATTGTCTGCTACAATTAACTACTTCAACAAAAATACAGACCCACTTGTGGTTGCTGTAGATTTACCTTCTTCAACAGGAGTATTTGGGTATCCAATTAATTCAGGAAATTTAGTGTCTAAAGGATCAGAAGTAATATTGAGATATTCACCGATTTATAACTTACAAGACCGAATTATTTGGACACTTGGTTATACTGCTTCTATGGTTTCAAGTAAATTTGACGGTTTTAACAATACGTTAAAATCTTTAAATGACAGCCAGTTATCAAGTAGAACCTTACAAAGGTATAGAGATGGATTTAGTCCAGATGATTTATGGGCAGTGCCTTCTTTAGGTATTGATCCCGCAACAGGAAAAGAAGTATTCTTAACAAAAGAAGGACTGCAAACATTTGAGTACGATATTGATAATGAGACTGTTATGGGTAATTCTAGGCCCGATGTTGAAGGTGTGGTTAGCAGTAATTTAAGAATTAAAAATTTCACTTTAGGTATTAATTTAAGATACCGTATAGGTGCAGAAAAATTTAATTACGCTCTTTATTCCAAAGTAGAAAACATAAGTAGAGCAGGATTGACAGTAAACCAAGATGCAAGAGCTTTGTATGACAGATGGCAAAATCCTGGTGATCTTTCAAGCTTTAAATCTATTTCATTGACCGATGAAACACCTATTTCATCAAGATTTATTCAAGAAGAAAATGAATTAATTGGAGAGTCAATAAATATTGGATATGATTTTAACGATTCTAAATGGGTTAAAAACATTGGGTTAACAAATCTTAGGTTAAAAGCATATATGAATGATATTTTTAGACTTTCTACAATTAATGTTGAAAGAGGTATCAATTACCCATTTGCACGTGCAGTTTCATTTAGTTTAAATGCATCATTCTAATTATAAAATTTACAAAATGAAAAAAACAATAAAAAATAGTTTTAAAATATTGGTTTGTATGTTAGTCTTCATTTCTTGTGAAGAATACTTAGATGTACAACCAGATGATAAATATATTGAAGAAATCGTATTTTCTAAAGAAATCTCTATTCAAAATGCCATAAATGGTATTTATATGAAAATGACAGAAATTGATTCTTATGGAGGTCAGTTAACAATGTCTACAGTTGATGTTTTAGCCCAACGTTACAATGCTTACTCAGACAGTCATAAATATTATGATTTGGCTCATTATAATTATAACCAAACCAGTATAAAAGAAGATTTTGATGCTATATGGACAAATATGTATGTTAGAATTTTAGAAATAAACAATACAATTGAAAAGTTAGAAATTAACGATGCAAATATCCCTTTAGAAAGATTGAATGTTTTAAAAGGTGAAATGATAGGTTTAAGAGCTATGCTACATTTTGATTTGTTGCGTTTATTTGGACCTATATATAGTGTTAACCCTAGCGCAAAATCACTTCCTTATCAAAATAGCACTTCAACAGAAATTAAACCGCTTTTACCTGCTTCAGAATTTATTGAAAATATTTTAGAAGATTTAACGCTTTCAATAAATTATTTAAATGATGATCCAGTAAAAGAATATGGTAAAATTGCTATACCTGAACAAGATGATGATACTTCGGGATTTGAAGGAACGTCATTTTATAGATATAGAAATTTAAGATTTAATTATTTTGCAGCAAAAGCATTACAAGCCAGAGTTCACTTGTATGCAGGTAATAATTTAGAAGCCAATGCAGCTGCAAAAGAAGTAATTGATGAAGGTACAAAATGGTTTAACTGGGTTGATTTAAATGATGTTATTGCACCTGGGACTAATTCACCTGACAGAATATTTTCTTCAGAAGTATTATTTTCTTTATACAATTCAAATTTATACAATAGACAAGCTACTTTTTTTGGTTCTTCGTTGGTCAATTCCGAAATTCTTGCTCCATTACCAACCAGATTAGACGCAACATTTAATCAAAATACAAATGATATTAGGTATCACAGTTCTAGTTGGAAACTGCCATCAGATGGTTCAAAAACATTTAAAACATTTTTAAAGTTTAGCGAAGTTCAAAGTGGCGATTCATTTATATATATGCAGCCATTAATTAGAATGAGTGAAATGTATTTTATTGCCGCTGAAACATCAGTAGATATTAATGTAGCTACCGATTTTTTAAATGCTGTAAGATTGCATAGAGGTATCCCAAATTTAGATCCAGCCAATATAGATATTGATACAGAATTATTAAATGCATATAAAAGAGAGTTTTATGGAGAAGGTCAACTCTTTTATTTCTATAAAAGAAAAAATATGAGTGCAATTGAAAATGGGTCTGTTGAGACGGGAGATGTACCAATGAGTGAAGCTACCTATGTATTGCCTTTACCTGAATCTGAAACAGATTATAGACAATAATAACATTTAAGATATTATAGAGATATGAAAAAATATATAATAAAAATCATGTTAATATGCGCTACTGTACTTAGTGTTATTGCATGTAAAGAAGATAAAATAGAATTATTTAGCGGAACTGATGTACTTTATTTTAAATGGTCTGTTGATGGGTTTAATAATGATTTAAGTAATAGAATTGATAGTGTTTATGTGTCTTTTGCTAGTAAAACACCCGATGTAATGGATTCAATTTACAATATCCCTGTGAAAATTTTAGGGAATTTAACCGATTTTGACAGAGAATTTAAGGTTCAGGTATTGCCTACATCAACTGCAGTTGAAGGTGTTGATTTTGTAATGCCTAATAATGTATTTGTTCCTGCTCAATCGGTTACAGCTATGTTGCCAATTACCTTATTGCGAACTCAAGCTATACAAAATGAAGTGGTATCTATTAAAGTAGGCTTAGTGCCTAACGAACATTTTAGAACCGATTATTATGGAACGGCTGAAAGAAATGAGAAACATGAACTGTTAAAATATAATGAGATAGAAGTGGTTGTGTCTGATATTTTGAACAAGCCTTTTTGGTGGGATAGAATTATTAAATTTTATTTAGGAGATTATTCTAGAAAAAAGCTAACACTTTTTGCCACTGTAAATAATATTCCAATTCCAAATTGGGAAACTGCTCCACCAAGTATTGGAACATTCTTTGGTCAAAAAAATGTTTTTAAAGCCTATTTACTTGAACAAAAAAACAATGGTACACCTGTGTTAGAAGATGATGGAACTGAAATGAAATTAGGACCATATGCGTAATTATTGTTTAACATTAACTAGATTTATTATGATTAAAAATATAAAAGTTCAATTATTTTTCTTGTTTGCCTGTTTCATTTTTATGAATTCATGTAATAAAGATGAGGGAAATTACGATTATGTAGAAATAAATGAAGTCGTTTTTGAAGGGCTTCTTGAAGATTACACAGTGTCTCGTTTTGACAATTTAGTAATTTCAACAGATGAAGTAAAATATACTAAAGATACCGATGGTACTGGAAATTATGAATATAGCTGGGAGGCTGTTTCAGATAATTTCTTAGATGATAACATCTATGTAATTTCTACAGAAAAAGATATGAATCAACAAATGTTACTTAAGCCAGGTGTTTATACCTTATTTTACCTAGTTAAAGATTTAAATACAGATGTTGAATTTCAATATCAAACAAAATTAAACGTTGTTAATAGTATTTATCAAGGTTGGATGGTTTTAAATGATGTTGATGGAGAACCTAGATTAGATATGATTTCTTTATTAGATGGCGAGTACAAAGAAGTTTATAATGTTTTAGCAGGATCATCGTTAACATTAACCGGTAAACCAGGATTTGTTGAATGTTATCCTTATCAGCCTTCATTTTATGGCGTTTATGTGTCTACTTCAGGAAATGGAACAACAAAGTTAGAACCAGATACTTTTGATTGGGGAAAAACTAACAATATATCTTATGAATTTGTAAGTTCTCAACCAGAAGATTTAGAAGTAACAACTTTATATCCTAGAGGAAATTATTTTTCTGTGGTAATGGCTAATTCAGGTTTTTATGTTTATAATAGAGTTAATAATGTATATTATAGCACACCTCAAAACGTAAGAGCAGACGGTATCTCATTTGAAGTTTCACCACACATTTCAACATCTGAAAGTTTCGGAGTTTTTAAGATGGTTTTTTATGACAATACAAATAAGAAGTTTGTTTATCACAATAATTATACTTCAAATTGTTTTGATGTTACAAGTACAGCTCCTGTATTTACGCCAGGAAAAGATTTAAAATATATGGTTTGGAATTCATATGGAGGAATGTTTGGTACTACTTTCGCAATATTAAAGGATCCTTCAGATGGTAAAAATTATATTGGAATGTTTGAAAGTAATAGTTTTACGCAATCTCATTATAGTGAAATAAAAGCTACTAATTTTGATCAGGCTGAACACATTGCAATAGATCCAACTTACGCTTACATTATGTACAACATAGGAAGTAAAGTTTATGAATATGATGTTTTTACAGGTACTACTGTTGAAATGTTAGATAAAGGAGGTTTAGAAATCACAAAATTAGAATATAGAAAATTCTTTAAAAGTGCTAACGCAGAACTGGCAAAACAGTTGATAGTTTGTACATATGATGCATCAGGTACCAAAGGTTCTAATGGTATAATGGAACTTTACAATGTCCCAGCCATTCAGGGACAACTAGAATTAAACACCTCTTTTTCCGGATTTGGAAAAATTGTTAGTGTAGCCTACAGAGAGCGTTAATTTTTTTATTTAAAAATCAGTAATAAAGGGTTGGTTTTATCAATCAGCCCTTTTTAATCTACGGTAATAAAATGTTAGTGAAGTAAAGTGCAATATATTGACATATAAGTATTTATATATTTTTTTAATTAATATTTAATACTTGTTTTAATATTTTTAAAATGTTTCTACAATACTTTTGCCCAAAACAAATAAGCATGATAAACACCTTAAAACATATACTATTTGCAATAGTTTTAATAACTACATTTTTTGCAAATGCACAAACTAATTTTGAAACAACTTCTTGGGATCTTGTGAAAGAAAAAGCAACGAAAGAAAATAAGTTGATTTTTGTTGATCTTTATTTCACAGGTTGTCCGCCTTGTAAAGAAATGGATGAAGATGTTTTTCCTACTAAAGAGGTGTCAACGGTATTAAATAAATATTTCGTTTCTTTTAAATCAGATATTTTTAAAGAAGATATTGGTAAAAAGCTTAGCATGAAATATGGCGTTAGTGGTTTTCCAACTTTTGTATTCTTAAATGCAGAAGGCCAAGTAATTGATATTACATCTGGTTTTCATGAGGTTGAAGAGTTTACTGCTTTGTTAGCCACTATGCAAGAGAATGCAGCCAATAATATCTTTAAAAAATACAATACTTCATTAGATGGTAATTACCCAGATTTTTATGTAGATGCCTATATGAATAATAAAAGACAAATCTCTTTTGAAACTTTTGATGCTTATTTAAAAAACGAAACGAATTTAGGCGCTGAAATCCCTTTTGTTATTATTAGTAGTCTTAGAGTAGGAGGTTTATACGCAGATTATATAGTTGAAAACGCAGCACAATTAGCTGAAGATTACGGAAGAAACCAAGTAAAAAATACGTTAACTACTATTGTTTTAAAAAAGATAAATAGTTTAGAGAAAACAAAAAATTATTCAGATTTTAATTCACTTTTAAGTACCATAAAACCTATTTATACAGATGTTGAATGGGCAAAGTACGAACCGTTATTTCAAAAACAGTTCACTTCAAATAAATTATAAACAAAACAAATTAAACAAACAATACAGATGAAATTACACAAAATAATATTAACAATTTTAACAACTGTTCTTTTAGTTTCTTTTACAAAAGGACAAGGTTTAAAAACTAGTTATTCAGTAATTACAGGAGTTTTAGATATTCCAGGTAAAACAGAAATTAAATTATTTAAAGTTGAACAAGGACGTCATTTTGAAGTAGGTACTTCAGTTTTAAATGAAAATAATGAATTTGGATTTGCAGTAAGTCCAGATAAAGAAGGTTTTTATATTTTAGGTGATAGAGTTATTGAATTGCCGTTATACTTAAAAGGCGGACAAATATTTGATGTTAAATTTAGTATTAATGGCTATGAGTTAGATGCTCCAGATGAAGAAAATAAAGTACTTTATAATTGGGTAAAAGCTAAAGAACCTCTTATCGTTTTTAAATATGATTACCCAGGAACTCCTAAAACTTATGAAGATTTCTTTCCTTTCTTCGAAAAATTCATGCCTGAAATGAAAAAGAAGCATGAGCTTGTAAATACTTCAAATCAAAACTTTAATAAATTAATGCATGCTTATATAGACTTGGATATTGAAAATATAGCAATAACTTTTGTTTTTACGCCAAGAACAAAGCACCCAAAAGCAGAAGACTTTCCTTCTTTTTACAATGATTTTATGAAAGGGGAAAATTTCAAATCTACTATTGTTTTAGATTTGCCAAACGGTATTAGCGCTTTAAGATTGCATCAGCAATTTAAAACTATGCATACAGGTGTTAGCGTAAAAAATAAGGATTATATGGCTGAAATGTTTAATAGTATTGAAAATGATACTTTAAGAGGGCATATGGCATTGGAGTATAATAAAAGATATAAATCATATGATGATCAATATTTAAGATTTATTGAACCTCTTAGAAAAGACATTGCTCTTAGTGAATATGTAAGTACAGAAATTGATAATTACGAAGTAGGAATTAAAAATTTTAATCCAGGTACACAAGGTTATCCTTTTAGCTATAAAGATCAAAATGATAAAGAAGTTTCGTTCTCTGACTTCAAAGGTAAATACGTATATATTGATGTTTGGGCTATGTGGTGCGCACCTTGTAAGCAAGAAATACCTTATATAAAACAACTTGAAAAAGACTTACACGGTAAAAACATACAGTTTGTAAGTATTTCATTAGACAAACCAAAAGAACATGAAAAGTGGAAAAAATTCATCAAAGATCAAGAATTATCAGGTATCCAGTTATTTTCTGACAATGCTTTTGATTCTAGAATAGCCAGAGATTATAAAATAAATGCCATTCCAAGATTTTTATTATTTGATCCAGAAGGTAAAATTATAGACGCAGAGGCTAAACGTCCATCAGATCCAAGATTAAGAGAGCAATTAGAAGCACTTCTTAAATAAGTATAACAACTATGGTAATTAGATATATTTTAATATTTGTTAGTTTTATTTTTCTAAGTTGCAGTAGTAGCAATGTACAAAAAGCTTCTTCTGAGAGTAACCAAGCGGTGGCTATTAACCATTTAAAATATATTGGTGCAGTAACTCAAGAAGCTCAAAATTATATAACAACAAATAATTATACGCCTTTTGAAACTTTACAAACCCAAAAATTAGATCGTATTGAAGAAAACTCAGAGGTAGTGGTAAGTAATTTTAAACCAAAGAAAAAGTCTGGTCACGAAATGTATAGCCATCTACAAAAAAGTACGCTGTATATTGGCTCTTCTTTTTTATGCGATAAATGTCCTAATATACATTTAAACAATGCTACGGGTTTTGTTATACACGAAGATGGTGTAATTGTAACTAATTACCATGTTATTGAGGTAAATTCACAAGTTGATATATCAGCAATATTTGTAGCTGATTTTGAGGGTAATGTTTTTCCTGTGACTAATATTTTATCTGCCAGTCAGTCTAATGATTTAGCTATTTTAAAAGTAAATACCAATGGCAAAAAGTTAAAAGCATTGCCACTTGCTAAGCAAGAATTAGTAGGTGAAGATGTGTTTATGATGGGACATCCTTTTGGTACTACTTTTTTTATGACAAAAGGAATGATTGCCAATAAATATATGAGTGAACGTTCTTATGAACCTAAAATAGCAATAACAGCCGAATTTGGTCAAGGTGCTAGTGGTGGCCCAGTAGTTAATGAGTTTGGTCAAATAGTTGGTGTTGTAAGTGCAACCCAAATACATTATACCAATGGGTCTAAAGAGCACGGCGACTTACAATTAATAGTTAAGGAAGCTGTACCTGTTAGTGCTTTAAATAATTATATTAAAACAAAATAATTAAAACCAAAATTTAAAAGGTTTTTTTAATGTGAGCTTGCAATTCAGAGTAATTTTTTTTCATAATAGATATTTGAATTAATCAATTTTTGAAAAAAACAATGAAAACAGGACAGTAAAATGTCCTGTTTTTTAAAACAATATTTAATATTTTACAACTACAAATATGAAACGTATTTTCTTTTTAACACTATGTTCTTTTTTCTTTTTGCCACTTTTTAGCAGTGCTCAGAATTTAAATTTAGACGAGCCTTTACCAATAGATAAAACGATAAAAAAGGGGGTTTTGCCTAATGGTATGACCTACTATATTAAAAGTACCGATGTGGTTAAAGAAGCTGCAAGTTATTATATAATTCAAAATGTAGGTTCTATATTAGAAAATGATGATCAGCAAGGGTTAGCACATTTTTTAGAGCATATGGCTTTTAACGGAACCGAAAGTTTTCCAGGAAAAAGCATACTAAATACATTGCAAAAACACGGAGCTGTTTTTGGAAAAGACATCAATGCTTATACTTCTTTTGATGAAACGGTTTATAACTTAAATAATATTCCTACAAAAGATGACTTAATAGATACTTGTTTAACAATTTTAAATGATTGGTCTAATTATTTACTACTAACAGATGAAGAAATTGATGCTGAAAGAGGTGTTATTAAAGAAGAATGGCGCTCACGTCAAAATGGGCAAATGCGCTTATACAATACATCACTTCCTATTACTTTTAATTATTCAAAATATGCCTACAGATTACCTATAGGTTTAATGTCGGTAGTTGAAGAGTTTAATTATAAAGCACTGCGTGATTTTTATCACGATTGGTACAGAACCGATTTACAAGCTATAGCTGTTGTTGGAGATATTAATGTTGATGAAGTTGAGCAAAAAATTATTGAAAAGTTTTCAAAAATACCTGCAGTTGAAAATCCAAGAGAACGCTTTGTTGTTGATATTCCAGATAATAAAGAAATGTTGTACAGTTTAGGTATGGATTCTGAAATTTCTACAGCCAACATAAGTTTTGGTATTCGCCATAAAAACTCATTAGAAGCAGAAACGGTTGCCGACTTGAAACAATCATTGTTAGAAGGTATGGTAATGAGTATGTTGTCTTCAAGAATTAGAGAACAAGCTCAAAAGTCAGACGCAACATTTTTAAATGCTTACACCAGTTTTGGTAGTATGACAAGAACAACAAATTCTTTTAATGTTGGAATTTCTCCAAAAACAAATCAGCAAAAAGAAGCTTTTTACCAAGTTTTTACTGAAGTAGTTAGAGCTGTAAAATTTGGGTTTATTCAATCAGAAATAGACAGAGCAATTGTTCAGCTTAAAAGTTCTTATGAAAATCAAATTGCAACAAAAGATGCTATAACCCATAAATGGATTGTAGGATCAATGCAAAATAATTATTTAGAAAACAAAACAATTTGTGATATTGAACAAGAATATGAAATTGCAAAACAAATTTTTGATGGCATTACTATTGAAGAGTTACATAACACGATAAAAAGATTATATACTCAAGAAAATAGATATTTAAACGTTACTGGTGTTGAAGGACAAGATAATTTAACTGAAGAACAAGCTAAAAAAGCGATTAAAGAAATTGAAAGCAATTCAACCATAGAACCCTATTTTGAAGATTTAATAGGAAAAACATTAGTTTCAGATATTACTATTAATGAAGGTGAAATTGCAAAAACAGAAACAAATTCGGAAATAGGAGCTACTACTTTTATTTTAAGTAATGGTGTAAAAGTTCATTATAAATTTGTAGATAAAGAAAAAGATAGAGTAACCTTAAACGGTTATAGTTATGGCGGAGAATCTCTTCTAAACGATGACGATTTACCTTCTGCGAGCTTAATGAGGGATTTAATGCAAATGTCTGGTTTGGGTGATTTTTCTTCTACCGATTTAAAAAAGATTTTAGCAGGAAAAACAGCCAATGTTAATGTTAATTTAGGTGAAATTACCGAAAATTTCTTTGGAAATTCAAACACAAAAGATGTTGAAACAATGTTGCAAATGTTGCACGTGTATTTTGTAAAACCACGTTTTGATGAAGAGGCTTTTAAAGTATTAGGAAATAATTTAGATAACTATCTGGCAAGAAGAAGTAAAGATGTTGGAGAGCAAATGAGAGATAGTATGAAGGTTACTATATACGGTAAAAACAATCCTAAAGAAGCAATTTTTAATAAAGATTTTGTGTCTAAAATTTCTTTTGATAAAATCAAGGCTATTTATAACGACCGTTTTGGAGATGCATCAGATTTCGAATTTTATATTGTTGGAGATGTTACAGAAGCGCAATTAAAACCTTTATTAAAAAAGTATGTTGCTAGTATACCAACAGATAATACAACAGAGGTTTTTAAAGATAACGGAGCAGAGTGGATTTCAAATAAAATTGATGAAGATATTTATTTAACCATGGCAGATCCTAAGGCAAAAGTAAATATAGCCTATAAAAAAGAGTTGCCGTATACAATTGAAAATTCTTTATATACCAATGCTTTAGGAGGTGTTTTGCAATTGCGTATTACAGAAACAGTAAGAGAATCCGAAGGTGGAGCATATAGTCCAAGAGCTTATGCTACATTTTTTAGAGAACCTAAATCGAAAGCATTTATCTCGGTAAGTTTTGATTGTAATCCAGATTTAGCAGATAAATTAGTTGAAATTGTGAAGGATGAATTGCAAAAAATGGCAAATGGTGAAATTAATGAAGACGATTTATTTAAAATTAAAACCAATTTTATAAAGGAACGCGAGCAATCAAAAGATAAAAACGCTTATGATTTGCAATTGCTTACAGCGTTTTATAGATATGGCTATAATATGAACAATTCTGAAAATTTTGAAGATATAGTAAACAATATGTCTATTAAAAATATTCAGCAAATAGTAAAACAAGTTATAAGTGAAGGACAATCTTATGAGATTGTATTTAAACCAAAAACAACAATATAAATGCAACCGAAATATTTAAAAACAATGAAAAATTTTATTTTAACAATAGCTTTTTTAACAGTTAGTTTTGTACAAGCGCAAATATTAGAGCCAGTAAAATGGACTACATCAGTAAAAAAAGTTTCCGACTCAGAATTTATACTAATAGCCACAGCTGAAATTGATGACAATTGGCATTTATATTCACAATCGGTTCCTGAAGACGGGCCTTTACCAACAACTTTTACTTTTGAAGGAAATGCTAATTACCTTAAAAAAGGAAATACATTAGAGGAAAAAGGACATACCATAAAAGACCCTGTTTTTGAAATGGAAATTAAATATTTTGAAATTAAAACAACCTTTAAACAGCATATAAAATTAAAAACTAAAAATGCATTTAAAGTAAAAGCAGTCGTAGAATTTATGGTTTGTGATGACAGTAGATGTTTACCACCTAACGAAGTTGATTTGGTATTTAACGTACAATAAATTAGAAGTGAAATGAAAAGAAGTTTTTTATTTTTATTAGTATTATTATCATTTACAATTTCCCAAGCTCAAATTTATAATCCTGTAAAATGGACAACTTCTGTCGAGAAATTATCTGATACAGAATATAAATTAATTTCAAAGGCTTCTATAGATGCTGGTTGGCATTTATATTCACAATCTGTTCCTGAAAACGGGCCAAGCCCAACTGCATTTTTATATGATGATGGAGGAGGTAATTTCAAAATAAAAGGAAACACTTCTGAAGAAGAAGGGCATACAGTTGATGATCCTGTTTTTGAAATGAAGATTAAGTATTTTGAAAATACAGCTGTTTTTGAGCAAACTATTGAAATTGTTAAAGACATTACTAGTGTTGATGCTTTTGTTGAATTTATGGTTTGTGATGATACTAAATGCTTACCGCCAACTGAAGTAGAATTGGTATTTAATATTACCGAAAATAAAAAAGAAGCAACAACAATAGTCACTAAATCAACTTCAAAAGAATCAAATAAAAGTCTTTGGGCAATTTTCTTTATAGCTTTTCTTTCGGGTTTTGCAGCATTGTTAACACCTTGTGTATTTCCAATGATACCTATGACGGTAAGTTTTTTTACAAAACAAAGTAAAAACAAAGCTGCAGGTATAAAAAATGCGATTATTTACGGTGTATCAATTATGGTTATTTACGTTTTGTTAGGTACACTTGTTAGTTTAATTTTTGGAGCAGATGCCTTAAATGCGCTTTCAACCAATGTTTGGTTTAATCTTGTATTTTTTATATTGTTAATTGTATTTGCTGTTTCGTTTTTAGGAGCATTTGAAATTATGCTTCCAAATTCTTGGGCAAATAAAGTAGATAGTCAGGCAGATAGAGGTGGAATAATTGGAATTTTCTTTATGGCATTAGCCTTGGCAATTGTTTCGTTTTCTTGTACAGGTCCAATTGTTGGTACTTTATTAGTTGAAGCAGCGGGGGGTGGAAATCAAATCGGACCAATTATTGGGATGTTAGGTTTTTCATTGGCATTGGCAATTCCTTTTGCATTATTTGCAGCATTTCCAGGATGGTTAAATTCGTTGCCAAAATCTGGTGGGTGGTTAAATACTGTAAAAGTAGTTTTAGGGTTTTTAGAATTAGCATTGGCTTTTAAATTTTTATCAAATGCCGATTTGGTATTGCAATTACATTGGTTAGAACGCGAAGTGTTTATTGCAATATGGATTGCTATTTTTGGGGTTTTAGCCTTGTATTTCTTTGGAAAAATACAATTACCACATGATTCACCTTTAACACATATTTCCGTAGGGAGATTAGGTTTAGGATTGTTATCGTTAACCTTTACCTTTTATATGATTCCTGGTCTTTGGGGAGCACCACTAAATTTAATCAGTGCTTTTCCGCCAGCACAACATTATAGTGAAGCGCCTTATGGTGTTGGATTTACAAAATTGAGTAACGACTTAGTAATAAACGGCACTGAAACTAAAATTCCTGAAGGTGCACATTTAATGGCTCCGCATAATATTTTGGCTTTTAACGATTACGATTTAGGTGTTGCGTATGCCAAAAAAGTAAACAAACCTATTTTGATTGATTTTACAGGACATGCTTGTGTAAATTGTAGAAAAATGGAACAAAATGTATGGGTGAAAGATGAAATTTTACCTATTTTAAGAAACGATGTAGTGTTGATTTCTTTATATGTTGATGATAAGAGACCTTTACCAAACAATGAAGAGTTAGATTCAAAATTATATCCAGGTAAAAAGTTAAAATATATTGGTCAAAAGTGGAGTGAGCTACAAACCATTAAATACAAAACAAATTCACAACCTTTTTATGTGTTGATGGATTTAAATGAAGAAAAATTAAATGAGCCAGCAGCTTATACTCCAAATGTTGATGAATATCTCGAATGGTTAAATGAAGGTATTTTAAACTTTAAATAAATTGAAGTTGTAATATTTTAGTATAAATTTTAAAATATAAAAATGAAACAAAAAGTACAGTTAATATTTTTGGCAATCAGTTTAATGTTTGCCAATTTAGTAAGTGCACAAAAAAATATAGAGGTGCCTTTTTATACCAAAGGACCTTTAATGTATGTTAATGTTGAATTAGGAGGTGAATATTGTACTTTTTTGTTTGATACAGGTGCAAGTAATAGTATTATATCTATAGAATTTGCAAAAAGGTTGGGTATAAACTTAGATAAAGAAACCCACGTACGTAGTTTTGGTGGTGTCCAAAATGCTTATGATATTGTAATTCCAGAATTAAAGCTTGGAGCATATACTAGACAAAATGTAAAAGCAATGGCCATTCCCAATGTAACTTCAGGTCAAGGTGATTATGTAGGTGTTATTGGCGCTGAATTTCTGAAAAACATGGTTTTAAATATTGATTATGAAAGAGGGGTAATGACTTTCGGATCAAAAGTAAAAGTAGATAAAAATAAAAGTGTAAAAATACCAATGATTTTTGGAGGTGGACTTCCGCTTATTGATGTTCGATTGTTAGATCATAAGCAACATTATATTTTAGGTAAAATGATTGTTGATACAGGAGCTGATGCATACTTATTATTTAATTCTGATGCAGAAAAAAAGTATGGCTATGCAGAAAGTTTTAATCAAAAATTTGAGGATGTAACTTTCAGTCCAGCAGGACAATTTCGTACAATTTTAGGTAGAACATCTGGATTTGGAATGGGGACAATTGAAGTGGAAGGTGTGCCAATGAAGGTAATTTCACCAAATGAACATACACCAGACATGCGCAATGATGTTCTTGGTTTTATTGGCAACAAACTTTTAAGTAGATACCATATAACATTTGATGGCATAAACAATTTACTTTATTTGACTCCAAATAGTATTGCTAATGCACCTACGTATGCAAATTTGGTTGGGTTTCGATTTATGGCAAATAGAGATAGGAATTTTGTATTAATGCAAATTGTTGAAAACGGTACAGCTGATAAAGCGGGTTTAATAAATGGCGATGTAATTACAATGATTGATGGAAGAAAAGCAAGTCAAACAAATATTGATGAATTTCTTTCATTATTTTCAACTATAGGTAATGAAATTGAAATTACTTATTCCAGAAATCAAAAGGTTTTAAAAACAACTATGGTGGTTAATGATATATTATAACTGTTTTAATAAAGTTTAAAATGTAAATTAAAAATGAAGGATAAAATACAACAAAATATTATAAAAGGAATTGTTATTGTAGCAGTAGTTTTACTAACCTTGGGTTTTCAAAGCTTACCTAATAACAACAATAAGGTTACAATTAAAGGAACTACTTTAGTAAAAGGTGATAAATTTGAATTGATATACAATACATTTAATTTTTCCTTTAATTATGGTGAGTTTGCAATTCAGGAAGATGGCAGTTTTAATGGTGAAATTTTTATTTCTGAACCTGTTTTTGGTAAAGCTAGAATTATAAATGACAGACGAACCGTTAAAATATTTCCTTTGTTTATTAAGCCAGGATCTTCAATTGAACTCAATATAAGTGAAAATGAAGTAGAGTATAAAGGTGAATTGAAAAATGAAAATGAGTTTTTTAAAAAATTTGAAATAGAAGTTACAATGGGTACGTTTAAGTACTACAACTCTACTAATTTTGATGATTTTACAATTTTAGATGCGTTAAATGAAAAAAATAAGGCTATACTTTCTGAAACGCAACTTGATGAAGAATTTAAACAATATGTAGCTTCTTGGTTAAATTATTCATATCAATCAATCAAATACAGAATTATTGCAAAAGCTGATGTAAATAATTTAGATTTACCTAATGAGGTTATTAATTTTATAACAGAAACAAGCTATGATAAGTTTAGCTCTTCAGCCATATTGGGTGTACAAGATTGGAGGAGTTTTTTAGATAACTATTTTAAGGTTCAAAATAAATATATTAAAAGTAATTCAATAAAATTATATGACCGTTTTGTGCAGATTGAAAATACTTTTATAAAAGATCGTTACGCTTTATATCTTGTTAATAGTTTAGTAAATTTAAGAACTGGTATGGATGGAACTTGTAGAAAACAAGTTGAAAGCATCTCATCTTTTGTGAAATATCCACAAACAAAAAAAAGTTTAGATTCGTTGTATAGTCAGCTTTCTAAATACGAATCAGAATACAAACATTTATTAAAAGGCAAACCTGCTCCAGGATTTACATTTGAAGATGTAAATGGTAAAATAGTGTCTTTAAGTGATTTTAAAGGAAAGTATGTTTTTCTAGATGTATGGAATATTTACTGCGGGCCATGTATTGCACAAATACCTTATATTAAAAAATACGAAGAGGAATTGAAAGATGAAAATATTGCATTTATTGCGGTTTCTTGCGATAGGCAAAAAGAAAAACAAAAGTGGAAAGATTTTGTGATTAAAAAAGAAATGGTTGGACACCAGTTAATTATGGATAACGGAAGAGATTCAGATTTTTTGATAGATTACAATATCAAAGGTTTTCCAACATTTATAGTTATTGATCCTGAAGGGAATATGGTAGATTACAAATTCTTATTACCAGAAAATAAAGAATTCTTCCCAACTTTACTTAATATTATCAAATCAGATTAAGAGTTTTTTGTAAATAGAAGTTTAAATTCAACACAATAAGATTTATAATAAAAAAGCCCTAATTACTTGTAATTAAGGCTTTTTTATTATGAATAGTGGAGACGCCGGGAATCGAACCCGGGTCCAAACAAGCAACCAAAGTACTTTCTACATGTTTAGTTTTCGTTTGATTTTTGTCTTAAAGCTGACCGAAAACAGCCTACTTAAAGCTTAGCTTCTTAAGTTTCAAAACACCCCCAAAGCTTAGGTGTTTCTATGTTAACTTTTACGATGCCTCTATATTGACCGCCGCTAACCAAGGCTTTCAAGAGACATTTAGCTTGCACACCTAGTGTGCCGAGGCTTATCCTACTGTGATTCGGATTAAGCAGCTAAAGCGTAGTTATCTTCGCCGTTTAAATAGTTGAAATTGAGATTTACGAGTGCTATTTCATTACTCGACATGCTTATAGTTTAATTGACCTTGCAGTCAAAACCAGTCGTCCCCAATAAGTCAAAGAGCTAAATTCTTTAAAGAACGCAAATGTATAAAAAATCTAATACATATTTAGTTGTCTGTTTCTTTAATTCACAATATCTTAGTAGCAACATTTATACCACTTTGAATTATGAAATTAGGAATCATCAAAGAGCGTAAAAATCCGCCAGATCGTCGTGTAGTTCTTAGTCCTTCGGCTTGTGAAAAAATGTTATCACTTTATCCTGAGCTAATTATTAAAGTTGAAAGTTCAAGTGATCGTTTTTTTACTGATGAAGATTATATAAGTAAAGGTATTGAAGTGGTAAACGATGTTTCGGATTGCGATGTTTTACTAGGCGTAAAAGAGGTGCCTGTTGAATATTTAATTCCAAATAAAAAGTATTTTTTCTTTTCTCATACCATAAAAAAGCAAGTTCACAATCGCAAATTATTACAAGCTATTTTATTAAAAAATATTGAGTTTTACGATCACGAACTTATTGTAAATCAAAAAGGTCAACGTTTGGTAGCCTTTGGAAAGTACGCTGGTATAGTTGGTACATATAATGCATTTAGAACTTATGGTTTAAAGTACAATTTGTTTCAACTGCCCAAAGCATCTCAATTACAAGATAAGCAGATGCTAGTTTCTGAGCTTCAAAAAATAAAGCTACCCAATATTAAAATAGTTTTAACAGGTAAAGGCAGGGTTGGTAAAAGTGCAAAAGAAATGTTGGAAAGTATAGATTTGCGTGAAGTTTCGGTTGATGAATTTTTGAATAAAACTTTTAATGAACCAGTTTATACTCAAATAGATGTGTTGGATTATAATAAGCGTAAAGATGGAAAGGTGATGGGCGAACTTGATTTTTTTACAAATCCTACTGAATACAAAAGTGATTTTATGCGTTTTGCTAAAGTGGCAGAGATGTACATTGTTTGTCATTTCTACGGAAGTGGCTCTCCATTTATTTTTACAAATGAAGATGCTAAAAATAAAAATTTCAACATAAAAGTGGTGGCAGATATAAGTTGTGATATAAACGGACCTGTGGCTTCAACCATACGATCTTCAACAATTCAGAATCCTATTTATGGTTACGATCCAATTACAGCAAAAGAGGTCGATTTTAAAAATAATAACGCAATAGCTGTAATGGCAGTTGATAATTTGCCTTGCGAATTGCCAAAAGATGCTTCAGAAGGTTTTGGCCAAAGTTTTATGGAAAATGTAATTCCAGCATTTTTTAACAACGATAAAGATGGTATTCTTTTTAGAGCAAGAATGACCCAAAATGGAAAATTAACCCCACGTTTTAACTATTTACAAGATTTTATTGATGGAAAATAAACAACATCAACAACTTATTAAGTTGGCAAATACCAAAATGCCTTATGGAAAATATAAAGGAAGGTTTTTAATAGATTTACCCGAACATTATATAGTATGGTATAATAGTAAAGGGTTTCCATCAGGTACTTTTGGAGATCAATTACGATTGATTTACGAAATTAAATTAAACGGATTGGAAGATTTAGTGCGAAAATTAAAAGAAACCTAGTCTTTGTTTTGTTTGTATTTATAGGTTTATAAACAATATATCTAAAAGATAATTGCTAAAATATTTTAAAATAAAAGTAGCTGAAAGTTTGACTTCTAAATTTAAGAATTACTTATTTGAAGTAGCAAGAAAATAATTAAAAAAAGTTGAATAACTTTTCAACATCAAAATGTTAATTATTAATTGGTGTAAAAGACGATTCGGTTTTAAATATTCAATAATTTTATTTTTTGAAAAATTAATCAATTATAAACCAATTAAAAATGACAGAAGAGTTAGTGTTTCCGAAAATTTACGATTATAATGAGGTGTTAGAGAGTTGTTTAGCTTATTTTAAAGGTGATGAGTTAGCTGCGACCACTTGGATGAATAAATATGCGGTAAAAACTAAAAAGGGAGAGTATTTAGAAGCTACACCTGATCAAATGCATAAAAGAATGGCCAAAGAGTTTGGTCGTATTGAAAAGCATTATGAAGGGAAAGAATTAAGTGTAGAAGGACTGTCTGATTATGGTAAGAATCGTAAATTTTTATCAGAAGATAAGATTTATGATTTGTTTAAAGATTTTAAATATATCATTCCTCAAGGAAGTGTAATGTCTTCTTTAGGAAACAACAATGTAATTGCATCATTATCAAACTGTGTGGTAATTCCACCAGTGTATGATTCTTACGGAGGTATTTTTCATACAGATGAGCAATTGGCACAATTATTTAAACGCCGTTGTGGTGTTGGGGTAGATTTATCAAATTTACGTCCACGTGGCGCGCAAGTTTCTAATTCTGCAGGTTCAACTACTGGGGCGGTTTCATTTATGGATCGTTTTTCAAATACCACGCGTGAAGTTGCTCAAAATGGTAGAAGAGGAGCTTTAATGTTAACAATGGATATTGCTCATCCTGATGTTGAAGAGTTTGTAACAGTTAAGCAAGATTTGTCAAAAGTAACAGGTGCTAATATTAGTTTGCGTTTGTCTGATGAATTTATGATGGCTGTTGTAAATGATGAAGATTATACCCTACGTTGGCCAGTTGATAGTAAAAAACCAACTTATACCAAAACAATTAAAGCAAAAGAATTGTGGGAAACAATTATTAAATGTGCTCACAATACAGCTGAACCGGGTCTAATTTTTTGGGATCGTCAACATTATTATTCAACATCTTCAATTTATCCTGGATTTAAAAATAGTTCAACAAATCCTTGTTCAGAAATTGCAATGCAAGGTGGTGATAGCTGTCGTTTAATTGCAATTAATTTATACAGTTTTGTAAACAATCCTTTTGCTGAAAATGCATCTTTTGATTTTGAAAAATTCTACAAAGTAGTGTATGAATCACAACGTTTAATGGACGATTTAGTAGATTTAGAGCTAGAGGCTGTAGATAAAATTTTTAATAAAATAATGCACGATAAAGAACCTGATAGCATTAAACAAGTTGAAATTGATACTTGGAAATTGTTATATAAAACAGGTAAAAAAGGTAGAAGAACAGGTTTAGGTTTTACTGCTTTAGCTGATGCGATGGCAGCTTTGGGTAAAAAATTCGATACCGATGATTCGTTGGAAGTAATTGATGAAATTATGAAAACCAAACTTAGAGGTGAGTTTGATAGTAGTATAGATATGGCAATTACTCGTGGTAAATTTGAAGTATTTAATGCTGATATTGAAAAATATTCTGAGTTTGTACAAATGATGGAAAAAGAGTTTCCTGATGTTTATAAAAGAATGATGGTATACGGTAGAAGAAATATTTCAATCAGTACAGTTGCTCCAACAGGAAGTTTAAGCATGTTGGCGCAAACTTCTTCAGGAATTGAGCCAGTTTTCTTATTGTCTTATAAACGAAGAAGAAAAGTAAATCAAGATGATCCAAATGCTAAAATAGCGTATGTTGATGATATGGGAGATGCTTTTGAAGAGTTTGAAGTATATCATCCAAAATTAAAACAATGGATGGAAGTTACAGGAAAAACTGATATCAATGAAAGTCCGTATGCAGGTGCAACTGCTCCAGAAATAGACTGGATGAAACGTGTTGAAATGCAGGCTATGGTTCAAAAATACACAACACATTCAATTAGTTCAACAATTAATTTGGCAAGTGATGTAACTGTTGATTTGGTTGGGGATATTTATATTGAGTCATGGAAACAAGGCTTAAAAGGAATTACAGTTTATAGAGATGGTTCTCGTAGTGGAATTTTAGTTGCAAGTGACGAAAAAACAAAAGAGAAAAAACTTGGCGATTGTTTTGCTGAAACTATTTTCCCTAAAAGACCAAAGAAAATTGAAGCAAAAGTAGTTCGTTTTCAAAATGATTACGACAAATGGGTAGCTGTTGTTGGTTTGATTAATAAAAGACCTTACGAAATATTTACAGGAAAATTAGAAGATGCATTTTTATTACCAACTTGGTTAGAAGAAGGTTGGGTTATTAAAAATAAAGATGAAGAAGGAAATACAAGATACGATTTTCAATTTGCAGATAAACAAGGTTATAAAGTAACTATGGAAGGTTTGTCTAGAACTTTTGATAAAGAATATTGGAATTATGCTAAATTAATATCTGGGGTGTTACGTCATGGAATGCCAATACCTTATGTAGTTGATTTGGTAAATAACTTAAATATGTACGATACCAATATCAATACTTGGAAAAATGGTATTGCACGTACCTTAAAACAATTTGTGTTAGATGGTACGCAAGCTGCAGATAAAAAATGTAATGTATGTGGTGATCCAGAGGGGTTGATTTATGAAGAGGGTTGTTTAAAGTGTAAAAACTGTGGAGATACCAAATGTGGATAAATTTTAAAGTTCAATGTTAATATAAAAAATCCCCTAAGAATTAAATTTCTTAGGGGATTTTTTTATCAATTATCAATTATCAATTATCAATTATCAATTATCAATTATCAATTATCAATTATCAATTATCAATTATCAATTATCAATTATCAATTATCAATTATCAATTATCAATTATCAATTATTTAAAACGTATTTATTGTTTTTCTAATTGCAACTAAACGAGTCAATAAGCCTTCTAAATGTTTTAAATCTAACATGTTAGCGCCGTCGCTTTTTGCGTTTGCTGGATCAAAATGTGTTTCTAAAAATAAACCATCTACACCAACTGCAATTCCGGCTCTAGCAATGGTTTCAATCAACTCAGGTTTTCCACCAGTAACACCACTTTCTTGATTTGGTTGTTGTAGCGAGTGTGTAATGTCTAAAACCGTTGGAGCATATTGTTGCATTACAGGGATACCTCTAAAATCAACAATCATATCTTGGTAACCAAACATAGTGCCTCTATCGGTTATCCAAGCTTTTTCATTACCACAATCTTTTACTTTTTGTACAGCGTGTTTCATGGCTGCCGGACTCATAAATTGTCCTTTTTTTAAGTTTACAACTTTGCCCGTTTTTGCAGCAGCCACAACCAAATCGGTTTGACGAACTAAAAAAGCAGGAATTTGTAACACATCAACATATTGAGCAGCAATTGCAGCATCTTCATTGGTATGAATGTCTGTTACTGTTGGAACATTAAAAGTTTCAGAAACCTTTTTTAATATTTTTAAAGCTTTTTCGTCTCCAATTCCAGAGAAACTATCAATTCTACTTCTGTTTGCTTTTTTAAAACTTCCTTTAAAAATAAACGGAATTTCTAGCTTGTCAGTTACTTTTAAAATATGTTCAGCAATGCGTAAAGCCATTTCTTCGCCTTCAATGGCACAAGGTCCAGCTAATAAAAAAAAGTTATTACTATCGGTATGTTTGATATTTGGAATCAGATTTAAATTCATTTTGTGTATTTTTATGCAAAGATAGTTTATTGAATTGAAATTTTTTAAAGTCTCAACTTGAAAGTTTGTTGTTGAAAGTAGGAGGTAAATAAGTTAAATATTTTGAACTTTTGTATAGCTTCAGGTTTTAGACTATTAATTTTTTAATTTTAAGATTCTTCATTATAAGTATCCCATCGTCTTTTTTCTCGTTTGATAAGTGAAGTAAATTTTTGTGGAACTTCTATTTTTATTACTACATTTTCAAAAGTTTTTGGATGAAGAAATTTTACTTCAGTAGCGGCTAAAAACAAGCCTTTTCCTTTATGAATTGTTTCAGGATTTCCATACAATTTATCACCTAAAATTGGGTAATTTATGGAAGCTAAATGAATGCGTATTTGGTGTGTTCTTCCTGTTTTTGGACTAACTTTTAAAAAAGATAATTTTTTGTGTTTTAAAGAATTGAAAACTTCTAAAATTTCAAAACTAGTTTCAGAAGGTTTATCTTCAATAGGTGTTTTAATAGTTAGATTGGTTTCTACCATCCCAACAACAATGGTACTGTATGTTTTTTGAATGGTTTTGTTACTAAATTGTTTACCAAGTTCAATTTGAGCAGTTTTGGTTTTAGCAATTAACAATATTCCAGAGGTTTGATTGTCTAGTCTGTGAACAGGTGTTGGTAATAACAAAGCATCGGGTTCATTGCTTTTTTTTAAATTATGAGGTAAAGCACTAAAAATTGTTTTAAAAGTATTGCCGCTAACAATAATTCCTGCAGGTTTGTTAATAGCAGCAACGTGTTCATCTTCAAAAATAACTTCTATGTCAAATTTATAAACTTTAGGCTTGTTGTTTGGGTCTTCAATCAATTCTATAACTTGACCGCTATTTATCCAAGTACCTGTTTCAGCAATATTTCCGTTTATTAAAAATTGTCCTTTTTTAATTGCTTTTTTAATGCCGCTGTTTGATGGAATAAATAAATCAAAAATACCAGGTGCATAATTTTGCAAACGTATGTTTTGAATGGTACTGGGTACAATATGAGAATGAATTATTTTGATATCTAAAGTTTAAAGTAAGCTTTGATTGTGCAATATTTCAACAATTTCTTTATAATCAAATGCAAGTTGTAATTGTTGTGTCTGTTTAAAAGTAAACCAATTGTAGTCTGTAACTTCAGTTTCCTGAATTTTAATTTCGCCACTCCAATCGCCTAAAAACCGATAGAATTTTTTTTCTTGCCAAGTTCCAATTTTGATGATTTTTTTAGGTGTAAAATCTAAGTTGCATTCTTCTTTAACTTCTCTAATTACATTTTCTTCAGCAGTTTCGTTTGCTTCGGCTCTTCCGCCAGGGCAGCCCCAGCATCCAGCGTACATTTGGGTGTAATTAGAGCGTTGTAATAAAAGTATTTTTTTATTTTGAAGTATGATTCCTGAAGCAGCTAATAGCATTGTTTTATTATTTAAAAATAACGCCTAAAGTAGCAGTTTCACCAGTTAATAAATTCCATTCGTTTGATGAAATTAAATTTCCATTTACATCGTACAATCTAAGTTCAGCAGTATTTGGGCCAGAAAGCCCTTGGTTTAGAGCCTGAAAATCTACGCGATTATAGCCTTCTTCCAACTCTAAATAGACGCTATAATTTCCAGCTTTTAAAACTACATTGTTTTCTAAAGCTTGTTGATTTAAGTATATTTTTATAATATCACCATCAACAAAACTATAGTCTCTACATTCTACTCTAACAGTTTTTGTAGCACTTTTTATTGTACCCAAGCTAAAATTGCTTTTTAATTTTTGATGTGTAATATCTTGATTGTTCCAATATTTTACGCCAATAATATCCTTGTCTTCTGGCTGATTTTCCATTAAAAAATTAGGATTTACATTTGAAGTATAGTTGTTTATTTGGTTGTTAACGGCATCAACATTTAACTGTTTGTCAAAATTAAGGTTCAAATTATTTGATGAAGTTTTTTTATTAGATGTATTTGAATTTAACTGGCCAGATTTAAGCGTTGCACCATTTTGATTGTCGAGGTTTGGTGATTTTAATTGCCCGTTATTATTTGTTACTCCATAATTAGCATCAAGACCTTTTGGGTTTGTAGTGGTGCTTTGAGAAAATGAATACATACTTATAAGGCTAATTATAAGTATCATTATTTTGTGTTTTAGGAGAAAATTCATAATTACCAATTTACCATTTTTAGTAGCAATAAAAGTGCCAGTATTTTTTTGCATATAATAACGAAAGCCAAAAATAACAAAAAAAGCTTCAAATTTAATTGAAGCTTTTATAATTGTTTGTTAAACTGCCAGTTGATGAAAAGAATTTTAATTGTTAATTAAAAATTTTGAGGTTGAAAATTTACCTTCATTGTTTTCAACTTTTAAAATATAAATGCCTTTTTGTAAGTTGTTGAAATGAATTTTGTGGGTTATTTTTGAAGTATTAAATGCTTTTTGTCCCAATAAATTATATACTTCAATAGATTTTATTTCAGAAATATTTTGTGTTTTTTTAAAATACAAAACATTTTCAAAAACATAAAAATTAGTTTCTAATTGTTTAAAATCATCAATTCCTGCTGTTGAAGTATCGTATAAAGCTGCAACTTCGTTAGCAGTTAGTGCTTTGTTGTATATTTTTAAATCATCAATAGCTCCATTAAAAAATTCGGCAAAATAAGACCCAAAGTGATATGCGGCTCCTATGGTAATAGGATTTGATACCAAACCGTAGACATCAGATTGAGAAGTGAATGATGTTAAATGATTGTTTATGAATATTTCTCTTTCACCTGTTGAATGAGAAATTACAGCAATATGATTCCATTCTCCTAAATTTAAAGGATTATTATCCGAAAAATTTCTTGTTTTATGTGCATATTCTATAAAATTATTAGAACGAGTTCTTAAAACAAAGTTGGTTGCAGTGCTATAATTAGATTTTCCTAAAATCATTGCATTTTGCTGTGCATTTGGTTTTATCCAAACAGAAATACTTAATTCATTATCAAAATTTAACAGGTTGTTATGGTTTATGGTTATTACATCATTACCATCAAAACTATAAGCGCTATTTTCATTTCCAAATCTATCGGTAGTTAATGTTGCTCCATTTACGGTACCGTGATTGGCATTTCCACTTTCATCATTTGCATTGCCGTTAAAAGGGTAGTGAGCTATAAGTTCTGAAGGTTTACAGTTATAACCAGAAACCCAGTTAGTGTCTGAAATATTTTGTAGTGTTCCGTGATTTTCATTTCCAGATAAATCAGTTACAGTTGTTCCAGTGCCTTCTTCAAATTGCCAAAGCATAACTAAATTACTTTCATCTCCGTTTAAACATTTGTTGTAGTTATTTAATATTTCGGCATCTGTTCTCACAGTATTCCATACACGAGCTTGGTCAATTTCGCCATTAAAATGTTGAAATGTATTTGTAGTTTGATTTCCTACACCGATTGAATAATTAAAATTAGCTACATTGTATGTGAAGGTTAAAACAGAAACTCCATCTACATATAATTTTGAACCATTTGTAACTTCGTCATCAAATGTAAATGCTACGTGATGCCATATTCCATCAGCTAAATTTACACCAGTTTTAATGAGTCTACCGCTAATCCACTCAAAAGCAATTAGCTCATTGTAATTTAGAAAAATTCCATAGTTGTAAGATTTTGCAATAATGGCTCTGTAGGAGTTTCCTGCTCCAGATGTTTTTATCCAAGCTTCAACAGTGCCTTGTGTTAATTGAAGTGATGAGTTATTTGTGCCAACTATATATTCATTTGTTCCATCAAAAGTCAATCCTGTTTGTGCATTTAAAGTAAAAAAAGCATTAAATAAGAATGTTAAAAAAAATATTTTTGTTTTCATAACTTTAAGTTTAATTGATGATAAATTTTAAAGTTGAATAGTATCCTTCAATATTTTCAACTTTTAAAATATAAATGCCTTTTTGTAAATGCTGAATAGGGATTTCTTTTTTAATTGTTGAAGTATTATAGATTTGTTGTCCCATTAAATTAAAAATTTCGATTGTTTTAATTTCTGATAGATTTTGGTTGTTTTTGAAATACAAAACATTTTCAAAAACATAAAAGTTAGTTTCTAACTGTTTAAAATCATTAATTCCTGCTGTTGTATTATTATACTCTGCAATTATGTCGTTGGCACTTAATGCAATGTTATATATTTTTATATCATCAATACTACCATTATAAAATTGACGTAAGTTTGATCCGCACCCAATTGTTAGATTTCTTGTATTTATAATACTTCCTGTATAAGTAGTTGGATTGGATATGTCTAAAACGCCATCAACATAAATACTAACACTTTCACCACTTTTAAATACGGTAGTAATATTATGCCAGTTATTATCGTTTAAATCTACTGCCCCTCGGTTTTCAATTCCGTTAGAAGGTGTAAATTCAAACCAGCTATAACTATCGCCGTAAGTTCCAGTACCAAAGGCGTAGGAAGGCTCTCCGTAAGTTCCTTTGTATTTAGAAATTAAATATTCACCATTATTTTGAGCATTGTGTTTGCACCAAAAAGAAACCGTATACGATTGACCGTTTGAAATATTTATTTGAGGATTGTTAACAATTGAAATATAATTTGAAGCTCCATCAAAACCATAAGCGCTATTTTCATTTCCAAATCTATCAGTAGTTAATGTTGCACCATTTACGGTACCGTGGTTAGCATTTCCACTTTCATCATTTGCATTGCCGTTAAAAGGGTAGTAGGCTGCTAAATTTGTAGTTTTATATAATTTGATATCATCAAAATAAACCATACTATTTCCATATAATTCTGCAGAAGTAGGTGGAACAGTTGTTAAAAGAGGAAACTGTGTAATTGTTGTTCCAGTTGTATTTGAACTTGCTAATTCACCATTAATATATACTTTATATGTGCTAGTTACTCTATTAGCTTCAATTTTAACATGGTACCAAGTTTGAGATGTAGCAGCTTGTAGAACATATTGTGTGCCATAGCCTCCAGAGTTGCCTGTATGATAATAAGTAATTAGATTACCATTATAAAATTCAATTCTAGCAATAAAAGTTCCCCAAGTCCCAAAAGAAGGGTTTCCAAGTGCCAATCCACATCTACCTCCTGTAGCAACATTTTCGGCTCTTATCCAACCTTCAAGAGTTACTTCATTGGGTATGCCAGAAATACTTTTACTGATATTAGCAGCCCAGCTAGAACCAGAAACTTGAAACGAATGAATTCCATTTTTTACAGGAGATTCAACTATCTTTTGATTGGCATTACCAGTTCCATTATAACGAATCACCCATCCGGCAGGTAATACACCAAGAGCGTCATCCTCAAAATTATCATTAACTAAGTAAGTTTGAGAAAATAAATTCAAGCATAAAAAGCTCGATATTAAAAAAAGTAATTTTGTTTTCATAAATGGAAAGTTTTAAGTAGTTAAAATTGGGTGGGGTTAATTAAAATTACCTTACGTACATAAAAATTAAAATGACAAAAATCATTAAACAAAAAAAACCACTGCGTTAACAGTGGTTTTTTGAAAAGTTTTTACGATTTGGTAACTTATTTTACCATTTGAAAACTACGTTTGATAAAGTCGGTTAATTCTTTACCTTGTAATAAGCCTTGAGATAGTTTAGCTAAGTCAAAAGCTTGTTGAATTAAACGTTCTTGTTTTTTCTTTGTTTTAGTATTTAAAATCTCACCAACCAATTCGTTATTAGTATTAACAACCAAGTTGTACATTTCAGGAAAATTACCAAATCCCATCATTCCACCACCACCAGTTGCCTGCATTTCTTTCATTCTACGCATAAATTCTGGCTGTGTTATAATAAACGGATTGGCATTAGAGTCCATAGCTTCTAATTGAACGGTGTATGTTTCTTTTGGAATCATTTCTTCAATTAGTGGTTTTAACTCTTCTTTTTCTTTGTCTGAAAGTTTACTAATTTTATCTTCATCTTTTTTAATTAAGTTGTCGATATGATCAGCATCAACACGAACAAACTGAATTTTTTCTTTACTTCCTTCTAATTTTTGAATAAAGTGAGAAACAATAGGAGAATCTAATAACAATACTTCGTATCCTTTTTCTTTGGCAGCATCAATATAACTGTGTTGCGCTTTTTCGTTAGAAGCATATAAGATAATTAAATTACCATCCTTATCAGTTTGAGCAGGTTTAATTTTTTCTTCTAATTCTGCAAAAGTATAATAGGTTTTATCAACTGTTGGGTACAATGCAAATTTGTCAGATTTTTCAAAGAATTTATCTTCAGAAAGCATTCCGTATTCAATAATAACTTTGATATCATCCCATTTTTCTTCAAAACCTTTTCTGTCGTTATTAAATAAGCTCACTAATTTATCTGCTACCTTTCTGGTAATGTAACCAGAGATTTTTTTAACAGCTCCATCAGCTTGTAAATAAGAACGAGAAACGTTTAACGGAATATCTGGTGAGTCTATAACTCCACGTAACATTTGTAAAAAGTCAGGTACAATTCCTTCAACATTATCAGTAACAAATACTTGATTTTGATATAATTGTATTTTGTCTTTTGTTGGATCTAAATTTTTACTCAATTTAGGAAAATATAAAATTCCTGTTAAGTTAAACGGATGATCTACATTTAAATGAATGTGAAATAAAGGGTCTTCAAACTGCATTGGATACAATTCTCTGTAAAAAGTACTGTAATCCTCATCAGTTAAATCTGCAGGTTTTTTTGTCCAAGCTGGATTTGGATTGTTGATAATGTTATCTACTGTAATTTTTTCTGGTTTTGCATCTTCTGCAGCACCTTCAGGTAATGGTAAAGTTTGTTCACGCGTTCCAAATTTAATTGGAATAGGCATAAATTTATTGTATTTACTTAGTAACTGAGTAATTTTACTTTCTTCTAAAAATTCTAAAGAATCGTCGTCAATATGTAAAACAATTTCAGAACCTCTTTCGGTTTTGTCAGTTTCTTCTAAAGTATATTGTGGACTTCCGTCACATTCCCATCTTACAGCTTTTGAGCCTTCTTGAAATGATTTTGTGTAAATTTCAACTTTATGAGCAACCATAAATGAAGAATAAAAACCTAAACCAAAATGACCAATAATTCCGGTGTCTTCAACTTTGTCTTTGTATTTTTCAACAAATTCTTCAGCACCAGAAAAAGCAACCTGATTGATGTATTTTTCAACCTCTTCACCAGTCATACCAATACCTTGGTCAATAATTCTAATTTCTTTTTTCTCTTTATCTATTTTAATTTCAATCATTGGAGAACCAATATCTCCTTTAACTTCACCTAAAGTAGATAAATGCTTTAATTTAAGTGTAGCGTCTGTTGCATTCGAAATTAATTCACGTAAAAAAATTTCGTGATCAGAATACAAGAATTTTTTAATAATTGGAAAAATATTTTCAGCCGTTACATTAATACTTCCTGTTGTCATATTTATATTTTTTTAATTTTAGTTTAATGATTAGTGTATAGTCAAAAAAAATACCAAACTAGCTTAGGTGACATAATGACATTTAGCAATGACAATCTTTCGTGTATTAAGATTGCTTGGTTTTTAGTATTTTTAAATTCTGAAAAAAAGCACAATATGGCAATAGACAATTATATTTTAGTTGAAGGTTTTAAACATTTAAAATACAATCCTGTTATTTATACTGCAAATGAAATGATGGAGCGTAGTAAAAATTATTTTGAATTGATGCATAAGCGCCGTTCTGTACGTGAATTTTCAGATAAAGAAATTCCTATTGAAATTATTCAAAATATTATTAAAACAGCCGCTACAGCCCCATCAGGAGCTAACAAGCAGCCTTGGACTTTTTGTGTTGTAAAAAATGCTGAAATTAAAAGAAAAATTAGATTGGCTGCTGAAGAAGAGGAACGAAAAAGTTATGATGAAAGGATGAGCGAAACGTGGTTAGAAGATTTGAAAAAGTTGGGAACAGACGCTAACAAACCTTTTTTAGAAAAAGCACCATATTTAATCGTTGTTTTTAAGCGACCTTTTGAAGTTGATGCTAACGGTAATAAACATCAAAATTATTATGTAAATGAATCGGTTGGTTTGGCCTGTGGAATTTTAATTTCAGCTATTCACAATGCAGGGTTAGTAACTTTAACGCATACCCCAAGTCCTATGCGTTTTTTAGAGAAAATATTGGATAGACCAAAAAACGAACGTGCTTTTTTGTTGTTACCTGTTGGTTATGGAGCTGCAGAAATGTATGTTCCAGATATTTGCAGAAAATCACTTGATGAGGTTGTTAAAATGTATTAAGATATGATAAATATTTTTACTATATTTCGTTGCAGTTATCGTGTATTAAGGCACTGAATTAACATAATAATAACTGTTATATAATAAGGTTTTAGTAAGTTTGAATTTAATAAATTATAATTAAAAAGTATGTATAATTCGAGGATTACAGGGTTGGGATATTATGTCCCAGATAATATTGTGACAAATGACGATTTATCGAAAATAATTGATACGAACGATGAGTGGATACAAGAAAGAACTGGTATTCAGGAACGTAGATGGATTACTGAAGGAAGTGAAGATACATCGGCTGTAATGGGTGCAAAAGCAGCTAAAATAGCCATTGAAAGAGCCGGATTAACACCAAAAGATATAGATTTTATTGTATTTGCAACATTGAGCCCAGATTATTATTTTCCAGGTTGTGGTGTGCAAATTCAAGAAATGCTAGATATGAGAACTGTTGGTGCATTGGATGTTCGCAACCAATGTTCGGGGTTTGTTTATGCATTGTCTGTTGCAGATCAGTTTATTAAAACGGGAATGTATAAAAACATATTGGTTGTTGGTTCTGAGTTTCATTCTGGTGGCTTGGATAAAACAACGCGAGGTAGAGGTGTTTCAGTAATTTTTGGTGATGGAGCAGGAGCAGCTGTATTGTCAAGATCTGAAGATAGTACTAGAGGAATTTTATCGTCTCATTTACATTCTGAAGGAAAACATGCCGAAGAATTAACTGTTTTAGCACCAAGTATTCGTCATTGGGTTCCTGCAATTTTAGCAGCCAATGATGCTAGTGACGAATCGTATTTCCCTTATATGAATGGAACTTTTGTATTTAAACATGCTGTTGTTCGATTTTCAGAAGTAATTATGGAAGGCTTAAAAACCAACAATTTAGATGTTTCAGATATTGACATGTTAATACCGCATCAGGCCAATTTAAGAATTTCTCAGTTTATTCAAAATAAGTTTAAATTAACTGATGATCAGGTTTTTAATAATATTATGAAATATGGAAACACAACTGCAGCTTCAGTAATTATAGCACTTACAGAAGCTTGGGAGTTAGGTAAAATTAAAGACAATGATTTGGTTGTTTTGGCCGCTTTTGGTAGTGGATTTACTTGGGGAAGTGTTGTTATTAGGTGGTAATATTAAATTAAATTAAAAGCTTCTAATATAAAAAATTAGAAGCTTTTTTGTATATTTAAGAGTTTTATAAAAGTGATTGAATTTATTTTTGTATTAGCTAATTAAAACAGTAAGGTATGAGTAAAACATTAGTTTTGGGAGCATCCGTAACTCCAAGTCAATATTCAAATATTGCAATTAACAGGTTGGTAGATAATAATATTAAAGTTGTTGCCATTGGAAAAAAAGAAGCAATTGTAAAAGGTGTGAAAATTGTTACAACACCTGAAAAATTTGAAGATATTGATACGGTAAATTTGTATTTAAATGCAAATAATCAAAAAGCCTATTACGATTATATTGTAGGTTTAAAACCAAGGCGCGTGATTTTTAATCCTGGTGCTGAAAATGAGGAACTTGAAAAAATTCTCACTTCAAATAACATTGCTTTTGAAAGGTCTTGCTCACTTGTTTTATTAAGTTTAGGTGAGTATTAATACAAAATTTTCATAAGTCTTTTAAGTGTCTATTTTATTAAAATGTCCCAAGATATTTTTCCTATAACAAATCATGAAAATACCCAAGAACAGCTAAAAGCAAGGTTGGTTATTTTAAAACAGGAATTTAATGCTATTGAGAACCAAATAACAGCTTTTGAAACAATGCTGCGTTCGCATTTAGAAAATGAAATTATTGAAGAACATGAACTAAATGCCTTATATAAGCAACTACAAAGAGACAAAAAAGAGAAACGACTAGCTCAAAAAAAGCGCGGAAAAAAATTCAAAGAATCTAAAAGTTTAAAAGTTTTAGCTAAAACTGCACCTGAAAAATCTTCTGTTGAAGATCAAAAGGAGAGAAAACGCTTGTATAGAGAGGCCATGTTATTTACGCATCCAGACACATTTTCTATGCAAGAAGATAAAATTGGTTTGGCAACAGAAATAACTGCTAAGCTAATAGAAATTTACCAATCGGGTAATTTGGAAAAGTTATACAATTATCACGCTCATATTTGTAGTGGAAATGCTTTTTCTCAAAATATAAATTATAAACCAGCAAATGCTACTGATTTTAAAGATCAGTATTTAGAAAAAGAAATTGCTGAAATAGAACAATTGATAATTGAAACCAAAAATAAGCACACATACAAAGTATTAACAGAATATGAAAATCCATTAACTTTTGTTGATGAGCTAAAAGCGTATTATGTTGATCGAATTTTTAAGTTGAAAAAACGAACTAGAAAGGTTAGAATTTAAAAGTACAAGTTTCTACTTATTCAGTTTTTAAATAAGTAACAACTTCAATTTTAACTTCGCTCCAGGTTTTTGAAATACCGTCTTCACCTTTATGCAAATCTTTACAAACTAAATTTAAAGCTTCAATAGCGGTTTGAGTTTTCCAATTATCTAAGTCCATTACAGCTTCAATACTCACCATTTGATCACTAATAACATAGGTAATAGGCAATTGTTGAGAAACACCATTCATGGTTATTTCAGCGCTTCCAGCAGTTTCATTTTCCATATGAAGAGTCCCAGTAATTTGAGCTGTATTTTCCATACTACCAAAGAAGAATTTTTTTAGTTTAGCATCTCTAATAGTGTCATTTGTACTTAAACTGTTTACAGGAATACTAAATTTTAAATTATCCAAAGCTTCTTTTGCTGAATTTGCTTTTGTAACATTTTCAACAGTAAAAGTAGAAAATTTACCTTTTACAGGAACCTTGCTTGTGGTTTTATAAGCTGTCCAATTTATTGTTGTTGTATTAATATCAACTACATAATTTTTTTCAGCAGTTTTTTCTAAAGTTTCTTCTTTTTTTACGTTTTCTTTACAAGATACAATTATTGATGATGCAACAATTAATAAGCTTAATAGGTATATTTTTTTCATAATTAAGTATTTTTTAAATGTTTATTAACAAGTTTAATGTATTCTTTTTTAGCTTCTTTTTCTGAAACATGATTTAATTGAAACCAAGCATTTAATTTAAAAGCATTTCTTAGTTCGTCTGATGCGCCTACAGATAAATTGTAATTATTACCTTTAGTAGCTTGCTTATAATATGCATAAAACTGTAGCATTACATCTGGAGGTAGTTTAATACTAGTTGTAGATGCAATTTGATAGGCTTCTTCAAATTTTTTATCTAATTCGTCCATAAACCTTACAATTTTTTTATTTTACTATAAAGTAGCTATAATTTGCTCACCACCTTTAACAGTGTCGTTCAAATTTACAATAACTTTAGTTGTAAGCGGTAAAAATAAATCAACTCTAGATCCAAATTTAATAAATCCAGCGTCTGTACCTTGAATTACTTGCATTTCTGGCTTTGCATAATTAACAATACGTTTTGCGAGGGCTCCTGCAATTTGACGATATAAAATTTCGCCACTTACTTCATTTTCAACAACAATGGTAGTTCGTTCATTTTCTTCGGAAGCCTTTGGATGCCAAGCAACTAAATATTTTCCAGGATGATATTTGCTGTAATTTATTTTTCCACTTAAAGGGTATCTTGTAACATGAACATTTATAGGAGACATAAATATTGAAACCTGAAGCCTTTGATCTTTAAAATATTCTTTTTCATAAACTTCTTCAATTACAACAACTTTTCCGTCTACAGGTGCAATAATATGGTTATTATTTACAACTGTATTTCTTTTTGGGTTTCTAAAAAACTGTAGAATTATAATATAAAATAGCAATAAAATAATTGCCAAAGTTTTTCCAACCCAGTTAATCGTAATAAACTTATCGATAACTATAATTCCAATACCAACCAACAATGTGGCTGCCAAAATAATTTTACGACCTTCTTTATGAAACATAATTATTGTGCTACTTGTAAATAAATAAAAATAAATGGTGCTGCAAATATAACACTATCAAACCTATCTAAAAAACCACCGTGTCCAGGTATAAAATTACTACTGTCTTTAACACCGGCCTGACGTTTAAACATGGATTCTATCAAATCGCCTAATACACCAAATATACTAACTATACCTGCAATTACAACCCATCTGTCTAGAGATAGTGTTGTGAAAAATTTAGCCAATACAAAGCTAGCTATAAATGTAAAAACCATACCGCCAATAAAACCTTCTATTGTTTTATTGGGTGAAATACGTTCTAATAATTTATGTTTTCCAAAATTTTTCCCAATTAAAAAAGCAAAAGTATCACTGGTCCAAATTAATATAAAAACACCTAAAATGGTTGTGTTTACATAGTTATAATCTGTATTTAAAAATGGTATTTGAACCATTAATGTAAATGGTACAACGATGTAAATAATAGTTAAAAATATTTTACCTAAATGACTTATAACGTCTTCTTTTTTTGCCAATAGTATAGATGCAAAAGATATAAATATGGTTAAAAACAATAAAACACCCACGTATTCATAAATTGTAATTGAAGGGAGGTCTTCTACATTTAAAATATTTCCAAAAATAAAAAGTTGTGTTCCTATTAAATACGGGAAAACACTTTTTAATTTTATCATTTTTTGGAATTCGTACAAGCAAAAAATCATTAAGACAAAAAAAAGTGAAATAAAAGATATTTTACTAAATAGTATTGCAAATATTAACACACTAACAAAAACCAATCCTGATAGTGCACGTTTTGAAAGTTTTTTCATAAATTATAAATCTTCAAACAAAAGCAAATATAGGTTTTTTGCATTTGTACTACCATAACTCATAAAATCTTGACTTTCACTGTTAAGGTTGTAATTATTAATTGCACTAATATTACTAGGAATATTTCCTTGATATCGTGTCTTTATACCTGTTAAACTTTCACCTTTAGATTTAACTAACTGACTAGTAGTTGCGTAAACGATAAAATCATCAGACAATTCAGGTATTTTAAATTCTTTTAATTGATTGGATGAAAATAAAATACTGCCATTTTCAGAAATTAAATGCTCACATCCGCAAAAAAGAGGATGTTTTTTACTGAATTTATTTGTTGTTTCAACGTTTATTGTTTTAATAAGTTTCAATAAATCATAATCATTACAACTAACAGTTTCCCAAGAATTTTCATGAATAATATCAGATAAATTCTTGGTTACTTCTTCTAATGTTGTGCAATAGAGAAATTTACCATTATTCTTGATAAATTTGTTTACAAATATTTGATCAAGTGGTAAATTATCGAACTCTAAATCATTTGTTTTAGGTTCCTCCTCTTTGGGTGTGTTAAATAATTTTTTGAAAAAACTCATTAATATTTTTTGAATAAATCCAAAATTATAAAAAAGATATCAATTTATTCATCTGTTTTTGATGAATTTTCAATATTAGTTGTTTCTTCTGTATCTTCAACGGTATTTACATCAATTTCTGCAGCAGCAACTTCAACAGCAAATGGGCGTTTTCCAAAAATAACTTCTAAATCATTTTTAAATATAACCTCTTTTTCAAGTAAAAGTTCAGCTAAAGTTATCAATTTATCTTTATTTTCTGATAATATTTTAATAGCTCTTTGGTATTGCTCTTCAATTATTTTTGAAATTTCAGTATCAATAACTTTGGCAGTTTCTTCACTATAAGGTTTTGTAAAATTATAATCACCTTGTCCAGAAGAATCGTAATAGGTTATGTTTCCAATTTTATCATTTAAACCATAAACGGTTACCATAGCTCTTGCTTGACGTGTTATTTTTTCAAGGTCATTTAGTGCACCTGTTGAAATTTTATCGAACATGATTTTTTCTGCAGCTCTACCAGCAAGGGTTGCGCACATTTCATCTAGCATTTGTTCTGCTTGTACAATTTGTCGTTCTTCTGGTAAATACCAAGCAGCACCTAAACTTTGTCCTCTAGGAACAATAGTAACTTTTACCAAAGGAGCGGCATGTTCTAACATCCAACTTGCAGTTGCATGACCAGCCTCGTGAAAAGCAATTGTTTTCTTTTCTTTTGGCGAAATAATTTTATTTTTCTTTTCTAAACCGCCAACAATTCTATCAACAGCGTCTAAGAAATCTTGATGATGTACCGCTTTTTTACCTTGACGAGCGGCAATAAGAGCAGCTTCATTACAAAGGTTTGCAATATCTGCACCCGAAAATCCAGGTGTTTGTTGCGATAAAAATGGTAAATCTACATCTTTGTGCATTTTTAAAGGCTTTATATGTACTTTAAAAATTTCAGCACGTTCTGTAATATTTGGTAAGTCAACATAAATTTGACGGTCAAATCTACCAGCTCTCATCAATGCTTTATCTAATACGTCGGCTCTGTTTGTTGCAGCTAACACAATTACATTTGTATCTGTACCAAAACCATCCATTTCTGTTAGTAATTGGTTTAAGGTGTTTTCACGTTCGTCATTTCCGCCTGTCATATTGTTTTTTCCACGAGCACGACCAATAGCGTCAATTTCATCAATAAAAATAATTGATGGTGATTTTTGTTGTGCTTGTTTAAATAAATCACGAACTCTAGATGCTCCAACTCCAACAAACATCTCAACAAAATCTGAACCTGAAAGTGAGAAAAATGGTACACCAGCTTCACCAGCTACTGCTTTTGCTAACAAAGTTTTACCTGTTCCTGGAGGTCCTACTAACAATGCACCTTTAGGAATTTTACCACCCAATGAAGTATATTTTTCAGGGCTTTTTAAGAAATCAACAATTTCTTGAACTTCTTCTTTTGCACCTTCTAAACCTGCTACATCTTTAAATGATGTTTTTACTTTTTGATTTTCGTCAAACAATTTAGCTTTTGATTTTCCAATGCTAAAAATTTGTCCACCACCACCTGAACCACCGCCAGACATTCTTCTCATAAAATAAATCCACAAACCAATTAAGAAAATAAATGGTAAGTACATAAATATTTGATCTATTAAATTTGTTTTTTCTTCAAATTTTAAATCAAAATCTAGAGATTTTTCAGCCTTTTGAGTGTTTAATTCTTTTTCGAAATTTTGTAAATCACCAAAATTATAATAATACATTGGTGTATTTTCAGTGTATAAAGAACCTTTATTTTTTTTATGATTCTCTTTTTCTAAAGCTTCTGTTTTTATAAAAATATCTGCAACATCCTTATTAACAATTAATATTTTGTCAATATCATTTTCCGAAAGAATTTTTTCAAATTCATTTTGGCTTAAATTTTTAGAAGACATACTTCCGCCATTATACAATTGGTAACCAATAAATAGCGCGAAAATAATTCCGTAAATCCAATAAAAATTAAATTTAGGAGCCTTTAAAGTAGGTTTATTTGGTGTATTCTTTTTTTCTTGTTTCATTAATAAGGATTGAATAAGTTTATAAAATACGCTTGCTTAATTAGTGCTTGGAATTGAAGTGATTTTTGCATCTCCCCACAAATTTTCAATATCATAGTATTCGCGGATATGTTTTTGAAAAACATGAACTACAACATTTATGTAATCTAACAAAACCCACTCAGCATTTCCTTCACCTTCAACATGCCAAGCTTTTTCTTTGGCTAATTTACCAACTTGTTTTTGAATAATCGCAGAAATTGCATTTACATGGGTGTTTGAAGTACCTGTGCAAACAATAAAATAATCGCACACCGTATTTTCAATTTCTCTTAAATCTAAAATTTCAATATTTACCCCTTTTACATCATCAATTGCTTTTAGTATGATAGCAATTAAGTCATCTGCATTTACATGTTTTTTTGTCATTAAATTTTTTTTATTTTGCTGCAAAGTTATTACTTTTTTATAATAATTAATGTTTTAAGTAACTTTGTCAAATATATCACTTTTCTTTATGAATATTATCAAACTTAATGCCATTGATTCTACCAATTCTTACTTGCGAAAATTGGTGCAAATAAAACAATTAGAAAATTTTACAGTTGTTGTTGCTGAACATCAATTTGAAGGTAGGGGGCAAATGGGAACAGTTTGGGAGAGTGGTATTGGTAAAAACCTGACATTTAGCACTTTAATACGTTTTTCTAAGTTGGAAATTACACAGCAATTTTATTTAAGTATGGCTGTTGCATTGGGTATTAAAACAGTTTTAAAATCGGTTGTTAATGGTTCGTTTTATATTAAATGGCCTAACGACATTTTGGCAGACAATGATAAAATTGCGGGTGTTTTAATTGAAAATGTGTTAGGAGGTTCTACATTAAAGTATGCTGTTGTTGGTATTGGCTTAAATGTAAATCAACTTGTGTTTCCTGAAAATATTAAAAATGTAACGTCATTAAATAAAATAGCTGGAAGTTGTTTTGATAAAGACGAATTGCTAAATAAAATCATAAAATCTATTCAGTTTTTTGTTGATTTTATTGAAAATGAAGATTTTATTGAGTTAAAAAAAAGGTATATAGCTTCATTGTATAAATTTCAAACACCTTCTATGTTTGAAGATAATAAAGGTGTTATTTTTTTAGGGAAAATAGTTGATATTTCTGAAGAAGGCCAGCTAATGGTTGCGCTTGAAAATGAAACGATTCGCAAATTTAACTTGAAAGAAATTAAATTTGCGAATCGTTAAAATATAAATTGTCTTATTATAATTTTGAAGCGTTGTTTGTTAACGTATCAATAAATTTTTGAAGTGGACTTTTAACCATCATTGCCATCATAGGGTTAAAATCGCCTTTAAATAGCAATTGAGCTTCACAACTATTTTCTGTAACTACTTGAATTGCAACAGTTAAATTAAAATTTAATTTGCTACTTGCAGCACCTAAAACTATTTTGTCAAATTCTTGTTTTTCAGTAATAACCAATCTAATTTCAGGCATACCTTTTAAACTAAATAAAAAAGAATCTCCATCAACCTCAAATTTATCGGTATTTTCAGGCATTAAAACTTTAAAATTATTCAAATCTGTTAAAAATTCAAAAAACTCTTTTTGAGATTTGTTAATAACGGTTTTTTTAGTTTCTAAATTCATAATGCTTTTTTTATTGATTCCAAATAGCTGGATTTTTTCTCCACTCTTTAAGTGTTTCTAATTCACTTTCAGAAATATAATTGCTGTCAAATGTTTGTTCTAATAAATGGTCATAATCACTTAAAGTAGTTAATTTAACATTGGCTTTTTTAAAGTTATCATCAGCAACTTCAAAACCATAATTAAAAATGGCAACCATACCTAAAACTTTAGCACCAGCTTCTTTTAAAGCTGTTACTGCATTTAAACTGCTTTTACCTGTGCTAATTAAATCTTCAACTACAACCACATTTTTATTTTTATCTAAAAATCCTTCAACCTGATTTTTTCTACCGTGAGATTTTGGTTCAGGGCGTACATAAATAAAAGGCACATTTAACATTTGCGCAACTAAAACACCAATAGCTATGGCTCCTGTTGCAACACCAGCAATAACGTCTGGCTTGCCATATTCTTCTTCAATTATTTGAGCTAAATTTTCTCTCAAATAGTTGCGAATAGGAGGAAAAGAGAGTGTTGTTCTATTGTCACAATAAATAGGCGATTTCCAACCAGATGCCCAAGTAAACGGATCGTTAGGTTGTAATTTTATAGCTTTTATTTGTAATAAAAGCTCAGCTGTTTTTTTTGCTGTATCTTTGTTCTTTATCATAGTGCAAATGTATAAAGTTTTTGTGAATGACTGTCAAATAATTTTGACAGAAAATAAGAATATTTCAACAAAATTAGTAAAGATTAATTTTGAGGATGTTTCTATTGTACAGTTAGTTGAAAAATGTTTTTCTTCTGAATCTGAAGGTATTTGTTTGATTTGTAGCGATTTGAACTATAGTTGGTCGCTTTTTCAATCTTATTTCGAAATTCAGGAAGCTGCTGGCGGAAAGGTTTTTAACAACAAAAATGAAGTGTTGTTTATTTACAGATTTGATAAGTGGGATTTGCCAAAAGGTAAATTGGAAGCTTTTGAAACTATTGAAAATTGTGCAATTAGGGAAGTAGAAGAAGAATGTGGGATAACAAATTTAATTATTGAAAGACAATTAAACACAACGTATCACATTTTTGAAAGAAAGCATAAATTAATTTTAAAAATTTCTCATTGGTTTTTAATGAATACCAATTATACAGGTGAATTAAAGCCTCAAATTGAAGAAGGTATTACTCAGGTAGTTTTTAAAAATGAAGCTGAAATTGAAGAAGCTTTACGTAATACTTACCAAAATATTAAGTTACTTTTTTAAATTTCTTTTTGAAACGTTTTCGTAACTCATCCATTTTAATTATTCAGTCCCCATAAAAAGCCCTATATTTGCCGCTTTTTACAAATTACAATTTTATGACTGAATTTATTCAAAAACGAGTTTCAAATGTTCAAAATGATGTATTATCAGGTATCACTGTTGCCTTAGCATTGGTGCCCGAAGCGGTAGCTTTTGCATTTGTTGCAGGTGTTGATCCATTGGTAGGTTTGTATGCAGCTTTTATGGTTGGTTTAATAACTTCTATTTTTGGAGGTAGACCAGGAATGATTTCTGGCGCAACCGGAGCTTTAGCTGTGGTAATGGTTAGTTTGGTTTCTGAAGGAAATGCTATGGGTGCACCTGGAGAAAATTTGGGATTATACTATTTGTTTGCAACTGTTATTTTAATGGGTATTATTCAAATTTCTGCAGGAGTTTTAAAACTGGGTAAGTTTGTACGTTTAATTCCGCATCCTGTAATGATGGGGTTTGTAAATGGTTTGGCTATTGTAATTTTTCTTTCTCAATTGGGAATGTTTAAAGAAATGGTTGATGGAAAAAAAACTTGGTTACAAGGTAGTCAGCTATATTTAATGATTGGTCTTGTGGCTTTAACAATGCTTATTATGTGGGGATTGCCAAAAATTAAGCTAACTAAAAAATTACCAGAAGCTTTAATAGCAATACTTTTAGTAAGTGCAATTGCAATTTTTATGAATTTTGATGTTGCTACTGTTGGTTCATTTATTAGAAATGGTGGTGGTGAAGGTTTAAAAGGTGGTTTGCCAACTTTACAATTAGAAACATTTTCAAAAGTGCCTTTTAGTTGGGAAACTATTCAGTTTATTTTTCCATATGCTTTAATATTGGCAGCTATTGGTCTAATTGAGTCGTTAATGACTTTAAACTTGGTTGATGATTTGACAGATACAAGAGGTAACGGAAATAGAGAATGTGTTGCTCAAGGAAGTGCAAATATTGTTACTGGTTTATTTGGCGGAATGGGTGGTTGTGCTATGATTGGTCAATCTATTATCAATATTAAAGGTGGAGGTAGAGGTCGACTTTCAGGAATTGTAGCCGCAGTTATGTTGCTTATGTTTATTTTATTTGGTTCAGCTTATATAGAGCAAATTCCAATTGCAGCTTTGGTTGGAGTTATGTTTATGGTTGTTATTGGTACGTTTGCTTGGAGTAGTTTTAGAATTATCAACAAAATTCCACGTGCAGATTTATTTGTATTGATTTTAGTGTCTTCATTAACGGTTATTTTTGATTTAGCAATTGCTGTAATTGCTGGGGTAATTTTTAGTGCATTGGTGTTTTCTTGGGAAAACGCTACCAGAATTAGAGCTAGAAAGCGTATGAGAGAAGATGGTACTAAAACCTATGAAATTTGGGGACCTTTGTTTTTTGGTTCAATTACCACTTTTTTAGAAAAATTTGATGTAAAAAACGATCCAGATTCAGTTGAAATTGATTTTGTTGAATCGCGTGTTACAGACCATTCGGCTGTGGAAGCTATTTTTAATTTGGTTGAAAAATATGAAGTAGCAGGAAAAACAATTCATTTAAAACATTTAAGTGAAGAATGTAAGTTGTTGCTTTATAAATCAAATCCTAAGTTTAGAGAAGTAATTATTGAAGCTGTTGATGATCCTCGTTATCATTTAGCTGCCAATCCAGAAAAATTTACAAAAGGATTGTTTGAGAAATAATTGACAATTGTTAATTATCAATTGTCAATTTTAAATACAATTCCCAATCGGTTTTTGTATTTAAATTATATAAAATAGCCCTGTCTAAAACTTCAACAATTGAAATTTTGGCAGGGTTTACTTTTTTTAGTTGAAAATCCAATCGAGCATCTTTATCTGAAATATCAATATCTAGCAAGGTATTCCAAAATGAAGATTTTATTTTTATTGGATGCCCGTTTTTACCTTCATAATTAGGAAATACAATTTGATTGTCTGTTGAAATTAGTTGTTCTAAAGCTGCTGAATTTAAAAGAGGAATGTCAATAGGATTTAAAAGTACATTTTTGGAAGTTTCAATTTTTTTTAAAACTGTTTGAAGCGTTGAAAAACTACCCATTTCAGGGTTTTTATTTATGATGATTTTTACCTTTAAACCTTGAAAATTTAAAGCTTCAAATTGTGCTTTTTCAAACCAGGGAATTGCTTCAAAATACATTTTATAATCGTATCCTAAACCAATAAATACTTCTTTTATTGTTGTTTTTGAAATGCGGTTAAGTTGTTCTAAAATCCAATATGTTTTATCATAAGCTAATAAACCTTTGGGGAACTCCATTCTTTGCGATTTTCCACCAGCTAACAAAACAAAAACAGTTTTATTTTCCATAGTATATTTGTAGCAATTCAGCAGCAACACTAATGGCAATTTCTTTGGGTGTATTTCCACCTAAATCCAATCCAACAGGGCAATGAACCAACGAAATTCCTGCTTCAAAATTCAATTCGTTTTTCAGCATATGATCAAATTTGTTCTTTTTGGTTTTACTGCCAATCAGTCCAATATATTTTGTTTTTGAATGCAAAGCCAAAGCTGTAATTTCAAAATCTAATTTATGATCGTGGGTTAAAATTACCACATAACAATTGGGCCCCCAATTGATAGTTTGTTTGTATAAGTCAAAATCAATGTCTAAATAATTGATGTTTTTAGGGATTTCAATAGTTGATTTCCAATTTTTACGAGTATCTAGTAATGTTATATTAAAAGGTGTATTGTTTAGAACATTGCAAATTTCAACACCAATATGTCCAGCACCAAAAAGGTACAATTCAGGAGATTGATTCATAGGTTCAATAATTAGTTCTACTACGCCACCGCAACATTGTTCAAATTCGGGACCAAGTGTATATTTATATTCTTGTAATTGATTTTTGTTGATGGTAATTACAGCCTCATTAATAACTTGAAATTCTAATTTTCCACCGCAAATAGTTCCAAAAATTTCTTTTTGTAGGGTAACAATCATTTTAGCACCTACACGACAAGGTGCAGAACCCAAAACTTTTGTTACAGTTACAAAAGCTATTGGTTGCTTCTTTTTTTTGAATTCAGCAAGTAATTCAATCCAATTGTTCATTTGTTGCAAATTAATGACTTGTTAAATTTAGCTATTTCAATTTAAAAATTAAACCAAACCGCAATCATTTAATGAAAAATTAGGATATAAATGTTAGTGTTTTTACAAAATGAATTTTGAAGTATTTTTTATTGATTAAAAATTAAGTCTATTTTATCAAGTTAGCAACCTCAATTACCTCACCAGCTTGCATATTTTCTATATGAATGTGTCCTATTCTTACTCTTACCAATCGCAAGGTTGGAAAGCCAACAATGGCTGTCATTTTTCTAACTTGACGAAATTTACCTTCGGTTAATGTAATTGAAATCCAGCTTGTAGGTCCGTGACGTTCGTCTCTAATTTTTTTTGCTCTTTCGGGTAGTTTTGGAGGTTCTTGTAGTTTAAAAACAATACAAGGTTTCGTTTTGTAAAGCCCTGTTTCAGTACTAATTTCAACGCCATTTTTTAACAATTCAATAGCTTCATCTGTAACAATACCATCAACTTGAGCGTAGTATTCTTTTTCAATTTTACTGCTTCTAATAAACTCACTTGTTTTGCCGTCGGTTGTTAATAGCAATAAACCTTCAGATGGTTCATCCAATCTGCCAATAGCCATGGTATTTTCTGGAAAATCAAATAAAGTTCCCAACATTTTTTTATTGGTTCGTTTGGTTTGTTTTGAAACAAACTGACTCAAATAACCATAAGGTTTAAATAAAATATAATGTTGATATTGTTTAGTTTCCATTCAAAATTTTAAGAACCAATTCTTTTGAAAGTGCTTGTCCGTTAGCTTTTTTTCTAATGTCATCAAAACTGAAAAGAAAATTACAACCGTTTTTGTATTCGCTGCAACCATAAGCCGATTTTCCTTTTAAAACAGTACCTTTTTTACATTTCGGACAACTAATTTCATCTTTATTTCGGTCACTGAGCGTAGTCGAAGTGCTTTCCTTATTCGTAGAAGAAGATTTTTCTTCCAACTTCAACTTAAAATTTTCATCAAACCGTACCAAACCTTCAACTTCAATATCACCTTTTTTAAAACCTTTTAAATTTACAGTACACCCTTTTTTTAGCAACCGTACAAATTGATTTTCAGAAATGGTTTTATCCATAAAACTAAAAGGAATAATTAAGTTGCAGCCATTTTTATAGTCACTACAACCATAAGCGGCACTACCTTTTAAAATAGTTCCCTTTTTACATTTTGGGCATTTTTCAGCTAAAATTCCTTTTACTTTTTTGTTCGATTTTTCTGCGGAATCCTGCGCTTCTTTTTTTGCAGTGGAAGCTACAGCCGAAATATTGGCTCTTCTAGTTTCAGAACGTACTTCGTACACCAATTCTTCAACCATTTTTTTCATATTATGAATAAAAGTAGCCGCGTTAAAAGTACCTTGTTCAATTTCTTTCAACTTTTTTTCCCATTGCCCAGTTAATTCTGCCGATTTTAACAATTCATTTTGAATGGTATCAATCAACTGAATGCCAGTTGGAGTAGGTAAAAGTTGTTTTTTATTTCTAACAATGTATTTGCGTTTAAACAATGTTTCAATAATATTTGCGCGTGTAGAAGGTCGTCCAATGCCATTTTCCTTCATCAACTCACGTAAGTTTTCATCATCAACCTGTTTGCCTGCGGTTTCCATTGCCCTTAAAAGCGTTGCTTCTGAAAATTGGTTTGGTGGTTTTGTTTCTTTTTCTAAAAAACTTGGTTCGTGTGGTCCTTTTTCACCTTTTTTAAATGCAGGTAAAAGACCCGATTCTTTTTTGTTATCGTCTGCCGATTCAAAAACAACACGCCAACCTTTTTTTATAATTTCCTTTCCAGTAGTTTTAAAAGTCACGTCATCTGCTTTACCAATTACAGCTGTGTTAGAAACACTACAATCATCGTAAAATACTGCAATAAAGCGTTTTGTAATAATATCGTAAACTTGTTGCTGATTGTACTGTAAACTCATTTCAACACCAGTTGGGATAATTGCGTGGTGATCGGTTACTTTTTTATCGTCAAATACTTTTGAAGATTTTTTTATTTTTTTTCCTAATAAAGGCTGAATTAAATTACTGTATTTACTCAGGTTTTTTAAAATTCCAGGTACTTTTGGATAAATATCATTTGGTAAAAAAGTGGTATCAACCCTTGGATAGGTAACTACTTTTTGCTCGTATAATTTTTGAACAATTTTTAAGGTTTCATCTGCCGAAAAACCAAATTTATTGTTGCAATAAACTTGTAAACCTGTTAAATCAAATAATTTAGGCGCGTATTCTTTTCCTGCTTTTTTGGTGATAGAAACAATTTCAAAATCACTTTCTTTAACTTTGTTGGCAAAAATTTCACCATCTTCTTTCTTTAAAAATCGACCTTCTTCACAATTAAAAAGGGTCTCTCTGTATAAAGTTTGCAATTCCCAATAAGGCTGCGGTACAAAATTTTCAATTTCTTTATAACGGTTTACAACCATTGCCAAGGTTGGTGTTTGTACGCGTCCTATCGAAAGCATTTGTTTGTAACCACCGTGTTTTAAAGTGTACAAACGGGTTGCATTCATTCCTAAAAGCCAATCGCCAATAGCTCTAGAAAAACCTGCATAATATAAATTGTCGTATTTTTTAGCGTCTTTTAAATTTTCAAAACCCTCTTTAATAGCTTCAGTTGTTAACGAAGAAATCCACAAACGCTGCACTTCACCTTTATATCCAGCCTGATTGATCACCCAACGCTGAATTAATTCTCCTTCTTGCCCAGCATCCCCGCAGTTTATAATCACTTCAGCTTTATCAAACAAACTTTTTACAATGTTAAACTGTTTTTTAATACCATCGTTTGTTACCACTTTTGTTTGAAATTTTTCAGGAAGCATAGGTAAATTATTCAAATCCCAGCTTTTCCAATGTGGCTTGTAATCATTGGGTTCAAAAAGCGTACATAAATGTCCAAAAGTATACGTTACGGCATAACCATTACCTTCAAAATAACCATCGCGTTTTGTGTTTGCGCCCAATACATTGGCTATTTCACGTGCAACACTAGGTTTTTCGGCAATACATACTTTCATTTTTTACGGTTTTTCAGAAGGTGCAAAATACTAAAATTTTAGGATTCACATGGTTTTATTTTAGGTTTAGTTTATGACAAATTAGTATTAAAAAAAACTGGTTTAGTTGCTTAATTTTGAATGATTATTATACATTTTAAAGTTAATTCTGAAAAAAATACCAAATGAAAAATACAGTTTATTTATATCTTTTGTCAATAATTTTAATCGTTTCGTGTGAAACTAAAAATAATGAGGCAGTTTTAAGTGAAGCCATCCGAATTAATCAAGTTGGATTTTATCCAGATGCAACTAAGCAGTTTGTTGTTGCAGATTTACAAGCAAATTCTTTTGAAGTATTAAATGAAAATGATAAAAGTGTTTTTACAGGAAAATTAGTTGACAATGGTTTGTGGGAAGCTTCAGGAGAAAAAGTTTTGATGGGCGATTTTAGTTTGTTTAATACTGAAGGAAAATATACGATTGTTGTTGATGGTAAATATAAATCGTTTCCTTTTGAAATAAAAAGCAAGGTTTATAACGAAGCTTTAAGTGCAGCTATAAAAAGTTATTATTTCCAAAGAGCTTCAATGCCTATTGAAGAAAAATTTGGAGGAATTTATAAACGTGAAGCAGGTCATCCTGATGATAATTGTGTTTTTCATCCATCTTCAGGGCATTCAACAGGAAGTTTAAATTCTCCTGGGGGTTGGTATGATGCTGGCGATTATGGAAAATATATTGTAAATGCGGCCTTGTCAACTGGGCAAATGCTATTGCTTGTTGAACAATTTCCAAACGTTATTCCCGATGGAACTTTAAATATTCCTGAAAGTGGTAATGGTGTTTCAGATTTATTAGACGAATTAAAATATGAATTGGATTGGATGTTAACCATGCAAGATACTGATGGTGGCGTGTTTCATAAATTAACAGCCAAAAACTTTGCAGGTTTTATTATGCCAAATGAGTATGATTTAGAGCGTATGATTATTGGAAAAGGAACAGCTGCAACACTAGATTTTGCTGCAATTATGGCACAGGCATCAAGAATTTATCAAAATATTGATGCTGTTTGGGCTCAAAATGCGCTGATTGCTTCTAAAAAAGCTTGGGATTGGGCAGTTAAAAACAATAATGTAGCTTTTGATAAAAATCCCGAAGATGTAAGTACAGGTGGTTATGATGATACAAAGTTTTCAGATGACTTTTATTGGGCTGCTGCGGAATTATATATCTCAACTAAAAGTGAGGACTACTTAGCGTATTTGATAAATAATGAAGAGCCATACATTCATGAACTTACCAATAGTTGGAAGTTTTTTGTAAGAAACAATGCATTTCATTCTTTGTTGGAAAATGAAGATTTATTAGGTGAAGAATTGGGAAAGTCACTTACTCAAAACCAAATAAAATTGTCGGATGAAATTTTGGAAAAAATAAAAAACAATCCTTATAATATTGCTTTAGAGCGTTTTGAATGGGGATCAAATAGTGACATTTTAAATCAGGCAATGATTTTATGTAATACGCATAAATTAACAGGTGATGAAAAGTATTTAACAGGTGCAATACAAATAACAGATTATATTTTTGGTAAAAATGCAACTGGCTATAGCTTTTTAACTGGTTTTGGATCTAAAAAAGTGATGTTTCCACACCATAGACCAAGTGGTGCAGATGGTGTTGTTGAACCAATTCCAGGTTTTATTGCAGGTGGGCCAAATGGAGATAAACAAGATAGCAGTGAGATTAAATATACTTCAAGTTTTCCTGCAAAATCGTATATGGATGTTGAGGCGAGTTATGCATCAAATGAAGTTTGTTTAAATTGGAATGCTCCAGCTGTTTATGTTTTTGGGTATTTAGAGCAGGTTTATAATTAAACCTTGATCATTTTTTAACAAAAACATATATTAGATTCGCTTATCTTTGTTAAGATATTAAAAGATAATATAATGAAAAAACAACTAAAAGAAATAAAATTAGGCATTGGTTTAGGGCCTGTAAGATTTGGAATGACCAAGGCTGAAGTGAAACTGATTTTAGGAGAACCTTCAAATGCTGAAACATTTTCTTATTCAGATTCTGATGAAGATTTAACAGAATGTTGGGATTACCAGGATTTGGAATTGACCTTAAATTTTGACGAAGAAGAAGATTGGAGATTGACAATGATATCTGTGACTTCTAAATTTTATGAATTAGAAGGTGTTAGTTTAATTGGTTTAAATGGTGAAGATTTATTAGCGCAATTAACTAAATTAAATATTGGAAATGTTGAAATTGAAGATTTTTCTGAAGAAGATGTTTTTGATAATGAGTTAATTGAAATTGAAGATAAATCGCTTAGCTTTTGGCTAAATGATGATGTGTTGGATGAAATTCAATGGACACCATTTTTTATTGATGAAGATACTTTAGACTGGCCAAAATAAATTTAATAGGCTGTTTTAAGCGTCAATTTTTCGTCAACCTGAACTTGTTTTAGGTTCTCAAACTACCTGATAATTAGTTTGATGAGATTCTGAAATAAATTCAGAATGACAGATTTTGAAACTTTTAAAACAGCTTATTTTTTTCAAAAAAAATAATAGCTACGAGTTAAGTGTTTTTTATAATTTAATTTTTCAACTTAATATTTTAATGAAAATTCCATTAGATAGATTAAATAAGGAACTTAATAGCAATTTATTATTTTGGATGAACAATGCCATTCAACCAGATAGAAAGCAACTTTATGCTAGTATTTCTGTTGATGGAATTCCTGATATTTCAGCTCCATTAGGTGTTATGTATTTGAGTCGAGTACTTTATGGAGCTTCAACTGCTTGCAGGGTTTTAGAAACCGAATCATTTGGTGAATTAGCATCTATTAGTTTTAAAGAATTGAAAAATTTCACCAATCCTAAAGGTGGATTTTATTGGGCAAAAAATACTTCAAATAGCCCAATTCATGATAGTGAAAATGTTAACATGGCGCAAGCTTTTGTGCTTTACGGTTTGTTGGCTTATGCCAGTATAAAACCTTCTTTAGAGCTTGATAAAATGATTGAAAAACAAGCTGAATTCATTATTAATAACTTATACGATTTTAAAAATAAAGGTTTTATTGATGGTTTTGATGAAAATTGGATTTTAGGATCAACACCTTCAAAGGCTTTTGGAACTCATATTCATTTGTTAGAATCGTTTGTGAAATTATATGAGTACAATAAAAGTGAAAAAACGGTATTGCTTATTGAGGAATTGATCACCATAATTTTGGAACATTTTATTACCAAAGATACTTTTGATTGTTTGCATAGACTTACACCAGATTGGAAAGTTAAAGAAAATGAAATTTGGGCAGGCCATAATGCGGAATGTAGCTGGATTTTGTGTTGGGCTGCAAAGTCTATAAAAAATGAAAAACTTATAGATGCTTGTAACGCACTTTCGTTAAATATAATGGAACAGGTAATTAAAAAGGCTTTTGATACTAAAAATGGAGGTGTGTACAATGTTTTGAAAAATAATTTACCTACCGAAGATTTTAAAATTTGGTGGCCTCAGGCAGAAGTAGTATTGGCACTTTTAAATTGTTATAGCATTTCAAAAGATGTAAAATATAAAACGCAGGCATTAGCTTTGATGGATTATATTAGTGATAATTTTATTGCTGAAAACGGAGAATGGTTTACTGAAATTTTTGACAATGGAAAACCAAATGCTTCAATTCCAATCATTCATTTTTGGAAATCGATGTACCACACGGTACGTTATTATGCTGAAATAAAAGAAAACTATTGAAACAAAATTAATTTATAGGTTGTTTATTTATAAACTCTATAGATTTTGTATTGAACTTTTCAGACTGTTCAATGTTTACAACATGACCGCAATTTTTTAAAATTAACAATGAAGATTGTAAATGCTGTGAAACAATATTTTTAATGGCAGGTAAAAATAAATGATCTTGTTCTCCCATAATATACAATGTCGGAATTTTAATCTCATTGGCTCTAAAAAAGCGCAACAGTGGATTTATTTCAGAGGTTAATTTAAACCATCTAATAAACTCTTTTTGATATAATTTTTTAGCCTCGTTCACAAAAATAAGTCGTGATTTTTTATGATTTTTGCGAGGCATTATAATAAATGCAAACAATTTATATAAAAATAAATAGGGCACAACCGATTTACATAAAACGCCTATACGCATTAACAATTGCGATTTAAAATTTAGTTTCATAATTGCACCACCCATTATCATACTTTTTACGCGTTCGGGGTGTTTTTCGGCTAAATTTCTAATTAAAATAGTGCCTAGAGAAATTCCTGCAAAATGAGAAGTCTTGATTTTTAAATGATCAATTACTTCAACAATATCTTGTGTAATGGCATCAAAAGTGTATTTTTCAGAAAAAGCATCTTTAAAAGTGGATTTGCTATTACCGTGACCTCTTAAATCTAAAACCAATATGTTGAAATGTGCGCTAAAGCTACGTATTTGTTTAAACCAAATTGATGAACTACCACCAGCACCATGTACAAAAGTTACCCATTGGGTAGCAGTTTGGTGTTTGTATATAGTGTAGTTAAGCATTTTTGTATGTTCAATTTTTTGCTAAAATAACAAAAACTACGTTTAGATTGCTTATAAATTTTAATTACCAATCTATAATTCATTGTTTTTGAAGATGCACGCAATATTTTCTTTAAAAAACAATCATAAAATATTGAATAAATAATTCACTTTTTTTACCAAACAAAAACCGCTGAAAAGCGGTTTTTGTATTAATTAAATATTTAAAATTTCAATTGTTAATTTATAATTACAAATTCACAACGTCTGTTTAAACTGTATTGTTTTTTTGTGCATATACCAGGTTTTACACACGCATTTATAGGTTGCGTTTCTCCATAACCAACAGATTTTACATTTTCGTTTGCAACACCCTGACTTACCAAGTATTCGCGTACAGAATTTGCACGTTTTTCGGAAAGCATTAAATTGTAAGATTCCTCACCTCTAAAATCGGTATGTGCGCCAATTTCAATTGCCATAGTTGGGTATTTTTTCATAATTTCAACTACATTGTCAAGTTCCAAAGCGGCAGATTTGGTAATATTCCATCTGTTAAATTCAAAATAAATAGGTTCAATTTTAATTTGAACTTTGTTGTTTTCTACGACTATTTTTTCTTCAACATCTTGAAAAAGTTCCATTGAAATTGGAATATTTTGATTTATATCTCCTTTGTTATTTGTTACAAAATCTATTTCAAAAGGCATATAAGCTTTTTGTGTTGCTTTTAATTTGTACGAGTTGGCTCTATCAATTTTAAAAGAATAATTACCATTGTTATCAGCAATTGTTTTTGCTATAATATCGTTTTTTTGGTTTAATAATGTTACTTCAGTTCCAGGTAGTGGAGCTAAAGTATTTTTATTTTGAACAACTCCTTGCACATAAAATAATTGAACCTGTGTAAAATAATAGATATCGTCATTGCCTAAACCATCTGCACGGTTTGATGAAAAATAACCAAGCTCTCTATCTTCATCAATAATAAAAGCAAAATCATCTGAATTGCTATTAATTACATTGCTTAAATTTACAGGTTTTGAAAAGTTATTTTCTAAGATTTGACTTTTAAAAATATCCAATCCACCCATTCCAAAGTGACCATTTGAAGCAAAATACAGGGTATTATTTGAACTCACAAAAGGAAATTGTTCTCTCAATTCGGTATTAATTGTAGGGCCTAAATTTTTAGGAGTTCCAAATTGGCCATTTTCATCTTTTTCAACAACAAATAAATCAAAAGAACCAATGGTTCCGGGCATATCTGAAGCAAAATAAAGTTGCTTTTCATTTGGACTTAAAGCAGGATGCTCAACAGAGTAATTATCGCTACAAAATGGCAACGCTTTAATATTTGTCCAATTGCCATCAACCAATTCGGCTTGATAAATTTTTAAATTCGAAACTTTTTGGTCATCTTTTCCCTTTTTACCATCAATAAAATTGTTGCGTGTAAAATACATTGTTTTACCATTTTTGGTAAACACAGCATTTGATTCGTGCATTTTGGTATTTATTTCTTTTGAAAAAGGAGTCACATTTACCAAGTCACCATTTTCAGTTATTTCAGCTTGAAATAAATCTAAATAAGGTTGGTTGTTCCAAGCATATAAAGGGCCTTCATTTCGTGTTGAAGAAAAAACAATTCCATTGTTGTAAAAAGCAGTTCCAAAATCTGAACCTTCAGTATTTGCAGTTACTTTATGCAACTCATAAGGTCTTTTAATAGTTGCATTTAAATTTTTAAAAAACTGTAATGTTTCAACTGTTTGTGAAGGAGTTAGTTTTTTAGCTTCATAATATTTTTGAAGCCAAATATCAGCTTCTTCAAAATTATTTGTACCCTTTAAAGTTTCAGCATATTTAAAGTAGTAGTTAGGGTTTACTGTTGAAGCATTGTTATTTAATAAAGTTTTATAATAAAAAGCAGCATTTTTCATTTCATTGTTGAAATAATAGCAGTCGCCTAATTTTTCATAAATTTCTTGTGTTTTAACGGTTTCTTTTTCATACAATTCAGCAGCTTCAATATAAGATCTTTTTTGAAACAATTTATTTGCACGATTTAAATTTTGCGCAAATAATGAGTTTGTTGAAACTAAGAATATAACTAAGATTATGAGTATTTTTTTCATGTTTTAAGGCTTATATTAAAAGAATCTTGGTGATTTATCAAATCCATTATTCAAATTAAATTGATCTAAGTTGTATAGCAGTAGAAATTCATGTGAACCAGAACTAAATGCTTGTAGTTTTGCAAGTGTATAGTCATACGCATAACCTATGCGTAATTTAGGCGTAACACCAAAGTTTACCATTCCAACTACAGCATCATTTAAGCGGTAACCTACGCCAAGTTCTAGCCTGTCTTGGTACAATACATTTGCATTTAAATCCAGTGCAATTGGGGCGCCATTTACAGCTTTTGCCATAAATGAAGGTTTAAGTTTAAATTCGGAATTGATATCAAAAACATAGCCACCTGTTAAATAAAAGTGCGCTTTTTTTAAGTTTTCGTAGCGACCATTTTCATTGATGTAATGTTTTTCATTTAAGATATATGGAACTGAAAAACCAACGTAATAGTTATCTTTGTTATAAAAAACACCGGCACCTATATTAAATTTTGATTCTTGTATGTTTTCAGAAAAATTAGGGTCTGTATTACCACTTCCAGACTCTAAATTAAGACTGGTAAGATCTGCATTAAAAAAGCTTGCGCCAGCTTTCAATCCAAATGATAATTGTCCGTATTCTTCTAAATTTAATTTGTATGCAAAATCGGCAAATATGTTATTTTCTTTAACAATGTTTCCAATGTTGTCATTTACAAAAGTAAATCCAACTTCAATTTGCTCATTTATAGGTGTATGTGCAAAAATATTTGTTGATGTTGGAGCGCCTTTTACACCTACCCATTGCGTTCTGTAAAGTGCACCCAAATTATAAACACCTAAAGTGCCAGTAGTATATGCGGGGTTGATTACACTCATATTGTACATATATTGGGTATATTGTACATCTTGTTGAGACCACAAAACTGTTGCAGTAAAAAGTGTAATGAATTGTATAAATATTTTTTTCATTTCTTATATTTTGAAGTGATAGTAATTTTAAATTTTATTTAACGACTCAAATACAAACTGCCTTGTATTGGTTTGCGATTGTCTTTGTTGAAATGAATAATGTAATAATATACACCCGAAGCTGCAATATCATTATCTCCTTTTAATCGCCCATTCCAATCAGGTTTGTTAATATCATAAGAGTACATTAAATTACCCCATCGGTTTACAAATTCAACTTTAAAATCGGGATATAATTCTCTTAAATTTTCAATTTTAAAGGTGTCATTAATACCATCACCATTTGGCGAGAAACCATCATAAACTACAATATCATATTCATCACAAGCATTTAAATCTACTGTAACTTCAAGGTGAGAAACACTTGAGCACCCATTAATGTCAGTTTCAATAGCATAATAAGTTTTACCATCAATTAAAAGTTCAGATAAACTTAATTCAATACCATTTGGATAAGAGTTATACCAAGAAATAGCACCGTCATTATTAGCAGAAACTTTAGCATCTAATTCAGCTAAAGTTGGGTTGTTTATAATACAAAATTCTTCACCACTTGACTCTATGATTGGAGTTCCTGGATTTGATAAAACAACTGTAACAGCAATTTTTACAGCACTAATACAACCTGTTGAATTTGTTTTTGCAGCCCAATAAACTGCTCCATTTACCAATAAATCTGTATTGTTTAGAGGAGTAGTACTTGTCTCTGAATTAAACCATTCAATACCTGTTGAAGGTGTTAAGTCGGCTACAGTAGGGTTGTTAACTTGACAAAAAGTTTGTATAGATTCATCAATTGTAGGTGGAGGTACAGTTGTAATTGAAGCAATAACTTCAACTCTTGAAGTACTTTCACAGCCAGCAATAGCATCCGTATTTAATGCCCAATAGTTTTCTCCGTCAACTAATAATTCTGTTGAACTTAATGGTGTTGTTGAAGTTTGAGAATCGTACCAAACAATAACATTTCCTGTAGCTTGTAAATCTGATATTTTTGGATTAAAAGCTTCACAAAAAGTTTGATTAGGCTCAGACACTATCGCATTAGGTACACTAATTACAGTTGCTTTTACTTCTAACCTTAAAGCACTTTCACAGTTAGCGGCATTGGTTTGAGAAGCCCAATACGATTGTCCATTTACCAATAGATCAGAACTATTTAAGGCAGTTGTAGAAGTTTCAGAATTATACCAAAGTACATTTGTACCAGTTACAGATAAATCACCTATTGTTGGTGAATTTGGTAGATAATCATTAACACAAAAAGTTTGAGTAGCAGCACCAGTAGGAGGCAAAGGCTTTTCAATGTTAGCAGTAACTTCTAATCTCAAAACACTTTCACAACCAGCAGTATTTGTTATTGTAGCATAGTAAACTTTACCATCAACCAAAGCAGCTGTTTTAGTTAAAGGCGTTGTAGCAGAATTGCTATCGTACCAGTTGATGTTATTTCCACTAGGACTTAAATTCTCAATAGTAGGATTGTCAATTTCACAAAAAGTTTGAGTAGCAGCACCAGTAGGAGGTAAAGGTTTTTCAATGTTAGCAGTAACTTCTAATCTTAACACACTTTCACAACCAGCAGTATTTGTTATTGTAGCGTA
>NZ_RHLN01000138.1 GCF_004121075.1 Lutibacter sp. HS1-25
CTTCAGTTTTTTACTGCGAAAACGTGCAATAGTATTATGGTCTGCAACTTGTTGCGCAGCAAGCCACATAAAGTTGATGTTCTCTCGCATCGCCTTTTCTATCTTACGGCTAGAATAGGTATTATCCATATAGGCATAGACCATTACCTTGAGCATCATTTTTGGATGGTAACTTGGTTTTCCTTCTTTACTATATTCTTCTACCAGCAAACTTAAGTCGAGTTGCTCAACTATTCCATTGACTATTCGAACAGGATGATCATCAGCAATAAGCTCTTCAATAGAAGGTGGAAAAAGCCAATTTTGCTGTTGATTATAGGATTGAAAATTTGTATTCATATCTTTGATTATCAATACCTAAAGATACAAAATGACCGATTTTTATACAAATCATTTAATAAAAAAAACCGCCTCAGGTTATGAGACGGCTTCTTTTTTTTATTTTCAATTTTAAAGAAGTTTTCACAGTAGTTGCATCCAAAAAACACAAATGATTGTTAGTGAAAAACGATTCAAATTTATAACCTGTAATGTTTATCACTTTCGTCTTTTGCTGGTTTTTTTGTAGTTGGTTTTAAACTATAATTAAAGCTTAACATTGCATAAGTACCTAAGTTTTTTCTAAACGTTTCTTCATAATAATCGGGAGTGCTTCTAATAAATACACCAACATCTTTATTTAAAATATCAAATACTTGAAGTTTTAAATTGCCGCGTTTTCCTTTCATAAAAACATATTCAACTGCGGCATTCCAAATTGGAACAGCCTGAGAATCAAAATTACTGTCTGAATACAAAGTGTAATTAAATTGTGAATTAAAATTGATGCTTTTTGAGATGTCGTAATCAAATTTGGTGTAATAATTTTGTTCCAAATTGTTATTTTCTGTGTCTTGTAATGAGTATGTTGTATTGGTGTATTTTATTTTTCCACCTACAGTAACATCAACAACGTTTTTATTGATATTACTAAAGCTAATTCCTCCACCTGCAGCTTTAGCTTTGGTTACATTGTATTCATCAGAAATAATAGTTGTTCTATCATTTATATCGCCATTAATTCTAACCGCATATCTCATATTTAGTTTGCTAATTTTTTTGCTAAAATTCATATTTCCACTTAAATCTGATCTTGATCCATAATTTTCATAGGTTGAATATCGTACCCTATTTTCACCAAAATAACGATTGGAAACTATTGCATTATTTGTTTTATTGTATTTTAAATAAATAAAAAAACTGTTTGCATTTTTTAAATTATGAGAAAAATAACGCGCATTTATATTGTGTGCTTCTGAAGGTGTAAGTGAAGGATTTCCAAATGAAATTCTTAAAGGATTAAAATCGTTTATAATAGGGGATAGTTGAGATACATTGGCTATGATAATATTTTTATTGTAAAAAAAACGTAATTTTTTTCCTTTTTTAATCTCGTAGCTAAGTGATGCTTTAGGCAAAATATTGGTATAATCTTTTGTTAGTACAGCAATGTTATCAATGTCTAAATTTTGTTTTTTAATATCATACGTACCTGATAGTGAAAGTTGGAATTTGTCTTTACTAAACAAATAGCCTATGGTGTTTTCATATTGATCTTTTTTATAATCTTGCAGGTGATCAAATCCTGCTTTTTCTTCATCATTTACAATTTTAATTTGTACCAAGTCTAATTCTCTAATTTCATTATTTATTTCTGATGTAAAATTGAGATAATGATTTTTTACAATTGGTTCTGTATAGCGAACAGACCAGCCGTAATTTATGGCGTTGTTTTTATTGTCTCGGGTAATTATTTCGTTGCTTTTTCTGTAATCTTCGGGCTTGGATAAATTGTATTCATTAACCGATTGCTGATAATCTTGGTTGTAACTATTGTTATAGGATATGTCAGAATTGGCACGAATATTTCTTCCGTTTTTACCCAGCTTTTTACGGTACGAAAATTTCAATTCGCCATTATTACCATTATCTTTGCTGTTTACAATTCTATCGCTACTGGTATCTTCACTGCCATCGTTATTTAAATACAGGGTTTTATTAGCTGCATCAGTAATGCGATTGTTACTTTTAAACTTTCCTCTTAACAATAAATAGGCGTCCTTTTTTGAGCGATCACGTAAGCTAAAATTGACATTGTGATTGTTAGAAATTTCTTTGCTGGCATTTGTTAATTTTGAGTCAAAAGTACCTTTGTTTGTAAACTCGGTTCTGTTTGATCTAGAGGCCTGTTTATTGTCGGTATATCCGTAATAATAATCAATATTAAAATTGTAATCGGGTTTAAATTCGTAATTAAAATTTGCGCCAGCGGTTCCTGTTGTTAAAAAACCGTTATCGGTTGCGCTTTTTGCGCCATCACTATCAAAAATTGAAGCACCTGTGTTGTTGATATTGTTTAATTTCCCAAAAACAGCAAATTGTGTTTTTTTTGTAAAACTATTTAAATCTAAGTTTATCGCATACCTGTTATTTGTACCATAACCAGCACCCGCTTTGCCAAAGTATCCAAATTTTTTACCAGGTTTTAAAACAAGATTAATTATTTTTGATTGTTCGCCGTCTTTAACACCTGAAACTCTAGAATCTTCACTATTTTCATCAATAATTTCGATGCTTTCTATAGCATCTGCCGATAAATTTTGAAGTGCAATTGTTGGATCGTTTGAGAAAAATTCTTTTCCATCTACCAGTATTTTTGTAATTTCTTCACCTTGAGCAATAACAGTTCCGTTGGCTTCAATTTCAATTCCGGGCATTTTTTTAATCAACTCACCCACATTGTCATCTTGCCTAACTTTAAACGCTTTGGTATTAAACGAAATGGTATCCTGTTTAATTTTAATGGGTATTACGGCACTTATTACAATTTCATCAAGGTTGTTTACTTCTCTGTTTAATTGAATGGTGTCGAGTTTTAAATGCTTATTTTCAATGGTAATAACTTTTTGTTGCGCCTCATAAGTCATTAAATATACTTGAAACAAATATTTACCCGATTTAATATCTGAAATTTCAAATTCGCCATGAATGTCTGTTGAAGTATATTTAACCAATAACGAATCTTTGGGTTGTAACAATGCTACCGAAACAAATTCAAGTGGTTTTTTTTCTTCATCAATAACATAGCCAGAAATGTTTTGCGCTTTTATGGTTTGAATACTTAAAATTAGAAGTATAAAAGTGAATTTAATTATTTTTAGGGTTCTCAATTTTTTGAAATTAGAAAGGGGTATTTGTTATGTTTTGTAATACCCTCAAAGATAATTTATTTCAAATTACAAACTGATTAAATAGCGTTAACGAGTGTTAACTAAAAATAATGGGTAAAAGCGCAATAGCAATGGTTTGTAGCAGTTGTTTATTTTTTTAAATATTGCTTTATTGTTATTGTTTGGTAAAATGTTTTTGAATCAATTCAAGTAGTTTTTCTCTAATAATTGGTTTTGAAATATAATCGTTACAACCTGCTTCAATTGATTTTTCTCTATCTCCTGTAAGTCCAAAAGCTGTTTGTGCAATAATTACAGTATCTTTATTAAACGTTCTAATTTTACGTGTTGCATCGTGTCCATTTAAAATAGGCATTTGAATGTCCATTAAAATTAAATCTATATCAGTATTTTTTTGGCAAATTTCAACAGCATCCATTCCTGTTTTTGCTTTCAAAACTTCACTAGCAACTTCTTTAACAATTTCAGTAATAAAATATTCAGAGATTTCATCATCTTCTGCAATCAATATTTTTAAGCCAGTTTGTTTAGGTAAAATAAATTTTGTTGAAGCAGTATTGTTTTTTTGCTCTTCTATGTTTTTATTTTTGGTAAGATATTCATTGTTAGGAATTTTAACATAGAATGTTGCGCCTTTTCCTTCTTCGCTTTCAACCCATATTTTTCCGTCAATCATTTTTGTAAATGCCCATGAAATTGACAAACCTAAACCGGCGCCTTGTTTGGCCATTTTATTTTCAATATCAGCTTGTATAAAACGCTCAAATATTAATTTTTGTTTGTTTTTTGCTATTCCAATACCAGTATCTTTTACAAAAAATACATGATAAGTATCCTTTGTTTCCCAGCCAAATTCTATAGAGCCTTTGTCTGTGTATTTAATGGCGTTTTTGATAAGATTTGTTAAAATTGATAATAATTTACTTCTGTCTGTTTTAATAATTGCAACTTTTGGATCAAGCTTTTTTTGATATGTAAATTCCAATCCTTTGGCTGTTGCTTCAGGTTTAAAAAAAGTGAACAGGTATTCGCTTAAATTATTAATGTTAAATTCTTCTAAATTAACATCCATCAGCCCCGATTCAATTTTTGAGATATCAATAATATCATTTATAATATTGAGCATGCGTTCACCGCTTTTTTCAATAACCCCAATGTACTGTAGCTGTTTATCTCCAGTAAGTTCTGGGTTTTTTAATAATTCTGAAAAACCTATAATGCCGTTCATAGGTGTTCGTATTTCATGGCTCATATTTGCTAAAAAAGCAGATTTTAACAGATCGCTTTGTTCTGCTTTTTCTTTGGCAATTTTTAAATCATTTTCAACTTTTTTTAACTGTGTAATATCATGACTTACACCTATTAAAAACTTCTTTCCTTCGTCGTTAATAAATCTTTTTTTTCTGGTAGAAATGGTTAATGTTTCATTGTTTTTAACGGTAAGTTGCTCATTGTTAATATTTTCTTCGCCTGTTAAAATTACTTGTTTGTCTATTTTTAAAAAGCTATCTCTTTCTTCTGGAGCAACTTCTTCAGCAAGGGTTTTACCAAGTATTTGGTCTCTTGATAGTTGAAATAATTCGCAAAAAGCATTATTTACTAACAATAACTTACTTTCTTCATCTTTTACAAAAACAGGATCTGCAATATTATTAACAATATTGTAAAGATATTTTTCGCTTTGTTCTGCTTTTTCTTTGGCAGCAGCAAGTTCTTTGTTTAAGTTTAGTAATTCAGCCAATTGCCCTTCAATTTGATCGTTAATTCTTTCTTTTTCTTTTAATTCAGAAGGCAACCATTTTTTAATAATAATTACTAAAATTAAAAATGCAGCAATAAGATTTATAAATTTTGGGTAAAAAACAATATGTGGCTGTGCTAAGTAATTGAAAATATTTATTGGAATTAATCCTGAAAGCGATGTGTACCAAGTACCAAAATAAATACTTTCTATAAGTGTTCTAAAAGCATCAATTGCTAATATTACTAATAAAAGATTTAGTAGTTTATAATTGTCGTTTTGTTTTGTTATTTTTTTTAGATAAAAGAAAAAAATATAAGCCCAAACAATTATTAATAGCCAATAGATTATGGGTGTTGCATACTTAAATAGGGGCTCCATAAGTTGGGTTTAATATTTTAACTAAATAAAGTTGTTTTAAAGAGATTCTAAGTTACAAATTTTAGTTTAAAATCTATTGTTTTTTTTTAAGTAGCCTATTGGTTATTTTTTTGAACGTTTTTTAATAACAAAAAAATATGTTTATAAACGCTAAGAACTAGAATTTTACTATCTTATACGACAATCTAAATCTGCTTTTTTAAGTAGTTAATTTATAACCTCAGCCAGGGTATTAAGTTTTTATATTAACTAATAGGGCTTTTAATTCAAAAATACTTTTACGCCTAACTAAAAAAGTAATGTTTTTTTGTTTATAAAAAGTTAAAATTGATTATTTTTAGAATAATAAAATGAGTCAAGGATTTTAATAAACAAATAGTTATGAGCGAAATTGATGTTAATAAATTCGATATTTTTCCTTGGAATAAAAATTTTGAAACAGGTATTGACCATGTTGATGAGCAACATAAAAAACTTGTTGAAATATTAAATAGATTGGCTGTTAATTTAGCGCATCGCTCTTCAACAATAATTCTAGATTCAGTTTTTAATGAGTTGGTCGAATATACAGATTACCATTTTAAAGCAGAAGAAAATTATTGGAATGAACACCTTGCTAATGATCCTTGGAGTATTCAACACAATAAAACACATAATTCATTTATTGAAAAAGTACTTCAACTAAAAAATCAAAAAACAGATAAAAATTCAGACCAAATTGTTCAAGAAATAGTAGCCTTTTTAACCCATTGGTTGGCTTATCATATTTTAGATTCCGACAAACGCATGTCGTATGTTGCCAAACAAATAATACAAGGTTCTACTATTGAAGAAGCAAAAAATTATGCAGACAATGCAATGTCTGGAATGATGAAAACACTTATTGATACAGTGTTAAATATGTACGACAGCCTCTCGGTGCGAACACTTGACTTAATGCGCGAAAAAGCCCTGAGAAAACAAGCTGAACAGGCTTTGCTGGCAAGTGAAGAACGTTGGAATTTTATTGTTAAAGGAAGCGAAGATTCAATTTGGGAGTGGAATATTAATGATGAAAAGGTAGGAGGAAGTATAAATAACAGTTCGTTTTTTAAATTTTTAATTCAAAATGATGATAACAATAACATGTTAGAAAATAATAATATTGTTAAAATTCATTCAGAAGATATCAAACGTGTTAACGAAAGTCTTCAAAATCACTTGGATGGTGCTACAGCGTTTTTTGCAAGTAAGTACAGAGTGCTGCTTAAAAACAATTCGTGGTCTTGGATTAATTCAAAAGGAAAAGTAGTAGAACGAAATAGCAACGGCGAAGCAATAAGAATTGTTGGAACCCATACTGATGTTACTGAACGTGAACTTGGGTCTTTAATATTTAAGCAAAGTTATCAGTCAGTTATAATTACAGATACACATTATGATATTAAAAATGTAAACCCTGTTTTTTTAGAAACTACAGGTTTTAACGACTCAGAAATTTATGGTCAAAACTTTTTTTTCTGGTTTTCTGAAAAAAATAAAAATGAGAATATTGTCAACATAAAAAAAGAAATTAAAGAGCATGGAATATGGACCGGTGAGATTTTAGGTCAAAAGAAAAATGGACAGGTATTTACGGCTTTAACCAATATTTTGCCAATAAACAAAGTGAATGAATCTTTTAATTATTTTGTAATTATGTTTACAGACATTTCTGAAAGAAAGGAAATGGAAAAGAAACTGTTAAAAGCAAAAGAAAGTGCCGAAGAAAGTGATAGGTTGAAATCTGCTTTTCTTGCCAATATGAGTCACGAAATTCGTACACCAATGAATGGTATTTTAGGGTTTGCCGGACTCTTAAAAACAATAGATTTGAAATCAGAAAAACAACAAGAATATATTGAAATTATTGAAAAAAGTGGTGACCGTATGCTCAATGTTATCAATCAAATAATGGATATTTCTAAAATTGAATCTGGTCAAATGCAAGTATTAATTGAGAATGTTGATGTAAATGAATGTTTAGAAGATAGTTGTGCTTTTTTTATGCCTGAAGCCGCTAAAAAAAATATTGAATTGAGACTCGCTAACGTTTTAAACTTTAATGAAACAAAAATAAAAACAGATTTAACCAAACTAAACAGCATTCTTTTTAATTTAATTAAAAATGCAATTAAGTACACAAATCAAGGGTCGGTAGAATTTGGATGTAGTTTAAATAATTCAAAAAATGAAATCGAATTCTATATAAAAGATACAGGAATTGGCATACCAAAAAATAGGCAAACTGCAATTTTTGAAAGATTTATTCAGGCTGATATTGAAGATAGAATGGCAAAACAAGGAGCTGGACTTGGCTTAACCATTTCTAAAGCTTATGTTAATATGCTTAAAGGTAAATTATGGCTAGAAAGTGAAGAAAATAAAGGTTCTACTTTTTACTTTACATTGCCATATAAAAACGATTTAATTTCACAAAATGGATCTTTAGAATCTGTTGTTTGCACACAAAAACAGCCTAATAATCTTAAAATACTAATTGTTGAAGATGATGAGTTTTCAGGTGAATTGCTTACTCTTATTTTGAGTGAGTTTGCTGAAAAAATTATCAATGCAAAAAATGGCAATGAAGCTATTGAAGCATGTAAACACAATCCAGATATTGATTTGATTTTAATGGATATACAAATGCCAGACATCAATGGTTATGAAGCTACCAAGCAAATAAGAAAATTTAACAACAAGGTTATTATTGTGGCTCAAACCGCATTTGCGCTTGCTGGCGACAAAGAAAAATCAATAGCAGCAGGTTGTAATGATTATATTTCAAAACCAATAAAAAAGGATCAGCTAATGCTTTTAATTCAAAAATACTTTTTGTAATTCAAACATAGCTTAGCCAACAATTAATTATACTCAAATGCTTGATTGCATCAAATCTCAATTCCTTTTAAAAATACCTTTTCAATTTGGCTATTTCCAAATGAATAAGGTATAAATCCATAAGAAGGAATTGTTTTTGTAAGTAGTAAATTGGCTATTTTTCCTTTTGAAATTGAACCAACTTCATGTTCTAATCCCATAGCGTAGGCGCCATTAATTGTTGCAGCATTGATGGCTTCTTCGGGTGTTATTTTCATTTTTATACAGGCTGTTGCTACAACAAAATTCATATTTCCTGAAGGCGTTGAACCCGGATTGTAATCACTTGCCAAAGCCAAAGGCAATCCGGCAGCTATCATTTTTCGTGCTGGAGTATAAGGAATACTTAAAAAATAAGAGCAACTTGGCAATGCAACAGGCATTGTTAAAGTTGCTTTTAAAATTTCAATATCCTCATTTGTCATTACCTCTAAATGATCTACAGAAAGTGCCTGGTATTTTACGCCAGCTTGCACACCACCAATAGAATTGAATTGGTTGACATGAATTTTAGGAATCAAACCATATTGTTTGCCAGCAGCCAAAATATATTCGGTATCTTCAACTGTAAAATAACCTTTTTCACAAAAAATATCAATAAAATCGGCCAATTTTTCTGTTGAAATAATGGGTAATACTTCATTTACAAGCAACTCCAAATAGCCTTGTTTGTTGTTTTTAAAGTTCGAAGGAATTGCGTGTGCACCTAAAAAAGTGGCTTTTATTTCAATAGGAAAGTTTTCTTTTAATCGTTTTATTACACGAAGCATTTTTAACTCAGCTTCTAAAGTTAAACCGTAACCCGATTTAATTTCAACAGCTCCTGTACCTAATTGCATAATTTCTTTTAAACGCACTTTACTTTGTTGGTACAAATCTTCTTCTGAAGTTTCTTGTAGTTTTTTTGCTGTATTTAAAATACCACCGCCACGATTTGCAATTTCTTCATAAGACAATCCGTTGATACGGTCTACAAATTCGCCTTCTCTGTTGCCAGCGTATACAATATGCGTATGCGAATCGCACCAGGCAGGTAAAATCATTTTTCCTGAAGCATCAATAATTTTAGCATTTGAAATAGGCGGACAATTAGCCATACTTCCAAAGTCTGAAATCAAACCATTTTCAACCAAAAGATAGGCGTTTTTAATGGTTGGCAAGGTTTTCATATCATTTCCTGCAACAAATAAAACAGGTTCTGTGCGTACCTGAATCAATTCTTTGATATTTTTAAAGAGTGTTTTCATTAAAAAAGATTTTCTAAAAGTGAGTCTTCCACAGTATTTGCTAAGGTAACTTTTAAATTTGGAGAACGATCCATTTCGCGTTTAATGGCAAAAATAGCTTCATCATTTCTTGCCCAACTTCTTCGGGCAATACCATTGTTAACATCAAAAAACAACATATTTTTTAAATTTTTTGAAGCTTGTTTTGAACCATCTAATAACATTCCAAAACCACCGTTTATAACTTCGCCCCAGCCAACACCGCCGCCATTGTGTATTGAAACCCACGTAGCGCCTCTAAAACTATCTCCAATTACATTGTGAATTGCCATATCTGCGGTAAATTTACTACCATCTTTTATATTGCTTGTTTCTCGGTAAGGCGAGTCGGTTCCGCTAACATCATGATGGTCTCTTCCTAAAACTACGGGAGCAGAAATTTCTCCTTTTGCAATGGCTTTGTTAAAAGCCAAAGCTATTTTTGCCCTTCCTTCAGCATCAGCATACAAGATACGTGCTTGCGAGCCAACCACCAAACGGTTTGCTTTTGCATCTTTAATCCATTTGATATTGTCGCTAATTTGCAATTGAATTTCAGGTGGCGCAGTTTTTTGAATTTTAGTTAAAACCTTCAATGCAATGGCATCTGTTTTGTCTAAATCTTCAGGGTTGTTGGATGCGCAAACCCATCTAAACGGGCCAAAACCATAATCAAAACACATAGGTCCTAAAATATCCTGCACATAAGATGGATATTTAAAATCGATGCCATTTGTAGCAAACACATCAGCATTTGCACGCGAAGCTTCCAGTAAAAAAGCATTGCCATAATCAAAAAAGTAGGTTCCTCTTTCAGCGTGTTTTTGAATCAATTCGGCTTGTTTTCTTAATGATGCCTGTACTTTTTCCTTGAATAATGAAGGATTTTCACGCATCAATTCATTGGATGCTTCAAAAGTGAGCCCTACAGGATAATAACCGCCAGACCAAGGATTGTGTAATGAAGTTTGATCTGAACCAATATGTACAAAAATTGCTTCGTTATAAAAACGTTCCCAAACGGCTACAACATTGCCAATAAATGCTATTGAAAGTGTGTTTTTTTCAATTTGAGCATTTTTTACGGTTTGCACCAATTCATCCAAATTATCAATCAATATATCTGCCCAGCCTTGCTCGTATCTTTTTTTAGCAGCTTTGCTGTTTACTTCGGCACAAACCGTAATGCAACCAGTGATATTTCCTGCTTTTGGTTGTGCGCCGCTCATACCGCCTAAACCTGAAGTTAAAAAGATTTTTCCTGTAGGATTTTCATCTTTTTTTAAAATTTTTCTGAAGGCATTCATCAAAGTAATAGTAGTACCGTGTACAATTCCTTGCGGACCAATATACATATAAGAACCAGCAGTCATTTGTCCGTATTGACTAACGCCTAAAGCATTCATTTTTTCGTAATCATCGGGTTTTGAATAATTAGGAATAACCATTCCGTTGGTAACAATTACCCTTGGTGCATTTTTTGAAGAAGGAAACAAACCCATTGGATGCCCAGAGTACATATGCAAAGTCTGATTTTTGGTCATTGTTGCCAAATACTGCATAGTTAATAAATACTGTGCCCAATTTTGAAATACAGCGCCATTACCACCATAGGTAATTAATTCTTCAGGATGTTGAGCCACAGCAGGATCTAGGTTGTTTTGAATCATCAACATCAATGCTGCAGCTGCTTTTGTTTTGGCAGGATATTCGTTAATGTTACGTGCATGTATTTTATAGTTTGGTTTAAAACGATGCATATAAATACGTCCGTATTTTTTCAATTCTTCAGCAAATTCAGCCGATAAAACTGCGTGCCATTTTTTTGGAAAATAACGCAAGGCATTTTTAATGGCTAATTTTTTTTCGTCTAAAGTTAAAATATCTTTTCGGCGAGGAGCCTGATTTGTGTTTTTTGGATAGCTTTTTTTTGAAGGTAATTCAGTAGGAATTCCTTGTAAAATAGCTTCTTTAAACGATTGATCTGTGTTGGATGTACTCATTTTAAATTATTTTTGGTTTAATACCTGCCTCTTGTATAGTTTTTCCTCTTTTTTCTTTGTTCTCTCTTCTTTTTTACTTTTTCGGAATTTAACTCCAAGTGTGTTTGTATCTAAGTTGTTTAATACACTTCAAACAACGTATCATAATCGCTGTATGATTTTGAGAATTCCTGTGTTATTTCAAGTAAATTTCTATTTCTAATAATTTCTGAAGCCTTTTCAATATCTAAAGAAAATAAACGATCTTCTGTAGCATGTGCAATATGTAAACGAATAAATGCGTGTACTTTATCAATAGTTTCACTAGATTTTAACGGACTTCTAAAGTCAAAGGCCTGAGCTGCACACAGCATTTCAATAGCCAAAATATTTTCTAAATTTCCAATAACTCTAAGTGCTTTTCTACCGCCAATAGAACCCATACTTACGTGATCTTCTTGTCCTAATGAAGTTGGAATACTATCTGCACTTGCAGGAAAACACAAGCCTTTATTTTCGCTTACCAAGGCTGCCGATGTGTATTGTAAAATCATAAACCCCGAATTTAAACCGGTTTCTTTTAAAAGCAAACGTGGTGTGCCTTGGTATTTTCCTTCTAAAGATAAATAGGTTCTTCTGTCGGAAATACTACCAAGTTCAGCAGCTGCCAAACAAGCATAATCTAAAGGCATTGCCAATGGCTGACCGTGAAAACTTCCACCGCTAATTATTAAATCTTCTGAAATAATAATTGGATTATCAGTCACAGCATTCAATTCAACTTCAACACATTCTTTTAAATGTAACCACGCATTTCTTGAACTTCCGTGCACTTGAGGCATACAGCGCAACGAATAAGGATCTTGCACTTTATCGCAAAATTCGTGAGAATTTCCAATTTCTGAATTGTTTAAAAAATGACGAATTCGAGCTGCAACATGAATATTACCCTTAAACGGTCGGGTTTTGTGTAAGGCTTCATGAAATGGCATTTGAGACCCCATCAAGCCTTCAACCATCATAGCGCCAATTAAATCGGCATGCGACAAGCAGTTGTATAATTTATCAACCACCATTACAGCGTGTGCTAAAATAAATTGCGTACCGTTAATCAATGCCAAACCAGCTTTTGGATGCAGTTCTAAAGGTTGCATATTAAATTTATTCAGCACTTTTTGGGTAGCAACAATTTTATTGTTGTAAAACACTTTTCCTTCACCAATTAAAGGTAAAAATAAATGCGATAATGGCGCCAAATCTCCCGATGCACCAACCGAACCTTGTTCAGGAACTACAGGTATAACATCGTTTTCAATATGCCATAAAATACGATTGATAATTTCAATTGAAATACCCGAAAATCCTTTAGCTAAAGAATGAACTTTAAGAATTAACATCAATTTTGAAAGCTCAAAATCTATTGGGTTTCCAACGCCAACACTATGACTTAATAAAATATTTCGTTGTAATTTACTGGTGTTTTCTTTTGATATTTTAGTATCGCACAATGGACCAAAACCTGTATTTATGCCATAAACCGCTTTTTCTTTTTGAGCAACATCTAAAACAGTTTTATGAGATTTTTCAACATGGGTTGTAGCTTGTTTACATAGCCCAGCTATTAACTGTTTTCTAAGTATTTGAAGCGCTTTATTAACGGTTAAACAATCTATTCCGTACTTAAACATATTTGTAAAAATTAGAGATTATTACAAAATTACAACTATATTTGATGCTTATAAATACCATTTTTGTTAAGTATTGATAACTATGAGTAATCAAACTGAAATTAGACATTTGAAATATTTTTTGGCAGTTGCAGAGGAATTGCACTTTAGAAAAGCTGCTGAAAAATTATTTATTTCCCAGCCAGGTTTAAGTCGTCAGATAAAACAATTGGAAGATGATTTGGGCGTTACTTTATTTGAGCGTTCAAATAAAAAAGTAGCATTAACAAAAGCAGGTTTTTATTTAAAAAAGGAAATTACACTTACCTTAAAAAATTTAGAAAGCGTATTTGAACATACAAAATTAATTGATCAAGGAGTAGAAGGTGAAATAAATTTAGGATATGTTGGGTCTGCAATGCAATTTGTAATTCCTGATTTACTAATAAAAGCAAAAGAAAAATATAAAAATATTCAGTTTAGTTTGAAGGAAATGGAAAATCCTGAACAAATTGAAGCATTGCTTTCGCAAGAAATAGATTTGGCTTTTGTGAGGATGGATAAAGTACCACGAGAATTAAAAATTCAACCTATTTTTGAAGATACATTTTCGTTGGTTTTACCAAAAGATCATCCCATTGATGTGCATAATTTTGAAAGTTTAACTCAGTTTAAAAACGAAGCTTTTATCTTTTTTGAACAATCATACAGTCCAGATTATTTTGAAAAAGTGATGGATATTTTTAAAGAAAGTGGTTTTTCGCCCATTGTTTCACATAACTCTGTGCATGCAAGTACCATTTACAAACTGGTTGAAAATAAATTGGGTATTTCTATTGTTCCAACGGTTTTAAAAAATGGATTTAATATGGATATTAAATTTATAGAATTGGATAAAATTGCACAACGCACTATTTTATCGGTTGCCTGGAATACCAAAAATAGAAATCCGATGCTAAAAAACATGCTTGAGTTTATACTATAATTTATAGTGTAATTTCTTAAAGCTATCATTGAATTCTGTATATTTGAATATTGTGTTTTAAAATACAACAGCTCAATATCTCATTTTAATTACCAAATATTAAAATGATGAATATAAAATGTAATTAATTACTAAAGTATTTACCGCCTTGAAATTTATTAAATTAATAACCGCAATTTTTTTGTTTTTGGCTGCTTTTAATATCAGAGCCCAAGAATTACCACCTGTTCAAAATTATTTATCAAAAGATTATGGTGCCGAAAATCAAAACTGGGCAATTGCTCAGTCTAATGATAAAAGTATTTACGTAGCAAATAATATTGGTTTGCTAGAGTTTAACGGTGCTAAATGGCAACTATATCCTTCGGCAAATAATTCTACTTTAAGATCTGTAAGTGCAATTGATGGTAAAATTTATACCGGTGGTTATATGGAATTTGGCTACTGGGAAAAAAATGATTTTGGTAATTTAATTTACACATCTTTAAGTGATGGTATTAAAGAAGATTTAATTGAAGAAGATATTTGGAAAATTTTAAATTTTGATTCTTTTATTTTATTTCAATCTTTAAAACGATTGTACATATATGATGTAAATAATAAGTCGTTTAAAATTATTGGGTCTGAACTTTCTTTGCCAAAACTTTTCAAAATTAAAGAAAGTATCTATTTTCAAAAATTAGACGAAGGTCTTTTTAGAATTGAAAATGGTGAGCCAATTTTAATTTCTGACGATCCCATTGTTCAGGAAAATATTTTAGTTAATATATTAGATATTGACAATAAATTGTTATTTCAAACCCAAGAATTTGGCACTTATCAGTTTATAGATAATAAGCTTGTTAAGTGGGAAATACCTGCAAATCAAGTTATTGCAAATTTAAGTATTTATAGCAGTATTCAATTGCGTGATGGCACCATAGTTATTGGAACTATTTCTGACGGTATTTTTCATTTAGATCAAAACGGAAATATTATCAACTCCATAAATCAAGAACAGGGATTAAATAATAACACGGTACTCTCAATGTTTGAAGATGTTGATGGTAACCTTTGGTTGGGTTTAGATAACGGAATTAGCGTAGTTAATTTTAATTCGGCAATAAGTGTTTATAATGATCTAAAGGGTAAATTGGGTTCTGTTTACGCTTCGGCAATATTTAACAACAAGCTGTATTTGGGAACCAATCAAGGTCTTTTTTATAAAAATATAGATTCGCATGATGGTTTTCAATTTATCAATAATACTTACGGACAGGTTTGGTGTTTAAAAGTAATTGACAATACGCTGTTTTGCGGTCATAATTCAGGAACCTATGTTGTAAATGGAAATAATGTTGAATTGATTTCAGATATAGCGGGTACTTGGGATATTAAACCTATTAAAAATAAAGGCTTATTGATGCAGGGTCATTATAACGGATTGAGTATTCTTGAAAAAAAGGATGGAAAGTGGCAATTGAGAAATAAGTTAAAAGGATTTGATATTTCTAGTCGATTTTTTGAGTTGGTAAATGATGACAAAGTTTTTGTAAATCACGAAACTTATGGCGTTATAAATCTTTCTATAGATAAAAATTACACTAAAACGTTAGGCAGTTCAATAGAAAAAGGAGCTCCTAAAGGTTTAAAATCTGGATTGGTTGATTATGACGGTCAACTACTTTATACTTCAAGTCATGGTGTTTTTAAGTTCAATGCAAAGTACAATGTGTTTAATGAAGACGAGTTTTTAACTAAAATATTTACAGAAAACGACAACTATGTTTCAGGGAAATTAATTGTTGATAGTGATACAAATACCCTTTGGGGATTTTCAAAAAACAATATTATTTACCTTTCGCCTGGTAAATTAGACAATGTTTTGCGTGCACATAAAATTGCAATGCCAACAACCTTGCGAAATTTTATGCCAGGTTTTGAAAGTCTTACACATTTATACGATAAAGTTTATTTATTTGGTACTTCAAGAGGTTATATTAAAATAGATTTAAATAAACTAATTGATGATGATTTTGAAATTTCAATAAATTCTATTGAAAAAAGTATTTTAGATACCAAAAGAAGTTTTGTTGCTATAAATCAGAAAAGTGTTTTTAAATCTAATGAGAATAACCTATACTTTCAATTTTGTGTGCCCGAATTTGATAAATATGTTGAAGTAAATTATCAATATCAATTAGAAGGTATGTACAATCAATGGAGTGATTGGTCTACAACTCCTGAAGCTTCATTTAAAAATCTACCCTTTGGTGATTATACTTTTAGTGTAAAAGCAAAAATTGGCAATAAATTATCTGAAAATATAGCTTCTTATACATTTAGGATCCAACGTCCTTGGTACATATCTAACATTATGATAGCCTTGTATTTTGTGTTGTTACTTGTTATTATACTAGTTGTTCATTTTGTTTATAAAAGAAATTTTAACAAACAAAAGCGCTTGTTGTTACTTAAAAAACAACGTGAACTAGCATTTAGTCAATTGGAAAGCGAAAAAGTAATTATGAAGTTAAAAAACGACAAGTTACAGCATGAAATTGATAGTAAAACCCGTGAATTAGCCAGTTCTACCATGAGTATTATTAAAAAGAATGAAATATTAAATACCATAAAAAGCGAATTGGTTGATGTTAAAAATGATACCAATATTAAGCCGGTTCTTAAAATTATAAATAAAAACCTGTCTAATACAGACGATTGGGAGATGTTTCAGGAAGCTTTTAATCAGGCCGATAGCGATTTTCTAAAAAAGGTTAAAACAGCGCATCCAGCTTTAACACCAAACGATTTGAGATTGTGTGCTTATCTAAGATTGAATTTAGCTTCAAAAGAAATAGCCCCATTATTAAATATTTCGGTAAGAAGTATTGAGATTAAAAGATACCGTTTGCGTAAAAAAATGGATCTACCTCATGAAAAAAGTCTTGTTGAGTATATTTTAGAATTGTAAAATACTCAACAAAACTAAAAATCACCACAACATTACCACAACATTACGCTAACTATAACGGAATAGTACTTGTTTTTTTAAAAAATATTTTGAGAACATTTAAGTGCTTAAAAACACTGTATTCCCTCAATATTCCGCAGTAATTGTACGGTATTACCCCATTATTGTACTCAATTGATTTTGTTTTTTTCGTGTCTGTATATTTTTTGTATAGGTGGGTTTTAAAAAAACTTAAACTATAAGAGATAAATTTACATTAAATCAAAACTTAATTAATTTATGAAATCATTTTTACTATCAATCTTTCTATGTTTTGCAAGTATGAGCATCTACGCGCAGGCAAAAGAAATTGGAGGGACTGTTTCCGATAAAAACGGCAACCCTTTACCAGGAGTTACAATTGTTGTGAAAAATACAAGCAATGGAGCTTCGACTGACTTCGATGGAAATTATACAATTTCCAATGTTAAAAAAGGAGATGTTTTAGTATTCTCTTATATAGGATTTGCAACCAGTGAGGTTGCTGTTAACGATTCTAAAACTTTAAATGTTCAACTTTCAGAAGATACTCAAAGCTTAGATGAAGTTGTTGTTGTGGGTTATGGTACTCAGAAAAAACGTGAAGTAACAGGTGCTGTATCTGTAGTAGGTGCTGAAACATTAGAAGCTTTAAAACCTGTAAAAATGGAACAAGCCTTACAAGGTACCGTTTCAGGTGTTAACGTTACAACTACTTCTGGTGCTCCTGGAGCCGACATTAATATTCGTATTAGAGGTATCGCTACAAATGGCGACAATAAACCACTTACTATTATTGATGGTTACATTGGAGATTTAAGTTTGTTAAATCCAAATGATGTTGAAACAATTACGGTATTAAAAGATGCTCAGGCTGCAATCTATGGTTCAACTGGAGCGAATGGTGTTATTCTTATTACTACTAAAATGGGTAGAAAGAATGCTAAAACCAAAATTTCATTTAATACTTATTATGGATTTCAAGAAACTTCAAAAAAGATTAATTTATTAAATGCAACAGAGTATGCTGCATTGCTAAATGAAACTTATGCTAGTGGTGGTGATCCTATACCTTACCCAAATTTAGCTGGAATAGGAAATGGAACAGATTGGCAAGGCGAAGTTTTTGAAACTGCTCCAATTGTAAACTATGATATGTCTATTTCTGGTGGTTCAGAAACTATGACTTATGCTATAAGTGGTTCTCACCTTGATCAAGAAGGTATTGTTGGTGGAGGTAAATCTGGGTATTTAAGAAATACTGCAAGAATATCTTTAGGAGCTGATATTTCAAAAAACTGGAAATTAAAAACCAACGTAATTTATACACATTTTGACAGAGAAACATTGCCTGAAGGAGGAAATGCTTCTGTACTTTTAAATGCAGTTAATGCGCCACCTGTACTTTCGCCTTACAATACAAATGGTGATTTTACTGTTTTTCCGTTGGGAAGATTGGGAAATGAAATGATCAACCCGTTAGCTCAAATAGCAAACACACACAATGCTTATAATTTCAAAAAGTTAAACGGAAATTTTGGATTGGATTGGACAATAATTGAAGGACTTGTTGTATCTGGTTCTATTGGATTTAACACAGCTAATAGTAAAGGTAAAAACTTTAGTAAAATTATTGATTACGGAGGTAAAGTTTTTGATGTTACCAGAAGTCAAGTAAATCAAAACGCTGTTAACGACAATGACTATTCAGTAGACGTTTATGCAACCTATTCAAAACTAATAAATGACAAGCATAACATTGTTGCAACTTTAGGTAATACTACTTTTAAAGAATGGGGTAATGGTTTATATGCTTCAGGTTATGATATTCCTAATAACTCATGGAAAAATGCTGATATCTCTTTAGCAACTGGCGCACCTGCTCCAGGTATCATTCCTGTTGGTTCTTATACTTATGATGAAAGAAAATTGTCATATTTTGCAAGAGTTCAATACGATTATAAAGGAAAATATCTTTTATCAGGTATGATTAGAAGAGATGCTTCTACAAAATTTGGTCCTGGTAATGAAGTAGGTTATTTCCCTTCTTTCACAGGGGGTTGGATAATTTCTGATGAAGGTTTCTTTGGTGATTCTAAAGTAGTAGATTTCTTAAAAATAAGAGCAAGTTACGGTACTTTAGGTAATGATAGAATTCCTAATAATGGTTATATTTCACAATTATCTGGAGAAGCAGAGTATGTTTTTGACGGAAATATTGTTGTTGGTACTGCTACAGGTCAAATTCCTAATCCAAACTTAAAATGGGAAGAGGCAAGAAAATTTGACGTTGGTGCCGATTTAAAATTACTTGGTGAAAAAATAAATATTGTTGCAGATTATTTTATTGATACAAGAGCAGATTTATTAATTCCACAAATACCAGTTTCAGGAATTATTGGAGCTACTGCTCCTGGAGCTTCTTCTCCAACTATCAATGCTGGAACAGTTAGAAATTCGGGTATAGAGTTTTCAATAGATTATAAAAATAGTTTTTCTGATGATTTTTCTATGAGTGTTGGTTATAATGTAACCTTCCTTAAAAACGAAGTTACAGAAATTAATGGAACTGAATTTATTGAAGGTGGTGTATTTAGTATTGGACAACCAGCTCCTTCAAGAATGGAAGTTGGTCAACCAATAGGTTATTTCTATGGTTATAAAACCGATGGAATTTTCCAAAATCAAGATGAGGTAGATGCGCATCCTTCACAAATAGCCTTAGGAGCTCAATCTGCACCTGGTGATTTTAGATATGTTGATACAAATAACGACAATGTTATTGATGCAAATGACCGAGTTAATATTGGAGACCCAATTCCAGATGCAACAATGGGATTAAATATACAATTTAACTACAAAGCATTAGATTTTACAATGTACACTTTTGCTTCAATAGGAAACGATATGGTAAGAAATTACGAAAGTATTGCTATTGATGCCAATCAATTAAACTATGTTTTAGGTAGATGGACAGGTGAAGGAACAACCAATAGTACACCTAGAGTTACAACTGCTGCATCTGTTAACAATGTATTTTCAGATTATTATGTTGAAGATGCTTCTTTTGCAAGAATTCAAAACATTCAACTTGGATATTCATTCAAATATGAAACAATCAATTCTGTTGGAATTGACAAGTTAAGACTGTATGCAAGTATAAATAACCTATATACGTTTACAAAGTATAGAGGTTTTGATGCAGGTGCTTCAAGTGGTAATCCTATTGGAGGTGGAATTGATGATGGTTTTTATCCAATTCCAAGAACTTATATGCTTGGTTTAAACATTAACTTTTAATACGTATTAAAATGAAAAAATATTTATATAATATAATAATACTAACAGTATTTTTGACAATAACTACAGCTTGTACTGATGATTTTGTTGATCGTGATGTTAAATATTCGATTGATTCTGAAAACTATTTCAATAGTAAATCGGAATACGAAAGTGCTTTAATTGGTGCTTATGACCTTTTGCAAACAACTTTTCAAACAGTTTTGATGGGTGAAATTGCATCAGATAACACATTGTGTGGTGGTAATAGTCCAACAGACGTTCCTGGTTACCAACAAGTAGATGATATGATTCATACACCTGTAAATGACCAAATTAAAAGAGTATGGGATTGGATGTTTGCTGGTGTTCAAAGAGCCAATTATATTCTTGAATTTCAAGATAAAACTGAATTTGAAGGAAAAGAGCAAATTATTGCTGAAGCACGTTTTTTAAGAGCTTATTTCCATTTTGAATTGGTAAAATGGTTTGGTGAAATACCAATGAAAGGTGATAAAAGATTTGTTCCTGGAGATGAAACTTCAATTCCACGTTCACCAGTAGCAGATGTATACGCTTCAATTTATGAAGATTTAATTTATGCTGCAGCAAATTTAGATCCAGTAGCATCTCAAGCAGGTAGAGCTACAAGTGGTGCTGCAACTGCTTTATTAGGTAAAGCTTATTTATATGAAGCATCATATACCAACAATATTGAAAAATACAAATTGGCTGCTAAAAAATTACAAGATGTAATTAATAGTGGAAAATACCAATTGGTAATGGATTTTGAAGATATCTGGGAAATGGATGGTGAAAATGGAATTGAATCTATTTTTGAAATTCAATATACCGATGTTCAAGGTGCAAGTTATGGATATATGCAAGGTGTTGAAGGGAATATAGCTGTTGGTTTTGCTGGACCAAATTCATATGAAGGTCCTTTCTTTTCTGCAGGAAATAACTTCAACCTTCCAACTCAAGACATTGTTGATGCTTTTGAAGAAGACGATTTAAGAAAAGAGGTAACTATTTTAGATATGGATGCTTGGGTTGCTATACATCCTGAAGTAACTTATACAAAACAAAATGAGCATACCGGTTATTTTAACAGAAAATACATTCCTAGAGAAAGAAGCGAAAACGCTGCTCCAGATTTAAAACTTACAAATCCTAACAATTACAGAGCAATTAGATATGCTGATGTATTGTTAATGGCTGCTGAAGCTTATAGTAAAATTGGTGAGGATGGAAAAGCAGCTCAATATTTAAATGAAGTAAGAGATAGAGCTTTTGGAGATGAAGATCATAGAATCACTTTTACAGGTGACAATCTTTACAATGCAATTTTAGCAGAAAGAAGAGTAGAATTTGCAGGTGAAGGACTTCGTTTCTTTGATTTAGTTAGAACTGGAAGAGCTGCTCAAGCTATTGACGGGTTTACAGCTAATAAAAATGAGTTATTCCCTATTCCGTTAGAAGAAATTCAATTTTCAAATGGTAATTGGGATCAAAATCAAGGATATTAAAATTAAATGATAATTATGAAAACATACAAATATATATTAAGTGTAGTCTTGTTTATTACAGCTGTTATAAGTTGTACTCAAGATGAGTTTGGTAGTCTTGATTTTGTTGATACTGCTGTAGCTCCTAAAAATGTAACGGCATTATTTAGCGTTACTCAAGACAATACAGGTACCGTAACTATTGCTCCAAATAGTGAAGGAGCAGTTTCTTACGATGTGTACCCAGGAGATGCAACCACAGAATTTGTGAAAGTTGCTCAAGGAAAAAGTTTAAAACATGTGTATGCTGAAGGCAATTATAATGTTAAAATTGTAGCTACAGGAATTACAGGTTTAAAAACTGAATCAACTTTGCCATTGGTAGTTTCGTTTAAAGCACCTGAAAATTTGGTTGCTGAAATTTTAAATGATCCAACTGTATCAAAAAAAGTAAATGTAACTGTAACAGCAGATTATGCAACATCGTTTGAAGTGTATTTTGGTGAAGAAGGAAATGATGAACCAGTACCTGCTAATATAGGTGAAACTGCTTCATATGTATACCAAGAAGCTGGTACTTACTCTATTAGAGTTGTAGCTAAAAGTGCTGCTATTGAAACAACTGAATATACTGAAGAGTTTGAAGTTACTGAAATTTTACAACCGCTTGTAAAAGCTCCAACACCTCCAGCAAGAAATGCTGCTGATGTGATTTCAATGTTTAGTGATAAGTATACTCAAACTACTGTTGATATGTTTGTTACAGATTGGTCTGTAGTTGCATTACAGGAAGAAATTACAATTCAGGATAATAAAACGTTGGTTTATAGAGAATTAAGCTATGCGGGTATTATAACTGAAGTAGAGCCAATGAATGCTTCTGGAATGGAATTTTTCCACTTTGATGTTTGGAGTACCAATGTTGAAACGTTTAAAGTTAAGTTTGTTGATTTCAATGGAACTGGTTGGAATAATGGAAGTGATAATATCGAATTTGAAGTTGAAAGAGCTATAACTGAAGAAGGAAAATGGATGAGTTTTGATATTCCTTTATCTGATTTTGAAGGTGTACCTTTTTCTGATATTAATCAAATGGTAATTTCAGCTTTACCAGTTGGCACTGTATTTTTAGATAATATGTATTTCTATAAAATGAGTGATGAACAATTTGATGGCGGTTTTGTAATTAATGGCGATTTTGAGAGCGGTGCTGAACCTTGGACTATAGGTGTTGGTACAGATCCTGTTCCTTTGGCAACAACTGGTGGTAATACTTATTATTCTGTAAATGTTGCAAATGCTGGTAATCCTTGGGAAGTTAACATGAGTCAAAAATTAGAAATTATTAACGGTGCAACTTATACATTGTCTTTTGATGCTTGGTCAGATACAGATAGACCAATTCTACCAGGAATAGGTCTTAGTGCAGACCCATGGACAAATGTAACTCAAGAGGTTAACATTACAACAACTAAGCAAACGTATACAATTACTTTAACTGCAAATGCAGGTGCAAGTGATGCAAGAGTTTTCTTTGATTTAGGAGCTGCAGCAGGTGCTGTAAACATAGATAATGTTTCTTTGTTTTTAGAAAACTTAGTTACCAATGGCGATTTTGAGAACGGTGCTGAACCTTGGACTATAGGTGTTGGTACAGATCCTGTTCCTTTGGCAACAACTGGTGGTAATACTTATTATTCAGTAAATGTTGCAAATGCTGGTAATCCTTGGGAAGTTAATATGAGTCAAAAATTAGAAATTATTAACGGAACAACTTATACATTGTCTTTTGATGCTTGGTCAGATACAGATAGACCAATTCTACCAGGAATAGGCCTTAGTGCAGACCCATGGACAAATGTAACTCAAGAGGTTAGTATAACTACAACTAAACAAACGTATGAAATTACTTTAACTGCAAACGCAGGTGCAAGTGATGCAAGAGTTTTCTTTGATTTAGGAGCTGCAGCAGGTGCTGTAAATATTGATAATGTATCTCTATTTATTAAAAATTAAAAACTATAAAAAATGAAAAATATAAAATATATATTGGGCCTTTTTCTTGCACTTACATTTTTTGTGAGTTGTGAAGAAGAAAGCAAAGAGTTTGGAGATATAATTGCTCCTTCAAATATACAAGTGGAAGCTGAAATTGAAGGGCAAGATCTAAGTAACCCTGAGTTAATGTATGGTGATGGTTCTGGATTTGTATCCTTTGAATCTAACGCTACTAATGTGATAAGTTATAGCTATAATTTTGGCGACGGTTCTACGGTTGTTGCACCTTCGGGTAAAATTAAACATAGATATACAAAAGTAGGTGTTAATACTTTTACGGTTGTAATTAGTGCTATAGGTACGGCAGGTGTTACATCAACTACTTCTATGGATGTAATGGTGTATAGCTCTTTTTCTGATGTAGAAGCAGAAGATTTATTAAGTGGTGGTGTTGAAGGTGCAGGTAAAACTTGGTACTGGGCAGCTAATTTACCTTTACATGTAGGTATGGGTACCGCAAATGATGATTACGGAAATGGTGAATTTGCTTATGAATCTTGGTGGAATGCTATTCAGCCTTGGGATGAAGAAAAAGGTTGTATGTATACCAATGAATTTGTATTTACAAAAACTGCAGATGGTATTACTTTTGAACAAACTGTTGGACCTGCTTTCGTACCAGGTACTTACGCTGGTTTTATAGGTGTTGATGGAGATACTTGTCATGATGAAACTGTAGCACCTAATATGTTTGGTGTTAAAAATGTTGCTTTGTTCCCTTCTGGAACCAAGGCTGCACTTGAGGGTTCTTATAATAATGTACCTTATAGAAAAACAGCTTTTGAAATTTCTGATGGTGGTTTTATGGGATGGATGGTAGGTTCTAGTACTTATGATATTATTTCAATAGATGAAAATTACATGCGTGTTAGAATTGTAGAAGACCCTGCTACAGGTGTTGGTGCTGCTTGGTATCAATTGTTTACTTCTACAAAACCAGTACAAGGTGGATCTGAATTTACGGAGCTTGTTTGGTCTGATGAATTTGAAACTGCTGGTGCTCCTGATGCTGCAAAATGGACTTACGATCTTGGCGCAGGTGGCTGGGGTAATGGAGAAAAACAAACGTATACAAATAACCCTGAAAACGTTGTTGTAGCTAATGGTGTTCTTAAAATTACAGCAAAAAAAGATGGAGATTCTTACACTTCTGCAAGATTAAAAACACAAGGTCTTTACGATTTTACTTATGGAAGAGTTGATATCAGCGCTAAATTACCAGCATCACAAGGTACTTGGCCTGCACTTTGGATGTTAGGTACTAATATTG
>NZ_RHLN01000139.1 GCF_004121075.1 Lutibacter sp. HS1-25
TGAAATAAGCAAATGGAGAAGTGACAATCCTGAACTAGCAGAAAAGTTAGATGGCTTTTTAGCAGGAAAATTACCAGCGTTAAATTTTGAATCTATTGTTAATAAACCAGGATTGGCAACCAGAGCAGCTTCAGCAAATGTGTTGGGTTATTTAGCACAAAATGTGGAGAATATGATTGTTTCTTCAGCCGATTTATCAAACAGTGATAAAACAGATGGTTTCTTAAAAAATACACACGCCTTAAAAAAGAATGATTTTTCGGGTGCCTTTTTACAAGCAGGCGTAGCTGAATTAACAATGGCAGCCATTGCAAATGGTATTGCTTTACACGGAGGTGTAATTCCGGTAGTAGCAACATTCTTTGTGTTTTCAGATTATATGAAACCAGCCATTAGAATGAGTGCTATTCAAGAATTACCCGTAAAATATGTTTGGACACACGATGCTTTTAGAGTAGGTGAAGACGGACCAACACACCAACCAATTGAACAAGAAGCGCAAATTCGTTTGTTAGAAAAGTTAAAGAACCACAGTGGAGATCCTTGTTTTATGGCATTGCGCCCTGCAGATTCAGCAGAAACCAATGTAGCTTGGAAAATGGCAATGGAAAATGATAAAACACCAACAGGACTTATTTTATCTCGTCAAGGAATAAAAGACCTTCCAGCAGCAACTTCAAGATACAAAGAAGCATTAGCAGCAGAAAAGGGTGGTTATACTGTTATAGAAGCAGAAAATCCAGCTGTAGTTTTAATCGCAAACGGATCAGAAGTAGCAACTTTAATTGAAGGAGCACAATTACTTCAAGAAAGAGCAAACATAAAAGCAAAAGTCGTATCAGTTCCTTCAGAAGGAATTTTCAGATTGCAATCAAAAGCATACCAAGAAAGTATCATTCCATCAAACAAACCAGCATTTGGTTTAACAGCAGGTTTACCTGTAAACTTAGAAGGCTTGGTTGGAAACAACGGAAAAGTATTTGGTTTAGATCATTTTGGATACTCAGCACCAGCCACCGTATTGGATGAGAAATTCGGATTTACAGGCGAAAACGTGTTTAACCAAGTTACAGAATTATTAAAATAACAAAATAGGAAGATGAAATTTTTTATAGATACAGCAAATTTAGAGCAAATTAAAGAAGCACAAGCCTTAGGTGTTTTAGATGGCGTTACCACAAACCCATCATTAATGGCAAAAGAAGGAATTACAGGAGCCGAAAATATTTTACAACATTACTTAGATATCTGTAATGCTGTAGATGGAGATGTTTCAGCAGAAGTTATTGCAACAGATTTTGAAGGTATGGTTCAGCAAGGTGAAGAATTGGCCGCTTTACATCCTCAAATTGTGGTAAAATTACCAATGATTGCAGACGGCGTAAAAGCGTGTAAATACTTTTCAGACAAAGGAATTAGAACCAATGTAACTTTGGTATTTTCAGCCGGACAAGCATTGTTAGCTGCAAAAGCAGGAGCGACTTATGTTTCTCCATTCTTAGGACGTTTGGATGATATTTCAACAGATGGATTGCATTTAATTTCAGAAATCAGACAGATTTACGACAACTACGGATTTGAAACGCAAATATTATCGGCTTCAGTTCGTAACACTATGCACGTAATTAATTGTGCAAAAATTGGAAGTGATGTAATGACAGGACCATTAAGTTCAATTACAGGATTGTTAAAACACCCATTAACAGATAGTGGTTTAGCACAATTTTTAGCTGATTACGCAAAAGGAAACTAGAAAAATCATAATTTATACAAAAAAAGCCTCTTAAATAGATTGTTTAAGGGGCTTTTTATTTGTACCTATTAATTGAAGTTTTGTTTTTATTGGTTGAATTTCTAATAATAAGCTCAGATTTCAATACCTTTTTTGTGTACGCTAATTTCGGATTTTCTATTCTGTCAAAAATCAATTTAGCAGCTGTAGTTCCCATTTCAAAACCAGGCTGATTGATACTTGTTAATGAAGGTTCTAATAATTCATCAACAGGTTCGTTGTTAAAACCAATTATAGAAATATCTTCAGGCATTTTTAAGCCTCTTTCTTTGGCAGCCAACATAGTGTTAATAGCTATTTGATCACTATAAGCTAAAATGCCATCAGGGTAATTTGGAGAGTATAAAAGTTTTCGAGCAGCACTTAATCCGCTTTCTCGTGTAAAATTACAATGTTCAATTTGGTTTTTGTTTATAGAAATGTTGGCGTCAACCAAAGCTTTTTTATAGCCTAATAATCGCGTGTTGCTTATTTGTAATATTGTTGGGCCGCCTATAAAAGCAATATTTTTACAACCAATTGAAAGAAGATGATTGGTGGCGTCGTAAGCAGCTTTAAAATTATCAATCATCACTTTATCCGCATCAATTTCATCACATGAGCGGTTAAAAAATACAAGTGGAATTCCATTTTTCTTCACTTTTAAAAAATGATCAAATTGTTTGGTTTCTTCAGCAAGTGAAATAACAATACCTGCAACTCCAATTTCCATCAATTCCTCAATTAAACTTCTTTCTTCACGATACGATTCGTGTGATTGGCAAATTACAATATGCATATTGTGCTCTTTTGCAACTTTTTCAATGCCGCTAATTGCCATTGCATATAAGTGGTAACTTATTTTAGGTACAATAACACCTATTATATTCGTTTTTCGTAATGAGGGTGAATCTGGGTATTTGTTGTTTAAATAATTAGTTTCTTTGGCAATTTTCAATACTTTTTCTCTTACCTCTTCACTAATTCTAGGGTTGTTTTGAAGTGCTCTTGAAACTGTTGAAACAGCTATGTTTAATTCTTTGGCTATATCTTTTAAAGTTATTTTTTTCAAGAGGTTAAAATTTTGAAACAAATGTAATCATATTTTTTACTTGTGCAATAATTTGCGCAAAAGAGTGGTTGAATTTCTTTTATTTTAACATATTTATGCTTTAATTTGATATTAATCTTGTTTTGTTTGAATTTTTGTACTTTGTAAAGTGCAAAAAATTGCGCAAATATTGATGAAGTATTTCAAATTTAAATGAAGAAAATAAAAAATATAAATAATTAAAAGAGAAGTAATGAGTAAAAATTATAAGATAGCCGTTGTAAATGGTGATGGAATTGGAAGCGAAATTGTTCCTGCAGGAATGGAAGTAGTTAATGCTGCAGCAAAAAAATATGGTTTTGGTATTTCAACAGAATCATTTCCTTATGGCGCTGGATATTATAAGAAACATGGAGCGTTTATGCCCGAAGGTGCTTTAGAATCGTTAAAAGCATTTGATGCAATTTTCTTTGGAGCAGTTGGTTTGCCTGAGGTTGATGATACTTTGCCTGCAAGAGATTTTACCTTTAAAGTAAGAACTTCTTTTGAACAATATGTAAATTATCGTCCTGTAAAATTGTTTCCTGGAGTGGTGAGTCCGTTAAGAAATAAAACAGAAAAAGACATAGATTTTGTAGTTATACGTGAAAATAACGAAGTAGAGTTTGTGCAAAGTGGTAAAATATTGTACCCTGACAAAAAGGAAGGGTTGGCAATTGACACAACAATTGTAACACGTTTAGGTGTTGAACGTATTGCGCATTTTGCATTTAAATTGGCACGTAAACGAAATAAAAAAGTTACCAATGTAACCAAATCAAATACCTTAATTCATAGTTTAAAATACTGGGATAAAGTAATTGCTGAAGTTGCGACACAATATCCTGATGTAACATTTAACAAAATGTACATAGACAATGCATCTGCAAATTTTGTATTGCACCCAGAGATTTTTGATGTGGTTTTAACTACCAATTTGTTTGGTGATATTTTATCTGATTTGGGAGGTGCTATCATGGGAAGTTTAGGTTTTGGTGGTAGTGGAAACATCAATCCGGAAAAAGATTTCCCTTCAATGTTTGAGCCAATTCACGGTTCGGCACCTGATATTGCAGGTAAAGGAATTGCAAATCCAATAGGTCAAATTTGGTCAGCAGCCATTATGTTAGAGCATTTAGGTGAAATTGAAGCGGCAAATGCAATTGTAAAAGCAATAGGAATGGCAACTTCAAAAGGTGAATTAACAAAAGACGTTGGAGGATCAGCTTCAACAACCGATATAAAAGATAGGGTATTGGTTGCTTTAAATAGTCTGTAAATACTAAAAATGATAAAAACGGGTAAAAATAAAATAATTGATTTAACTAGAGTAATTGCTCATGGAGATAGCGGTGTTGAGTTAGAAACTGCTAAAACCATTGGTGTTGATGGTTGGAATGCTAAGACTTTGCATTTGTATTCTCATAGTGGAACGCATATGGATGCGCCTATTCATTTTGAAGTTAATGAGCAAACTATTGACAACATTGTTGTTAATCGATTTTTGGGAAAAGCTTGGGTGGTAGATTTAAGTAATGTTCAACCTGGTCATTTAATTACAATTTCAGATTTAGGTGAAGTAGCAAATAAATTGAATGAAGGAGAAAGTTTACTTATTAAAACAGGTTGGAATGCCTTTTTTGGAACCTCAAAATTTAGAGATGAGTTGCCTAGAATAAGCAAAGATCTGGCGCTTTGGTGTGGTAAAAAAAAGGTGAATATGCTAGGGGTTGAACCACCATCGGTAGCCGACGTTAATAATATTAACGAAGTGACAGAAATTCATCAAATATTAATGAAAAACGACATTATTATTATTGAGGGTTTGGTGAATTTAGAACAAATTAAATCTAGTACGGTAACACTTATTGCTTTGCCTTTGAAGGTGAAAAATGGTGATGGAGCCCCAGCTAGAGTAATTGCTATTGAAGATTAAAATGGGGGTTTTATTGTCAAAAATACTCGAAAAACTACCTGTTGAAGATGCAACTGATTATAGAAGTCAGAATAAAATATTATTTCAACAATTAAATAAAACAAGTATTGTAATTGATGATGATCCAACCGGAAATCAAACTGTTTACAATGTTCCCTTGCTAACAACTTGGGATGTAAATGCTCTTATTACTGAATTTAAAAAAGAAACACCAATTTTCTTTTTACTAACAAATTCTAGAAGTTTAACAGTTCAAAAATCTAGTGAAATTTATAATGAAATAGCAAAAAACATTACTGAAGCTTCAAAACAAACAGGACGTGATTTTTCTGTTATAAGTCGAAGTGATTCTACATTACGAGGTCATTTTCCTTCAGAAATAAATGCAATAAAACAAGAAAGTAGTTTTCAAAATTCTATTACAGTTTTTATACCTGTAATGTTTGAAGGGGGAAGAGTTACAGTAAATAACATACATTATTTATTAGAAAATGAAAATCTAATTCCTGTAAATGAAACTCCTTTTGCTCAAGACCATTCATTTGGCTATTCAAAAGCAAATTTAAAGGAGTGGATTGAAGAAAAGTCAAGCGGGAAAGTAAAAGCTTGTGAAGTTTTTTCAATTTCAATTGAAGAGATTAGAAACTTAAATGTTACTATTTTAGTTGAAAAGATTTTAAATATTCATTTTGGTAAAATACTGATATTTAACGCTTTAAATTATGATGATTTAGATAAAGTAGCAAATGTATTGTTGTTAGCTGAAAAACGAGGTAAACAAATTATTTACAGAACGTCGAGTTCTTTTGTGCCCTCATATATTGGTTTAAATCCCAAGTCTTTGTTAAGTGCTTCTCAATTGATTGGAAATGATTGTAAAACAGGAGGTTTAACTATAGTTGGTTCCTATGTTCCAAAATCTTCATCACAATTAAAAAAAGCACTTGATTATTTTAAAAATGAAGCTGTTTTTGAAATTGATGTGGAGGCATTATTCAATAAAAATAGCATAGAATATTTAGAAAATTTAGCAACTAAAATTAGTGAAGTATTAGAAATAGGAGAAGATGTGTTGGTATTTACCAGTAGAAAATTGATTACAGGAAAAACCATTGTTGAAAATTTAAATATTGGAGAAATTGTTTCAAATGCTTTAGTTCAAATTGTTAGAAAATTGAAAGTTAAACCTAAATATTTAATAGCAAAAGGAGGAATTACGTCTCACGATTTAGCAATTAAAGGTTTGGATATGAAGCGTTCAAAAGTAATTGGGCAAATATTACCTGGAATTCCGGTTTGGGAAATGGGTATAGAAACTAAATTTCCAGATTTATCATATATAGTGTTTCCAGGAAATGTTGGAGATGAAAAATCATTATTAACAATAATTCAAAAACTAACTTAATTATGAGTGCACGCATACCTACTAAAAGATATGGATTTTTTGCAGGATCTTTTTTTATAACATTGTTATTGTATATTGATAGGGTATGCATTTCTTCGGCAAAAGATGCTATTAGTGCCGATTTAAATTTAACCGATACAGAGATGGGTTGGGTTTTAGGAGCATTTGCTTTAGGGTATGCTTTGTTTCAAGTGTTAGGTGGCGCTATGGGCGATAAATATGGGGTTAGAAAAGTGATGACTTCTATTATGGTGTTTTGGTCAATATTTACGGCTTTATCTGGAATGGCTTGGAATTATATTTCTATATTGTTTTTTAGATTTGTTTTTGGAGCAGGTGAAGCAGGTGCATTTCCAAATATTTCAAGAGCAGCATTTTCATGGGTGCCTTTAAATGAAAGGGGTATTTTTCAAGGAATTAATTTTTCAGGCTCAAGGTTAGGTGCAGCATTTGCAATGCCTTTGGTTGCTTTTTTAATTGATGCGTGGGGGTGGAGAAATATCTTTTATTTTTTTGGAGCCTTAGGTATTTTAGCATCGGGCTTGTTTTTTGTTTTATTTAGAAATAAACCAGAAGATCATTCGGGTATTTCAGAGATAGAAAAAGATTTTATTGTGAAAAATAGACAGCAAGAAAGATTAACGGCTTCAAGAAAAATGCCGGTTAATGTTATGTTAGGTTCTAAAAATGTAAGATTGGCAATGATTCAATATGTTGGAAGTAATTTTATTTTCTTTTTTATGTTAACTTGGTTGTTTCCTTATATAAAATCAAAATATAATTTAAATTTGGTTACCACAGGGTTTTACACAATGCTTCCTTTGTTGGCAGGAGCTGTTGGTAATTGGGTTTCGGGTTTTGCTGTTGATGCTATTTATAAAAAAGGAAATTGGAAATTGTCTAGACAAATACCTGCAATTTTTGGTTTTTGTTTGGTGGTAATTGGTATTATTGCTAGTATGTATATGGAAACTGCTTTAGGAGCTGTTTTGTGGTTGTCGGTTGCTATTTTTGGAGCAGATATGACTTTGAGTCCTTCGTGGTCTTTTTGTATGGATATTGGTCAGCAAAATTCAGGAAAGGTATCAGGAATGATGAATATGGCAGGTAATTTAGGTGGTTTTGCAACAGCTTTGGCTTTTCCGTATTTGCAAGCATGGACAGGCGCTAACGAACCGTTTTTTTACACAGCAGCAGTATTGGCTTTTATTGCAATTATCTGTTGGCTAAATATGGATCCACTTAAAAGAATAATAGATGAAAACTAAATTAAAAGGAGTTGCTATTGGTGCAGGATATTTTAGTCAGTTTCAATATGAAGCTTGGACTCGTATTTCTGAAGTTGAAATAACAGCTTTGTGTAATTCTAATATAAATAGAGCAAAAGGTATTATGAATAATTATGGGGTGAAAAATCATTATACCGATTACAAGGAAATGATTTTAAAAGAAAAACCTGATTTTATTGATATTATTACACCTCCAGAAACTCATTTTGAAATGTGTGCTTTTGCTGCAGACCACGGTGTGCATATTATTTGCCAAAAACCATTAGCACCAACTTTTGAAGCATCTAAAAAAATTGTGGATTATGTAGCTTCAAAAGGTGTTCGTTTTGTGGTTCATGAAAATTTCAGATTTCAACCGTGGCATCGAGAAATTAAAAAAATTATCAATCAGGGAGAGATAGGAGATTTATTCAACTTAAATTTTAGATCTCGAATGGGTGATGGTTGGGGAGATGATGCCTATTTATCTAGACAACCATATTTTAGAGATTATAAAAAATTACTAATTTACGAAACAGGCGTGCATTTTATAGATACTTTTAGGTATCATGCAGGTGAAGTAAAAAATGTATTCTCAATACTTAAGCAATTGAATCCAGTAATTAAAGGTGAAGATGCTGGATTGATGATTTTGAATTTTGAAAACAACACAACAGCTCTTTGGGATGCTAACCGATATAATGAGAATAATTTAGCAAATCCTAGATATACTTTTGGTGAATATTTAATAGATGGCTCTAAAGGGAGTATTAGATTGTATTCTGATGGGAAATTAACCATTCAAAAATTAGGTCTTGGTGAAAAGGAACATTTATATGTTCATAATAATATAGGCTTTGCAGGTGATTGTTGTTATATATTTCAACGAAATTTTATTGATTGTTTTTTATCAGGAGAACCTTTTGAAACAAGCGGTGAGAATTATCTTAAAACCTTACGGGTTCAAGATGCTGTTTATGAATCTGCAAAAGCAAGTAGGGTTGTAAGTGTTTGATAATAGCTTTGTAAAAATTTTATTTTATCATTTTGGTTAATTTTACCCTATTTTTTAGATAAGGCTTAAATTAACACCAGTACTTTTAGCCAATTAAACTTGGTTTAAAATTTACTTCTTATCTATCTTCCTTTGTAACCTTTGTAAGGCTTCTTATATGCTTTTAAATATAATTCAGTGTAAATGTATTTAGTTATATGTTTAGGCATATAGATTTTTGAAAAGCAAGTAAGTATACTATCAAAAATTTAATAAATAATGAGTTATATTTTTTAGTTTAAAACCACTTCTAAGTAATAAAAATATGCTACAACATTACAAAATTGAATCAATTATTGCGTAGCAGCACGGTACAGGACGTGTATTATTTTTAATCTTTTTATGTTTGAGGATTAGGTTGCTATAAGCAACGTATTTTATTCATTATAAAAATTTTAAAACAAATTCATGGTTAAAAATCATTTTTTAATATTGTTTGCAGTTGTGCTATTAGTTGGCTTTCCTGCACAAGTTTTTTCGCAAAGTAAGGGGGCTAAAACTAAAAAACAAACACAGGTTAAAAAGCCCAATATTATTTTTATTTTAACTGATGATCAGCGTTGGGATGCTATTGGTTATGTTGGTAACGAGCTGGCATATACGCCTGAAATGGATAAATTAGCTAAATCAGGAACTTTTTTTAACAATACAATTGCAACAACACCTATTTGTGCTGCTAGTAGAGCAAGTATTTTTAGTGGCTTGCAAGAACGTACTCACGGTTATACTTTTCAAACAGGTGAAATGAAAACCGAGTATATGAATGAGGCTTACCCTAAGATATTAAAAGCAGCGGGTTATTATACCGCATTTTTTGGAAAATTTGGGGTAAAATATGATAATATTTCAGAACTATATGATGAATATGATGATTACGATTTGTTGTATTCTAAAAAAGATAGATCAAGTTATTATTATAAAACCATAGGTAAAGATACGGTACATTTAACCAGATATACTGGTTATCAGGCGTTACAATTTTTAGACAAAGCATCTAAAGAACAGCCTTTTTGTTTGCAGTTAAGTTTTAGTGCGCCACACGCCAGCGACAATACAAAAGAGCAATATTTTTGGGATGCTGAAACAAATTTTGTACTCGAAAATACTACAATACCTGAGCCTAAAAATGCAGATGATAAAAATTACAATGCTTTACCGCAAATTGTAAAAGATGGTTTTAGCCGTTATAGATGGTATTGGAGGTATGATACACCTGAAAAATACCAGTACAGTGTAAAAGGTTATTACCGAATGATTGCAGGAATTGATTTTGAAATTGAAAAAATTCGAAAAAAATTAGAGGAAAAAGGATTGGCAGACAATACCGTAATTATTTTAATGGGAGATAATGGGCAAATTTTAGGTGAACGCCAAATTGCAGGAAAATGGTTGATGTATGAAGATGCCATAAAAGTGCCTTTAATTGTTTATGATCCGCGAGTAAAAAACCACCATGATGTTGATGAAATGGCATTGAATATTGATGTTCCGTCAACAATTTTAGATTTGGCAGGTGTTCAACAGCCAAAAAGCTGGCATGGTAAAAGTTTGGTACCTTTTTTAAATAACAAAAATGCAAACGTAGAACGAGATACTATTTTAATTGAGCACTTATGGGAGTTTGAAAATATTCCTCCAAGTGAAGGTGTAAGAACAAAAAAGTGGAAATATTTTAGGTATGTAAATAATAAATCTATTGAAGAGTTGTACAACTTAGAAGAAGATCCAACGGAAGTAAATAATTTAATAGCGGATAAAAATTATCAAGATGTATTAGATAATTTACGCAACAAATGTAACGAGTTAATTATAAAATATGCCGATCCATATTCGGGTGTTCCAACAGGTTTAACTGCACAATTGAATAAAGATGATAAGCCAATTTTTGGTTGGGTTGTGCCTAAAGAAATTAAAAATCAAACCGGATATCAAATATTGGTAGCTTCTTCACAAGAAAATATTGACAATAATATTGGTGATGTTTGGAATAGTACACGGATTAACGAAAACACTTCAATAGATATATTGTTTAAAGGTAGAGCCTTACTAAAACAAAGTACTTATTATTGGAAAGTGCGTGTTTGGGATAACTTTAAAAGAACTGGTGTATATGCTAAAAGTGAGTCGTTTACAATTCCAAAATAAAAAATGTAATCATGTACCAAATAGTTTTCAATTATAAAATTTTTATAAAAAATACAATTGCAAATCTTTGTTGGTTTTGATTCTTTTTCAACTTTTTGAACGTCTTTGGTTTGGTTTTTTTAAATAGTTAATAAATGCGTAATACCTTATAATTTATCATATGAAAAAAATAGTTTTAGTATTTCTAATTCTTTTAGTAGCTAGCTCATTACAGTCAGCTTAATCTAAAGTGGCTATGGATAAAGAAGAGTGGTGTTTCGGATGTTCAATTTAAAATTTGATAAAAACTTAATAAATTAGTTTAATTTTTAACAAAATTAAACGCTTCAGATCTTATGCATTGAGATGAGGTAGACAAATTGTTTTTCGATAAAAAATAATTGAAATAATGCTTATAAAAACAAATAAAATCATCACCTAAAATAAATATTTTGAAAGATTTATATTTGTTTTTTTATTATGTTTAAAAACTATTGATATTAAAATCAAAGAATTATGATTATTAGATGTGTATCAGAAAAATTATCAATAGTAATGGCATTAAGGTTAAATTTATTATTTGAAAAAGTAAAAATATTTTCTTTAAAATCAATAATTAATCTTCTTTTTTTATTTTTTTTTACTGCAGGATATAGTCAAAACAACTTTTTTTTAAAAACAAGATTAGATTGTGAAATTGATATACGCGAGAACGATTCTATTTCAAATAGTTATAAATTTGATTATTCAAAACTTAGCACAGCTTTAACTCAAGCATTTAAAACAAAAAAAGACAATACACAAACAATATTAGTAGGGTTTCCAGATGAAAGAGGTAATATAATTGATTTTCTGATTTCAGAACGATCTATTATGGATGAAGAACAACAAAAAAAATATCCAGATATACGATCTTATTTTGGATATAATATAAAAAATCCATCCATAAAAATAAGTTTTAGCCTTTCTCCATACAAAGGACTTAGTGGTATTATGATACATAATGGTGAGTTTGTTGTATATGAACCCTATAATAACACAGAGAGTTTTAAAGTATTGGAAAAAAAGAATATTAAAAGTTTAGATTTTAATAATTGTTTAGCTCCTATAAATTTAAGTAATCTAAAAGATCAAGAATATCATAAAAAACAAGAAGGAACTACTGTTAAAAAAAAATATACTATAGCCATATCAACAACTAGTGAATATTCTAATTTTCACGGTAATACATTTGCAAGTGTAAATGCTGCAATTGTAGCAACTTTAACAAACGTAAACGCGATTTTTGAAAACGATTTGAATATTAGTTTTCAATTAGCATCAAACAATGATAGTATTTTATTTTTGGATCCAGATAATGATCCTTATTTAGATTCAGAAGATTATGGTGAATCACTACAAAATATTCTTGATAGTAAAATAGGCGATTCTAATTATTCAATCGGACATTTATTTCAAAGAGGTGGTATTTCAGGTAACTCAAATTGTATTGGTTGTGTTTGTGAATCTGGTTTGAAAGGAAAAGCATATTCATCAAGCAATCATCCAACTGGGTATTTTTTTGATTACAATTTAGTTGCTCATGAAATTGGCCATCAATTTGGCGCAAATCACACGTGGTCAAACAATGGAAATGAAGGAACTGGAGTTCAAGTCGAGCCCGGTTCAGGCTCAACAATTATGGGGTATGCAGGTATCTCTAATTCAGCTAATGTCGAGTTAAATAATAGTCCTTATTTTCATGGAATTTCTATTAGTCAAATTCAGGAATATTCAAAGAAAATTTCATGCGGTGAATTTATAAACACCACAAATACAAAACCTATTGTTAAAGATTCTCCAAATATCATCTTGCCTATATCCACTCCTTTTAAATTAGAAGGGTTTGCATTGGATAATGATGGGGATGATTTAACGTATTGTTGGGAGCAAATCAATGATAGTAACGGTAGATATATTTTTCCAGACCCTCAGGTAACTAACTCAAACGCAGTTTTATGCAGATCCTATTTGCCTTCCAAAAACAATATGAGATATATTCCAAATTTGGATGAGTTAAGGTATGGCCTTAATAAAACAAAATGGGAAAAGGTTCCTAATGTAGGAAGAAAAGCAAATTTTAGACTGACAGTAAGAGATAATAATGTACAAGGCGGTTTTACAAACTACGATGATGTAGAAGTTATATTTGACAAAAATTATGGACCTTTTGAATTTAGTTCATTTAATAATAAGTCAATTTTTTTAATCGCTAATTCAAATCAAACTGTTAGTTGGAACGTAAATAAGACGAATCAACTTCAGGGAGGTAAGCTTCTTAAATTATTACTTTCTGTAGATGGAGGGTTAAAATATGATTATGTCATTGCTGATAATATACCTAATAATGGGTCATTTCAATTTAAGGTACCTAATAACATAATAGCAAAACAATGCCGTTTTTTACTTGAAGCTAATGGCGGACATTTTTTTGCTATTAACAAAGAAGATTTTTCCATTGGTCAAGAAGTTATTAATACCTGTAAAAAATACGAATCAAGTCCAGACTTATCATTGCCAATAAACCATGAATTGCCAGATTCTAAACAAATAAACAGTATTATTATTGAAGATTCTGGAATTATTAGTGATGTTAATATTGCTATTAATTTATTCCATGAACAAATTAAGGGTTTAGAAATATTTCTAGAAAGCCCATATGGAACAAAAGTGGAATTAAAGAGCTTTGGAAGTTGTGGTGAAGAAAATAGTTTAATAGGCTTTTTTGATGATGAAGCTGTTAGTTTTGACTGTAGTAATAGCTCGAATAATTTCAGATACCGCCCACAAAAAGATGCGCTGGCCTTGTTAAATGGAGAAGATATGAAAGGAAAATGGAATTTAATAGTTAAAGATAATCAATTGTCTTATGGGGGTGTGTTAAACTCATGGAGTATAGAGTTTTGTGAAAAAACAGTCAAAGAAGCTGAATTAAGTGAGGATTCATTAAATGCTATTGTAGTATTTCCCAATCCTAATGACGGGAATTTTATTGTGAGTGCCCCAGCTTTACATTCAATAAATCAAATAACTATGGAGTTATTTGATTCAATTGGAAGATTGATATTAAAAAAACTAATTAAAGAAACAAATTATTTAAACGAACCCATTTCTTTAAATAATCTTCAATCAGGATTGTATGTTTTGAAAGTTACTGATGGAGATAAAATAATTTCTAAAAAAATTATTATTAAATAATAACGAGTTATAAGAACCAATAATTGAACTCTAATTTTTATAACGTATTTATTGTAGTAAAGACAAAACGTTATTTAATTACCAAAAATTTTTTTATACAAAAGAACAAGTTTATTCAAATTTGAAAGGCAACTAAAACATCTTTTTTAGTGATATAATTTTACTGTATTTTATAATGAAAAGTGAATAAACTCGGTTAGTAAATTTATATTTTAATCATATTTTTTTGTGTATTGTATAAAAATATTCTTAAATAAATTCAATATGTTTATTTTTTACCCTGTAGAGCAGGATAGTTGAGGTTTTCGGTTTAATTAAATTTAATTTATTATTAACCAAATATAAATATAAATGAAATTAAAATTTAACAAATTAATTTATGCAGGTCTTGTGGGTTTACTTCAAAGTGGACTGCTAATGTCTTGTACAGATGATTCTCAAGAATTAAATAGTGTAATTGAGAGCGAGGAAGAAGTTACTGTGCCAATTAGTAATAATTTAACAGCTGTGACATGTTCTCAACAATTATACACTTGGACAGGAGGGGGAACAGATCATAATGTTGGAGTAGACGCTACAATAGATGACCGAAGTTGTACTTACAATTACACCCAAAGTACTTATGGTTCTAGTTATGATTGGGGTGTGTATAGATTAGTTTCAACAGACGATGTTGGTTCTCTTCAAACAAGAATAGAACGTGCAAGTGATAAAGTTACAAACATAAAAAATGGAAATTATGTGCAAATAACAGGGTATTGTCGAATTTTAGAAGCTGGAAGTTTTACAGATAATTACCCTCAAACCAATGTGAGTGATAAAGATGGTACCTATTTTATTCAAGCTAAAGGAACTCACACAGGTACAGGTGGATCACCTGACCCTGCAATTGCATTGTTTGTGGCTAAGCCTGTTAGAGATTCTAACGGAAATATTATACTAAATAGTCAAGGTAAAACAGATTCATTTGATATTTATCGTGAAGAAATTTTATTACGTGACGGTTCAGGTTCAACAGGAAGACAATTGGTTTATATCACAAATGTTAAATATAATAAGGATTTTTGGGTTGATGTTTCAACAGGTTTTGACACTGTAAATGGTAAATTAAGACATTATGTGAAATCTAAAATTAATGGAGTGAGTAAAACTTTTACTGTACCAGAACCAGAAAGAGCACTACAAGCTAAATTGCGTATGGGTGCTTATCGTTGTCATGGTGGATCCGCTACGATTTTATGGAGAAAAGGTACAAAACAAGCTAATTTTGTAAATAATTAATAATATATTAATGTCATATTAAATTTCAAAAATATAAACTTATTAGAGAAGCTATCCCAAAAGTAATTTTCGGATAGCTTTTTTTTTAAAATATCTTATTGAATCAGGTTTTTTCTTTTAGAAATCATCAAAATTACTCACTTTCTTTTAAGCTTCAATTAGTTGAATAAGTAGAGTATGTTTAAAAAAAATTAAAAGAAGTTTAAATAGTTTGATTTATAATAAAACAATATCTGGGAAAGGATGTAAACTTATTTTTAGTAACTACAGATATGATTTAAACTAATTAAAAGGGAAAATTAGAATCCGTTTTGTTGAGGTTAAACATTCTATTACCTAAAAAACTAAGCTCTTATATTTCTATAAGAGCTTAGTTTTAATAACAATAAACAAGATTTAAACTAATTTGAAATTTCCTAATTTTTAAAGGATTTTATTGTGCCTTGTAAGTTTTGTTGATCTATAATTTGATATCTATTAATTGGTTTTAACATTTAATCTTATTAACCGATATTATAAGATGTATAATTATAAATAGCACCTAATTATATCAAATGCTATGAAATTTTTTTGTGAATATTACTTCCAAAAAATTGAGTACAAGGCTACTAAAATCAACATAATAGCAAAAGAACCAATGTTAAATAACGGACTGGTTTTAAACAGTTCTTTGGTAACTTCAATTGCTTTTTCATCATCTTTTCCTTTGTGCTGAATTAAACTCACAATTACAATAACAACCATTGTTAATACAGCTGTCAACCCCATTTGATCCATCCAAGGCATTGTTGTAGTTTTAAATGCAACAGCAATTGGAATAGAAGCCAACGCACCAATAATTGCAGCTTTGTTGGTTGTTTTTTTCCAGAATAGACCCAACATAAATACGGCTAAAATACCTGGAGAAACAATTCCTGTATATTCTTGAATAAACTGGAATGCCTGATCAATACCTCCTAAAAGTGGCGCCATAATACAAGCAATTACCAAAGCTACACCTGCAGACAATCTTCCAACATTTACAGTTTGTTTGTCGCTTGCATTTTTATTGATGTATTGTTTGTAAATATCCATGGTAAAAATGGTTGATGTTGAATTTAACATTGAAGCTAAAGACGATACGATGGCTGCTGCTAATGCTGCAAATGCCAATCCTTTCATTCCTGTTGGTAAAAATTGTAACAACCAAGGGTAAGCTCTATCTGCTTGTTCTAATGATGGTAAGTTTTTCAATCCTGCTGCACCTAAACGAGCCATAATTTCAGGGTCATGTACCATAACATAGGCTGCAATTCCAGGAATTACTACAATTACAGGAATAATTAATTTAAATCCTGCTGCTAATAAAATACCTTTTTGAGATTCTTTTAATGATTTAGCAGCCAAGGTTCTTTGAATAATGTATTGGTTGAAACCCCAATAGTATAAGTTTGCTACCCAAAGTCCACCTACTAAAACCCCAATTCCTGGTAAGTTTTTAAATTCTGGATTTCCTTCTTCTAAAATCATGGCAAAACGATCTGGAGCTGCATCATAAACAACTTTTAAACCCTCCATAACTCCTTGTCCGTCTGAAACGGTATTCAAAGCCAAATAAGTAGTAACTAAACCTCCTAAAACTAAGAAAATCACTTGTATCACATCTGTCCAAGCAACTGCTGAAAGACCTCCGTATAATGAATAAGCTGCAGCAAATAAAGCCAAACCTATCACGCCATAGATCATTGGAATTCCAATAATTGTTTCTAAAGCCAATGACCCTAAATACAATACTGAGGCTAAGTTTACAAAAACATACAAAGCAATCCAGAAAACCGCTAATATGGTTTTTAAATTAGTTGAAAATCGTTTTTCAACAAATTCAGGAATGGTATACAATCCTTTTTCAATAAAAATAGGTAGAAAATATTTTCCCACTATAATTAAAGTTAGTGCTGCCATCCATTCATAAGAAGCAATTGCCAAGCCCAGTGCAAAACCAGACCCCGACATTCCTATAAATTGTTCTGCAGAAATATTGGCTGCAATTAAACTTGCTCCAATAGCCCACCAAGGCAAACTTTTACTAGCCAAGAAATAGTCCTCGGCATTCTTTTCATGTCCTTCTTTATCTCTGGATACCCACAATCCAACGCCTAAAATTAATACCGCATAGGCAACGAAGATAAGGTAATCCCAAAATCCAAAATGTGCTGTCATAATTATTATTTTATAATAATTAATAATTAACTGTTTGAATAGCATGTGCAGGAATATTTAGAGTTATTTCCTTCTGGTCAACTATTAATTTATATGTAATTTCAGCAGCTGTTTTATTCATTACAACGGTTGCAATTGTTCCATCTTCATTTATAAAAGAAGTACCTTCAAGTGTACTTCTGCTTGAAGTTGTACTTACTCTTTTAGCATTAGGTCTGATAAATTTTGAAAAATGACCTATATAATAATACGTTGGTGTATAAATTAATTCACCTTTTTGAGTATCAGCATGAATAGGAGCAAAACAGAAATTTCCAACGTGATTTGGACCTCCGGTTTCATCTAACAACACATTCCAATCTGTCCAGCCAACAACACCATTGTTAAAATCGTTAATCATAGAATTCCCATATCGCTCGGCATTAGACCACCGTTGATATTGTGTAGGATCAAAAGATTCTTGACAACCTTCAGTAAACAATAAGTTTTTGGTAGGAAAGGAGTCGTTGATGTTTTGTAAGTTATTGTAATTTGGTTCAGCACCTGTCCAAGTTTCGTACCAGTGAAATCCAATTCCCCAAGCATATTTAGCTGCCTCAGGATCTTCAAAAATGGTGTTAGCTCTGTGTGAAATTAAATCGCGATTATGATCCCAAACTACAATGTTTTTATCTCCTAAACCTTCTTTTTCAAAAGTTGGGCCTAAATAATTTTTTAAGAAATCTCTTTCTTCTTCCGCAGTATAAATACACGATTCCCAACGTTGTACTGCCATCGGTTCATTTTGAATAGTAACTCCCCAAACTGGCATTCCTTCAGCTTCATAAGCTTTGATAAATTTGGTGTAATAAGTAGCCCAAGATTGGTAAAATTCTGGTAATAATTTCCCGCCTTGTAACATGTCTTTTTTTCCTTTCATAAAAGGAGGTGGGCTCCAAGGACTTGCATAAAAAACAACATCATTTTTAATAAGATCCATTGCTTTTTTAATCATTGGAATTCTAAATTCTTTGTCTTTTTCTATAGAAAAAGTTGTTAATTTTTTATCGCCTTCTTCAATATAAGTAAAACTTTCAGGACTAAAGTCGCAGCTATGAATACTTGTTCTTATGATATTATACCCAATACCATTTTTGCTATAATAAGCTTGTAAAAATTCCTCTTGTTTGTCTTTAGGTAATTTAGCAAAAACCACAGCAGAAGCATCTGTAATAGCACCACCAATACCCAGCATTGTTTGAAAGGTTTTGTTTGTATTTACAAAAATGGCAACTTCAGTTTCTAAAGGCTGAATAGCATTACTGAATTTATAATTTCCGGTTAACGATAGTTTTAAATCACTATCTTGAACTGTAGCATATACAGTAGCTTCTTTTTTAATTGAAGTTACTGTAGTTTGTTGTTTTTGAGTTTCTTTGATTGCTGGTTTAGAGCAAGAAACTATGGTGCATACTGTTAGTATGAACGTTATATATTTATACGTCATTTTATTAAAATTTAAAGGTTTTTACCAAATGTACGTTCCAACTGCGCCTGCATCTAAAGTTGTTGTAATTGGTTCGTTTTCAGCATTTATATTGAAGGTTTTTTGAACTCCAGTATTGTTTAAAACAATCACAACAATAGCACCGTTTGGCGTTTTAAAAGCAACATTTGGCAATTCAGAAATGTTGTTTGAATTTATTCTTTTAGAACCTGGTCTTACAAATTTTGATGCGTGTGCAATGATATAATAGGCCACATTTTTAGTAACATTATTTCCATCAATTGTTAAAGCGCCTAAACATTCTGTACAACCGCCATCAGTATGTGGTTCTAAATTTGAGTCGGCTGCTAAATTCCACTCCAATACAGTTTTACACCAATTTCGTGTAGCGCCAATGATAAGTTCTCGGGTATGCCATTTTAAATTATCTTCAAATTTTTCATTTAAACCAACCCATTGCTCCGTAAAATATAGGTTTTTATCAGGATGAGCAGTATGAACTTTTGTTAAATCGTTGATATTTCCACCATATAAATGAAATGCAGAACCATCAATATATTTTTTTGCATCTAGGTCGTTTAAAATTGAAATAGGATAATCGGTTCTGTCGGCATTGTGATCGTAAATTATGATTTTGGTAGCAATTCCATTCGTTTCAAATGCAGGGCCTAAATGATTTTTTACAAAAACAGCTTGATCTGCAGCTTCCATTAATAAACTAGGATTGTTACCTGGGTGTAACGGTTCGTTTTGAACTGTAATGGCATCAATTGTAATTCCTTCGGAAGCCATTGCTTGCACATATTTTACAAAATACTTAGCATAAGCATCATAATATTCAGGTTTTAAACTACCACCTTTTGAATTTTGATTGGTTTTCATCCAAGTAGGAGGAGACCAAGGAGATCCCATAATTTTAATTGCTGGATTGATTGCTAAAATTTCTTTTAACACAGGAATTAAATTTTTTTGATCCTCACTAATAGAAAATTTATCCATATTCACATCGGTTTCACCTGCAGGCAAATCGTTGTATGAAAAAGGAGCAGCATCTAAATCTGAAGCGCCAATACTAATTCTTAAATAGCTTACACCAATGTTGTTACCATCAGTTTTAAAAAGTTCTTTCAACAAATTTGCTCTTGCAGATGAAGACATTTTGTTAATATGCAACGCACTTCCGCCAGTTAATGAATATCCAAAACCATCAATTTCTTGATAAGCAACATTTGACATTACATTTATGGTTGGTAAACTGTTTTCAACATAAGATGAAATACCTGTTTGTTGCTTTGTAAATAATATAGATTTATCAGCTTTTGTTAAGTAAAAATCTACATTAACAGGTTTAACAACAGGAGGAGGTACTACTGTATTGTCATCACTCTTTTCGCAGCTTTGGCATCCAATTTGGATTCCAATACAGCAAAGTGTAATAAAAAAACTTTTTGTGAAATTTATAAATTTATTTTTCATGTGTATAGTTTTAAACCAGCTGCCTAAGCAGCTGGTTTTGTTTTAATTATTTGGCAAACTTGTAAGTAGCCGAAGCATAGTCGTTTGTAATTTCGATGGAGATATTGTAAGAACCATCGGTAGTAATATTTCTAAAGTTAGAACCTCCGTGATTTGTCATTGTTCCTGTTAAAGCACTTGGGTTATTAGCTCCAAAATCATTATCCCAAGGAGAGAAAAATTTCATATCAAAACCTGCTTTTAAACTGGCTGTAGTTGTAAATTTATATGGGTGAACATAGGTTAATAAAAACTCATCTCTGTCATCCCATTTTTGATTTACTTCATCCCAATGAAATAAAAATATGTTATAATAACTCCAAGTAAACTTAGCATTTGCAAAATCTACGCTAAAACTATAAGCTTGGTCTCTTTCAACATTAATAGCATCGCTTCCAGCGCTTAAATCTGAATTTACACTTACTTTAACATCATTAGGCGAATCTGTAGCTCCAATGTTTGCGAACATAGTAAAGCTTGTGCCTGTACCATCTGAAGCTGTATTTAAGGTAACAACATCTCCGTTTTGTAATGCTAAATAATTACTATTTTTAAAAATGTCTTCATCTTTTGTCATTTCTTCAATCATGGTATTGTTTACAAATAAATACAATGTTTCTGGAGTCTCAATTGGTTCAGCTGCATTTGGATCTTTTTCAATAGAATACGTATATGCATTTGATGAAAGATCTAAAGTAACAATCATAGTTCCTTTTACTTCCGAAGGAATATCTTCATAAGACAACCCTTGATCACCTGCCTGAGATTCCATAATAACTTCATTTGCAGTACCAACTACACGTTTTAGTAAATAATTCCAATAACCTTCATTTGGTACATCGGCTCTAAATAAGAAACCTCCGGTATTTACAAGATCCATTGTTGCTTGCCAAACACCACCACCAATGTATTTTAAAGGTTCATCGCTTCCCCATCCACCAATAATTGGACTTCCTTTTACATTCCATCTATCAATTTTTAATAACGAGTATGTATTGTTATCTAAGTTAACCGTAATTCTGTATTCGCCATTTTCAGCAACACTTATAGGATTTCCATTTTTTACAAGTACATCTTCAGCACCTCCATATTTATGAGCAGGTAAAGATTGTTCGCTGTAAAACATAAAGGTATTTCCGGCTGTTAAACTTGTATACATTTCATAAATATTTGAAGGATTTCCTTCTGAATTGTTTAATCTTCTTAAAGAAATTGCTTGAGCCATATCTGTACCGCTTTCAGTTGCAGTTCCTGAAATAAATAACTGTGTTGGAATAATTTCGTTTTCAAAACGAGTAACAGTTAAGTTACCTGTACCCATTTCTTCTTTACTTAAAGATTTTGCAACAGCAGCCCACATTAAATTTACATCGGTATTTGCGTTAAACCCTGCAAGAGACAAAGCAGTATCTAAATCTTCATAAGAAACAGAAGCTGAAAGTCCTTTTCCGCCATTTTCAGCAGTAATTTCCATCAATGGGTTTTCATAATCTGGGTTTTCAGCATCTACAATAATTACCGAATAATAAACGCCATAACCAAGTGAAGAGGTTGCAGGTGTCCAGTTAAATGTTATTAATTCAGACGCATTGTTTTCATCCAGTACAATTTTAGCATTGTTTTCAGGAGCTACAATTGAAGGTACAGAAAGATCCCATAAGCCTTCAGGTTGTAAATTATCTTCTTCTTTACAAGCGCCAACCGTAAGTATCACCGCTAATAAGAAAACTATTTTTATATATATATGTTTCATTTTTATTGTTTTTTAGTCTTATAAAGGGTTTTGTACTAATGCAGGATTTCTGTCTAATTCTTGTTGAGGAATTGGCAATAAAATCTTAGCTTCTGTCATATTATAATTTACAGCACTACCCGTTCTTAAATCAATTTCAACTAAATTATTCATTGTTGAAACAGCTACACCGTATCTTACTAAATCGTCCCAACGTTGTGCTTCTTGCGCCAATTCAAGTCTTCTTTCGTTTAAAATGGTATTTCTTAAAACTTCTTTAGAAGCCTTTTGTTCGCTTGTTAATTCGGGTAAAGAAACACGTGTTCTAATTCTATTAACTTCAGCAGCAGCTAAATCTAATTGACCAGATTCGTTTAAAGCTTCCGCTTTTAACAATACAATATCACCATATCTTAAAATATATTGACGATCTGGACTAGCCCAACCGTTGGCGTTTTTCCATTTATATCCAAAAGGAATTGAGTAATTAATTTCATTTCCCCAGTACTCATCAATCCATTGTACTTTTTCAAATAAAATAGTTGCATTTTTTCTAACAACGTCTCCTGCAGAGTCAAAAGCATCAACTAAATTATGAGATGGTGTTACAAACTTTCTCCAAGTATCTCCTGAAATTGATGGAGGTAATAACAATTGTGGTCCCCAGTTTCCTTCGTCTCCTCCTAAAAATTGAACTTCAAGAATAGACTCGTTATTGTTGTAATGATTTCCATCAAATAAATCCTTATAGTTGATTAATGTGTAATTTGCAGCACTAGTTTCAACTTTATTTATAAATGCCAACGCTTTTGAATAATCTGGATTGGGTTTTTGCAAACACGCTTTTGCAGCCAATGCATTTGCAGCACCTGCAGTTGCTCTTGCTTTATTAACACTTGCATCATTTCCATAGGTATCAGGTAGCAATGAAGCTGCCATTTGTAAATCGACAATAATTTGTTCATAAACTTGTTCTGCTGAAGCTCTTGGAATACGCACATCTTCAGGATTTGCAGATTTTACAGCTTCTAATACTAGTGGAACTCCGCCCCAAGATTTTACTAAATTGTAATAGTGATAAGCTCTTAAAAAATAGGCTTCACCACTAATTTGCTTTCTTCTAACTTCAGTTAAATTAACATCGTTTACCTGTTCAACTTTATCAATAACCGTATTTGCTTTTGCAATGGCATTGTATAAGTTAGACCAACTACCAAATACTTTTGAGTTGGTTGGCGAAATGGTTAAAAAATCCATTGAAAATACTTCAGGATTGTCGCCACCTGCGTAATAATTATCAGATCGTACATCTTGAAAAAGTACATTGTCCCAAATGTAATAATCGGATGATTGAAAAGATTCGTAAGCACCTGTTAGTGCTGCTTCTATTTGACTGGCACTGTTGTAGGCATTATCAGATGTTTCTTCTGAAATTGGACTTAAATCCAGATAATCTTCACAAGAGATACACGTAAATGTTACAGCCAATGCAACTATTATTTTATTTAATTTCATAATACTATTTCTTTAGTTATTAAAATGTAGCGTTGATACCAAAAATGATGTTTCTTGTTTGAGGATATGTTCCGTAATCAATTCCTCTAACAGAATTACTACCGCCAAAAGCATTTACTTCAGGATCAAAACCTGAATAGTTTGTAATGGTGAATATGTTTTCGCCTGTAGCATAAATTCTTAAACTTCCCATTTTAAGTTCGTCCATTATTTTTTCAGAAAAATTATAGCTAAGTGTAATGGTTTTAAATCTTAAGTAAGAGGCATCTTCAATAAATCTGGTTGAAATTCTTGAGTTGTCTGTGCTTCCCCAAGTTGCTTTTGGAATACTAGTTTCGTCTCCTGGATTTCTCCATCTGTTTAAAACGGTAAGCGATTGGTTTTTTGGATCTAGCATACCTTCAGCTTCAATTTTAGTAGCATTTAGCATATCATTTCCTTGAGAACCTTGTAAAAATACAGTTAAACCAAAACCTTTGTAAGAAACTTCATTGTTGAAAGAATAAAAGAAATCTGGGTTTGCATCACCAATTATTTTTCGGTCTTCAGCCAAAGGAGAAAAAGTTGCTTCACCTGCATTGTTAATGTAATATGCATTACCTGTAGCGCTATCCACACCGCCAAATTCATAACCATATAAAGTTCCTAAAGGAAGCCCTTCTCTAATTAAACTAGCATCTCCTCTTCCTGCAATTCCGCCTTGGAAAATTTCTTGTCCCACCAAATTAATCACCTCATTTTTATTGAATGAAATATTTAAAGTTGAAGACCAAACCACTTCTTTATCAATGTTTATGGTATTTAAACCAAACTCTAAACCTTTGTTTTGAAGTTCGCCAATGTTTTGGATAGCACTGTCAAAACCTGTGCTTTTTGGTAATGGAGCATTTAATAATAAATCGCTTGTGTTTTTAACATAAGCATCGGCAGTAAAAAGGATTCTGCCATCTAATAAACCTAAATCAATACCAATATTTGTTTGCTGAGATTCCTCCCATTTTAGTGCTAAATTTTCAATAGAAGCAGGGTAGGTACCTGGCATAGTGATACCACCAATAGGGTAATTTGCACCACTACCAACTCTACCTAAATAAGCATAATTATTAATTTGGTCATTACCTACAATACCCCAACCAGCTCTTAATTTAAGGTTGTTAATTGTTTTAGATTGGTTTAAGAAATTTTCTTCGGAAAGTCTCCATCCTAATGAAAATGAAGGAAAATATCCCCAACGATTGTCGGGTCCAAAAATACTTGAACCATCAGCTCTAAAGTTAGCAGTTGCTAAATATTTATTGTCATAATCGTAGTTGATTCTACTAATAAATGAAGAATTTGCTTTTTCTGATTTGTAAGCGGTAGCAGTAATAATTTCAGAACCACCATTTACAGTTTCAATACCATCACTCGCAAAATTTCTTCTTTCAATAGCACTGTTTTCCCAGTAGTTTTTTTGACTAACAGCACCAATTAAAGCTTCAACTTTATGTTTTTTAATTTCTTTATTATATTTCAACGTATTTTCAAAAATATAATAGAAAGAATTATCTGTATTGTATTGACCTCTACCTTTTAAAGCTCTACCATAACTGGTTCTGTATGGATCTAAAAAATAGTCATAAATTCCGTTACTGTCGTCAATACCATAATTTGATCTAAAGGTAAAATCTTTTAAGAATTCAATTTCTAAATAAATATTTCCAAGAAATCTTCGGTTGTTGTATTCTCTTTCGCTACCATCAGTACTAGCTATTGGATTTTCCCAGTTTTGAAAAGGGTTGCTTGTAAAAGTTCCGTCACTATTGTAAATTCCAATAATGCTTGGTGTATTTAAAGCACCTAATAAAACACCACCAGAATTTACACTCGAATTGTCGTTAATATCAACATCAGAATATTTTGAATAGGCAACTCTTGTTCCAATTTTTAACCAGTCGCTTACTTTTTGTTCCAAATTAATTTTGAAGTTGGCTCTATCCATTTCTGAACTTCTTACAGCACCTGTTTGTTTTGTGTAACCTCCTGAAAGGTAGTAGTTTGTATTGTTGCTTTTTCCGCTCATAGAAACTTGGTAGTTTTGAGATAAACCAGATTGAAAAATCTCTTTTTGCCAATCTGTATTTTTATTGTATTTATCCCAATCAGTATTTTGACCCATTTCTGTCATTAAATCTCTATACTGCTCTCCGTTTAAAACCGGTAGCGTATTCCAAACCTGAGAAACACCAGCATAAGTGTCGAGTGTAATTGTAGGTTTTGCAGAAGTACCTCTTTTAGTGGTAATAATAACAACACCATTGGCTCCTTGGGCTCCGTAAATTGCGGCTGAAGAAGCATCTTTTAAAATGGTAATACTCTCAACATCAGAAGGGTTGATAGATCTTGTGTCGGTAGTAGGAACACCATCTAAAACATACAAAGGCTCACTTCCTGCGTTGATTGAATTTGTTCCACGAATACGAATACTTAAGCCTTGTGATGGCTTACCTGAACTAGAAAGTACCTGAACACCAGTAGCTCTACCTTGAATTAAAGAAGCTACTTGCGTATTTGGTCTTGAATCAAAATCTTCGGCTTTAACAACAGAAACAGACCCTGTAATGTCTTTTTTTTGTTGAGATCCATAACCTACAACAACAACTTCTTCCATTGCCATAACATTTTCTTCTAAAACTGCATCTATGTTGGTTTTTCCATAGACATTAATTTCAACAGTTTTCATACCAACATAACTAAATATTAGTATTGCGCTAGATGGATTTTGAATAGAGAGTTGATATTCTCCATCAAAATTTGAGGTTGTTCCTGATGAGGCTCCTTTTAATAAAATAGAAACTCCAGGTATAGGTTTACCTGCACTGTTTGTTACTTTCCCTTTTACTGAACTTTGCTGTGCATAAGTTGAAAAGGAAATTAACAAGATTAAAACAACGTATCTAAACGATGCTTTTAAATTTGGACATTCATTAAATTTCATGTTTGATTGTTTTTAATGATAATTATTAAGTTTGTTTTGCATTTGCACATTGTGTGCTATTTAATTTCTATATCGATTTCGTGACTTTTAAATACAAGTCATTTTAATTGATGATGTAAAGAAATTGTAAAAACAAGCGTATTGCTATTTGAAGTAGTGTTAAAGTGGATGTTTTGGATACTAAAAAACACATAAAATATTAATATATAATATGTTATGTATTTTTTTGAAATAAAAAAAAGTGGAAATTATAACTTATAAATTGGTTATATTTAACATTATTATGTATAAATTTACCTTTATACTAGGTTGGATTTATTTTTTAGAAGCACCAATTTTCATCACTTCATTTTCAAAATTATCTCTTGGAACAGCAGCGTTATTTTTAATTTTAACGCGGTAATTGTAAATTGTATTTACAGAATAACGAAGTAATTTGGCAATTTTAGAACTGTCTGTAATTCCTAAACGTATCAAAGCAAAAATACGAAGTTCAGTATTTAAAAATTCTTTGTTTTTAAGCGTTATTTTTCCTTCTTCAACCAATAAATCATTTAATTTTTCAACAAAATTTGGATAGATATGTAAAAAAGTGTCGTCAAAATTTTTGTAAAAAAGTTTTAATTCTTCCTGAATTAAATGGTTTGTTTTTGTTTTTTCAAATAAGTCAGCTACTTTTTTTGTTACAATATGTTTTTTGACCATTTTTCGATAAGTATCTAACTTGTCTATATAATTTGAATGAATATTTAAAAAAGTGCCAATATAATGTTCTTTAACCAAGCTAGATTCTGAAAGATCATCATAAAGGTTTTCTAATTCTTTATTTTTTTTGTTTAGTGTAATGTTTAGATCTTTAAGTTGTTCATTTGCTTTTAGTAACTCGTTTTTTGCGCGTCCCAAACGTTTCATTTGGATAAAAATATAAAAAACGGTAAGTAGTAAAATTAAACCAAGAACACTAATTATAACAAGAAACGTTTGTAACTTTTCCTTTTGTTCTTCAATTTGCTCTTCATATGCTTTTGTAATATCTGGGAGGATATTTGAGATTAAAATAAATCGAAGTCTGGAATTGTAAAAATCAGCATCTTCAAATGAAAAGTTTATGTATTTATGTGCCCTGTCAATTTTATTTTCTTCAAACAATAGCATTGCTAGTGATGAGAGCGACGCATTGTCTTTAACAGCCGATTTAATATCTGAAATGGCAGATAAGATTAAATATTTTTTTTGTTCGGTTTTATTGGCGTCAAGTTCATAACAAAGTGACCTTTCAAAAGTAACCTGAGAATATGTTCTTGTTCCTATATCTGAAATTGCAAGTCGGCGATCATTTATTTTTAAAGCTTCCAGCAATTGCCTATTGTCTCTAAATCTCGATTCAATAATAGCTAAATGGTCTTCGGTACTGGGATCTAATCTTGCTAGTAATGAATCTGTATAAGTTTTGTAATAGTTTTGGTATTTTTCTTTATTTTCAATTGCTAATGAATAAAAACTTAAATCGGCAAATATTTTTTTATAATTGCTGTAATAATTATTCAATAATTTTTCTGAAAGACTACTTCTTTCAATTTCGTTTAAAATATCAATAGCCTCTTCATACCGTCCTGAAGAAGCTAAAAGTTTTGATAAATTTAGTTTTGATTCGTCTATAAAATACAGGTTATTTAAGTTTTTTGCTATGGAAATATTTTGCTCTATATAAAACAATGTTTTGTCAAAAGAATAGGCTTCATATTCTTCTATAATATTATTGTTGATTTGATAAATTTGTTCAATGCTAAGACTTTCATCTTTAAATAAACTTTTTAAATTGTTAATGCGAAGTTCTTTTTGAATGTCGTATTCATTACGGTTAGCCATTGTATTTTCCAATACAAGAAGTAGTGAATCAATTTCTTTTTGAGCGCAAATAAACTGAAACGAAAAAGCAAAAATAATGAAGGTAAAAATTCTCATAAGTACTCATTTTTTTCAAAAATAAGAAATATAATTATTACAAAAATTTATATGGAATTTCATTTTAAATAATTTTGTATTGTTTGATTGTTTAGTACAATTTTATTTTAAGTTGTGGGTTTATACCAAACTATTTATTTTATTTGTTTATCCACTATTTTAATAAACTATTTATATTTTATCTTAGAAGTCAATGCAGTATCGTTTTGTAAGAAAGGGGATGTTTAGGAATGGATAAGGTATGTCATTTCTTATATTTTTTTGTTTATAGTATTTTATTTAAAACGAATAAATTTAATATTTCACTTAATTTACTTCGAACTTTGTTGCGGTATCTTTTCTCAATTTCCTCAGTGTTGAAGTTGCTTGTAAGGTTCTTTTTTTAAATTAAAAAGGGGATGAAAGGAAAAATTTGAATCCGTTTTATTGAGTTTAAATATTGAATAGCCTAAAATAAAAAAGCTCTTATATTTCTATAAGAGCTTAGATTTAGTGACCTCGACAAGATTCAAACTTGTTTCCTATGTATCAATGTTTATAAGCGATTAGAGATGTCAAAGAAGTTGAGGTGTCCATTTAACTACCATAAAAAATGACCTTTTTTTAGTAGCTTTTTTCCTTCATTTTGAAATATAAAAATACAACTTTCAATTGACTAAATAGCACTAAACAGTATTAAATTTTATGATTTTTAAAGATTTAGTTAAATAAAATAGCTGCTCTTTTGCTTACTATTTTAATATAATTTTCTTTCATTTTTTCGGAAAGAAAAGATGTGTTTACAATCTTTATAATTTCTTGTTGACTATTTTTAAACCGTTTAAAAACACCCTTTATTTGTTTGTCGTTTAAGGCTAAATTTTGACCTAATTTTATAAAATCTTCTTTGGATAATTTATTCTTTTTTCCTCCCAAGGTCAATGCCAGTTCTTCTTTGTCTTCAGGATTTACAATTGCAACATTTAACAAATCGTAGGCAGGTGCCAAAATCCAATTGGAATTGGTTTCTATCATTGAAAAGTTTTTTAAATGCATATCATTGTTTCCTGTTAAAAAACTAAATACAGTTATTTCAAAAAAGAAAAGTTTATCCAATAAAGTATTGCTTGAATATTGACCTAAGGCTTTTCCAATTTTTTCCATCGAGCTTTTGTATTTATCAAAGGCTTCAGTAATTTGAAACATATCCAACATATGAATTTTTTTTCCATCTTCTGTTCGGTCGATTCGTTTTGTGATGTACGATAATTCACCCGAATTTAATCGGATTAAAGAGGAGGGAACCGTCTTGATTTTTAAATGTTCGGCCAAACGCATTGTTAAATGTTCATTTGCTGGCATTTCTGGGAAATCATTAGAAGGTGGTTTAAAAATATAGTTTCCACCCAATGCTCCAACAACAGTTAAGCGCTGATCTTTTGCGTGCTCGTCAAAAGTCATAGATAATTTTGGTTGTACTCCAGGAACTGAAATACTTCGTTCTACAACGTTTTTAGCCAAATCAGTCATTTGTTCGAATGAATAATTTAGTTTTGGAGCTTCTTTTGTTCCAAAAAAAGCGAGACTACATTTTTCGTGAAAGTCGGTTTCTGAAGCTAATTCTTTATAACAATATAAACACTTATGCTTCATTTTCTTCCTTTATTGGTTGAACACTTACAGCTCCAATGCAGTTTTGACAACAAGCCAATAACAAGCCCATTCTGTCATTTGGATTTATTTTCCAGTTTTTTGATGCAATATTTAACAACCAACCTTCAGGAATTAATCCTTCAAAAAAGGGAAATAAACGATTGCTTTTATAAGGTTCTTCTCGAACGGGTAAAGTAAATGTGATAAATTGATTTGGGAAATTATGTACATAATCACTTGTGTACGTAAAAGTATATTCCCCATCATTGGTTTCAACTAAAGTACCTGCAAGGGTGGTGTCATATAAAATGTGTGCACTTCTCATAGTTTAACTATTAGTTATTTCATTTTCTTTTAAACTTACTGGCGCTAATTTGTGCCCAAACATTTGAAGTACTAAATTTACCTTATCCATATTCAAATTGGTTTTGCCCTGTTCAATTTTACGTATAACGGTTAAGGCAACACCAGTCCTTTCAGCGAATTCTTCCTGAGTTAAATTCACTTCTTTTCTACGTTCCTTTACAAACTTCGCTAAGTCTTTCATTATATGCTTTTAAGTATAATATAATGTAAATGTAATAAATTATATGTAATTGCGTATATTTTAGGTTGAAATTATTAATTTATATGTAATAGCATATAAACTAATAAAAAAGGTAGGGGAGCTGTCTTATGAAACTTTCTGCAAATACTCATTTACAATTTCCACATTGATACCACTGTATTCTGCAAATTCTTCTGAAGTAATAAACTGATGACGCTCCTTCCCAAAGTGAAGTTTTATTTCATTGAGTAATTTACGTCCATAGCGTTCAGTTCTGCCGGTGATGCACTGGATGTCTTTTGGGTATATGCAGGCTCTAACTATTTTCATTGTTTTCATACACTATCCATACTTTATCCTAGGAGTATCTATGCTTTATCTATACTGCACCTTTTCGGAAGAAAAGGAATGTTTAGGAATGGATAACTATTGGTTTTTTAATTTTTACCTAAAGATAAGTTGCTTTGTTGAGAATTAAAAATTTTATACAATTATGGCTAGACAAAATGGCATTATTAAGTTAAAAGGAACTATCGGGGATATTTCTTTTTACAAAACTGGAGATGGACACCTTGCCCGTGAAAAAGGTGGTGTTGATGCATCTCGAATTGC
>NZ_RHLN01000140.1 GCF_004121075.1 Lutibacter sp. HS1-25
ACTTTTTATTTTATTTCGAAACGAACAATCACAATAACCTTAAATTCTTTATTGTCATTCCGACAAAGGAGGAAATCAAAGATTCGACGTAGTCAATCACATCGAAAAAAAATGAATGAACTTATTTTTTAAACATAATTTTACTTTTTTTCGATTCACAAACACACAAAATCAAATAATGAAGGTGTGTTTGTAAACCACTTAGAAACCAAAAAATGCCCCAATCTTGCCTAAACAGTACAAAAAAGGAGCATTTTTATTTACGATATTTCATTTCAATTATTTGATTATTAGAAGCTAACAAAGCAACTAATATCGTTTTTTCTAATCTTTAATCACATCGAAAAAAAATGAATGAACTTATTTTTTAAACATAATTTTACTTTTTTTCGATTCACAAACACACAAAATCAAATAATGAAGGTGTGTTTGTAAACCACTTAGAAACCAAAAAATGCCCCAATCTTGCCTAAACAGTACAAAAAAGGAGCATTTTTATTTACGATATTTCATTTCAATTATTTGATTATTAGAAGCTAACAAAGCAACTAATATCGTTTTTTCTAATCTTTAATCACATCGAAAAAAAATGAATGAACTTATTTTTTAAACATAATTTTACTTTTTTTCGATTCACAAACACACAAAATCAAATAATGAAGGTGTGTTTGTAAACCACTTAGAAACCAAAAAATGCCCCAATCTTGCCTAAACAGTACAAAAAAGGAGCATTTTTATTTACGATATTTCATTTCAATTATTTGATTATTAGAAGCTAACAAAGCAACTAATATCGTTTTTTCTAATCTTTAATCACATCGAAAAAAAATGAATGAACTTATTTTTTAAACATAATTTTACTTTTTTTCGATTCACAAACACACAAAATCAAATAATGAAGGTGTGCATTAAACTATTTTACAAACCAAAAAATGCCCCAATCTTGCCTAAACAGTACAAAAAAGGAGCATTTTTATTTACGATATTTCATTTCAATTATTTGATTATTAGAAGCTAACAAAGCAACTAATATCGTTTTTTCTAATCTTTAATCACATCGAAAAAAAATGAATGAACTTATTTTTTAAACATAATTTTACTTTTTTTCGATTCACAAACACACAAAATCAAATAATGAAGGTGTGTTTGTAAACCACTTAGAAACCAAAAAATGCCCCAATCTTGCCTAAACAGTACAAAAAAGGAGCATTTTTATTTACGATATTTCATTTCAATTATTTGATTATTAGAAGCTAACAAAGCAACTAATATCGTTTTTTCTAATCTTTAATCACATCGAAAAAAAATGAATGAACTTATTTTTTAAACATAATTTTACTTTTTTTCGATTCACAAACACACAAAATCAAATAATGAAGGTGTGTTTGTAAACCACTTAGAAACCAAAAAATGCCCCAATCTTGCCTAAACAGTACAAAAAAGGAGCATTTTTATTTACGATATTTCATTTCAATTATTTGATTATTAGAAGCTAACAAAGCAACTAATATCGTTTTTTCTAATCTTTAATCACATCGAAAAAAAATGAATGAACTTATTTTTTAAACATAATTTTACTTTTTTTCGATTCACAAACACACAAAATCAAATAATGAAGGTGTGTTTGTAAACCACTTAGAAACCAAAAAATGCCCCAATCTTGCCTAAACAGTACAAAAAAGGAGCATTTTTATTTACGATATTTCATTTCAATTCTTTGATTATTAGAAGCTAACAAAGCAACTAATATCGTTTTTTCTAATCTTTAATCAAACCACAACATAGCGTCCCCATTGATTACCATTGTTACAAATATCGTTTTTTCTAATCTTTAATCAAACCACAACAATAGTTCTGGCCGTTTAAAAATAAAAAGAATATCGTTTTTTCTAATCTTTAATCAAACCACAACAAAATCCTGCAGAAACATCAGTTGATTCAAAATATCGTTTTTTCTAATCTTTAATCAAACCACAACAAAATACATTTATTTTCTTTTCCTTTTAAAAATATCGTTTTTTCTAATCTTTAATCAAACCACAACATATTTTTGGTACTGCAAGAAATCCTGCATAATATCGTTTTTTCTAATCTTTAATCAAACCACAACAAAATCTCGCTTCGCTCGATTTTGTTTATTTGGTTGATTAATTTAGTTTTATGTCAAAGAACTTTATTAATACTTGTCATTCCGACAACGGAGGAATCACATCAAACATTGCGCTTTATGTGATTTCTCTCTATCGTTCGAAATGACAAATTATACTTTTAATTTTTAAATAAATAATCACAATAACCTTAAATTCTTTCTTGTCATTCCGACAAAGGAGGAATCACATCAAATTTTTCATTTAAGAACGAAAATGTATTATTATAAGAACGTATCAAACTTAATTTTTTATCACGCCTCCAACTTTTTATTTCTTTTTCTCTTAAGATAGCTTCTTGTACCCAAGTGAATTTTTCATAATACACCAAATATTGTAAATTATATTTTGATGCAAAAGTTTTGTTTCCGTTTTTAATATTTTCGATATGTTGTTTTAGTCTAACTTTTAAATCATTTGTCATACCAACATAATATGTTGAACGGTATTTATTGGTTATAATATAAACGTAATAGGTATGAAAGCCTTCTTTAAATTCAATCATAGCAACTTACTTTAACTGCTTTATGTGATTTCTCTCTATCGTTCGAAATGACAATTTTAAATTATTTTTTCAATTTTACCAGATGCCAACACTTTAAAATCGATCCCTTCAACAAAAGCACTAAATTGATTATGATTCATTTTTCGTAAAGGTTTATTCTCTCCCAATTTAAAAACTCCATCTATCTTAAATTTATCTTTTTTAATGTCATCTGCTTTTCTAGCTTCTTTAAAGTTTCTAAATTGAATAACCCCATACTCATCTATTTTCCCTGACGGTCTAACAATTCTTTGAATAGACAAACCTTCGATTATATAAATTCTGTTATAATAGTCTGTTATTTCATTTAAATCCTTTGGTTTTTCGATTGATTTATCATAAAAAATCACTTGTTGGCCCCTTTTTAAGACTAAATCTCTTTTATTACTTTTTGCAATCGGATATAAAGCTTTTTTACCTTTAACTTCTTTCTCTTTAGTTAAAGGATAAAACCCTTCTCCTTGTTTTATAAGTTTTGCCAAGTTGAAATTATTAATTAATTCAAACTCTCTTTTACCATCTAATTCATAAATTGCCATGGCATAATTCTCATCATTTTGCCCATACACTATTTGCTTATGTTCATGCTTTGATTTTGACAAAGCACTATGCTCTTTAATTTCTAATGGATTTTTTACTGAATTCGCATAAATTCTAACTTTGTTTATTGGAACTTGCTTATTTTCATTCATCCATACTTTTTTGTTTTCTGCAAACTTATTTTTTTGTTGGGCATTTGTAGAAAGTATAAGCACCTTATTCTCAATCGCTTCTTTTACTTTTTGCTTAACAATTTCATCAACAATACTTTCAATATCATTCGCTTTTAAACTTTCTAAATCTTTCCTAATAACATACCGAATTTCATTAATATTTAAAGGGTCTTTAATTGCTCCATAAATACTGTCTTGATGCAATGAGCCTCGTATGGTATCACCTTCTTGATATCTTGGGATTTTTTCTCCTTTATCATTTAGTTTATAAATAATTTTCCCGTTTATATCTTTTTGAGGAATAGCCTTCCCATTAACATCACGCACTATTTCTGCTACAAATTGCTTTTTACCTCGTACTCTAATAATCTTTTTAGACTGTTTTTTAACGTTGTCTGGTGTATAATGTGAAACCAAAATCTCTTCTTCAATTTTCAACAAATCTTCTTTAAAAGTTTTCCAAGGTTTGGCTTGTTCAATTATTGCTCTAGCCTCTTTTTTGTTCTGTTCATCTTCCAATTTCCAAGCGTGAGCTAAAACATCATATTTATCTTTGGTCATACATGCGATTGTAATAGCATCTATTGTATGATGGGTGTGGTTACTTCTGTCTTTCTTCTTGTAATGTTTAAACCCGTTTTCATCAATATATGATTCTTGAATTCCCCATTGTTTTCTAAACTCAGCAACCATTCCGCCTTTCACACTTTCAACTCTTTTAAAATACGATTTTAAAAAAGCCTGTGCATATTTTGTGATAATTCCAGTATCAGGTAATTGACTATTTTTGAAGCCAACTCTGGGTTCTTCCCAAATAAATCTTTCATATTTACCTTTCAAATAGTCACGTTTTAATGATAAATAATGTCTTCTTCTTATTTTTTTATCTTTTGCTTCTTTTGTTGCTGCCGATTTTATTGTCCTAGTCAAAAAATCAATCTCACTTTCTAATTTATCAGCTGCTACTTTCCAATGAGTAATTCTTGGAACTATTTCTATATGATTATTTAACTCTATTGGCATTTTTTGTTTTTTCACTTCTCTATTAAACCGCTGACTACAAAGTGTTTTATTCATTTGAGAATTGTCTTGTGAAATACTTCTTGGAATTGTATGCTCAATATCATAAGCTGGATTACTACCAATAATATCACAAATACTTATGTTTTTACCTTGCTCATAAATCTCACATTTATTTTGCTCAATCCAAAGTTGATATCTTAAAATATCATCTTCGGTAGGTACTACTTCTTTTTTACATTCTTCAAAATATAACTTCTTAATCTCTTTAATAGCTTCTTCTCTGAACTTTTTATTTTCATTTTGATAATCCTGAATTCCTTTTCTTTTGTTGGCATCGTTTAACTCTCTAGCCATTTCTATATGAATTCGAGTTTTTTCATCTATTTGACCTTCCAAAATAAGAGCATTTAATACTTTTCTTAATTGATGTAACGCTCGCATTGCCATTGGGTTTTTAATAGATGATGTTAATGGACTTCCTAAAACAACTTTTTCATTTCCTAATTCATTTTTTATCATTTTCTTTTTGAAAACTTCTATATCTGAAGGATGATATAATTTTTTTAAATGTTTTGGATTACTACAAAAAACCTCTCCATCTTCATTTTTACCTTGAAGAAATTCTAAAACTTTTTCGTCTAATCGTTTTATTTTAATGTATTCATGTAACTTTAGCTGACCAATAAAAATTTGAAATAAATTATTGATAATTTTCAATTGTTCATTCTCATCTTCAATTTTATGATTTTTAAAAAATGAAACTAACTTTTTTAATAAATCATTCTTATAAATTGTTTCTGCTTCTGTAGAATAATATTCATCATTAACTTTGCAATCTTTAATTAAACCATTAATTATCTCTAATTGATTTTTATCAAAGGTGTTGTTTTCTACAATTTCCGCTATTTTAGTTTGAATGTAGTTTCTTTGATCAAGGTCATTCCAAATTTTATCATCAACAATATTTTTAATATTTGCCATAAAAACTGCGTGTGAATACAAAAGTCCTTCCTTTAGATATGGAAGAATCTTAGTAATTGCACTCAAACTTAAGCTTGAAAAATCTTTCTTTAACTTAATTTTACTGAATGATTTTGCATTTTTATCATCTAATTCTAATTTAATTTTGGCATACTCATACAGATAAACATCTGAAGTTGATACTGATAGCAAATGCCATAAGTCGTTATAATCAACTGTTCTTGTAACTTCAACACCTTTTGAATTAAATGTTTTATATGTAAATATTTTTGTTTTCCAGTCTTCACCAACAGCATTTTTTAAAGAGGCTGAAACTTGACAAGCGGCAACAGTATCAGATGGTTTATAGTTGAATAAATAGTGAAACTCATTTTTATTTGATGATTTATAAAAACCAAAACTTGCTCCTTTTTCAATTAATTCTTTTGCTAAAACCTCAAAATTAAAATCATTCTTTCTAAAAAATTTTGGAACTAGTTTTAATTTTTCCTCTTGCGTAAGAAAACGAAGAATTTTATCACTCTGTTTTCCAATTTTTATTGTATTTATGTATGTCCACATTCTATACTCCTCAAAATTTGGATGAGATATTGAACAACGTGACTTATTCTTTTCAAAGGAACACTTCCCTATTAAACCCTTTTGTGACTTTAAAGGTCTTTGAAAAAAAATTGCTTTATACAATTCTTTAGCTAAACCTGTAAATTTCTTTTCTGGTAATTTTTCATTTTCATCAATACCATCAATGCCTTGAACTTTACATATTGTTATAAATTCCTCTAGATAGTGTTCTTCTCTAGAAGTATATTGACTTCTAATTTTTCCTTTATCATATAAACTAAAAAAATATTGTCCTAGAGTTTTATAATTACCATCAAGCATTGCTTGACTAATATCTTTTATACCTCCTTTTACTTTTCCTAACTCATCTTTTTTATTTAAGCGAGTAATTAGTTCTTCTTTACATTTTACAAAATCAATTTCTTTCTTTTTTGTTATAGTAACTAAAGAATTATAAAGTGTCTTCAGTTTTTTCTCTCCTTCATCTAGATCTTTTTTAAAACCGCTTTTTTCAGATTCATCTAAAATCCCAATATCAATAAAATAATCCTTTAATTCACTCAAAATTAAATCTGTTGAATCCAAATCCTCAATTAATCCTTGAATTTGAGGATTATGCTCTTCATAAACACCTTCCGCTGATTGATCTAATCTATTACTTAAAAAACCTCGTCTTTGAGCAATATGGTACAAAGCTCTTCCAAGTTCATATAAAGTAACTTTTCGTTTACTTGCCTTATCTCTAAAAAAATAGGGATTAATATTTTCATCATCACTAGTTCGTAACCAATCTATAAATTCAGGATTTAGGGGATATTCTTTAAAACAGGATTTCTTCCAGCTATTTACTTCTTCTATTGATAAAGGACACATTCCATTTAGAGAAAGTACTTTTAAAGTTTCATATTTTCTCAACTTTCTTCGATATTTAATCTTCCTCGCACTTCTATATCCAGTTCGCTCTGCTGCACGTGAACTTTCAATTCCTTTTTCTATTTTCACTCCTTCTGAAAAAATCCGAACTCCTTTATCAATTAAAGTAAACTGTTCATCTTCTTTTTCAACAATCGCCCAACCAATAGAGTTGGTTCCTAAATCTAATCCTAAAATTTTTGACATCTGTTACGTGTATTTAGCAATTTTTATAAATCTCAAATAAGATAATGCTACTTATTTTTAAAAAAAATAAATATAGTGACATTAATTTATTTATAATTACGGTTTTCCGTAAGTTTTTATTGAAAATATTCTATATATTTGACTAGTGAAAAAATTATTCTAATCTTTAATCTTATCACAATAAGGCTATATGACGTAGATGAAAGTCTTAAGTCCTGCTTCGGTGGGACTTTTTTTATATGTAACTTTTATGCTTTAATTTAAAATACACTTACATATAACTTATCAACTTAGACTTTAAATTCAAACTGTTTTTTTATTTTAGCTATAATATTTATTAAAGTTTAATTGTAATACATTTATAATATTTATTTTCTTAATGAACGTTTGTTCATTAAGAAAATAATTTTACTTTTGCGTATGGAAAAAAACCAATCAAAAAGTCCGTTGGTAACCCGAGGAAAAGTAAAGGACAAGCGTGTTGTAATTTTAAATGCTGCATTAACAACTATTACCACTAATGGATTTCACGGTACCAGTATTAAAATGATTGCAAATGAAGCTAAGATTGCAACTGGTACTATTTATATTTATTTTACAAATAAAGAAGAAATGATTGTAGAATTGTATGAAGAAATTGGCAAAGAAATAAATGATATTATTTCTAAAAATCTTTCAGCAGTAATTTCTACCTATCAAAATTTTATAAATATTTGGACAGCCATTTTAAATTTTTACATTAAAGATCCCAGAAAACCAGAATTCCTGTCTCAGTTTACCTATTCGCCCTATATAACAAGTAAATACGATCAAAATAGCAATATTTTTTTAGCACCCATACAACGTTTTTTTGAAGATGCTAAAAATAAAAAAACAATAAAACCCTTACCTAATTTAGCATTAATTACCCTAACACATAGTCCAATAACGGCTTTGGTTAGAATGCTAAAATATGAACAAGTTAAATTGGATAATATAAAAATAGAACAGTATTCTAAAGCTTGTTGGGATGCTATAAAAATAAATTAATTAAAAATAAATGTTTTTAAATATGACAAGAAGATTCCTAATTACAATAAGTTTTTGTTTGTTCTTTATTTTTAACGCTGCTTACACTTTTGCACAAACATCAAACAATGATCTTGATTTGCAAAAAGTACTATATGCAGCATTAGATTATAATAAATCATTAAAAAATAATTTACTGGATATAGAAAAAAGCGAAGAAGTTAAAAAAAGTATCAAACATACCTATATACCAACTTTAGAGTTGGGTGGTTCTTATGCTTACACTTCAGGTAAATTAAATCTAGAAACAGACGTGTTTCCTGTTACAATACCAAGTTTTACATTACCACCACTAATTCCTGGAATCCCAGCTATTGAACTACCTCCAACAGGTATAGATATTCCTGCTTTAAATCAAAATATTGATTTTAAAGGCAATGTTTGGATGGGCGGTTTAACTGCTAAATGGACTTTATTTACCGGTTTAAAAGCGCCCTACTTATCAAAGGCTATGGAGCATAAAATTGAAGCGCAAGAGCAAATGTACAAATTAGAAGAGGCTAATTTAATTACAGAAGTTGCCAGTTATTACGACAAGCTGGCTCTTTTAGAACAAACTAAAAGACTGCTTGAAATAGAAACTAAAAGATTAGAAAAAGAGACTATTGTTGCAAAAAAAGCCCTTGAACAAGGCTTAATAACACAACACGAATTTCAAAAAGTTGAAATAGCGCAATTAAAACTGGCATCAAAACAATTGGAATATGATGGTGGCAAAGAACTACTACTATTAAAATTACATCAACTAACAGGTATTGATGTTTCTAGGCTTTCGACAATAAAAGTTGAGTTAACTCCAAGATTGGTAAACGATTTAGGTAACAGTTATTTAAACCGTCCAGAATTGGCTGCATTAGATGAAGCCACTAAAGCTACAGAATACCAATACAAATCTGAAATAAATGGTTACTTACCTAAAATACAAGCATTTGCATCTCACCAATATGCTGGGATACACAATGGTAACTTGGGCGATTTGGGTGTTAACGAGTTGAGTCTTTACCCCTTAAATTCTTTAGGACTTGGTATGAAATGGGAATTATTTGATGGTTTGGAAACAAAAGGAAAACGTGATCAAATAAAAATTGATTTAGAAAAAACCAGAAATAAAAAAGAAGAAGTAAATGATTTGTTAGAACTAAATTATAAAAATTGTCTTATACAATTTAACAATCTTACTGCTCAAACAAAATTAAAAGACAAACAGATGCAAACAGCAAATAAATCGCTAGACATCAGTTACAAAGAATACCAAAATGGTTTGATCCATTTGTCTGATTTTTTAGAGTCACAAGCAGAATATACTAGCACAACATTAGACTATTACGATACTGTTTGGGCACAAAGAAATAGTGCTTTAGAATTGCTAAAAGCAACAGGAAGCTTACAAGTTCAAAAATTATAAATCATCAATCAAAAATAAAATGAAAAATCTAATTATATTTTTATCAATAAGTGTTTTAATAACTTCGTGTTCTAACAAAAAAATAGAAGGTTTACAAGGAAAAGCTAAAAGAGATGTTATTAACATTGCGAGCAAATACCCTGGTAGAATTTTAGAAACCTATATTGAAGAAGGTGCAATTGTAAAAAAAGGAGACACCTTGGCACAACTTATTGTTCCTGAAATTGAAGCTAAAAAAGAACAGGCCGAAGGTGCTGTTGAATCTGCAAAAGCACAATACGAAATGGCTTTAAATGGTGCAACAAACGATCAGCTTGCACAAGTTTCAGCAAAACTAGATGCGGTTACAGAACAATATACGTTTGCCGAAAAATCATATAACAGGGTCAATGCTATGTTTTTAGACAGCTTGGTATCTAATCAAAAACACGATGAAATTTATATGACATATATGGGTGCAAAAGCGCAATATGAAGGTGTTTTGGCAAAGTACAACGAAGTAAAAAAAGGTGTTAGGAATGAAAAAATAAGAATGGCTTTGGGAGCTTACGAGCGTGCTAAAGGTGCTTTACAAGAAGCCAATGTAGCTTATAACGAACGTTTTGTTATTGCACCTCAAAATATGACAATTGAAACAATTGCCTTAAAAAATGGAGAACTTGCCTTGCCTGGATATGGAATTATTACTGGTTATTTATTAAATAGCACTTACTTTAGGTTTACAATTCCTGAAAGTAAAATTGCTAATTATGTTATTGGCCAAACTTTTACTGTTAACTCACCTTTTACAAACACCAACTTTGAAGGTAAACTTATAAGTATTAAACAATTAACACATTATGCAGATATAACAACTGCTTTTCCTGATTACCAACTTGGCGAAGCAACTTACGAGTTAAAATTAATACCTACAGACCAAGAAAAAGCAGGTAAATTATATGCAAATATGACTGTTTTATTACAATAAAAACGAACTATGAAAAATTGGATCTTATTATTAAAAAGAGAATTTTCACTATTAAAAACCAACTCTGTAGTAATTGCAATATTTATTGGTGCTCCGCTACTTTATGGTGTTTTACTTGGCGCTGTATATAAAAAAGGAAAAGCAACTAATTTACCTGTTTTGGTTATTGATTTAGATCAAACGCCATTAAGTAATCAATTGTTAGATATGATAGATGACAATGAAGTTCTTGATGCTGTTTTATTGACAAATCAAAACGATTTAAAAGCTCAAATTATCAGTAAAGAATATGCTGCAATTATTACTATTCCTGAACGATTTGAAGCTCAATTGATTCAAAAAAGGCATCCAGAAATTGGTATAGATATAAATACTTCCAATGTTTTAACAGCCAATTATGGAGTAAAAGCCATTCAGCAAATTTTAGGAACATTAAATGCGGGGATAGAAATTGAAGGTCTAAAAAAAACAGGCATTCCTGCAGTTACGGCTCAATCGCAATACGAGGCATTTGGAGTTAGTTACAATCGCTTTTTCAATCCCTCTGGAAATTATATGTCCTTTTTATGGCCAGGTGTATTGGGAATCATTCTTCAACAAGTATTTTTATTAGCACTTGCTTTGAGTTTTGCCAGAGAGTTTGAAGAAAAAACTTTTTATACAACGTTTATGCCAAAAGCTAAAAATGTTTGGAATGCAATGTTTGTTAAAGCCCTACCCTTTTGGATTATAGGAACTGTTATTATATTTTTATTACGCCTTATGTTTCCAATGTTTGAAGTTCCTTTTAATGCAAATATTTGGGCAATATTGGTACTAATGATTGCTTATGTTTTGGCGATAACATTTCTTGGTATTTTGGCAAGTATCGCCATTCCTAGTCAGTTAAAGGCAACTGAAGTATTGATGGTTGTTGCAACACCTAGCTTTATAATTAGTGGTTTTACTTGGCCTTTAAGTCAAATGCCACCTTATATTGTTGCACTTGCAGACAGTGTTCCTTCAACTCATTTTTTAATAGGATTGCGAAAAATACTGATGTATGAAGCTACGTTAAGTGATGTTTGGCCTGAAGTTAAAGGCTTGCTAATTTTATCTGCAATTTTTGTCTTATTAAGCTATGCTTTGTTGAAATTTAAAATTTATAGAAATAAAAAATTGGCTGTAATTGGCTAAACTTAAAGCAGGTATCTGGATTTTTTACGAAGTATTTAAACGTAAAACTATTTTTTTCCATCTAAATAGTTTACAATTGTTTTTTACAAATAAAATAGTGCGATACCTGTTTTTAAGTGCTAGGGATAGCAGCGACATCCTTTTTTTAAATGCAACGCAGTGGAATTTAAAAAAAGATATAGCGAATAGCCCGACCCCTTGTGGGTAGCACCCAAGTTATATTGGTTGAAAGTTTGAAAGTTTTTAGTTTCCAAAGGCTGTTAAAACCAAATTTCTTGCGCCTCCAAAATCTCTGTGTTCGCATAAATAAATGCCTTGCCAAATGCCCATATTTAAACTGCCTTTGGTTATAGGAATTGTAACTGAATTGCCTAAAAGTGACGCTTTAATATGCGCAGGCATATCATCTGCACCTTCATAAGTATGGGTAAAATAGTGCATATTTTCGGGAACCATTTTATTGAAATGACTTTCAAAATCGACTCTAACAGACGAATCTGCGTTTTCATTAATGGTTAAACTTGCCGAGGTGTGTTTGATAAAAACCTGTAACTGACCTATTTGAATTTGATTGATTTCAGGAAATGAATTTAAAATTTCATTTGTAATTAAATAAAATCCTCTTTTTTTTGGTGAAATTTGAATTTCTTTTTGATAAAATTTCATATGATTGAATTTTTCAAAAAAAAACTAGGGCTTTACTTTAAGACCTAGTTTTTTTAAAATTTGAGTTTGCTTTATTTTACATCTACGTTGTACTTTTTAGCCATTGCCATAGCTGTTGGCAAATATGCCTTTAACGTTGAAATTCGAGTTTCGTTTGAAGGGTGTGTACTTAAAAATTCTGGTGGTGCATTTCCTCCTGCTTTTTGGCTCATACGAACCCAAACCTGAATGGCTTCTTCTGGATTATAACCAGCCATAATCATAAAAACCATCCCTAATTTATCGGCTTCAGTTTCATGTGTTCTACTGTAAGCCAACATGCCTACTTGAGAGCCAACACCATAAATAGTATTCCATAACATTTGAGATTCTTGAGTTTGTCCTGAGGTTCCAATTGCAACTGCAACGCCACCTAATTGTTGTCCATAAGAAGATGTCATACGTTCCTGACCGTGTTTTGCAAAAGCATGTGCAACTTCATGACCCATTACAGCTGCAACACCATCTTCATTGGCACAAATTGGCAAAATTCCTGTATAAAAAACTACTTTTCCGCCAGGTAAACACCAAGCATTTACTGTTGCATCATCTATTAAATTAAATTCCCAACGGTAAGCATCTGCTTCTTTTACCATTTTATTTGCACGCATAAATCGGTCAACAGCTTTAGAAATTCTTAAGCCTACATTTTTAATTTGAGCACTTGATTTAGCATTTGTTGAAATTTTGTTTTCCTTTAAAAAACCTTCATATTGCGCAAAACTTGAAGGTAAAATTTCAGCATCACTTACAATATTTATACGTTTACGCCCCGTAATTGGCACTGTACTACAACTAAATATCATTAAACTAACAATTACTAAAACAACAATTCTTTTCATTTTTTTAAAGGTTTAAATTTGGTACAATATTACAAATTCTATCTTTAAAGATAACTATAATTAATACATTGCAAAAAAAAATTTCATAATAATAAAACATTGTAAGGTGTTTAAATTGAATACGTCTTATGTTATAAGATGCTTTATATTTTTAAGATTTTAACAATTAATAAATAATAACTAAAAACATGAAAAAAGCACTCATAATATTTTTATTTTTAAATATAATTACAACAATTGGTTATTCACAAGCTTCAAAAACAAAAACTATGACTAAAAAAGTGATAAAAACAGAAGAAGAATGGAAACAAGTTTTAACTCCGCAACAATATTGGGTTTTACGACAAAAAGGAACTGACGCACCTAGTGAAGGTGGTTATACGTCACATTTTGAAAAAGGAACTTACCATTGTGCTGCCTGTGATTTACAATTATTTGAATCGGGTAGTAAATTTGAATCTCATTGTGGTTGGCCATCTTTTGATGATGCTATAGACGGTACGGTTGAATATGTTTTAGATAAAAGTCATGGTATGGTTAGAACTGAAATTATTTGCGCCTCGTGTGGTGGACATTTAGGACATATTTTTAATGATGGCCCTAAAGAAACTACAGGCGAACGTTATTGCGTAAATACAACTTCAATAAAATTTGTTGCATCTGGCAGTAAGTAGTGAGATTTTAGATTTTAGATTTTAGATTTTAGATTTTAGATTTTAGATTTTAGATTTTAGATTTTAGATTTTAGATTTTAGATTTTAGATTTTAGATTTTAGATTTTACTAAACAAAAAAGCCTTTTAAAAAAATTTAAAAGGCTTTTTTGTTACTTATGTTTAATTTTATTTAACTGCAACAGTTTCAGGAATTTCTATATTTTCGCTAAACATTTGCCATAATTTAAATCCACCAGCAACATTTACTATATTTTCCATGTTGTTGTGTCTTAAAATCAATTCAGCCAAATAACCTCTCAATCCTTTCTGACAGAAAATAATGATTGGTTTTTGTTGACTTTTTATAAAATCGATATGATTTCTAATTTCATCTAAAGGCAAGTTAACTGCTGAAGGAATGGTTCCTTTTTTAAATTCATCGGCAGTTCTGGCATCAATTAACAAATAGTTAGAAACCTCATTATTTTCTAATTTTACTGCCATTTCTTCAACAGAAATTTGTTCACTTGTATTGTTCAATATATTTTCAGCAACAAAACCTGTAACTACAACCGGATCTTTTGCAGGTGAATACGGTGGTGCATAAGCCAAATCTAACTGCGATAAATCTGTGATTTTTAATTTTGCATAAATTGCTGTACTTAAAACATCTACACGTTTATCAACGCCATATTCTCCAAATAATTCTGCACCTAAAATTTCATTCGTTTCAGTATGATAATAAATTTCGGTAATTAAATCTTTTTGTCCAGGATAATAACTTGGTGTTGCACCCGCAACCGTTAATACAGTTTTAAAAGGAATCTCTAATTTATTTAAAGCAGTTGGATTTAAACCTGTTCTTGCCAAAGTATAATCAAAAACCTTTACAATTGCAGTTTTATACGCACCTTTAAAAGAAATTGCACCACCAACAGCATTTGCTCCTGCTGCTCTCCCCTCTTTATTAGAGTGTGTCCCCAGTGGAAAATAGTCGTAATTATTGGTTTGAATATTTTTAACCGCCACATTATCACCAGCAGCATAGACATCTTTTAAAGATGTTTCCATCAACTCGTTTACAATCAATGCGCCATTTCCAATATGTGCTGCACCATTTTCAATCAATAAATCTGTATTTGGCTTTATACCAACACTTAAAATAACAAAATCGGTTTTTACGGTTTTGCCGTCTCTAATTTTTACACCATTTATTTTCCAATTATCATCCAATTCAAATTCTGAAACCAAGCCCGAAGTAATAACTTCAATACCCTTATCTTTTAAAATAGTTTCAGCAAAATTTCCAAATTTTTGCTGCCACATATTTAAAATTTGTTTATCGCCTTCAATTAAAGTTACTTCTTTACCAACTTCTCTTAAATTTTCAGCAACTTCAACACCAATTAAACCAGCTCCAATTACCGTAATATGTTTAGCTGTTGAAGCCAAACCTTCTTTGGTAATTTTATCAAAATCAACCATAGATCGGCATGTAGACCAATTGGTTGCTTTTTCAATATTTTTTATAGGTGGCACAACCGATTTTGCACCTGTTGCAAAAACCAATTTATCGTAATTATAGTCGCCTTTGTCAGAAAAAACTATTTTATTCTCGGTATCAATTTTTATGATTTCTTCGTTTAAACGAACATCAATATTAAACCTATTTTGCAGTAATTCAGGTTTAACAACAATTAAATTACTTCTATTTTCAATTACACCCGAAAAAGCATATGGCATACCACAAGTTGCATAACTTATGTTAGCTCCTTTTTCAAAAAGTATTATTTCAGCATTTTCATCTTCTCTTCTAGCTTTAGCCGCTGCTGATGGTCCAGCAGACAAGCCGCCAATTATTACAATTTTACTCATATTGCATTTTTTAAATTCTATGCAAATGTTAGATATTTTTTCAAATCAAAAGGTAATATTTATCACATTAGGCTGCTGTATTTTTTATAAAGTTCTAAACAAATTTAAACCAGATATCAATCTAATTTTCAACTTTAGAATTAAGCAGTTTTTATTATATTTGCAATTCTAAAAATTGAAGCAGACATATGTTTAATAATTTAAGTGATAAATTAGATAAAGCCTTTCATGTACTAAAAGGACATGGAAAAATTACAGAAGTAAACGTTGCAGAAACATTAAAAGAAGTTCGTAGAGCTTTATTAGATGCCGATGTTAACTTTAAAATAGCCAAAAATTTTACAACAACCGTTAAAGAAAAAGCCATTGGTCAAGACGTATTAACCACGTTAAACCCTGGCCAATTAATGGTTAAAATTGTAAAAGATGAATTGACAGAGTTGATGGGTGGAGAAACTGTAGGTATTAACCTTGCAGGCAAACCAACTGTTATTTTAATGTCTGGTTTACAAGGTTCTGGTAAAACTACTTTCTCAGGAAAATTAGCTAACTACTTAAAAACCAAGAAAAATAAAAATGTTTTATTGGTTGGTTGTGATGTTTACAGACCTGCTGCGATAAATCAATTACAAGTTGTTGGAGAACAAATTGGTGTTGAAGTTTATGCTGAAGTTGAAAATAAAAATCCTGTTGAAATTTCATTAAACGCCATTAAACATGCAAATGCAACGGGTAAAAATGTAGTAATTATAGATACTGCTGGTCGTTTGGCTGTTGATGAAGCTATGATGACTGAAATTTCGAATATTCATAAAGCTATAAATCCGCAAGAAACGTTGTTTGTAGTGGATTCTATGACTGGGCAAGATGCTGTAAATACGGCAAAAGCTTTTAATGATATTTTAAATTTTGATGGTGTTGTACTAACAAAATTAGATGGTGATACCCGTGGTGGAGCTGCTTTATCTATTAAATCGGTTGTAAATAAACCTATTAAATTTATTGGTACTGGCGAAAAAATGGAAGCAATTGATGTTTTCCATCCAGATCGTATGGCTGATAGAATTTTGGGAATGGGTGATGTTATCTCTTTGGTTGAACGTGCTCAGGAACAATATGATGAAGAAGAAGCCCGTAAAATTCAGAAGAAAATTGCAAAAGATCAATTTGGTTTTGATGATTTCTTGAAGCAAATTCAACAAATCAAAAAAATGGGCAACATGAAAGATTTGATGGGAATGATTCCTGGTGCTGGAAAAATGATGAAAGATGTAGATATTGACGACAATGCTTTTAAAGGTATTGAAGCTATTATACACTCTATGACTCCTAGCGAAAGAAGTGAACCTAGAATTTTAGATGCCAATAGAAAAAAGAGAATCGCAAAAGGATCTGGAACTTCTATACAAGAAGTAAACCAGTTACTAAAGCAATTTACACAAATGAGTAAAATGATGAAAATGATGCAAGGTGGTGGCGGTCGACAAATGATGCAAATGATGAAAGGTATGGGGAGATAGCTTTTTAAATTTGGAGTTTGGAGTTTAAAGTCTGAAATTCAATTTATTAAATATTATTTTCAAATTAAAAAATCAAAAGTAAGACAGTTTAAAAAGCTGTAAACTAATAATTTATGATACTACTAGACGGTAAAAAAACATCAGCAGATTTAAAAGTTGAAATCGCTGCTTCAGTAAAACAATTGAAAGAACAGGGTAAAAAAACACCTCATTTAGCGGCTATTTTAGTTGGTACTGATGGTGCTAGTATGACTTATGTAAATGCAAAAGTAAAAGCTTGTGAATTGGTTGGTTTTAATTCTACCCTGATAGATTTACCTGAAGAAACTTCTGAAGAAACATTATTACAAGCAATTGAAAATTTAAATACCAATAATGATATTGACGGATTTATAGTTCAATTACCGTTACCAAAACATATAGATGAACAAAAAGTTTTAATGGCTATCAATCCTGATAAAGATGTGGATGGATTTCATCCAACAAATGTTGGTAGAATGACTTTAGAATTGCCTTCATTTTTACCTGCAACACCTTTTGGAATTTTAGAATTATTAGAACGCTACAATGTTGAAACATCTGGTAAGCAAGTAGTTGTTATTGGTAGAAGCCATATTGTTGGGCGTCCAATGAGTATTTTAATGAGCCAAAAACGCAAAGCAGGTGATGCTACTGTTACAGTTGCACATAGTAGAACAAAAAATTTAAAAGAACTTACTTTACAAGCCGATATTATTGTTGCTGCCTTAGGAATTCCTGAGTTTTTAACTGGTGATATGGTAAAAGATGGTGTTACAATTATTGATGTTGGAATTACAAGAATAGATGACTCTTCTAAAAAAAGCGGGTACCGTTTGGCTGGTGATGTTCATTTTGAAAGTGTTGCGCCAAAATCTGCTTATATTACACCTGTTCCTGGAGGAGTTGGTCCTATGACCATTGCAATGCTTATGAAAAATACTTTGTTAGCTTGTGAAAGAAAAGCCTAAATTGTATTTGCGATTTTTGATTTAAGAATTACGATTTTTGATTTTTTTACTGCTTTATCTTGAATTTAGTACTGAATAAATGTCAACTAAAACTGAATACTTATTTTTCATAGCTAATTATTCATTATTATTTTTTCATTTTTCATTAACATAATTGTTACTGCTAACTGAAACTAAGTACTTATTTTTCATCGCTAATTATTCATTATTATTTTTTCATTTTTCATTAACATAACTGTTACTGCTAACTGAAACTGAGTACTTATTTTTTCATCATTAATTTTTACTTTTTAATTATTAATTAATTTACGCCTCTCTATTTACCAAATCCATTGAAAATGCTGGTAAACAAATTGCCAAATACTCGCAAGATTCATCAAATGGATTGGAGTATTGTATTCTGGTTCCTTTTAAAATTTTAATAGATTGACCTGCTTCTAAAACAATTATTTCGCCTTCAATAATAAATTGTTTTTTTCCCTTAATAATGTAAGTATACTCATCAAATGCTGGTGTTTGAAAAGGTTCACTCCATTTTGGTGGTGCTACCATATGCGCAATACTTAATTCGGAAATAACACTTGCTAGTCCAAAATGTTCTTCAATTAATTTTCCATCGTTGGTTGGAACTACAAATGGTGATTTTTGTACAGTGTATTTTTTCATCATTCTAAATTTATTATTTCAATTAAATAAAAATACTAAAATTCACCTACAATAAGCCTCCTACCTGACGAATATTTTCGTAAATTAGTAATCAATTGCACTTCAATAATTCTAATTAATTTAATTTAAACCAATTAATTATGAAACTTACTTTTTTTGGCGGAGCAGGAACTGTCACTGGTTCAAAAACTTTATTAGAAGTTGATTATACAAAAATTATGATTGACTGTGGTTTATTTCAAGGATTGAAAAAATTACGAGAAATGAACTGGGAACCTATTCCAACAAGGTTAGATAATTTAGATGTTGTTTTGTTAACACATGCACATCTAGACCATTGTGGTTATTTGCCTTTATTGGTTAAAAATGGTTATAAAGGTAAAATTTATTGTACTGAAGCTTCTAAAGATTTGGTAAAAGTTATTTTATTAGATAGTGCTAAAATTCAGGAAGAAGATGCCCGAAAAGCAAACGAAAACAACTATGCTAAACACAAAACAGCTTTACCTCTTTACACTATTGAAGATGCTGCAGAAACTTTAACCAGAATAAAATGTTTTGAATTTGATATTTGGCATACAATTAATAACAATATAAAATTCAAATTTGTAAATAGCGGGCATATTTTAGGAAGTGCTGCAATTGTTTTACAAGCCAACAATAAAACACTTGTTTTTTCAGGTGATATAGGACGAAAAAAACCGATTATTTTAAATCCGTATGCGTATATAGAAAAAGCAGATTATGTTGTTATAGAATCTACTTACGGAAATAGATTGCATAAAAATGAAGATATTAAAGAAGTGTTGTTAAAATATATAAACCATACTTATGCTAAAGGTGGTATTTTGGTTATTCCTACTTTTTCTGTTGAAAGAGCACAAGAAATAATTTATTTATTAAGTGTTTTAAAAAGAGAACATAAACTGCCACAAATACCAATATATTTAGACAGTCCGATGGGTGTTAATGCAACTGAAATTTATTATTCATATCCAAAAAACCATAAATTAACTCCCGAAGATATTAAAAGCATGTCTTCAACAGTACAATTAATTAGTGAAGTAAAAGCATCTAAAGCCATTGTTAACAATACCGATCCAAAAATAGTTTTGGCAGGTAGTGGTATGATTACTGGCGGAAGGGTTTTACACTATTTAGAAAATTTAATAGGTGATAAAAAAAACAGCGTTTTAATTGTTGGTTTTCAAGCTGAAGGAACAAGAGGAAGATCGTTACTTTCTGGTGATGTAGAAATAAAATTCTTTGGAAAATACCACAAAATTAATGCTGAAATATTTAAAATAAATGAATTTTCAGGTCACGCAGATCAAAGTGAATTGATGGATTGGTTAAAACATTTTAAACCAAAACCTACACTCACTTTTATAAATCACGGCGAACCACACCAAAGTCAGGCTTTAAAAGTTAAAATTGAAACCGAATTAAATTGGAAATGCACCGTTGCAAAAATGAACAACGAATATTATTTAGATTAATTTTTAATAGGTTATTTTATTAAATATTGCCAAAAAAAAGTGTCCTAAACAATTAGAACACTTTTTTTATTTCAACAATTTTGAGCTATTTTATTTAATTAAACCAAATGGTAAAATATTTTAATTTTGATGTATCAGGAATACGATCAACAGTGATTTCTTCTCTGCTAAATTTTTTAATTCCTAAATCTTCTTTATCAATAGCAATAGTTGCATTTAATTCATCAATATATAATGTTGCAGATGTAAGTGTAGTTTCTACTTTATCAATTACATAATTACTGTGAATATCTTTAAATACCGATTTTAAGTTTAAGCCCCTTGCTGTTTTGTACTTGTCACTAAAAATTTGAATACTTTTAATTTTTGAAGTCGAATCATTTGCTTTTTCTGGAACAATCTCTAATAACTTTTCTCCTGTTTTTGAATATACATCATATTGATCGGTACCTCCAAAAAAACCATTTAATTGAGAAATACTTCCATTAGATAATTGACTTACAATAGAATCTTTTTCAAAGATTGTTTTTAAATCATTTACAGTAGTTTCCTTATTAACCAAACCAACTTTTCCATTTTCAATCAAGTATTCATTTTCTCTTGAACATTGAATACTTAGTGCTAAAACAACTAATAACAGGGTAATTTTTTTTATAATGGTCATAAATATTTTTAATTTAATTTTTAATTCAACAGTTGATTTTATAATACGCGTTTTAAAATTCCCAACACACCTCTTATAAATGTTGCACTTGTAACAACTTTTAAAACTGGATTCATTCGGGTGCTTTTTCTAGTACTTGTAACTTTTTTTTCTTCTTTATTGTTTTCTTCTTTTTGTTCGTTCTCAATTATTTTTTCAATTTTTTCATTTAAAATTTCATAAGCACTTTCTCTATCAATATTCTCACTGTATTTAAAAAACAAGCGAGAACTGTCTATTTGTTGTTTTATTTCTGCATCAGTCAGCACATCCATCCTACTCATTGGTGCACGCATCATTGTACAAGCCAAAGGTGTTGGAATTCCTTTTTCATTTAATACTGAAATAAGCGCCTCTCCAATTCCTAACTGTGTTAAAACTTCATCTACATCATAATATTCAGAATCAGGGTAATTTTCAGCAGCCAATTTAATTGCCTTCCTGTCTTTTGCCGTAAAAGCTCTTAATGCATGTTGTAGTTTTAAACCTAATTGAGACAAAACAGCTTCAGGAACATCGTTGGGATTTTGAGTTACAAAAAACAAACCTATCCCTTTAGAACGAATTAACTTTACAATACTTTCTATTTGTGAAAGCAATGCTTTTGAAGCTTCATTAAAAATCAAATGAGCTTCATCAATAAAAATAACCAACTCTGGTCTACCGCTATCCCCTTGTTCTGGAAAAGTTGAATAAATTTCGGCCAATAATTGCAACATAAATGTTGAAAATAATTTTGGTTTGTCCTGAATATCTGTCAGCCTTAAAATAGAAATTATACCTTTTCCGTTTTCATCAATTCTAACCAAATCCTGCACTTCAAAAGAACGCTCACCAAAAAACAAATCACCACCTTGCTGATCAATTTCAACAATTTTTCGCAATATTGCTCCTGTACTTGATGTAGAAATTAATCCATACTCTTTTTGTATTTCTTCTTTTCCTTCAGCAGTAGCGTATTGCAACACCTTTTTAAAATCTTTTAAATCTAATAAAGGTAATTTGTGATCATCGCAATATTTAAAAATAATAGAAACTATTCCGCTTTGGGTATCTGTTAAATCCAATATTCTTGAAAGTAAAACTGGCCCAAATTCCGAAACTGTTGCGCGCAAACGAACACCATTTTGTTCAGAAATAGTTAACAATTCTACTGGAAATTTCTTAGATTCAAAAGGTAGTCCAATCGCAGCATGACGTTCGTCAATTTTAGCATGTCCTGGGCTTGGTTGTGCCAAACCACTTAAATCGCCTTTGATATCCATCAATAAAACCGGAACTCCTTTTTCAGAAAGGTTTTCGGCCATAACTTGTAAAGATTTGGTTTTACCTGTTCCTGTCGCTCCAGAAATTAATCCGTGTCTATTTATAGTCTTTAAAGGTACTTTAACAAAAGCATCTTTTACAGTTTCGCCATCTAACATGGCAGATCCAAATACTATAAAGTCTCCTTTTGTTTTGTAACCTTCTGTAATATGATTAAAAAATTCTTCCTTTTTATCCATTGTTGATATTTTGGATAAAAATAGTACTTAATAATTAAATTAAAAATTTGATTAGAATTATTGTTGAAATAATTCTTTATTGCTAGTTATCACTATATTTGCAAAATGATTGACAAAAATACACAACTATTAATTGATAAAGGTGAAATGCTACCTTTGATGGAAGAATTTTACACAATTCAGGGCGAAGGATATCACACCGGTAAAGCTGCTTATTTTATTAGAATTGGTGGTTGCGATGTTGGTTGTCATTGGTGCGATGTAAAAGAAAGTTGGAATGCCGATTTACATCCGCCAACTTTAACAGATCGTATTGTAAATAACGTAAAAAACACAGCTAATACGGTTGTTGTAACTGGTGGTGAACCATCTATGTGGAATTTAGAATACATTACAAATACGCTTCAAAACCTTCAAATTAAAACGCATATTGAAACGTCAGGTGCTTATTATTTAACTGGAAAATGGGATTGGATTTGTTTATCGCCTAAAAAAACAAAATTACCTTTAGACAGTATTTATCCAAAAGCACACGAGTTAAAAGTAATTATTTTTAACAAAAATGATTTTAAATTTGCTGAAGAACAAGCTGCTAAAGTTTCTGAAAATTGTGAACTATTTTTACAGCCAGAATGGAGTAACAAAGAAAAAATGACACCTTTAATTGTTGATTATGTAATGAAAAATCCAAAGTGGAAAATTTCATTACAAACACACAAATACTTAAATATTCCTTAGTTTAATTTTTCTAAAACAATGGCATAAACAAGCTCAAACTGTGCTGTTTTAGTTAAGTTCGAATTGTCTATTTCAATAGCATCTTCTGCTTTAATCAATGGAGAATCGTCTCTGGTTGTATCTATATGATCTCTATGTTGAACATTTTTAAGAATTTCTTCAAACTGCACATCATCACCTTTTTCAATCAATTCATCAAATCTGCGTTTTGCCCTGGTTTCTGCAGATGCTGTCATAAATAATTTCAATTCAGCATAAGGAAAAACAACCGTTCCAATATCCCTACCATCCATTACAACACCTTTATTTTTTCCCATTTCTTGTTGTTGTTCAACAAGCATTTTTCTAACTTCACTAATTTCAGCAACGCTACTTACCAATTCTGATACTGCCAAGGTTCTAATTTCTCTTTCAACATTCACATCATTTAAATAAATTTCAGCAAAACCTAATTCAGGATTAAATTTAAACTTTAAATTTATTTCAGTCAATTTGGCAATCAGAGCTTCAATTTTAAATTCATTTTTTGAAATGAAATGATTTTGCATCGCATAAAAAGTTACTGCTCTATACATGGCACCAGAATCAACATATATATAGTTTAATTTTGTTGCTAATTGTTTTGCAAGGGTACTTTTTCCTGTCGAAGAAAATCCGTCAATGGCTATGGTTATATTTTTCAAAATATCAATTTAAATTAATTTGTAAACTAAAAGTACTTGCGTTTGAAGCCGGACTGTATTTAGAAAATCCATAAATAAAACTAAACTTTCTAAAATTAATTCCAAAACCAGCCGTAAATCCAGCAAATGTTCTGGCATTGTTTAAAGACAATTCACTGCCCCTTCTAAAATTATACCCCAACATAAGATTAATTACACTATCAGGAAATAACTCTGCAGCTATCGTAGCATGACGCATTGTATTGTTAAACCATGAAATACTTTCTTCAGTAGTATTACCATCAAAATCTGTTGAAGAATTTGACGGATTGCTAACCGCTAAATTCCATTTTTGTAAGTTGGCCAGTGTTAAATGCAATCTAATTGGTACATTTTCTAACTTATACGATGCTCCTAAATCTATTTCAAAAGGTAATTTTTCTCTTACATTATCGTAAGCTGTTACCTGATATCCCATATTTCTAAGAACCAACGTAGCTCTAAATGGATTGTATTCATTATAATATAACAACCCTAAATCAAAAGCAAAACCAAAAGAAGAATAATTGTCAATAACAGAATTAATTAATTTAACATTACCACCAACAAAAAAATCACTTCTTTTAAAATTGTAGGCATATCCTGCAGAAATAGCCAAATCAAAAGCTTTAAATTCACCCGTTTCTATACCTCCTTCATCTGCACCAATAAAAGTTCCATAACTTAAATAATTAACGCCAACATAAAAAGTACCCACATGCCTATTTGGCATAAAAGCATATGCTGCAGAAAGGTAATTAATATCTCCTAAAAAATTCAAGTAATTTACACCCAATTTACCATCTAAATCCTGGTTAATTGTCGATGGATTCCAAATAGGTTGATTTACATCATTCAGCAAGGTAAGTACATTTCCGCCCAAAGCCGTCTGCTTAGCTGATCCCGTTAAATTCAAAAAATTATAGATACTTTCACCTCCAACCTGTGGAAACATTTTAATGGAAAATAATAATAGAAGTAGTACTAATTTTTTCATATATCAGGCTACAAATTAAAACTAATAATTTGTAAATATCGTATACAATCTTAAAAATTTATCACAAATTATCAATAACAATAAACATCAAATCAACCAAATAAACACCAATTACAATATTTAAAATTCAACATAAATAAAAGAGATGATAAATAAATTGAAGCATGTATTTTTGGGCGTTACCCGCAAGGGGTCGTGCTTTCCGCTATATCTTTTTTACAATTTCACTATGTTACATTGTAAAAAAGGATGCCGCTGCAATCACTAACGCAGTTATACAATTGACAATTGATAATGATAATTCGTAATTGATAATTGATAATTGATAATTGATAATTCGTAATTGATAATTGATAATTCGTAATTGATAATTGATAATTGATAATTCGTAATTCGTAAATGACAATTGATAATTGATAATTGACAATTGATAATTGACAATTGATAATTCGTAATTGACAATTCGTAATTGATAATTGATAATTGATAATTGAAGTTTGAAGTTTGTTATTAAATATAAATCACAACATATCAGATACTAACAAATAAAAACACATTGTCATTTTGTAACTTTATATAACCTAAAATTTAATTTTAACAAAATTAAACGCTTCAAATCTTATAAGTTGAGATGACGCAGACACACAAAGTTGGACGCTACCGTTATACAATTGATAATTGATAATTGACAATTGACAATTGATAATTGATAATTGACAATTCGTAATTGATAATTGATAATTGAAAATTGATAATTCGTAATTCGTAATTTACAATTGACAAAACCTTTGGGTAAAAAAAAGGATAAAAAAAAACCTTCAATAATTTAATATTGAAGGTTTTCAAAAGAAAGGCGGCGACATACTCTCCCACCATAATGGCAGTACCATCTGCGCTGATAGGCTTAACTTCTCTGTTCGGGATGGGAAGAGGTGAGCCCTATCGCTATAACCACCTTAAGGGTTTAGTTTAAAGTTTTGAGTTTAAAGTTCTAAGTTTTTCACTTTTCAACTTTTGACTTTTCAACTTTACACTGCAGCCTTCGCTGCTTATGAGTTAACATACTGAAAAAATAATATCTTATAAATCAATTTTTAATAAAAAAGTTCGCATAAAAGCCTATGGGTTATTAGTACTACTCGGCTATGACATTACTGCCGTTACACCTATAGCCTATCAACGTGGTGATCTCCCACGACCCTTTAAAGAAATCTCATCTTGTGGTGGGTTTCGCGCTTATATGCTTTCAGCGCTTATCCCTTCCCGACGTAGCTACCCAGCAATGCTCCTGGCGGAACAACTGGTACACCAGAGGTCAGTCCAACACGGTCCTCTCGTACTAGTGTCAGATCCACGCAAATTTCTAACGCCCGCTACAGATAGAGACCGAACTGTCTCACGACGTTCTGAACCCAGCTCGCGTGCCACTTTAATGGGCGAACAGCCCAACCCTTGGGACCTTCTCCAGCCCCAGGATGTGACGAGCCGACATCGAGGTGCCAAACCCCCCCGTCGATATGAGCTCTTGGGGGAGATCAGCCTGTTATCCCCGGCGTACCTTTTATCCTTTGAGCGATGGCCCTTCCATGCGGAACCACCGGATCACTATGCTCTACTTTCGTACCTGATCGACCTGTATGTCTCTCAGTCAAGCTCCCTTATGCCATTGCACTCTACGCACGGTTACCAAGCGTGCTGAGGGAACCTTTAGAAGCCTCCGTTACTCTTTTGGAGGCGACCACCCCAGTCAAACTACCCACCAAGCACTGTCCCCATCACTGGGTTAGACTCTAGATAAGCAAAGGGTGGTATTTCAACGATGACTCCACAACGCCTAGCGACGCCGCTTCAAAGTCTCCCACCTATCCTACACATTACTTATCCAAAACCAATACTAAGCTATAGTAAAGGTGCACGGGGTCTTTTCGTCCCGTAGCGGGTAATCGGCATCTTCACCGATACTACAATTTCACCGAGCTCATGGCTGAGACAGTGTCCAGATCGTTGCACCATTCGTGCAGGTCGGAACTTACCCGACAAGGAATTTCGCTACCTTAGGACCGTTATAGTTACGGCCGCCGTTTACTGGGGCTTCATTTCATGCGCTTTATGTGATTTCTCGCTATCGTT
>NZ_RHLN01000141.1 GCF_004121075.1 Lutibacter sp. HS1-25
CATCATTCTCTAGGAATTCATTTACAAACTCTAGGACTTATGAAGAAAGCTCAATAGCGTTAATGAATGACTGTTTAAATCATCGAGATAATAATAAAGCTACTTACAATGTTGATGATAAGCGTTTTTGGGATAGTGATATTTGGAGTAGTGATAACCCCGATGGCGCGGATATGTAACACGCAACGATAGCCAACTAATACTAATATAATATAAACCACTTTCTATAAATTAGGAGGTGGTTTTACTTTATTACTAACTGTACAATAGCATAAGATGTCACAGATTACAAATCTGCGCCAACGCACGTATAATGATAGCGCGGAAATGTTTTCCGTGCCCGTAACGATAAGAAACCACTTTCTATAAATTAGAGAGTGGTTTTACTTTTAAGAAACTTTATATAAATCGATATAAGGGTAACGAGTAAGCGACTAATACTAATATAATATAAACCACTTTCTATAAATTAGAGAGTGGTTTTACTTTTAAGAAACTTTATATAAATCGTCACAGATAGCAAATCTGCGATAACGGATAATTAAGGTACTTACACGGATTTCAAATTCCCGATGGCTCGGATATGTAACACGAAACGATAGCGCGGAATTGCATTCCGTGCCCATTACAAGTAAGTAATAGTAAGCAAAACCACTTTTTAGTAAAATAGAAAGTGGTTTTATCGTATTTATAATATTGCATTTGTCACAGATTACAAATCTGCGCCAACGCACGTATAACGATAGCGCGGAAATGTTTTCCGTGCCCGTTACAATTAAGAACATACAAAACCATTTTCTATAAATTAGAGAGTGGTTTTACTTTATAATAAACAGTGTAATATAAGGTGTCACAGATTACAAATCTGCGCCAACGCACGTATAATGATAGCGCGGAATTGCATTCCGTGCCCGTTACAATAAGTAGAATAATAATTTGAATTTTATATCTTGCAAATAAAAAGGAAAAGATGAGTACAAAATACAAGGCTACTATGCCAAATACTGCTTATTTTGTTACAATTACAACAGTAAGTTGGATAGACTTATTTACAAGATTAAATCAACGAAACTTATTAATAGAAGCTTTAAACTATTGCCAAAAAGAAAAAGGCTTAGAAATTTATGCTTATTGTATTATGCCTAGTCACCTTCATATGTTATGTAAAGCTAAAGACGATATATTACTTTCAAATATAATGCGTGATTTTAAAAAGTTTACTTCAAAAAAAATAATACAAACTATTATTGATAAACCTGAGAGCAGACGAGAATGGCTTCTAGATTCTTTCTCTAAAGCTTGTGAGCACTTAAAAAGAAAACAGCAATACAAAGTCTGGCAAGACGGATATCATGCAGAAATTGTAACATCAAATAAGTTTATAAAACAAAAAATAAATTACATTCATAACAACCCTGTAGTTGATAAAATTGTAGCCTTTCCTGAGGATTATTTATTTAGTTCTGCAAGAAATTATGCCGCTTTAGAAAACGAATTAGATGTTGTAGTACTCGATTTATTTTAAAATTGATAGTACTAAGATGTCATATATTGCAAATCTGCACCAGCGGATAATTAAGGTACTTGCACGGATTGCAAATCCGCGCTAACAGACACTTCGACTCCGCTCAGTGACCAGAATTTTCAATGGATTGTTCATGAGATTCTGAAACAAGTTCAGAATGACGTTAGAGTTTATGGTTGGTGAGATCCCCAGCCGAGCTGAAGGTGACGTATTTGTTGCAGGATTGAGTTTTTGTCGATGATAATTAAGGTACTTGCACGGATTGCAAATCCGCGCTAACAGAGGTTGACGTGCTTTTTTACATGTTAATTTCTTAAAAAAAATAACAAATGAAAGGATAGTGCTTAGTATTTACAAGGTGAATCCTTATTCTAAGTCAAAAAAACAATCTTAATTTTAATACATTGAATAAAGCCAACTATTTTATGATAAAAAGATTAAGTATTCTAATGTTTCTAATTGCATTGTGTTCGTGTAAAACTGTTACTATAAATGAGCAAACACAGCAAGTAGCTATATCACCTGTAGAGTTATTAACTATTGGAGTTGAAGAAAACAACCTGCAAACTATTTCATTTGAAACCACTGCAATTCCTATATTAAACAATAAAATTAGAGTGCACGCAATGCTTATGCCCTTTAATAAAACTACCTATAAAGCATACTCAAGCGCTGTTAATTCTCAAGGGGGTGAAAATAGCATTAAATACGTAGACTCTTTACCAAATAAACCTCACTATATTACCTTAAAAGTTGCTGATAATGTTGCTTTTTTAAAAGAACTGAATGGTGAGTATAATACTGCTGAGGTTCAATATTTAAAAACTATGAACAAAGCAAAATTAGTTACTGCTGTTTCAATGGTTTTTAATGAACAACTAATGAAAGAAATTGAACAAGCAGACGAATTGTATCTTAAAAATGAAAAGTATAAAAAATACGATTTAGAATTGTACAAGAACAATGTTCTTGTTCAAGAAATTGAATTGACAGGTGGGGTTACTTTTGCTTATAAATTAGCTGCATTTTGCTGGGGTAAAAATGCAAAACGACAAACAGCAATTTTAAACATTATAGATGAACATTCAAAATGCACTAAACCAACTTATGACAATTTTCAAAAGAGTGAAGAAAAAAATGCTTTTAAATTTTAAATTATGATCAAAGGAAACTTCTCTAAATACGCACTAATAGTTCTTGTTTTCACTTCCAGCATTTATTATAGTTGTGAAGAAATATTGTTTATACCCGATATTTCAAAAGAAAGCGTTACTCTTATTGGTCCGAGTGATTCTGTTAAAGTACTTGTAGGAAACATAAATTTTAACTGGGAACATTTAGAAGATGCTGAAGCGTATAAAATACAAATTGCAACTCCTAATTTTACAGCTGTGCAACAGGTTGTATTAGACTCTTTACTTCCAATTACGTTAGACACCTTGCAGCCCATCACAAAAATCACCAAAGGATTAGATGTCGGAATTTACCAATGGCGTGTTAAAGCCATTAATGCTGGTTATGAAACCAACTATACTATGCATAACCTCACTGTAATTGAATAAGATATAGAACTGTGAAAAGCAAAAAAAATATTTATATTTTACTTCCCGTTGTTTTAATTGTTTGGGGCATTATCGGCTACAAATTGTTTTCAGCCATCAACCCATCAACAGGTTTACAAACTACACCAACTAACTTAGTAGATTTTAAGCCAGAAACTATTGAAAACGAGGCGACCTACACTTTAAACTTAAATTATAGAGATCCTTTTTTAGGAAAAAATAGTGCTGCAAAAAAACAAAGTACTGTAAGAAAATCTTCCAGTAACCATCCTAAGATATTGATCCCTTTCCCTCCTATTGTATTGAATGGAATTATTGAACCAAAAGTAAGGTCTAGAAAAACGATGTACTTAGTTTCAATTAATAATAAACAACATTTTTTATCAGTTGGTCAAACAGTAGATGGAGTTACTTTAACTAAAGGAAATTCTAAGGCAATAACTGTGCGTTTTCAAAAACAACAAAAAGAAATTCCTCTTCAACAGTGATACGATTACTACATAAAAAATTACAAGCAGGAGCCTTACAGTATACACTGTTTATTTCGGTTTTAATTCTGTTATTAATTAGCTCGTTTATTACATTAACCTATCTGCAACAACTATTTAAAGGGCAAACAGATGCTAAAATACAATGCATTCAAAATGCTGCAATGGGATTTGATTATTTTTCAACACATCTAATACCTTATAACCAAGAAGAGTTGGTAACCCTCGATGAAAATATTAAAAGTGACTTACTGCTTGAAAGAACAGCTTGGGGTTTTTTTGATATTTTAAAGGTTACTTCAACCATAAAAAACACAAAGCATGAAAAAATTGGATTAACAGGAGGATATCTTGCTGAAAAACCCGCCTTGTATTTAAAAGATCTTAATAATGCGCTTGTTATTGTTGGTGATGCTAAAATCGTAGGAACTACTTTTTTACCTAAAAAACTAATAAAATCGGGTAATATTGCAGGGAACTCTTATTACGGGGGGCAGCTTGTTTACGGCTCCACTTTTACAAGTACCAAACAATTGCCAAAATTAAAAAACAAGGAGACGATTGAAAACTTAGCACAAGGAATAATTAATGAATCCAATTTAGAATCTATAGAATTATATGAAGGGTTAGATGAATTGCACTCTTTTAATGAACCTACCAAAATCTATCAACAATATGGGGTTATAGATTTATACGACATTAAACTATCAGGTAATTTTATAATTCAAGCAGATTCTGTGATTACTGTTTCAAAAACAGCTCTTTTAGCCGATATCATTTTAGTTGCACCCACTATTATAATTAAACCTGGAGTACGAGGGAACTTTCAAGCATTTGCATCTGAAGCCATTGAAGTTGGAGAAAATTGTTTGTTAGATTATCCTACGACTTTGGTGGTTTCTAAAAATCCAAATACTACAATCGATACTACAAATGAAACGGTCACTCCACTTTTTATAAAATCTAATACGACCATAAAAGGTGTGATAGCTTATTTAGATGCTGAAGATAAAAGCAATTATTTTTCACAACTATTTATTAGCGAAAATACACATATTACAGGAGAGGTTTATTGTGAAAAGAATTTAGAATTACTAGGCACTATATATGGCTCGGTTTATACCAGTTCTTTTATTGCAAAACAAGCTGGATCCGTTTATTTAAATCACTTATACAACGGACAAATTCTACAAAATAGATTACCACAACAGTATGTTGGCTTATCAATAGAGGCATCTATCCCTAAAGTTGTAAAATGGTTGTATTAAAAAAAATAAAAGCTTCTAGTTTAATCGAAACAATTACTGCTTCAGTAATTATAGTAATCGTTTTTTCAATGGCCTTGTTAATTCTGCACTCTGTGTTTACTCATAAAATTAACAATGACACCAGTGTTTTATTCAATCATATTCACCAACTTGAATATCGCTTAAAAAACAAACAAATTAAATTGCCTTACCAAGAAACATTTGATCATTGGAAGATCGAGATTGTTGCTAAAAATGAAAATTTAACTCCTTGGATTGAAATCAACGCCGCACATTTAGTAACTAAAAAAAGAGTTCAAAAAAAGAGTATTTATGCTACTGACTAAAAAAGTTAAAAGTTTTACGATTACAGAATTAATAGTTGTTATGATTTTAACAACCATTGTAATTTCTATTACTTTATTAGTTCTTAATTTAGTTCAAAAAGAGCTGAAAGAAATTCAATATAACTATAGTAAAACATCAGAAATTAAAACACTTGAATTGGCTCTGTGGAATGATTTTAATTCAGCTTCTGTGTACTATTTAAAGGAAGAAAAGCAATTAATATGCTCCAATCCTTTCAGCTCAACTAACTATTATTTTAAGCAAGATTGCATTATTAGAAACACTGATACCTTAAAAATTAAAATTACTGAATTAAAAGCCCTTAGGAATAACAAAGCCGCTTTAGGATTGATAGATGGGATTCATTTAAAATTAAGTCAAGAATTTCAAAATAGAGAACTATTTGTTTACACCGCTAAAGCAGCTCAGTTTTATATGAAAGATTAAAATTTATTTAATCTGATAATTATTGAAAATATAAATTATTGTTTTAAAAAAAAAGGCTGGTTAGATGTTTGTAATTCAGTACTATGGTTCTAGAAGTCCCTATTTATTCGTTTTCGTTTACATATTTTCATTATATAATTACTTTTTTTATAAATTTAACCTTTGATATACCCCACTTATGAAAAAGTTATTTTTTACCCTATTGTTTTTATGTGTCTCTTTTATGTATTCCCAAAAAGAAGCTAATATTTGGTATTTTGGAGATTTTGCAGGGCTTGATTTTAACAATGGAACACCTGTTTTTCTTACAAATGGAAAAATAAGTACAGGTGAAGGTTGTTCAGTAATTTCAGATGCCAACGGGAGTTTATTGTTTTATACAGATGGTAAGACCGTTTATAATAAGCAGCACCTTATTATGAAAAACGGTACTGATTTAAAAGGAGATGCCTCAAGCACACAATCCGCTTTAATTGTCCCAAATCCTAATAGCACAACTATTTATTATATTTTTACAGTTGATGATCAGGCTGGTCCAGATGGTTTAAATTATTCAGAAGTTGATTTGTCATTAGATGGGGGATTAGGGGCTATTACCTCTAATAAAAATATAAACTTAACACCAAAAAGCACTGAACAAGTTACAGCAGTACTGCATAGCAATGGCACGGATATATGGGTAATTACGCATCCTTGGGATAGTTATAATTTTAATTCTTTTCTAGTAACCTCATTAGGCGTAAATACAACCCCTGTAATAAGTTCAACTCCATTACACCCTACTTGGCCTCCAAATAGTGATGGAACCAATTCTGCCTGTGGACAGCTTAAAGTATCCCCAGATGGAAAAAAGATAGGTATTTGTAATGAAAATAGAGGAACCCATATTTTTGATTTTGATAATACTACGGGAATCATTAGCAATATGATCCAAGTTTCAACAAGGTCTCTTGATTATGGTTTAGAATTTTCTTCATCAGGAAAAAGGATGTATGTAACCTCAGCATTAGGTAATAGTTTTGATGGTATCCATTCTTTATTTCAATACAATATAGAAGCTAATGATGTTGCTTCTTCAGAAATATTAATTGCAAAACAATTCTCTTTAGGAAGCTCACTTCAATTGGGCCCAGATAAGAAAATATACGCAGCATTAGCAGGTACCACATTTTTAAGTAGTATTGAAGAACCTAATAGATTAGGCGTTACGTGTAAATTCATTCCAAATTCAGTTAGTTTAGATGGACGAATGAGTCAACATGGTCTTCCTCCTTTTATTCAATCATTTTTTTTGACCATTAGTCCATTTGAATTTGAAAATCTATGTTTTGGTAAAACAACACAATTTACTTTAACAGAAGCTATTGATTCCGCAGTTTGGGATTTTGGCGATGTAGCTTCAGGAAGTAACAATATATCAACAGATTTAGAACCTACCCATATTTTTACAGCTCCTGGAGATTATGAGGTTACTATAACTGCAACCGTTGGTGCTGAAACCGCTTCAACAACCGTAACGGTAACTATATATGAGGCTTCAGCAGCTACACAACCTGTGAATTTGGAAATCTGTGATACTGATAATGACGGTCTTTATTTGTTTGATATTACTTCACAAAATACAGTTATTTTGAACGGACAGGATACTTCCGTTTTTGATATAAAATATTATGCAGGGTTGGATAATTTTAATGCCAATATTGAAATTTCAACGCCAGACGCTTATACTAATCAAGTGCCTTATTCATTGGAAACTATATACGCTAAGCTGTTTAATAAAAACAATCAAAGTTGTTTTGATGTTACTAATTTTAATATTCAAGTTTTTGAAAGCCCAAAACCTAGCACAACTATTTTACCTTTAACTGAATGTGATAATCTTTCTATTGGAACTGATACAGATGGTTTTATTTTGTTTGATTTAACAAAAAAGGAAACTGAAATATTAAATGGACAAAGCGCTGCTAATTATACAATTGCATATTATAGTGACACTAATTATTTAACACAAATTACAACACCAACTGCATTTCAAAATACAAGCAATCCGCAAACTGTTTATGTAAAAATATTTAATAATATAAATAATAGTTGTGTTGCAACTACTAATTTTGAATTGAAAGTAGACAAATTGCCAATTGTTAATTCGTCTGTAATTTTAAAGCAATGTGATAATGTGGATATCAACGGATTTAGTTATTTCAATTTAACAGAGGTGAATGCCGAGATCTCAAATAATACGATTAATGAAAAAATCACTTATTTCACAAGCTATAATGGAGCACTTACAAATGCTGTTTCAGAACGAATCAACACGCCAGAAACGTATTTAAATCCTACTATTAGTACTTCAAAAGTTTGGGCAAGGGTTGAAAATAACAACGGTTGTTTTAGAATTTCAGAAATTAAATTAATTGTTTCAACTACTCAAATTCCAAATTCATTTCAAAAAGAATTTTATGAATGTGATGATTTTATAGATGCCTCCAACCCTGAAACTGATGGTATTGCTACGTTTGATTTTAGCAGTGTTACTGCAGAAATTGAAAATATCTTTCCCGCTGGTCAACAATTGATTATCGCCTATTATCGTAATGAAGTTGATGCTTTGGCTGAGGTTAATTCTATATCAGATATTTCAACTTATAGAAATATTGGTTACCCTACAAACCAAACCATTTATGTACGGGTAGATAGTAAATTGGATAATGATTGTTTAGGTTTGGGAGGACATGTTACGTTGCATGTTGAATCTATTCCAATTGCAAATACTGTGACTATTGACAGACAATGTGATGATGATTTTGATGGGTTATTCCCTTTTGATACTTCTGCAATTGAAACAACTCTTTTAAACGGGCAAACAGGAATGTTAGTAACCTATACCGATGCGTTAGGAAATACATTGCCAAGTCCGCTTCCAAATCCATTTTTAACCTCATCACAAACGATCAAAATTAAAGTAACAGCAATCAATTCAAAAGACAAAGATGGTGTTTGTAGTACTGAAACCGACTTAACATTTATTGTAGATAAAAAACCAGTAGCATATCCTGTAAATGATTTCATAGAATGTGATGATGATTTAGATGGCTTGTTTGCTTTTGATACGTCGGCTATTGAATCAACAATCTTAAACGGACAAACAGGAATGTTGGTTACTTATGCAGATGAAGCAGGAAATACCTTACCAAGTCCACTCCCAAATCCATTTTTAACTTCATCTCAAACAATTAAGGCTACTGTTGAGAATGAATTATATTTAAACTGCATAGCTGAAACTAATATTGATTTTATAGTATATGAAAAACCTGAATTTGAACTTGATTCAGAAGCTATTGTTTGTTTAAATTCCCTACCTAAACAAGTGAGCGTTTTCAATCCACACGCACCTGATTATAGCTATGTTTGGACAGATGCTCAAGGAACTGAAATAAGCGATTTACAATTCGCTAATATTTCTAGGGGAGGTGTTTATACGGTAACCGCAACTTCAATAAATGGTTGTACTTCTTTTCCAAAAGAAATAACCATTTACGAATCTAATATTGCGAATCTTTTTTCAGAACAAATTGTAATTAAAGACGATTCAGAAAATAATAGTATTGAAGTTTTATTAGGAGGCTTGGGTATTGGAGATTATGAATTTTCGATACAAAAAGAAGGTGACCCCATTGGTTTTTTTCAATATGAACCTTTATTTGAAGATATAGCCGCTGGAATTTATACCGTGTATGTAAACGATAAAAATAACTGTGGCACCGTTAATTTGGATGTTGCTGTTATTGGGTATCCTAAATTTTTCACACCCAACAATGATGGTTATAATGATTATTGGAATATTATTGGTGTAAATACTAATTTTTACTCAAACAGTATTATTTATATATTTGATCGTTTTGGTAAAACACTTGCCAAAGTTGATCCAGATAGTAAAGGTTGGAACGGTGTTTACAATGGAGTCTCCTTACCGGCAACCGATTATTGGTTTACTGTTGAATTAATAGATGCTAACGGAAATGGCAAAGTTAGAAAAGGACATTTTAGTTTGATAAGATAAATCCAGTAGTTCGGAAATGTATTCTGTATACTAAACGAGTAATCAATACAATCATAATTATGGAGTGCATTAGAAAAATATTTAAAGCTGTAGCTATAAAAAGTAAACCATAAAGTAATGACATTTCAAAGGAATCGGCTTAGTTAATATAAGGTATATCCTTATACATTATTTTAAAAACAAGTGTAATTTTATATTGTTCCAAAACGTATTTTAATAAAATTTAAAACTCGAATTTTTTTCTAATTAATGGCATTTAACTTAGAGCAAATATCAAAAGTAAAAAAAGTAGACATTCAAAAGACTACAAGTATTCAGCAGTTACTTAAAAAAGAAATTGTTCTTTTTGGTAGCTCGTTTTCAAATAAAAAAAAGGAAGCATTCTACTCTGAATTAAGTGTATTATTAAACGCTGGAATAACACTAAAGGATTCCTTAACTTTAATTTCGGAGGAGCAAAAGAAAGTTAAAGATCGTGAAGTATTTGATGCTATTATTGAAAATATCGTTTATGGAAAATCACTGTCTGAAGCTATTAAACAGCAGGCTTTATTTACTGAATACGAATACTATTCACTTAAAATAGGTGAAGAAACTGGTAGTTTAGAAAAAGTAACTACTGAATTAGGTAACTATTATACACGGAAAAACGAGCAACGAAGAACTATTTTAAATGCACTCTCCTACCCTATTATTGTTATGATTACTGCCTTACTTGCAGTTGTATTTATGCTGCAATTTGTGGTACCTATGTTTGTTGATATTTTTAAACAGAATAACGTTGAATTGCCTTGGATTACCAAAGTTATTGTTGCGCTTTCGGAAAGTTTTCAAGAGAACTTTTGGAATATGATTGTGTTTATTATTCTATTATTTGTATTAAAAGCTTTCATTTCAAAAAAGATTTGGTACCAAAAAACCTCTTCAAAAATACTTCTAAAATTACCTTATATAGGAGAGCTGCTTCGGAAAATTTATATTTCACAGTTTACACAAGCCACAGCATTGCTTGTAGGTGCTAAAGTACCATTACTTAATTGCATTCAACTTACAAAAAAAATGATTGCATTTTATCCTTTACAAGAGGCGCTTTCTCACATAGAAAAAGACATTGTTCAAGGAAAAGAATTGAGTGCTAGCTTATCTAACTACCCCATTTTTGATAGAAAAATGATCTCACTTTTAAAAGTAGCTGAACAAACGAATCAGAGTGAATTTATTTTTGAGAAACTCACAAAGCAGTATAATGATGATATTCAACACCAATCAAAATTATTAAGTACTGTACTTGAGCCTTTTATTATGATTTTTCTTGGAACCTTAGTTGCTACTATTTTAATTGCGATGTATTTGCCAATGTTTAAATTGAGTACTGTTATTGGATAGTTTTTGATTTTTTTAAATACACTTATCGTCTTTTATCTATTGAGTTTTCATTAAAAGTAATGAGGTTAAACATCGTTCTAATCCGACTTCGCACTCTATTCCCATAACATTTTTCGAGCTCCTGAGCATTTAGGTTTGTTGTGATGTGGGTTTTGCTGTGGTTGTTGACTTTTAGGTTTGTTTGATGAGATCCTGAAACAAGTTCAGGATGACGGGTAAAAAGGTCATATCTTGAGAGTAATATTTCTCCAAGTACGTTGCATTCTTTCGCATAATGTGAACCGACTGGTTCTACTCCAAGATCATCAAAACAGTAGTTTTTGGTGTCGCTGTATTTATCCAGGACTACAAAACCATTGGTATTGAAATTGAAAACAATGTTGCGTGTTGGAATGATTTCGTAATTTGTTTTGTGTGGCGCTAAATGCAATAACAATTGCATTAGCGATGTTTTTCCACATCCTACGGGTCCTGTTAGTAATATTCCTTTGTGGGTGTCGATTCCCATTTTTGCGCAGCTATAATGGTCTTGAATGAAATATGAGCATAGCTTGAAAAGCAAAGCTTCATCTTCTTTGTAGATTCTGAAGTTTTTTCCAAATAAGATATGACCTTTGATGTTGAGGTAGGTTTTTATTTTTTCGAAATCGTAGTGAATTACATTTTCTCTGATTTCTCCGATTTGGAATTTTGAGGTTCCTTCGGTTTTTATGTGTGGTGTTGGGTTCATAGCTGTTGATTTTTAATTTGATTGTTTCTTTTGCCTTTTCATTTTTGTCTTGACACAAAAACGAAACAAAAAAGTCAAGCCTTGGATTTTCGGCGGTCAAATACGTTCTTAAATCCTAAAAGAAATGAACTCGCTGAGCTCAAACTTCACGCCATCTGGCTTCATCGCTAAAAACAGTTACCAACTGTTTTCTGAACACTCGACCCTGCTCAAACAGCATTTCTTTTTACGGATTCTTCAAACTTTTGACACTCGCCTGCCAAATCCTAGGGCAGTTTTAATTGCTAAAGAGGGATATCATATCTTTTGTTTCTGATTTCTCCGATTTGGAATTTTGAGGTTCCTTCGGTTTTGATGTGTGGTGTTGGGTTCATAGTGGTTTTTTTATTTTTAATTCGTAATAAGCGAATTGAATTTTTAGATTCTTAGAGTGTTCTTTCATTTTTGTCTTGACACAAAAACGAAACAAAAAAGTCAAGCCTTGGATTTTCGGCGGTCAAATACGTTCTTAAATCCTAAAAGAAATGAACTCGCATTTCAGTCTTCACGCCATCTGGCTTCATCGCTAAAAACAGTTACCAACTGTTTTCTGAACACTCGACCCTGCTCAAACAGCATTTCTTTTTACGGATTCTTCAAACTTTTGACACTCGCCTGCCAAATCCTAGGGCAGTTTTAATTGTTAAAGAGGGATATCATATCTTTTGTTTTTGATTTCTCCTATTTGGAATTTTGAGGTTCCTTCGGTTTTGATGTGTGGTGTTGGGTTCATAGTGGTTTTTTTATTTTTAATTCGTAATAAGCGAATTGAATTTTTAGATTCTTAGAGTGTTCTTTCATTTTTGTCTTGACACAAAAACGAAACAAAAAAGTCAAGCCTTGGATTTTCGGCGGTCAAATACGTTCTTAAATCCTAAAAGAAATGAACTCGCATTTCAGTCTTCACGCCATCTGGCTTCATCGCTAAAAACAGTTACCAACTGTTTTCTGAACACTCGACCCTGCTCAAACAGCATTTCTTTT
>NZ_RHLN01000142.1 GCF_004121075.1 Lutibacter sp. HS1-25
TGCAGGTGCAGAGTGGTTTCATTGGACAGGTATTACACCAGCCATTTCACAAAGTTCAGCTGATGCTTGTTTAGAAGCTGTAAAAGCTGCAAGTAAATTAGGTTTAACCATTTCAACCGATTTAAATTACCGCGCTAAATTGTGGAAATACGGTGGAGATCGTGAGGCAATTATGACCGAATTAACATCTTACTGTGATGTTATTTTAGGAAATGAAGAAGATGCAGAAATGCACTTTGGAATCAAACCAGAAGGTTTGGATGTTCAAACACATGGACACGATGTAAAAGCAGAAGCATTTTTATCTGTTTGTCAGCAAATGATGGAAAAATTCCCAAAAGCTAAAAAAGTTATTACCACATTAAGAGGTTCAATTTCTGCATCACACAACACTTGGGCAGGTGTTTTATACGATGGCAAAAAAATGTACGAAACACGTCAGTACCAAATTACAGATATTGTAGATAGAGTTGGTGGTGGAGATAGTTTTATGGGAGGATTGATCTACGGATTGTTAACTTACCCAGGCGACGATCAAAATGCATTGGATTTTGCAGTAGCAGCATCTTGTTTAAAACACACAATTAAAGGTGATGCAAACTTGGTAACTGTAGATGAAGTAAATAAATTAATGGGTGGTGATGCCTCTGGTAGAGTTGCTCGTTAATTAAAAAACATTTATTTAACCATTATTATTTTGAGTTTATTTCAAAATCTATTTGAAATTGGAATAAATGGAGATTAAATAATGATAAATAGGTTGTTAATTAATTTTGGTATTTAAGGAGGTTGGGTTGCATTTTGCGACTCAACATTCCTTATGATAAAGTTCAATTAATACCGATAAAACAAACAAAAAAAATGGCACAATTTACAAGAATAGAAGTTGCTACGGCAATGAAAGAAACAGGGATGATTCCTTTGTTTTTTCACAGTGATATAGAATTAAGTAAAAAAGTATTAAAAGCGTGTTACGATGGTGGCGCACGTTTAATGGAATTTACAGCTCGTGGTGATTTCGCTCACGAAGTTTTTGGCGAATTAACCAAATATGCAATTAAAGAATTACCAGGAATGATTATGGGTGTTGGTTCAGTAACCGATGCTGCAGCCGCATCATTGTATATGGCATTGGGTGCAAACTTTATTGTAACACCAGTTTTAAGAGAAGACATAGCCATTGCTTGTAACCGTCGTAAAGTTTTATGGTCACCAGGCTGTGGAACCTTAACTGAAATTACAAGAGCTGAAGAATTGGGTTGTGAAGTGGTAAAATTATTCCCTGGAGATATTTACGGACCTCAGTTTGTAAAAGGAATTAAAGGGCCTCAACCTTGGACAAGCATTATGCCAACGGGAGGTGTTTCACCAACTAAGGAAAATTTATCGGCTTGGTTTGGCGCAGGTGTAACTTGTGTTGGAATGGGTTCTCAATTAATTTCAGGAGAAATCATTAAAAATAAAGATTACGCTAAATTAGAGCAAGATGTTAAAAACGCCATAGCTTTAATCAAAGAAATCAGAAAGTAATACTCTTTAATAATCTTTTTAAAATTGAATATTTGGGTATACAATAATTAGTAAAAATAATTAAACTTAAAAATTATGAGTGAATCAAATCAAAAAATAGGAAATTATCGGTATCGAATTTTAGGGTTACTAATGTTCGCCACTACCATCAACTATTTTGACAGAAGTATTATTGGTGTAATGGCACCAACCCTTGAAAAAATGTTTGGATGGACAAATAGTGATTATGCAAACATCATGATTTCCTTTAAAATTGCCTATGCATTAGGATTGCTTTATATGGGAGGTTTAATTGACCGTTTAGGTACTAAAAAAGGGTATACTTTATCTATTGCAATATGGAGTATTTTTGGTATGCTTCATGCAGTTGTTCGTCCAGGATTTAGTGTTATTGGATTTGCAGCAGCACGATTTGGATTGGGTTTTGGAGAAGCAGGAAATTTTCCAGCAGCTATTAAAACTACAGCTGAGTGGTTTCCAAAAAAAGACAGAGCTTTTGCAACAGGACTTTTTAATGCAGCAACTAGTATTGGTGCAATTGCAGCACCATTTGTTGTTGGTTGGATTGTTCACGAAGACGGTAAAAACTGGCAAATACCTTTTTTAATAACAGGTGTTTTAAGTGCTATTTGGGTTGCGCTATGGTTTAGCATGTACAAAAAACCTGAAGTTCATCCAAAAGTATCAAAAGAAGAATTGGCTTATATCCAAAGTGATTCTGCAGTAGAAAACGAAGAAAAATTACCTTGGAAAAGTGTATTGAACAAGCGTCAAACTTGGGCATTTGCTTTGGCTAAAGTTACAGATGCTGTATGGTGGTTTTACCTTTTCTGGGGCGCAAAATTTTTAGCATCAGCTTTTGATGTAGATATTCACAATATTGCACTTCCATTTTTTGTGATTTATATTTTAGCAGATGGTGGTAGTATTTTTGGTGGTTACCTATCTGGAGCATTTATGAGAAAAGGATGGACTGTAAACAAGGCAAGAAAACTAACTTTGTTAATATGTGCATTAATTATTCTTCCTGTGAGTTTTGTAGCAATTACAGAAAATAAGTGGATTGCAATTTTATTAATTGGTTTGGCAGCAGCAGGTCATCAAGCTTGGTCTGCAAACATATTTACATTGGTTTCAGATGTATTTCCTAAAAAAGCAACTGCATCAGTAGTTGGTATTGGTGGAATGGTTGGAGCCGTTGCAGGTATTATTTCAGATAAAGCATTGGGTTCTGTATTAGATACAGCTGGAAATAGCGGCTATTTTTGGGCGTTTTTAATTGCAGGTTCTTGTTATGTTATAATTTTAGGTTTGGTTCATTTATTAATGCCTAATATGACTCCTTTAGATGAAAATCTAAAACCAATTGAGAATTAAATAGAAAATTATTTTAAGTTTTATAAAAAAAGAGACTGTCTGAAAAGACAGTCTCTTTTTTTATTTATAGCATACTTTTTAAAATTATGATGAATTTTTCGTAAAATAAACCAACCAGTACCCACTAGTTGTTTTTTTTGCTATATTTGTCAAATGAAACATATTTCAATTCAAAATAATATTGGGATTCCAAAATACAAACAAATTGTAGAATCGATAGAAAATGCAATTGTAAGTAAAGAGTTGGTCAAAGGATCTCAATTGCCTTCAATCAATAGTGTTTGCGATACATTTGGTGTTTCTAGAGATACTGTTATGGTTGCCTATAACCAATTAAAAACACGTGGAATTATCCATTCAATCTCGGGAAAAGGGTATTATGTTAAAAGTGAAAACATAGATTTAGAGCAAAAAATATTTGTGCTTTTTGATGAGTTAAATGTGTTTAAAGAAGATTTATACAATGCTTTTTTAAAAAATATTGAAGGTAATTTTGTTGTTGATATTTATTTTCATCACTTTAATTATGAAGTATTTAGTAAGTTGATTTTTGAAAGTATTGGTAATTATAATTATTATGTAATTATGCCTGCCAATCTCGAGAAAACTAATTTAATTATTGAAAAATTACCCAAAGAAAAAGTATATATACTTGACCAAATGCATGATGAACTGGCAGATTATGCTGCTATTTATCAAAATTTCGAAAAAGATATGTATTCCAATTTAACAGCTGGAATTCCTTCATTAAAAAAATACAATAAACTTATTCTGCATTTTCAAAATAAACAGCCAAATGGAATGAGAAACGGTTTTGTTCGTTTTTGTAAAGACAATAATTATGAATACGAAATTGTAAATTCCTTAGACAATAGAATCCCTTTAAAAGGGGAAGTTTATATTATTCCTGACGATAGAAATCTTATCGTTATTATGAAAAAAATTAAAGAACTAGGTTTGATTTTGAGTGAAAACATTGGGATTATTTCATATAACGACACGCTTTTGAAAGAAATTATTGAAGGAGGTATTACAACCATTTCAACCGATTTTAATAAAATGGGAGAAAAGCTTGCTAAAATGATATTGAACAATGAAAAGATTCAAATTGAAAATAGCAATTCATTAATATTAAGAAATTCACTTTAGAAAATAGATAAACTAACAAAATTATTAGTAATGAATATTGAATTAAAAAATAAAATAGCGAAGGAATTTGCTGAAAATTTTACAGAAGAGCCAATCCTTATTTTTTCACCAGGTAGAATTAATGTAATTGGAGAGCACACGGATTATAATGACGGATTTGTTTTTCCTGCAGCTGTTGATAAAGGAATTATTGCAGCAATTAGTAAAAGTGCTCACAGTGTAAGTGTTGCTATTGCAAGTGATTTAGAAGAAAAATATGAATTTTCTGTTGATAGTGTTTCGCCTTTAAAAGGAGGTAATTGGAGAAATTATATTTTAGGTGTTGTTGGCGAAATTCAAAAAAAAGGATTTAAAGTTGGTAATTTTAATATTGTTTTTGGTGGTGATATTCCTAACGGATCAGGAATGTCGTCTTCAGCAGCATTAGAAAATAGTGTTGTTTTTGGTTTGAATGAATTATTTGAATTGGGATTGACAAAAGAAGAAATGATTTTTATTTCGCAAAAGGCTGAACATAATTATGTGGGTGTTAACTGTGGAATTATGGATCAGTATGCTAGTATGTTTGGACAAAAAGACCACGCTTTGTTGTTAGATTGTAGAACAACTGTTGCAACGCCTTTTTTAATTGATTTTAAAGATTACGAATTGTTATTAATCAATACGAATGTAAAGCATAGTTTGGCTGATAGTGCTTATAATGATAGAAGAGCAGCTTGTGAAAAAGTTGCAGCACTATTAAATATCAAAGCTTTAAGAGATGCTACAGAGGCAGATTTATTGAAAGTTAAAGATCAAATTTCTGAAGAAGATTATCAAAAAGTATTGTTTGTTGTTCAGGAAAATAACAGAGCACAAGCTGCTTCAGAAGCAATGATTGCAAATGATATTGAAAAGTTAGGTGAATTGATATATGGATCTCATGACGGTTTGCAAAATCAATACAAAGTTAGTTGCGATGAGTTGGACTTTTTAGTTGATCTAGCTAAGAATAGTGATGATGTAATTGGCGCTCGAATGATGGGTGGCGGTTTTGGTGGTTGTACTATTAATATTGTAAAAAAAGGAAAAGCTGATGCTTTTGTTAAAAAAGTAGCGCCATTATATAAATTAAAATTTAATAAAGAATGTTCTCCTTATGCCGTAAATATTGCAGATGGAACACATAAAATAGTTTAAAAATGAATACAGATTTACAAGATTATTCTCATAAGAGATTAAATGTTTTAACAGGTGAATGGGTGTTGGTTTCACCGCATAGAGCAAAACGCCCTTGGCAAGGTCAAAATGAAGAACTTTCAAAAGAAGTAAAACCTGCATATGATAAAAGTTGTTATTTATGCCCAACAAATACAAGAATTAATGGTGAAGTAAATCCAGATTATAAAGGTGCTTTTGTGTTTACCAACGATTTTGCAGCTTTGCAAAAAGATTCTCCATCATTTGCAATTAATGATGGCTTGTTACAGGCGCAAAGTGAAACAGGTATTTGTAAAGTAATATGTTTTAGCCCAGATCATTCAAAAAGTTTGGCTGAAATGTCGGTTCAAGCTATTGAAAAAGTTGTTGTTACTTGGAAAGAAGAATATGAGATTTTAGGAAGTGAGAAAAGCATCAATTATGTTCAGATTTTTGAGAATAAAGGAGCTGTAATGGGTTGTAGCAATCCACATCCACATGGTCAAATTTGGAGTCAATCTTCATTACCTAACGAGGTTTATAAAAAAGACATTCATCAACTAGCTTATTTTCAAAAAAATAATAAAACCATTCTTGAAGATTACGTTCAGCAAGAATTAGCTTTAAAAGAACGTATTATTTTTGAAAATGATGCTTTTGTTGTATTGATTCCGTTTTGGGCAGTTTGGCCTTTCGAAGCAATGATACTTCCTAAAAAAGCTCAGAAAAACTTAAGTTGTTTAACAAAAGAAGAAGGTTTTCAATTTGCTGAAGCAATTTCTGTTTTAACAAAGGCTTACGATAAATTGTTTAACTGTTCATTTCCTTATTCTAGTGGAATTCATCAAGCGCCAACAAATGGCGAAGCAAACGATCATTGGCATTGGCATATGAGTTTTTATCCGCCATTATTAAGAAGTGCCACTGTAAAGAAATTTATGGTTGGGTATGAGATGTTTGGATCGCCACAACGTGATATAACCGCTGAAATTGCGGCAAAAAGATTGAGAGAAATTTAATTAATAAATGATAAAATAGTATTTATAAGGAAAATTATTAATAAAGATATTAGAAAAATGAAAATAAATCATTTGTACATCATTTTTAATTGATTGTACCCCATTAATTTTACTATTTTTAATGAAATTTGTTTTTAACATAAATAATATATTAACCAAACTATATAAACAAAAATAATAATTATGACAGCACATTTTGGATTTTGGGATTACCTTATCTTCGTTGCCTATGCGGTATTAATTTTAGGCGTTGGATTGTGGGTATCCAGAGATAAAGAAGGACATGAAAAAAACGCCGAAGACTATTTCTTGGCAAGTAAAAGTTTACCTTGGTGGGCTATTGGAGCAAGTTTAATTGCAGCCAATATTTCTGCAGAACAATTTATAGGAATGTCGGGGTCTGGTTTTGCACTGGGCTTGGCAATTGCTTCTTATGAATGGATGGCAGCACTAACTTTAATTATAGTGGGAAAATATTTTCTACCTATATTTATTGAAAAAGGATTGTATACCATTCCTGAATTTGTTGAAAAACGATTTTCAACAAATTTAAAAACCATATTAGCGGTTTTCTGGATTGCTTTGTATGTTTTTGTAAACTTAGCCTCAGTATTGTATTTAGGGTCATTGGCTTTAGAAACAATTATTGGAATTCCAATGATCTATGGCGTGATAGGTTTGGCTTTATTTGCTGCAGCTTATTCATTATACGGAGGTCTTTCAGCAGTTGCTTGGACAGATGTTATACAAGTAATTTTCTTAGTTTTAGGAGGTTTAGTTACTACTTATTTGGCTTTGAATACCGTTTCAGACGGACAAGGAGTTATGGAGGGTTTAAAAGTTGTTTATGATGCAGCTCCAGATCGTTTTGCCATGATTTTAGAAGAAGGAAATCCAGAATTTAAAAACTTACCAGGAATTGGGGTTTTAGTTGGTGGACTTTGGGTAGCAAACTTATATTATTGGGGTTTCAACCAATACATTATTCAAAGAACCTTGGCTGCAAAATCTTTAAAAGAATCTCAAAAAGGTATTTTATTAGCTGCAGGATTGAAATTAATTATTCCTGTAATTGTAGTAATTCCTGGAATAGCAGCCTATGTTATGGTACATGACCCTGAAATTATGGCTCGTTTAGGTGCAGCAGGATTGAAAAACTTACCATCATTAGAACAAGCAGATAGAGCTTACCCTTGGTTGTTACAATTTTTACCAACAGGAATGAAAGGATTGGCATTTGCAGCATTAGCAGCAGCCATCGTATCGTCTTTAGCTTCAATGTTAAATTCAACATCAACCATTTTTACTATGGATATTTACAAACAATACATCAATAAAAATGCAAGCGACAAACAAACTGTAAATGTTGGTAGATTGTCTGCAGGTGTAGCTTTGGTAATTGCTTGTATTATGGCGCCACTTTTAGGAGGTATTGATCAGGCATTCCAGTTTATTCAAGAATATACAGGAATTGTTTCTCCAGGTATTTTAGCTGTATTTATGTTGGGTCTATTCTGGAAAAAAACAACCAACAAAGCTGCAATTATTGGTGCGTTGGCTTCTATTCCAATTGCTGTTGCATTTAAAACTACAACAATGCCTTGGATGGATCAAATGGGGTTGACAGCTGTATTAACAATGGTTGTTATTGTAATTGTGAGTTTGCTTCAACATAAAGGAAAAGATGATGAAAAAGCAATTGAAGTTACCAAAGAACTGTTTAAAACCAGTCCATTATTTAATATTGGTTCTTTTGCTATTATGTTGATTTTAGTAGCCTTGTACTCAATTTTTTGGAAGTAATAATTACTGGAAAATATAATTTATCATTCAAAAGAGCTGGAATTTTCCAGCTCTTTTTTATAAGTTAGTGGTTTTCAAAAATTTTGTTTAATTAGATTTTAATTGAACTATAATATTGATTTTTAATTTTTAAAATATACATCAAAAGGGGATTTTTCCCCTTTATATTTTAGGTATTACCCCCTTATGTTATTCTTGGTAAACAAGTAATTTTACATCGAAGAAAAAGAACATTGTTATTATTGAATTAAGGGAAATGCTATGAAAAGCCTAATCATTTTTTGATTAGGCTTTTTTTTATCAAATATGGAGTATATGACATACCCTGTCGTGTAAGCTATTGAAAATGAAAATTACTTTTGTAATGTAATTACTAATAAGAGTTACATTTTCAAATTTAAATGTTTAACTGTTCATCCTTGTGGGGAGGTTGAGCAGTTTTTTTATTATAAATTTATAGAATACGATAAGGTTAATTAAAAGTGTATTTAATTTTTTTAGCTAATTAGATTACAGACATAGCTTGTCGTGTTTATATCCAAACTACTGTCATATATTTGAAAAGTAATTACTTAAGAAGTATTACGTTTTTTCAATTTAAGTGTTTGACTGCTCACCTTTAAACAAGGCTGAGCAGTTTTTTATTAAAAAAATGTTAGAAATGAAATATTAAGTTCTATAAAAAAAGAAGCCGTCTCAAAATTAAATTGGGGCGGTTTTTTTTATTTTTAATTTCTACCGATAATTTTAGGAGGTTTTAATTTTTGGCAAGAAGTTGCCATTTATTAGGCGCATTTCTTTCTTATATTATGCGCTAATGCGTGTAATCCGAACTCTAATTCAGCTTTTTCTATTCCTTTATGGGTAAATCGTTTAAAATTTCGATTGGATTTTATGTGTGCAAAAACAGGTTCTACATCGGCAGTACGCTGTTTGCGTTTTAGTTCACCTATTTCGCTAAGCAAATTCCTTCTTGCTTTTTCCTTGTATGCCTCTAGTTTGTGATTCCGCTCTACAATTCTATTTCCTTTTGCCTTAAAACAAGCGCCTCGCAATTGACAATCTTGACAGTTTTGTGCGCTATATATACTACTAGTTTGTGCATAACCTGATTTGGTTTTTCTCTTTCGCTCACCTATTTTTTTCATAGTTTGACCCATTGGACAGATATAGTGGTCTTGCTCTTGGTTGCTACTAGTTTGTGCAT
>NZ_RHLN01000143.1 GCF_004121075.1 Lutibacter sp. HS1-25
GACCACCAGCACGAATTGCAATACTTTGTATGGGTCTTCCAAGGCCATCGTAATAGTTTACACTTTCCATAAATTCATTGTTAGATAGCAAACCTAATTTGTTAACACCCTTGGTTGGTGTTATTGTGTACACGTAATTCTGATCACTTAATGGTGTACTAACCACTGGACATCCATTATTATCCAATGTACCTGATTGCAAAGGACATTCGTCATCACTGTTGCTCACATATCCTGTAGGTTTGGACGTCTGGTTAATAAAGTTGTTAGGGTCACCCAGCCCATCACCATCGCTATCTTGATACCAGGTTTGTAAAGTTGGAACAGTATATGATACCCAACCCGAATCTGTACTCCATAAACCTGAATGAGAATTATATGCTCGTAAATAGTACGTTGTACCGGTTGTAACTACTTTGGTTGTACCACTTCCATTACTTGTACTTGTACCATTGGAACTACTTTGCCAATACCATGTAATATCCATATCTGTTTGGGGAGAATCTGTACGTTGCAATGTAACACTTCCCGTTGTACTACTCAATACCGTTGGATTTGGTGGTGTGTTTGGGATTTCTGGAATGACTGTTACCGTTAGATAATCACCATCTATATAATTGTAATCATCATCGTAAAGTTCTACACCAATATCGTAATCCAAAGGAAGATTAAATTCAATATCCGTAGATGACCCCATGTTTTCGTCATAGTAATAAAAGTCGTTATTTAAAGCTTCCCAATACCAATATGTTTCATTAGGGTTTATGTCTCCATTTGGATTATTGAGTGTATAGGTTAAAATTTCCCCTTGATGAGCTTTGGTTGGCCCTTGTATATATATATTATTTTGGGCTGTAATACTAAAATTACTCATCAATAAAAATAATAGAACAACCGTAATTTTTAAAACATCATGCGTATTCTGTGTATTCATAATATTAATGCTTTAGTTTTTAGTATAGTATAGTTTAGAAAGTAGTATTGTATGATTGATTTTTTGTTCTGGCACTAAAACCAATTCTGAATCATTCAAAAGTTGTACTTTTTGACTACTAGTTTTTCCATTGACATGAGTAATCTTTAATGTTTTAGTATCTGAATTATATAACCAAGTACCTTTTGATGTTTGGCCATTAGTTAAGGTAAGTGTATAATCTCCTTCTGGACTCAACAGAATCTTCCTATCTTTATAATGCTGTGAAATTCGTTCTCTAGATTCGGATTGCATGCTGTTCCAAGTTACTTTTTTGGATGGTTCCATACTGTTTAGAGTTTCTGTAATGTTCAATTTCCAAGTTCCCTCTAGTAAACTAGCGTTTATTTCTGTTTGCCCATAAGATAAACTTGTAAATATGCATGTCAGTAAAATAATTATATAATGTTTATATTTCATCATTCTGTTTTTTTGTTTCGTTTATTATAGTTGCCCTTTGTAGTTGTATTCGTTTTTACTTAATATATTCCCCTCAGCATCTTTTACATACTCCAATCTGTTAAAGGCATCATATTTATAATAAATGGTATAGCCTTTAGGGTCTGTAACACTCGTAATTCCAATTAAAGGATCATAGGTGTAGGTGGTAACCATTGCAGTTGGTAAGCCTGTTCTAATCTTGTTCAATTCAGTTTTTAATGCACTGTCATTAGTAGGGTTATCTAGAATTGTTTGAGAAATCAAAGCTATTGCATCAGCATAAGATGCATTTTCTATTTTAGCAACGGGGTATTGTTGTTTGTAACCCCATATAATAGCAACAGGTGCTGTATTTTCTGAATGATATTGAATAATATTTCCTTTAGTGTCATAATTGTCATATACAAAATTTCGATCTATAGCAGAATCTAAATTTACCAAACCTCCCTTTTTTATATAGATTTCATTAGGTAAATATAAATTCCCATAATCTGTATATACATTTTTTTGATTGTTAATAATTTGACTGCCATTAATCTTAGTAGTTTCAAGAGGAATGGCAATACGATTATCATTTATTAAGCGTAAATCATTTAAATCGTGAGCATATTTATAACTATTTTTAATAATTTCATTTTTAGAATTAGTGATCGTACTTTCTGAAATTTCTTGATTTTGTGAATTATAAATGTAATTACTTGTTGTTTTCAATTCCTCAATCAAGTTTCCAATCTCATCATAAAAATATTCAGTAACTTCAGTTTTGTCTTTTTTGTACCAATATGCATTTGGACTAGGATCATAATACCTAAGACTATTTGCTAACGAAGGGATTGAGTAATCTTCACAAAAAGCCTGAGTCATATCTGTATCAGAATAACCGAATGAATATAGTTTAAACTCTTCTCTTGAATTATTTTTAAGGAGATTTTTTGAAAATACATTATTTTCAACAACTAAAACCTTATCTGCTTCATCATATATTATCTTCTCCAACAGTTTACTTCTCATATATCCATTATTCTTCCACATCGAACCTCCGTCTGGGTCATAATTTTTATTAGGAAAAACCGTATACTTGTACTGGGTTCTCCCATTTGTATTTCCTAAAGAATCTTTATCAAATTCTGTTACATATTCGTAGGTGATACTGTTATTTTCAAAACCAATTCTAGAAGAAGAATTTATTGTTTTTGATAATGTAGAAGTATAATTTGTATTTTGATAAAAGGCGCAACCAGTACTTAGTGTAAATGAATGAAAACTCGGTTTTGCTAATTCATATTCATATTTATCATTTACAAGTTTTCCACTAGAATTATTGGTTCCTGGAATTAAATAGCCGTATTCTTTTTGATTCACAAATTGATTTTCAGAATCATAATTTGTCATCTTTTTTATTCTTAACCCAAACCCTTGAACATTTTCATCTAAATAATCTGAATCATCTTTGTTATACCATGCATCGAAATAAGAAGATACCCGATCACCATAAACGGAAAAATATATATAAACAGAACCTGGGTCTAAAAAAATTTCCTCATCTATTGCCCAACTGCTCGTCGATGTTTTTTTACTACTGTATTTTTCAACTCCATTGTTTGTAATTCGTATTTCGGTAAAAGAATATTTAGAATTTATAGAACTGCAATTAGAACAGTTAATGTTTCCCTTAATAAAGAGTTTTTTTGCTTTACTTAAAGTATATCGTATACTTTCTGATGGGTATCCGAGATCATCATCATAAGGTGAAGGCAAAGGAGCAGGGTATCTAGCATTCCCGGTACCATTTAAACTGAATTCGCCGATGATAACTTTTCTATCTTCAAGTTCTTTTGCAAACTTGTTTTCTCCATAAAACGAATTAGGTTCGTAATCAAATATAGTATAACCTTTGGTTGGATACTTAATTTTTGTCAACATCCCCGCTTGCATGTTAATCAAGTTTATTGATCTATTAGCACCTCCTATTTGGATTTCATTTGTATAAGACCCTGCTCCAGTAAAATAAGGAACAAATACTTTATGTCTCGGAATTAAATTGCTATTTGTGCTCCCATTATACATTCCGAAAAAATCGACAGAATACGAATTAAATTCGGGTAGTTGCACGGGAGAATATTCAAAATCTGCAATCTTTTTTATACTTTCAGGTCCAAAATCTTCAGTAATATGATCTAACTTAAACCGATATTTGTAACTATTTGTACTTGAATAGTAATTTGGGCTACCAGTAATTGAGTAGGTAAATCTGATTGTTTTTATTGAACTATAACCATCCGTATCATTTCCTTTTTCTATGATAATTTTATCCAAAAATATTCCGTCTCCACCATCAACCCCGTCATATTGAGCATTACAATTGGTAATAAAACGAATTCTACCATTTGGAAAATCAATCTTTTGTATTTTATTTGCAATATTTTCAGATTTAGAAATAGAAGTTTTGTAGGGGTCAACAACCGTATATTCAGTAACATCCGTACTGCTAGTTCTATGTCTAATATTAGAATAGGTTAAAGAATGGCTTACTCCTTTATTCTCTGTTATATATCTTGTCCCATAAGTATATGTAATCATACTCCCCTTAGCACTAACAATCTTACTGAGCAACCATGCAGAATTATAATTTTTATTATATAGATGATAATCTTCATTTTGGTTTGAAGAGTTTTTGACCATACGAGACTCTTCTACATCATCAAACAAATATGAAACACCATATTTATCAATTACTTTGTAGATATATGTGTTATTTAAACCTCCTGTTTCTCTATATACTTTATAAGCCTCAGGAGGGAATTTAGTAAGAACTTCACCAGAAGTATCGGCATCTAAAAAGAAAGTACCGCTAACCGTTGGTAAATTAATATGGTAGGCATCTTTTACCCATGAATTTTGCAGAGCATTTTTAATTATTGGGTGGTCAAAATTATAAGGATCCTGCGATATAATATTATCTATAGTGTTTGTACTTGGAATGTCATAAGGATTTGGTTCTAATTCATCTGGTGTATCTCTAACTTCTAAACTTATCAAACCACCAGTATCCAAACTCCAACCTAAACCAACCCAAGACGACATCTGATTTACTTTTATCCCAGAAGCATGGTATTTTAAAGTAATAGGAATGCTTAAATCACCTGATTGAATGGTATATAAAGGAATTTCAATTTGAGGGAGTCCAGTAGAAAGATTAACAGGGTAGGCGCCAAACTTTCCCAATTCAGCAGCTGTAGGTGATGAAGGGAAAATTTCAGGAAGCTTAAATTCCTGAGAAAATAAATTACTGTTAAATAAGAGCAAACAAATAATAATAAAAGTATTTCTCATGTCATTTTTTTTAGGTTAAATAAATTTTGAAGCTTTAAATGTTTTGATTTTTTTAAGACAGCGAATAGATTGAATTTTTAAAACCCTAAAATTAAACACTCAAAAGCAATCATGTCAAATGAAACACCTTTGTATTTGTAAGGACAATCCTTAGTGTTTGACTTGAAAAATGAAATTCCACCTTTCCTAACTGATCACTGAGCGGAGTCGAAGTGTCTGTTGGCGCAAATTTGCTATCTGTGATATCTTAGTACTATCAAGTTTAAAATAATTTGTTAGAGCGGATTTGAAATCCGTGCAAGTGCCTTATTAGCATAGCCCATCTGCTATAGCAGATTTGCTATCTGTGACGATTTATTTAAAGCTTCTTAAAAGTAAAAACCATTTCCTAGTTTATAGAAAATGGTTTTGTATGTTCTTAATTGTTACGGGCACGGGAAGCATTTCCGCGCTATCGTTGTGTGTTACATATCCGCGCCATCGGGTTCATCTGCTATAGCAGATTTGCTATCTGTGACGATTTATATAAAGTTTCTTAAAAGTAAAACCACTCTCTAATTTATAGAAAGTGGTTTATATTATATTAGTATTAGTCGCTTACTCGTTACGGGCACGGAAAACATTTCCGCGCTATCGATGTGAGTGCCATATCCGCGCCATCTGGTTTTTATAACCTGTAATATATAATACTTTTTCAGTAGTATTGATAACTTATTCATTTTTAGATAATTCCCTTAAATGGGACTGTTTTTCGTATAAATATCTCGTAGGTTGCACGGCTTCTATTTATTACTTAACTTACTCATCTCGCCACTAGTTACAAACTAGCGGGAGCGGGTGATGCTATCCAATTTGGAAATTCTATAAACTAAGAAAACTATTAATAACATCATAAGTATATATATACTCCAATATAGGCTGCTAAAATTAATATAATCTAAAACAAATAGATTAATTATTTCTTTATCATAGAGAAATGTTAATAGATTATATATGAAATGAGCTATTATTGCATAAATTAGACCAAAATTGACTCTTAAAACTGAAAAAATAATACCAATTAAAAAATAATTAATTAAAAATATATAATCTACATGGTAACTAATACTTGTTATATATAGATGACTAATTGAGTACAATAATGATGTAATAATAACACCAAATAAAACTTTCTTTTCTTTTATAAATGGATTTAAAAGTAATGCTCTAAAAAACAATTCCTCAAAAATAGGTGCAATTAATATTACTGAAAGAATTTCAATTATATTATCATTTAAAGGAATTGAGTTAAATTCAAATACTGGGATTTTATCTGAATTAAAATTATGGTAAAATGGATTCACTAAAAATGAGCCAAAATATATTAGAATTAAGCTAATAAAGATTTTTTTTAATTCTTTACCTTTTTTGATAAAAAATAAATTCTCCTGTTTTTGTATTCTTAAATATGAAACTATGAAAACTAAAAACCCAAATATTGGTACGTAAATTAATATATTCAATAACAAAGAATAATGTTCTAATTTAATTTCAAACCGTTCATAATTATTAGACAAAAAACGTATTGAAAATGTCAATATGTATATAAATACATATAGGATTAAAAACCATTCTAATACTTTTAATAAAATCTTTTTCAATTTATCCCTATTTATAACCAAAAAGCGAGTCACGTCTTTTAATCTCTTTGCTTTTATCTTGATTTACTTCTCTTAAACTGTCTTTCTTATTTTTTAACTCAACCTTTTTATTGCTAGCTTTAATACCTTCACCAGCTTGGAAAAGAATATATCCACCGTTTCTATCTCCCAATCCATCGTGCTTCCCACTTATTCCTTCTATAGCGTTATCATAAATCGCATCTAAACTATCCATAGATTTGTCTATTTTATTCATTTCAGTATGATTTTCAGCTATTTCACTCTTTAATTCATTTGTAACACCTTTATTCCATTCAGCAATTTCAGCCTTTTCAGTCTTTTTTTCCATAGCAGCTACATATTCATCAGGCACAACAACCACATCCCCTTCTTTAATATTAGATTTTTCTTGCCCATCGCTACCAACTTTATTTTCTCCACGTTGTGTTTCAACAATATGATTAGTTTCTTGATAAGTGTATCCATCCTCTTTTAAATGCTGTGTATGTAAAGAACCTGCACTATCACCTTTTTCGGCAGTATAAGTACCATCTCCATTTTTCTTCCAGTCATTTGTCAATGCTGTCATTCCATCAGGGTCAATAAAGAAAATAGGATTATTTAGTGCATATGTATAAGGGGAAAATCGTCTTGAAATTTCAGCTAACGGGTCAATGTTCATCCAACGACCTAATGCTGGGTCATAGTTACGTGCAGTGATATCTATCCATCCAAGACCTAACTCATCTTGCTCTTCCTTACCACCAAAACCATACTTGTGGTCTCTCATTGCTCCTTGAACGTAATTATACCCTTTATGTTTTAAGCCAAAGGGATAGTAGTTATTTTCTTCAACTAATTCATTAGTGTTTGGGTTAGTACTAACTAAAATAGTTCCATTTCCATTTTTATCAGAATAACTCAATCTAATATTCCCTAAATGGTCTTTATATTGGTAAATATAATTAAACCCAGCGCCATAATTACTAGCATTTTCAGGTTCTACATAACCTTCAGGTTGGTTAAAGAATTTTAATGTTTCCATACCTTCAGAACCTGAATAAATGTAATTTCCTGCGTATAATGTATTTTCTCCTGTGCTCACTATTTTCTTTAATTTCACACCTGTTGCATCGTAAAAGTACTCAATATTTCCGTTATTTAGTGTTACTTTGGTTGGTAAATTTAAATGGTTGTAGGTAATACGTGTTATTCCTTTGTTATCATCTTTAGTCATATTCCCATTTACATCATAAGTATAATCTGTTGTAGAATCTATTCCTGCTCCTATTAGGTCATCTTTAAAACCATAGGTGTCATTACCTGCATCAGATACTATTTGTAATTTGTTACTATTAGAACTATAGGTGTAAGTTAGTTTATCCATATCACCAATTGAATTAGAGCTATTAATCACCCCTCGTCTATTAAGATGTTTAATATTTCCATTTAAATCATAATCTATTCCAGTTACATTGTATTCATTGGTTTGCTCAATAAAACTACTTCCTGTACTATTGGCTCTTCTAAATCCTCCTTCTGTTATGCGATTAAGCGCATCATATTGATATGCATAACCACGTTTACGGTTTCCGTATGTTTCGGAATTTGCTGTACGCCAAATTGTTTCACTTATGTTTCCATTATACAATGCAGACACACCCATCCCCATTTCAGTAGTATTGT
>NZ_RHLN01000144.1 GCF_004121075.1 Lutibacter sp. HS1-25
GGGTAACAATGTTCTGTTGTTGACCACCAGCACGAATTGCTATACTTTGTATGGGTCTTCCAAGGCCATCGTAATAGTTTACACTTTCCATAAATTCATTGTTAGATAGCAAACCTAATTTGTTAACACCCTTGGTTGGTGTTATTGTGTACACGTAATTCTGATCACTTAATGGTGTACTAATCACTGGACATCCATTATTATCCAATGTACCTGATTGCAAAGGACATTCGTCATCACTGTTGCTCACATATCCTGTAGGTTTGGACGTCTGGTTAATAAAGTTGTTAGGGTCACCCAGCCCATCACCATCGCTATCTTGATACCAGGTTTGTAAAGTTGGAACAGTATATGATACCCAACCCGAATCTGTACTCCATAAACCTGAATGAGAATTATATGCTCGTAAATAGTACGTTGTACCGGTTGTAACTACTTTGGTTGTACCACTTCCATTACTTGTACTTGTACCATTGGAACTACTTTGCCAATACCATGTAATATCCATATCTGTTTGGGGAGAATCTGTACGTTGCAATGTAACACTTCCCGTTGTACTACTCAATACCGTTGGATTTGGTGGTGTGTTTGGGATTTCTGGAATGACTGTTACCGTTAGATAATCACCATCTATATAATTGTAATCATCATCGTAAAGTTCTACACCAATATCGTAATCCAAAGGAAGATTAAATTCAATATCCGTAGATGACCCCATGTTTTCGTCATAGTAATAAAAGTCGTTATTAAAAGCTTCCCAATACCAATATGTTTCATTAGGGTTTATGTCTCCATTTGGATTATTGAGTGTATAGGTTAAAATTTCCCCTTGATGAGCTTTGGTTGGCCCTTGTATATATATATTATTTTGGGCTGTAATACTAAAATTACTCATCAATAAAAATAATAGAACAACCGTAATTTTTAAAACATCATGCGTATTCTGTGTATTCATAATATTAATGCTTTAGCTTTTAGTATAGTATAGTTTAGAAAGTAGTATTGTATGATTGATTTTTTGTTCTGGCACTAAAACCAATTCTGAATCATTCAAAAGTTGTACTTTTTGACTACTAGTTTTTCCATTGACATGAGTAATCTTTAATGTTTTAGTATCTGAATTATATAACCAAGTACCTTTTGATGTTTGGCCATTAGTTAAGGTAAGTGTATAATCTCCTTCTGGACTCAACAGAATCTTCCTATCTTTATAATGCTGTGAAATTCGTTCTCTAGATTCGGATTGCATGCTGTTCCAAGTTACTTTTTTGGATGGTTCCATACTGTTTAGAGTTTCTGTAATGTTCAATTTCCAAGTTCCCTCTAGTAAACTAGCGTTTATTTCTGTTTGCCCATAAGATAAACTTGTAAATATGCATGTCAGTAAAATAATTATATAATGTTTATATTTCATCATTCTGTTTTTTTGTTTCGTTTATTATAGTTGCCCTTTATAGTGATATTGGTTCTCACTGAGTATATTGCCATCGGCATCTTTAACCTGTTTTAAACGGTTAAACGCATCGTACTCGTAATAGGTGGTGTAGCCCCGCGAATCGGTTTGTTGAGTAATATTTCCTATTGAATTATAAGTGTAGGTAGATATAAAAGCATTACTATCCACCAAGAGTTTTAAGTCATCATAATATGTTATGCTATTGTATGAATCAGGCTTTTCATCTGCTGAACTAACTTCTGCATAGGTGGTATTCTCTATTTTTGCCATTACATTTTTGTTTGACGAATCCCATAAATATATCGTACTATAGCTATTTTCTCTAGTGGCTTCTTTCATTCTAGCATTAACATTATAAGTGTAAGTAAATTGTTGTGGGTATTTGTATATTGAATTCGGGTTATTCGGTATGTCTACCCCTTTCTGTTCTGATATATAAATATTTGTGGGACGTCCATCTCCATCATATTTTGTTTGAACCGCAGAAACAAATTTATCATCATAAAAATTACGAACACTAACTGGCGCATTAATGATATTTTTAGACAATAAATGATTTAGCTCTGAACTAGTACCCCCAGGATAAACATATTCTGTTTTTTGTATCTTTCCATTACTATCATATAGATAATGATTAGACAATCTACCCCCTGGTATATATGACCACTCTTCCCTTGTTGTAATTTCAGACCCATCGTCCAAATACATCGTTACAAACTTTTGACTTGGTTTCATGTCATAATAATCCACAAGCTGAAATCTAACACCTTGTGTTACATAATTATAAATGAAATCTTGTTGCGCCGCAGCTGGATAAAATATGCGATTGAGAACAGATGCGGGAATTGAAGGTTGAAAGGTTGTAAAAACATTAACCATATTACCGGAACACTCAGCCCAAGACATAATATCTTTTTTTATCAAACTGTACTCATTATTCTTTACAGCATAATCTCTCTGCTCTAATAAGTTATTGTAACGGTGTGACTGCGGAATATAGGTTCTAAAATTCCCCCCTGATTCTTCTTCATCTAACACAGCCTCTATGAATGTCTCATTGCCATCTTCATTAAGATCCTCCATGAGATCATAAACATATTCTGTTTTACCGTTAATACCAACAGTAGATTGTGGTGAGGTATCATTGTAATTTCCTTCATATACTGTAACATATGGATATACTACTTGTGGTCTTCCATTTAAAAGTTTTTGAAAATTCTTAGCACTTATACTTATCTCCCAATCAAAAGGTATCTCACATCCTGCTGCTAGGCTCCATAGGTATCCTGTTTTTCCTAGAATAAGATCAGTGAAATTATCAGGATAATCATTGACTTGATTACCTGCTGATTCCGATCCAGGATAAATATATGAGTAGCTTAAAAAATTCAATATATTAGGGTCAACCACCACCTCGCCAACATTAGTGTGCTGTTCAGGGTTTTTACCCACCATAAAATCATCTACAATACTAGAGTTCCCCATATCGGCTGGATCCCAGATTTCAGAAGCACGCTTTCCATAACGGTAGTTTTTCTTACTGATTTGATTTCCGTTACTATCTTTATTGGTAATCCTTTTAATCCTAAAACCTGATGCTTCGGCAACCTCTCGTTTTTTTAAATCTTCAATAAACACGCCATCCCAACTAGTTTGTGTTAAAAATTTATGATGTTCAAATTCAAACTCTGTTTTACCTCCTGTAGGGTATATAATAGCTTCCAATTTACCATGGGTGCCTCCAGGTTCGCCCGCGAGATAGTAGTCTTTATTGAATTGGTATTTGGTAAACTGACTATTAGGGCTAAGTGGATTTTCTGCTTCTATTATTTCAAGAGTATTATAACTGTTTAAGTCAATTGATTGGTAATCCCATGGACCACTAAAAACAAAATTACCAACACCTGATGACCCATTAGCTAATCCATTATAATATCCCCAATGGTCAGTCCTTTTACCATTAAATGTACTAAAACCCTCGTTGATAAATTGATATTTGCTAAGCAACACATCAGTACCTGCATTTTTAAAATCTAAACCAGTTAATTGAGCATGGGGTATACCTTGAATGTTACTAACTGTTCTATCAAATTCAATAGCTATATTCTTATAATCTATTCGATCTAAATAATTATAAAAATTTTCGTTTGGCTGTATTGGATTTTTCTTTGGCTTATCATATGTAAAATAAATATTCTCCAATCCGTAACTTATCCTAGTTATTAGTAAACTACGGTACCTAAACTCTTGAGCCATTTGAGGATAATTCTCTCGGATTACATTATTACCAATATCCTCACCATTAGGTCCCAAACATAAACCATGGAACATTAGTTCTCTTTTAAAAGAGATCCCATGAGCAGAAGAATCATAGTGCAATGATTGTACGAAGTTGTCATATTCAAAATCAATGGTTTGTTGGGTATTGGGAAGTTTTATCTTTGAAAGATGCCATTCTGTGTAATAATATTCCCCCTTAGTTAATTTATTAGGAACATCAAAGGTATATACAATACCAGATTCATCCGTCACATCAAAAGAAGTTATTCCAGGAGCACCATAAGTTTTTACCCAATCTACCTTTACAGGGCGTCCGTTAAAAACAACTACCTCAATAGTGTTATTACTATGCTTAATTATAGAAAAATCAAAACTAGAACCATCAGGTAATGTTGCCTTAAAAATATCTGAGGCAAAATTTCTTTCACTGAGTATACTTAATGAGTAGTTAGCCGTATAGGTATGTTCCATATTGTATACTTCAAAATCAGTCTTTTCATCTGGTAAGTAATTTACTTTTCTAGAAATATGACTCCGAAGAGACAAATTCCAGCCAACACCAGTAACATCATAATTATAACCTGGCCTCAAAGGCGTAGGAAAATAATCTAAACTTAAAGGTAGTTTATACCCAAAATGATTGATTTCAAATAACGGTACTGAAATATTCGGTACACCAGTGGATAGGTTCACATTAATATCGCCATATTGTTGAAATGCCGCTATTTGTGGTGAAAGAGGCGTAGGTTCGCTTACTTGTCCATTCGCTATTGGTACTACCAATAAAAATAAAACAATAAAAAAAGTTATTTTGTGAAAATTCATTTTTAGTTATTTATAATTGTTATGTTATTTGATTTACTTTACTATAGTATTATATATAATGTACAAATAATAGTTACTGAATATCTATAATTGAGACAGCGCAATTAATCGTATCTTAGACTCTACTAGCCCATTTTTTTTAAGATTGTAAATAAATTATTTTTATAAACCTTTCTATATGACTGACTATTTTATTTTAGTTACCTTCTTATGGCGAGGTGTTTAACACTGTAAAATTAAATACTCTATACCAATCATCGCAAATGAAACACCTTTGCATTTGTAAGGACAATCCTTAGTTGTCATTTCTTCAATTACTATAAATTTGATTTCTTAGGAATACAGCAATAAATACTCTAAAATGAAAAGTGATCACAATATACTTAGTAAAAAACTGAGGTCTTTTAACCTTCAAGAATTAATGGTGGTTTTGGTAATTATAGGAATCTTAATCTTAATTGCTCTGCCAAGCTTAATGCCTTTGATTTCCAAAGCAAAAAGCATAGAAGCTCAGGTGCAATTAAAACACATTCACAGTATTGCAAGAACGCATTTCTTTACTTATTCTAAATACAGTGCCGATTTTAATGAATTAGGTTTTGAAATGCCAAAATTGGTTTCTGAAAATGGGAATTCAAACTATAAATATGAAATCATAGAAGCAACAAATAGTTCCTTCAAGGCCCGGGCAACAGCCATAACCGATTTTGATAGTGATGGGGTATTTAATGTATGGGAAATTGACCATATGCAATCCTTAAAAGAAATTGTAAAAGATTAAACCTTAAGTCGTTCTTATGCTCCAATTTACTATAAAAATACTTGTGCTATTTGTTCTGGCAACCATTAATTATCAGGATTTTAAAGAACGAAAAGTGTATGTAGGTTTGTTTTTGTTGGCATTTTGTATGCTAACTTTTCTACATTATTCAGAAGTGAATACCATACAGTTTTATACAGCAATAGCTATAAATGGTTCAATTGTATTATCGATAATGGGGGTATTGTATTTGTATTCCAAATGGGTATTAAAATTAGAGTTTAAAGAAGCAATTGGCGTAGGGGATTTTTTCTTCTTTGCAATCATTGCGTGTGCCTTTCCTACAGGTTCTTTTTTAGTGATTTTTTCAAGTTCATTAATAGGGGCGTTATGCTTATTTATGATTGTAAAAAACAAATTAAAGGATAAAACAATTCCCTTAGCTGGCTTACAGGCACTTTTCCTGGGCTTGTTATTAATAACGAATTGGATATTTAATTTCACAAATTTATACTTAATTTAATGGTGGATGTAAATTTTCATATAGAAACAAGTTTACAGCAGCTACTCACGCCTGAGCAAGCATTTGCGTACCAAATTATACCGGCAAAGGAAGAAGCAGATTCAATTACTTTTAAAACTGTAAATAACAATAGTTCTCTTAAACAAGAATTAGAAATTATTTTAGGTAAAAAAGTACAATTGGTAACCGAATCAAAAGAAAATATTCAATTATACCTAAACAAGAATTACCGAATTAATAGTGCTTCAAAAAGTCAGTCATTAAACTATTCAGATGATTTTTTGTTAAAAATAATAGACGAAGCTAAAAATAGTGGTAGTAGTGATATTCATTTTGAGATTTTTGAATTAAAAGCGAAGATTCGTTTTAGAATTGATGGGAAACTGATTGAAAAATTTGTGATTCCACTTTCTGAATATCCAGTCATCATAAACCGAATCAAAATTATGGCAGGAATGGATATCTCCGAAAAGAGATTACCTCAAGACGGTCGTATTACAATCAATACAGAAAATTCAGATTTCGACATTCGTGCTTCTGCGCTACCTACATTACACGGTGAAAAAATGGTGTTGAGGTTATTATCCAAAGATACCAATAATATTCAATTAGAAAATTTGGGGTTTACAGATAGTGAATTACAAAGCTATCGTGAAAGTATTAAAAAACCACACGGGATAATTCTCATTTCAGGACCAACAGGATCAGGTAAAACAACAACTTTGTATGCTACATTAAAAGAATTGAACAATGTAAATACAAATATATTAACCATTGAAGATCCTATTGAATATACCTTGGAAGGCATCAATCAAGTTCAACTTAAAGAAAGCATTGGGTTGGATTTCGCAAGTACTTTACGAACTTTTTTACGACAAGATCCTGATATAATTATGGTAGGTGAAATTAGAGATGTAGAAACTGCTAATATGGCAATTAGAGCTGCATTAACAGGGCATCTAGTACTTTCTACTATTCACACAAACTCTGCCTGGGCAACAATTACCCGATTGATAGATATGGGAATTCCTCCTTTTTTAGTTGCGAGTACATTAAATGTTAGTATAGCCCAAAGGTTAGTTCGTAAATTATGCGATTCGTGTAAAAAAGAAGAGCTGGTTACAGCAAGTTTATTTCCTAAAAAAAGTGCAATCCCTTCTAATTTGAAAAAACATTTTGTACCCGTTGGTTGTAATGAATGCTACCATACAGGTTACAATGGAAGAAAAGCAATCTATGAAATAATTCCATTAGATGATTTTTTAATAACTCAAATTAAAAATGAAGCTTTAGATGTCGATACGTATTTGGCTGAAGAAAACATAGCAACCTTAAAAGCAAACGCATATAAATTAATTGAACAAGGCATCACTGCTATTGAGGAAGTGTATACCATGTTAACCGACTAGGTCTAATAATAAATATGAATAAAAAAAGTTTTTTAATAGTTATTTTCATCATAATAAATTGTTGCAGCCTCTATGCTCAAAACAGCAGGATAGATCAGTTAAAGCTAAAATTAGAGAGTATAACAATAGATGCTCCAGGATTAACTGAAAAAGCAGATGTAAATGTAAATAATGTGTTATTGCCAGATTTTTTAAGGTCTTTAGCAAGTGCACATGAGATTAACTTGAATATTGACGCTGATTTAAATAACATAATTATTGCTAATAATTTTTCGAATTCAACTGTAGCACATGTGTTATTATTTGTATGTAACGAATACAATTTAACCATTGAGTTTATTGGAAATATTCTTTCTATTAAAAAAGTAGAAGTCCCAATTGTAAAACCAGAAAATAGAGAGATTCCAATAACTTACAATGATGAAACACAATTATTTTCTATTGATTTACAAAAAGACTCTTTATACATAGCATTCAAATTAATTACCGATAAAACTGGTAAAAATTTAGTATTTGAACCGGGTCTTGAAAATATGTTACTTTCTGCATACATCCAAAATATGCCTTTTGACAGTGCTTTAGATAAAATTGCTTTTTCAAACAATATTACTGTTACTAAAACACGTGACAATTATTACTTATTTGAAAAAAATAATTTAGGCCCATCAATTGCAAATCAACAATTAGTAAATAAACATGCTAATCAAAATCAATCAAGATCAAACGGGTATTATAAAATTCTTGATCCAGTGTTACGCACTTTGGATGTAGACTTTGAGAATGCTGAAATCGCAACAATCATACGTAATATTGGCTTAGACTTAAATGTAAATATGTTCACTTCAACACCTTTACCTGAAGCTGGAAGAGTTTCTGTAAAAGCAAATGGAATATCATTTGATTTATTGCTAGATCATATGTTAGAAAATACTGCATATACCTATAAAAAACAAGATGATATTTATTATTTTGGAAAGAAAGAAAGTGCCTCTTTACGAAATACAATTGCAATTCCGCTTATGCACCGTTCTATTGAAATAATGAACAATCAAACAGGAAATCAACAAAATAGTTTTAACAACTCCAATATAAATTCATATGGTGTATCTCAAAACAATTTAACTTCAAACAGTCAAAATAGACAGAGCATTAATACTTCCAATTCAAATAGTTTTACAAATTATGCTAGCAAAGCAGAAGCTTTAGTAAATATTTTACCCGATGAAATTAAACAAAATTTAGAAATTAAAGTAGATGTAGAACTAAACAGTTTTATTGTAAGTGGCCCAAGTCAGGACATCCTAAAATTTAGGGAGTTTATAAAATCTATTGACAAGCCAATTCCTGTAATCGCAATTGAAGTAATGATTTTGGCAGTTGCAAAATCGGCAACGCTAGAAACTGGTGTAAGCTTTGGTATAGGTGATGAACCTGTGCAAACTCAGGGAAGTATTTTTCCAAATGCCGACTTAACAGTCAGTGGAAAAGATGTAAGCAAAATTTTAGGCGGGAACAATATTTTAGGTGCCTTGAATTTAGGTAAAGTAGTGCCTAATTTTTATATGAATATCAAAGCAATGGAGGCAAACGGTGATGTTGATATTCAATCTACACCTAAATTGTCTACATTAAACGGTCATCGTTCTAGCTTGTCGATTGGTGAAACCACCTATTATGTTGTGACAAATGTAAATTATTTTGGATCGCAAATACCCCAAACTTCTGAAATTAAAAATTTCGAGCCAATTGAAGCAAAATTACAAATAGATTTAAAACCACTTGTGTCTGGTGATGGCCAGGTTACTATGGAAATAAATGTAGAGCAATCTACGTTTAGTGGTGGTCGTATCAGCCCTGAAGCACCACCTAATATGGATTCTCGTAAATTTACCTCCATAGTCAGAGTAAAAGATCAAGACTTAATTATGTTAGGTGGGTTAGAAGAGAAAGTTAAGAATGACTCTGGAACTGGTGTGCCTTTTCTTTCTAGAATACCTGTAATCAAATGGTTTTTCAGCACTAGATCAAGAGAAGACTCCTCAAAAAAATTAGTCATTTTAATAAAACCAACAATCATTTATTAATATGCTAGAAACTGTATTAAAATATTTAAAATATGGAAATACCTTCACAGCTATTGAATATGGTGTTTTTAATGGAAACAATAAATTTCAAATAGTCAGTGTCTTTAAAAAAAATAATGAACTCAACATTAAGTTCAAAAAACAATTTATAAATGTTGAGGAAATAAATGCAACCAATCTTAAAATAAATCATTTTTTTTTAGTCATTAATAATGAACAAGTTCTATCAAAGATAATTTCAAAAGAAACTGATGAAGTTAAATTACTTCAAAAAGCATTCCCTTCACTGAAAATTTCAGATTTTTACTACGAGATAGTTCATTTACAGCAAAATACCTGTGTTGCTATCTGTAGAAAAATAGATGTTAATAAAATTCTTAATGATTTCAAAAAACACGAATTAGATTGCATTGGATTTAGTCTGGGTAATGGCATTGTCACGCAAGTAATACCTTTTGTCGAAGCACAAATAGTTGCTACCAGTAATGCAAATATTGATGTGATAGATGGTAATATTCAATCAATAGATTTAAATCCAACAACTAAAGTTAAAAGCTATGCGATAAATGGTCTAAATATTTCAAACCTTGAAATGCTTTCGCTATCAGGAATTCTTGCGTATTTTACAAACAACAATCATTCTTTAAATAATTTTAATGAAATTAAAAGTAAGCTAACAAAAGAATTTACTTTAAATAATAATATCCAAAAAGCGTGGAAGATTGGAGGTATAGTATTATTTAGTTTATTATTGATTAATTTTTTTGCTTTTGATTATTTCAATAAAAAAGTTGAAAATCTGACACTTGAAAAACAAGTTAATTATGTGAATGAAGAAAAATCAATAGGTTTATCGCAAGATATAGAAAGGAAAAGAAGATTAGTAGAAGATATGATAAATTCAAAAAGCTCAAAGACTTCTTTTTATTTTGATCAGATTGGTACTTCAATTTTCCCCTCAATTAAATTAACAAGTTTAGATTTTCAACCATTATTGAAAAAAATTGAGAATAAAAAACCGCTACAATTACAAATGAATTCAATTATTGTAGAAGGTGAATCAATGGATGTTGATTATTTTAAAAATTGGTTGAATAAAATTGAAAATATGAAATGGGTAGAGTCTGTTGAAATAATTGAATATGGGAACCTTGTTGGAGGCGCAATTTTCATTCTAAATATCCAAATAAATGAGCAGAATTAAAAAAAATAGCCTACTTTTAGTTGGGTTTGTTTTGTTATTTATTTTAGCATGCAAATTTTCATTTTTAAAAACAATAGAGATTAAAAAGCAATATCATTTGCTGTTAGAACAAACAGGTCAAAAAATATCAAGTGATAACGATTTACATTATTTGAGAAAGCAACATAAGTATTACGATTCAATTTTAGTGAAAAACCAAATTTTCTCGAAAACAACATTCCATAATAAACTATTAATAACGTTAAATGAAATTTGTAAAATAAAAGCTCTTAAACTTTTAAAATTTGAAAAACCACTCGTTTTAGAAATAAATGAAAACGCCATACAAGAAACCTATCAATTCTCTGTGCAAGGTGGGTATATTGATATTGTATCCTTGATTTTTAAGTTAGAGCAAGAATTGAAAATGGGTAAAATAGCAAGTGTTTCTTTTGAAAAGAAAAAAAACTTTAAACAAGCTAAAGAGTTTTTAGAATGCAAAATATATTTACAAAAAACAGCAACAATACTTTATTCGCAATAAATGAAAACTACTTTTTTTATTAAAGGAATCCTATTTCTTCTGCTTTTTCTATTAACTCTCTATCAGTGTTACTCTGCTCTAAACCAAAAATGTCCTTTAAATTTCGTTTTCTTCTTTCTAGTCCTCCTATAGACATAGGTATTTTTTTTGGTAACTCACTCATTTTTGCGCCTTTAGAGATTTCGTATATCATTTGTCTATCAATTTTATCTACTACATATGGTTGTGCAATTATTTTACGCCCTAATTCTAAAACAGATTGACTATAAAACGTCTGATATGAAATTACCTTATTGATGGCCTCCATAAGTATTTCAATGGTCACATCATTTTTAACTAAAAAACCATCTGGATTTAAATTTTGGATAATAGAATAAATTCGGAAGTTATCATTAAATGTTGTTAAAACAATAATTTTAGAATCGGGTAACACTTCTTTTAAATAAACACCAATATCTTCACCTGATAAATACAATTTATCATTCGAAGGGGGAATGGAAATATCTAATAACACAAGGTCAATTTTACAGTTATTAACGGATTCATTAATTTTTTTTATAGCATCATCACAATTTTCTGAAATATTTATTACGAATTTATAATCAGTAAATTTAGATTCAATAGTTTTAAACGCGGCTAAATAACTATTGTATACTAAAGGGTGGTCTTCAATAATCAATATATTTTTTGTACTCAATTGTTTTCTTTTTCTTATGGGGTTACTAATAGTGAGCTTTATTCAAAACACTAAAGTACAAAATATAACATATCAGTATATATATAATGAATACTAATTTTATTTCATATCAAATTGAAATAGAAGGTTTAATATGATATAAGTAATAAAAGTTACATTAAGTTTTAATTCATACATATGTTGGTATTTGTAAGCTTAAAACGCATTTTAATTTTACGTGCAAAAAAAATAATAATTGCAATTTTCAGTAATATTTCACTTTAAAAAAAGCGTTAAATTCAAGTTTTTATCTCATCATTTAGTTATAAAAAATCCGCTACCAAAAGAAACAATACAACAAGCTACAAACATCCGTGCAGGTAATCACTAAGCAAACAAAATTAAAACTCCTCAGCTTGCAAGGGGTGGTGTAACGGGGTAATTAAACAATTTAGCTTGGTATTGTATTCAGTACCAATAAAAAGTAAACAACTATTTACTTTCTAGTCATGTTATATATGAGTATAATAATCTAGCTTATATTTGTAGTGTTCTTAAGGTACAAGTTTTTCATAAAACAAGTTTGGTTAGTTAGCTGCTTAATTCGTGCTAGAGTTAGGCAGTTTTTTTTACAGAATTTAATATTCGTAATAACATTCTGTACCCAAATCCCCATCTCCAGCAGTATTCCATTCCGTTACTACTGCATTCCATACAGCTTTCAATTCCGCACATAAAAGCTTACTGAAAAAGTAAGCATTTACCGTTGCCTTTGCGCTTTTTAAATCCGTTTCCATAATTAACAGTAGAACAAAACACAAACATTCGTGCAGGTAATAATGTGTTCGTCAATTGCTCCATTTAGTTCCATAAAATACAATTAAAAACGCTCCTTTGTCGCATTTGTATTTGCCGTTCATTGCGCTACAATTTGTGCTCCAGTGGGTGCTCATTGTAGCGCATTCACTTATTTTATTGCACACATTCCACGCATTCCTCACGCACAGCTACTTTTGCACCCAAACCCTTTAATGTTTTGCTGCGCAAGGCATTTTATTGGGTACAACCGCTGTTTCATAATTTCGGCTCGCCTGCTGCTCACTTCGGGCTGATCGGGTTGTCACAGTTTTTGCAATACTTACTTCAGAATAAGAAAATCCATTTTGCATATAATTTAAGCACTCCTTAGCACTCGCACTTAAAACATATTGCAAACGCACACAAGAGCAAGCTATTCCGTTTAATTGTTACTGCATTAGAATAATTTTGTTATTAAACACCACTCACCAAAAACGACCTATTTGAATTTCTGTAGTAATTCAAGTTTTAGGAGCGGCTAAGTATCCAAAGAGCGCAGCGGTCTGGATACGATAGCGGATAAAATGCTAGAATTCCAGGAAATTAAAATAAGTCTTGATTTTTTGGTTCGTTTTGCATCAAGGCAAAATGAACATATAAATACAGAACTCACTTCATACCTTGCCCTTGCCTTTCCCACCGCATAAATCCGTTTATAAAAAAGTAGTCAAAAACTCCGCCAACCCTGCGTGTGCCACGTAGTTGTTGCACGCACTTTTGCTGAAAAAGCAACGTGCTCTTGCCCCAACACCCTTCGTTCAGCTCGCTCGGCGGCTCGCCTAAATGCTACCGCATTTGTCGTGCGATTACCTGCAATACGAACCTTAAGTTTTTTTAAAGTGACTTTTTAAAAATTAAGCTACTTTAAAATTTTCCCGACCTATTTGAATTTCTGTAGTAATTCAAGTTTTAGTAACGGCTAAGCATCCAAAGAACGCAGTGGTCTGGATGCGATAGTGAATAAAACGATAGGATTCAAAGAAATTAAAATCAGTCTTGATTTTTTGGTTCGTTTTGCATCAAGGCAAAATGAACATCTAGTAAAAAATAAAAAAGATAGCAAAAATAGGTTGTTCCCTTCGCCAGCCCCTCAACGCCTTTCAAGGTCAAGCCCTACGGGTTTTGAAAAAAATCTCCACCCTAAATTTTCTTCCAATTATAATCATACATAAATAAAACTGCATACTGTAAACTGCAACTGTAAACGGTATACGAATACGGGTAGTATTTTTCTCAAAAACCTTGACAGGCTATCCCACACAACCAATAACATTACTGTCTTTTTTCTTTCTCTTCCGAAAAAATTACGTGCGCAGGGCTGAGCGTAAAAAAGTGTCCTGTGGACGCTTTTAGCGATAGAGCCAGATGGCGCTTGGCCAATAATTTTAATTCCGGAACTATGTCAAATTTTGAAATCAAAACCCACCAAAGCGGTAGAGCCTATAGGACTGAACGTAAAGAAATAGTCCAGTGGACTATTTTAGTGAAAGTGCCAGATGGCGCTTGGTGTAATATAGCAGAATCTATGAACCAGCCTTGCCCCAACTGTTTTGTAATTACAGCAGCTTCAGAACCTGCTCGTGAGTCTTTGTATTACTTGTGTTTATCGCTTAAAACTGGTCGTTATTTTGAGTACTATTTAAAAGGAAGTGTTATTCCATTTATCTGTATTTCAGATGCTAAAAAAGTAATCCATAAAGCACTCCAAAATAACCAGGAGCAACAATGGCAAATCAAAGTAGAGAAACTCAAAAAAATCAATGCTTTTGAAGAAAACCTTAAGCAGCAACTTTCAACAATCAAGCAATTAAAAATTGCATTGCTGAGGTCTTAAAAATCAACCATAAAAAGCCTGGCTTCCAGCTAGGCTTTTTATCAAAAACCAATAAAATGAAAATCATTATCGCAGGAAGTCGAACCTTTACCGACTACAAAAAACTATTTGAAGTATGCGACCTGTTTCTCCAGGATCAAACCGTTATTGAAATTGTATCTGGAGCTTATAACAAAGGAGCCGACAAACTCGGTGAAAAATATGCAGCTAAAAAAGGATTTCAACTCACAAAATTCCCTGCTGACTGGAAAAGATACAAACGAGCTGCAGGTCCAAAACGCAACCAACAAATGGCAAATTATGCTGACGCATTAATTGCCTTTTGGGATGGTAAAAGTAGAGGTACTAAAAATATGTTAAACCTAGCGAAACAAGCCCAATTGAAAATAAAGGTTATTTATTTCTAGGCTTATTAATATCATAAAAAATGATGCTCACTTGTCATTGAAATTACACGCAATAAAAATATCTAAATCAGTTTATTTTTCTGAAACTAAGTAATTTCATAGAAAATAATGATTTGCCTTGCAAACTGTAAGGGAAGCCCTTACTTAAATATCAAACACTGTTTTCATATTTGTAGTGTATTTATTTTTCTAAAATTAAGTATAAAATTTATAATAAGAATCTAACAATTTTTTATGAGAAAGCATTTTTGTAAGCTGTTTTTAATAGTAGTTTTTTTAGGGGTTCCTTTTAAGAGTATATGCCAAAGTAATATAGATCAAATTATTGGAACTTGGGTTTTTAATTATGAGTCTTCTATTGAGTTAATGGATACTAAAGCCAAAAATCATTATGCAAAAATGGGTGCTGCACGTCAAGAAAAGGTGAAGCAAGCATACCGCAATCGTAAAATCACCTTTGAGGAGAATGGTAATTTTATTCAAGAGTTCGAAGATGGACGAATCGTAACGGGTACCTGGCTGATAAACAAAAATAAAGGTATTGAAATTACAAGTCCTAAGGGTAGTGTTATGGGTTTTAAAATCAAAGAGTTGACTGTGAATGTTTTACAAATTTCACGTATAAAAACAGCAGACAATAGAATGAATATGCTCATCGAGAACTGGTATTTAGCAAGAGATTAACATAAAATTTAAAAAATATCAATAATGAAGATTTCGATAAATTTGAACTTTTATAAGTTAGTAGTTGGTCTATTTATTTTCTTTGTACTACCAGAGAATTTATATGCTCAATATAGTATCACTGGACCAACTACCGTTAATTTAGGAGAAACTAAAACGTATTCTTTTGGTGATGACACATATGGATATCCTCCTTATGGGGATTTATATTATTATGATTGGTATTCAGACGAAGGTCTTTTTACAGCTACGGATGACACATATTATGGTGATTATGAAATTCCGATTGTTAGCGTTGAGTGGACAGTTCCTGCTACTTCGACCTACATATATGTAGATGTTTATGACGACTATTTTAATGACTATTGGTACACTGATATAGAAGTTGAGGTAATAGGTTCTTTACCTGATGACCCAGGGGATCCAACCGCACCAAACAATGTTTGTAATCCAGTACTAACCCGAAGTGCCACACCTCAAAATGGAGATGTATGGTATTGGCAAGGAAAGGATCCTTATGGAACAAGTATTACTAAAGGTTCAGGTGCAACATACATTCCTAATCAAGGCAGTGGTACTTATTATATCCGTGCAAAAAGTACAGGTGGTCATTGGAGTGAGAATTCAGGTTCAGTTGATGTAACAATTATTTCTCCAACTTTATGGTATACAGATATAGATAACGATGGTTATGGGGATCCAGCAAGTACTCCAATTTCAAATTGTACAAAACCTTCTGGTCGGGTATCAAATAATTTTGATCAATGCCCAACAGTTGCTGGTAACCTTTTTAATAATGGTTGTCCTGGAGATGGGGACTTAGGTTCAAGCGATAAAAACTATGTGCATACAATTACACCTTTAATACCTGTAAGTGATATTTCACAAATTACAAATAATAATGATAAAATAGAAAGTGTTTCTTATTTTGATGGACTAGGTAGAGTGATACAAAATGTGAGTATTCGTTCTGGTGGGCAAAATCAAGATATCAAGTCGCCGTTGGTTTATGACGAGTTTGGTAGGCAAGCAATTACCTATTTACCACATGCAACTGTAACAAGCAGTACATTGGCATACACCAATAATTCAACGCTCATAGGTGATTTAAACACCTATTATGTATCTAAACATGCAACCCAATTAAATAGCAGCTCACCAAACGCCTATACCGAAAAGAGTTTTGATGCAAGTCCACTAAGCAGAGTTTTAGAAACTGGAACACCAGGTGAAGATTGGAAAGTAAACATTGCAAGCGATACTGATCATACTACAAAATATGAGTATAATACAAATAGTACAAATGAAGTTTATAAGATCGACTATTCTGGAGCAGGGCAATCCCTCTCAATTGCTTCTTACTATGTCGAAGGAACTCTTTTAAAGAATAGTGTTAAAAATGAGAATTGGACTACTGCTGATGGTAAAATAAATACCAAAGAAGTGTTTACAGATAAGAGCGGTAAAAAGATTGCAGAATTCAGTTACATCCTAGAAAGTACTGTGCTTAAAACATTAAAAACGTATTACGTCTATGATGATACCGGGAATATGGTGTATGTATTAACACCTAAAATATTCTCAATTATTAGTGGAACTACTATTTCTGTAACAAATTTAAATGATTTAGCGTTCCAATATGTATATGACACTTACAATCGACAAATTGAACAAAGGGCGCCTGGAAAGGAACCAGAATATATGGTCTATGATCAATTAGACAGACCAATATTAACCCAAGACAAGAACTTAAAGGATGATGGAAAGTGGCTATTTACCAAATACGATGCCTTCGGCCGGGCTGTTTATAGTGGCTTATTTTCAAGTGCTTCAACAAGAGCTACCTTGCAAACAGCAGCAGATAGTTATATAAGTGCAAATACTACCAATTTATCTAATATTGAAGCCAGAACTACAACTACTACAACGGTTGGCGGTATTAGCATTAATTATTCAAACAATGCGTATCCTACTACTGGGTTAGAAGTGTTAACGGTGAATTATTTCGACGATTATACTTTTACAGATTCAGATAAACCAATCATACCTACCACTATTTTAGGACAGAATGTTACAACAAGAACAAAAGGATTTTCAACGGCTTCTTGGACCAAAACATTGGGAGCAGCTTCTTGGGGTAAAATTTATTCATTTTACGATGAGCAAGGAGGACTCATTAAAGTCTATGAAAAAAATTACTTGGGAGGCTATACAGACAATCAGAGTAAATTAGATTTTAGAGGAAAGATTGAAAGTTCAACTACTACACATAAGCGTTTAAGTAGTAGTACCCAATTAACCATTCAAGATCGTTTTGAATACGATCATCAAGAACGTCCATTAGAACATTTTCAAACGGTGAATAGCAATCCAGAACAACGCATTGCTAAAAACACCTTTAATGAATTAGGGGTTTTGGTTAAAAAAGAGATTGGGGGTACCAGTGGTGTCGCATTACAATCGATAGATTATACCTTTGATATCCGAGGGTCTCTAAAAGGGATAAACGACGTTGATAATATAGGGACAGACCTATTTGCATTTGAATTAAATTATGAATCGGGAGAAGGAACCAACTATACCGCTGCCATGCAACAATACAATGGCAACATATCACAAATGGTATGGAAATCGGCACACAACAATACCAAAAAATCATACCTCTATACGTATGATGATTTAAATAGATTTTCAAAAGCACAATACGGTGAAGGAACTAGTTTAACCACTAATTGGAATAAGTTCGAAGTAATAGTTAATGGCTATGATTACAATGGAAATATTTCGGGGCTAAAACGTCGTAAGACAAGTACTAGTTTTATTGATGATCTTACTTATTATTATGATACGGGCAACGGCAACCAATTAATGAAAATTGAAGATGCTTCAACAAGTGAAGGGTTTATAAATGGAAATACCAACAGTAACGATTATGCTTACGACGATAATGGTAATTTAACAAAAGATCTAAACAAAAATATCTCTTTAATAGAGTACAACCATTTAGATTTGGTAACGAAGGTTAACTTTATAAATGGTGCACACATCGATTTTTTATACGATGCTTCGGGTGCTAAATTGCAAATGAAGTATGTAAACGGTGGAAATTCGACTACCACTGATTATATAGGCGGATTCCAATATGTAAACAACACTTTGCAATTCTTTCCAACTCCTGAAGGCTATGTTGATTATGACGGTGGAAATTACACCTATGTATACAGTTTAAAAGACCATTTAGGGAACAATCGGGTAAGTTTTAAAGATGGGGATAAAAATAACAGTGTAAATAGTAGTGATATTCTTTCCAATACCGATTATTACCCAATGGGGCTTGCACATAGTGGGGAGTTTATACTAAACTCTAACTACAATTTTAAATTTCAAGGCAAAGAACAACTATTAGCCAATGGTTATAATATGTACGACTTTGGAAGCCGTATGTATGACGGCTCTGTAGGGCGTTGGTTTAATGTAGATCCACAAAACCAATTCGGTAGCCCGTATGTTGCTATGGGGAATATTTGGGTGATAGGTGGGGACCCTAATGGAGAATGGTTTGGAATTGACGACGTTGTTGCAGGTGCAATAGGTGCAGCAGGAAATGTTATCGGGCAGGCCATGGCAGGTAACATAAATAGTTGGAAAGATGGTTTTGCATATGCATGTATAGGTTTTGTTGCGGGTCTCACAGCAACTTATACGGGAGGTATGGGAACAGCGGCAATATTATCTGCAGGTAATAGTGCTTATGGCCAATATGATAATACTGGACGAGTTGACATACTTAAGGTAGGGGAGGCTGCATTTATAGGTGCAGCTTCTGCTGGTATTGCTGCTCCAATAGCTGGAGCTATTAGTTCTCAAATGTCAACGGTGTTTTCAGGTGTTAAAAACACCTTAGTACAACAAATGATTATACAATCAACTACCCAAGCTGGGACTGGTTTTACACTAAGTACAAGTTTTTCATTGTTGCAAGGTGAAAGTTTGGAGAATTCGTTAAAAGCAGGTACAAATGCTGCAGCATCTGGTTTTGTGTCGGGAGCAGTAACAGCTTTTGGAAATCATGTCGCTGCTAATAATAAGTCGGCTAGAGAAGCAAAATTGGCAGCGTTAGCAGAAGATGCTTCCGAAATCAAATTGAATTCCTATGATGCAAGAAATGGAGGTCATTTACAGTCTAAACATGGAGCATCAACGACTAATTTTGATCAAATGCAGAGAGCGAATTCTGGTATTAATCCTGGAGAAAGTATTGTTAAAAATAAAGCAGATGCTTCAAGATTTTATTCTAGTAGTGATGCTTTGGAGTTGTCATTAAAAGCGCAAGTAAAATATAGAGCTATTTTACTTGATAAACCTCATTTGAGTGGAAGTTTGGAAATTAAAGTTATATCACCTAAAATTATTGGAGGAGGTTATTTAAAGAATTCTTTTAATTTTACCCAAACGAATACGGCTATATTTAAATTTGATGTTTCTGGAAATTATTATACTGGTTATCCGTTGTTAAGAATAAATAAATAAATAAATAAATAAATAAATAAATAAATAAATAAATAAAAAAAATATACTTATAATGAAAAAAAATATTGTGAATAAGTATTTCATTACTCATATGTTAAATGCAATTTCTTTTTATGATCTAGATGATTGTATTAAGGTCTTTTCAAATTTAGAAGTGAATAATGAAAGTGAAGTCAAAAAAGTTATTCGTTATCGAATTTTATTAAATTATTTGATAATGCCCAAAGCATTTAAAGAAATTTTTAGAAATTCCTTAATATATTATTTAAATGTTGATAACCAAGATGATTTTATATCAATTTATGAATCCGCTAATCCTGCTTTTGAATTACCGGAAAACCCAAAGGATTTTTTTATATGGCTTTGGGAGGAAATTTATTGTAACGAAGATTATTTAACAATAGACTTAATAAATTATATTGAAATTAATGATGGATCAGAGTTAGATAAAATGTTTCCTTATGTGAACTTTTTTTAAGTATTAGCATAAATTATAACAAAATCAACTAAAATTATTTAACTTTTTTATAATCAATAATATAGTGAAAATTCAATTGAAAGAAAATCAGAAAGGTAAGAATCTAATTCACAGTAAGCATTATACGGTTATTAGCATGGAATTTATATCACATATAAATAAGCCTTTATCTATATTTATGAGGATAGTGAGTGAGGATGGTATACCAGCATTGTATAATAAAAATATTTTCAAAATAATTAATTCTAAAATTGGAAATGATTATGTGTATAAAGAAAACAGTGAAGAATCATTTGAATTAGTTCCTGAAATAATGAGTTATAAAGGTTTTTGGGATAATTTTTTTGACGTTGAAGAAAAAGCGATAAATATCTTTAAAGAGAGATTTCCAGAATACAAAAATAAATTATTTTATAAATAATATAATTTTAATGAATGAGATAGTAGGAGAAATTATAGAGAGTAAAAAAAACATTGGGACAAATCTAATTTTGAAAAGTATATAGGAGATTACAATCTCTAGTTGGAAAAACTAAGAAATATTTCGAGAGAATAATTGCAACCTTCTGTAGATGAGATGATGTCAGATCCCAAACTAAAAAAGTTAAACGCTTTTGAATTAATTGGTTAATCACATTTATAACAGTAGATAATTTTTAATATTATATAACACTTAAAATGAAAAATATAATAGCATTTTTTTTATTGGCAATTACCATAAATATCCAAGCTCAAGAAGCAATTGATATTGGTACGCCTGCAGAAACACCTTTTCAATTGGGAGCTGATATTCAGGGTTCTATTGGGAATTCGGTAAATGAAGTAACAGGTAAAGTTACATTTTCAACTCCATTGACTTCAATTGCCGCTGGTTCGGTTTCTCATGGAGTTGGCTTAACCTACAACGGACAAGCAGCCTTTAAAAATGGACAAGAAACCAATAAATACAACCCTACCAGCGTGGTAGGTGTAGGTTGGTCTCTGGGTTTCCCAAAAATTGTGGTAGATAACAAAAATACCGGTACCAGAGATGATGATGTGTTCTATTTATCAAATGGTGCTACCAACACCAAGTTAATTTGTATCGATAGGGGAACTACAACAAATGGCAGTGTTTGGGAGTTTCAAGCAGAAAAATATGCCCCTTGGAAAATTAGTTTTTATTTCCATACTTCTTGGGGTGATTATTGGAAAATAGTAGATGAAACCGGTTTAACCTATTATTATGGCAATCCCTCTGTGAATGAAGCCAGAGACCATATGGTGCGTTATGGGAACTGGATAGGAAGTTCTAAACAATATGGTGCAACTGGGCAACAAACCATCCAATGGAATTTGTATAAAATGGAAGACCAATGGGCGAATAATTTAGTGTTTGAATATGAGGTGGTATCACAAACCATGTCTGGCTATGCACAAACAGAAGCCTCCTACCTTAAAAAGGTGATTTCCTCTACAGGAGCAAGTATTCAGTTAACCTATGGAAATAAAAATATTTTTGAATATTACGAACCACATCAAGAAATTTCAGAACCTGATGCCTACCAAGAACGCTACGAAAAGAAATATTTACAAAGTGTATCAAGCTATAACAATGCAAATGAATTGGTTGCTACTCAAGCTTTAGGTTATACAATTAATGGTGGTAATTTAAATATGAAACGCTACTTAACAAGTATAACAAAAACTACCTATAACATTGGGTTAAGTGAAACGTTTCCTGCCCAAGAATTTGATTATCATTATATCGATAACTTTAAGGGTGGTCTAAAAAAAATAACCTACCCAACGGGTGGTTCTGTTACCTATAATTATTCAAACAAGTTACTTTTCAATAATACCTATAATTTATTTGATACAACGCTTGCTACGCCTTCTGGCTATACATACTATAGTACTTTTGTTAGTGATAATTACAACTTGCAAATTTTTAGAACTACAAATGCAATTAGCGGGAGTAATTATAGGTTTAAGATATACCGGGTATGGTGGAATGGAGAAAAATGGAAGCATCATGAATTTACGTTTCCACATTTATTGAACATTGATACTTCAAATGTTAACAATCATTTAAAAGATTTGGATATAGTTTTAAAAGAAGACTTTTATGGTTTTGCCTATGATAAGGGGACCACGGCTGATGTGTATCTATTTCATTTAAATAAGGATGGAAGGACTTGGCATGAATATTCAACAAGCAGAACTATCGGGAGTGAAAATTCTAGTTTTGTAGCTGGGAATGATTTTGCTGCGTTGCAATCTCACCGAGGAGGTGAATTGTATACATTTGTTTGGAATGGTTCCTATTGGAATAATAAAACCATCAATCAAGGTGCAGGGCAGTATTACATTGCTGCAACTAATAATTATATCATTTCATTAGATGAAGATGGCGGTTATGATATGGGAACCACTACAAGTTATTCTGATAATTATTATATGCACTATTTAGATGCTGAAAAAAAATGGCAAACAAAGTTATGGTCAGTAGCAGTAGATCCTTACATTGCAAGTATCGAGGATCCAAGTTACTTTTATCCAGACAACTCAATTATTGGGTTTATGGCCGATGACAATCCAGAATTATTTTTACGTTGGGATACCAATTATAATTTAACAAATGTAGACAATGTGCTTGGAGGTTATAGTGATACAGAGCCAATGGCTCCAATTGCGAATGGCATGTTTACTATTTATAACTCATGGTATAAATACCCTAGAAAATCTGCTCGATTTAATGGAGTTAATTGGAGTGTAAGTGCATTGCCTTCATCGGGTTCTTATTATGCAAAACCTGAATTTGGTGAAGATCTTTTAATGTTTCAAGGCCACTCAAGTATTTCTGGTGTGGGGTATCACGAGTATGATCCTAATTTTAATTCTTGGGCCTATTACTCATTATATACATATCCTTGGTATATGGGGCTTTCACGATTATCTGCAATAAATAGAGAATTTGTTGTGGCAGGTAATTATTTTTATAAAAAATCCAATCAAGGGATTCCAACGCTGCCCTATATTCAAATTGGGAGCCTGCAATATGATAATGAGTATTCAAAGTCAAATGGTTTAAGCCATACTTTTGTTAAGCAGGCAGTTTATGTTGATAATGGAGGATCGGCAACAACTACCCTTAAAGATGGTGTTTTATTTTATATTAATAAAAAGACGGGGTTGCTCGAGAGCACTAATTTGGGATCTAAATCTCGTTTAAAATCGGAGAGTTACAGAATTGGTGGTGTTGAACCTTTTTTTTCTCCTAAAGCAGTTTGGTTACAATTAGATAATAATTCAACAGTTAGGTATTTATATCGAATAATAGATGATCAAATAAATAACAATATTTATGATATTGTAGTAAATCATATAGATATTAATGATGATAATGGAACGCAACGAAAAGTACAATATACTTTTAACAATCCTAAATCAACCCCTGATAACAGTGCAACATTTTATGGAGAAGTTATTATAGAAAACAAAGGTGTAGGGGTTGGAAATATTGGTAAAGTTGTCAAAATATTTAATGATGGGTCAGATGATTTACGAATGGTAGGTTTGCCTTTAGAGATCCAAACTATTGATGCGAACAATGCATTGGTTAAAAAAACAAATTTAACATGGAAATTAACTACAAAATCGGCATATAATGGGTCTAATTATGTTGATCAAAGTTATTATATAAGACAATCTGCTAACAAAGAAGAATTGTATTTTAATAATAGCCCCAATGTAACTTCACAAACAACAAATATATACAATAGCAATGGCTTCAAAACGTCTTCAACTAGTACAAACAGTAAGGGTAAATCAGTAGTAGAGAACATTTCATACGCCGCCGATCAATACAATTACAGTTTTGTAAAGGATAAAAATATGTTGGTTTTTCCATATCAAACAACTTTAAAAATCAATAACCAATACGTAAGTGTTGAACAATCAAAATGGATCAACGATGGTGGAAAAGCGTATATCAATGAAAATTGGTCAGGAGCTTCAACAAGTTTGTTAAGATTAAATAGTCAAATTTCAAAGGTAGAGTCTACCACAGGCAATGTGTTAGAAAGCAACAATGGCAAAGGAATTTACAATTCGGTATTATTTGGGTATAATAACTTGTATGAAGTTGCAACAATCTCTAACGCAACGTATCAAGAGGTAATAGATGAATTAGATGTTAGCTATTTACAGTTACAAGGCCTAAGCACGGCTAATTTGAAAGTAGAGTTATTAAAATTATATGATAGACTTCCAAATGCAGGCATTAGTTTGTCTTTTTATGATAATAATGGTAGAGTTACAAGTAGTATTAATGGAAGAAAAGAAGAATCTTTTGTCTATTACGATACAGGAGGTAGGTTAGATCATATAAGTGATAGTCAAAGTAATATTCTTGAGAAAAGGATATACAAATTTAATGGTCAAGAAGAAATAGTTATATTACCAACATACAGTATCAGCAAAACAACAAATGGAAATGGAGTGGTTACTTTAAGTTCCACCTCTGTAGGCGATGGAGGCAGTGTTTCTGTAACAATAACGCCAAATTCAGGTTATGAAATAACTTCTATTAAAGTAAATGGGTTGCCTCAGACCATAAATACTTTTTTCAGTATTAATAATATTACCAGTAATACTGTAATTGATGTGGAATTTTCACTAATAACTGCTACAGCATTCACAGTATCACCTGTAAGTTTAATTTTTGAACAAATAGATGGGAATAAAACTATTACAGTCACTGCTTCTGGTTCCTGGACAGTATCAACACCACAGACTTGGCTAATTATTACTGGTACTAGTGGTAGTGGTAATGGGACATTTACAATACGTCCCTTAAAAAATTTTACAGGACCGGATAGAAGTGGTAACGTAACTGTCATTAATGGCATTGAGTCACAAACAATCTCGGTAACCCAACTTTTTGGAGGACCTGACATGTAAAAAAATTAATAATCAATAATTTTATGAGTAGTATCTCACAAAGTGTATAACTTAAAAAAGTTATTCTGAAATATTTTATAAGTTTTTCGTATTTGTTATTATAAAAATAGGTATCTGGTAAGGTACCTATTTTTCAATTTTTATTAGAAAATAGCTTCCTCAATAAACAAGAAACTATAAAACTATTCATTGCTCCAATAATAACCATTACAAAAGTAAATAGCATATCATTGAGCCCAAAATTAAAAATGGTTGAAAATACGGTACAACCAACCACTCCAGAATCAAACTGAAATTGAAATCGTAAGCGGTGCTTACTATAAAGGTGCCGATAAACTAGGTGAACAATACGCAGCTGAAAAAGGATTCCATATAAAACAATTCTCTGCTGACTGGAAAAGATACAAACGAGCTGCAGGATCAAAACGCAACCAACAAATGGCAAATTATGCTGAAGCATTAATTGCCTTCTGGGATGGTAAAAGCAGAGGTACTAAAAATATGATTGAAGTAGCAAAAAGCTATAACTTGAAGATAATTGTTACAGCTTTTTATTAAAGTTTGCTCTGAGTTAAATATATAAATGATATCAAATGTTAATAGTTCTTTTTATTTCAAAAATAATATTTAAACAAATAGAATAACTGTCCCAAATATTTACTAAATTTGGGACATAAATAAATGAAGAATGGCTGCGTCAGTCCAAAATAAAATAGTAAACAAGATAAAATCAATGAAAAGAGGGTGCATTGTATTTCCCTCTACATTTGAGGATATTGGCAATGTTGAAATTGTAAAAAAATCATTATTAAGACTTGAAAATAAAAAATTCTTAATAAGGTTGGCTCATGGTATTTATTTATATCCAAAACAAGATAAATTATTGGGGGATTTGCATCCATCTATCGAGGAGATTGCAAATGCAATTGCAGAAAGGGATAAGGCTAGAATTATCCCAACAGGAATAACAGCTCTCAATAAGTTAGGGTTATCAACTCAAATCCCGATGAACATTGTTTTTTTAACTGATGGAGCGCCAAGAAGTATAGTCGTAGGAAAAAGGATAATAAAATTTAAAAAAACCACGCCTAAAAATTTAGCAACAAAGGGAGAGATTACAAGTTTAATTATTCAAGCACTTAAGGAAATTGGTAAAGACAATGTTACAAATGAGCAACTAGAAAAAATTAAAATACATTTGGGGCGTGAAAAAAAAGAAATTATAGAACATGATGCAAAACTAACATCAGCTTGGATATCAAAATTATTGAAAGGTAATTAGTATGGAGAACTTTATAAAACTTAGTAAAAAAGACAAGATAAACATCTTCAATCAAACCAGCGAGCGTTCTGGATTACCTTCTTCAGCGGTTGAAAAAGATTGGTGGGTAACTTTGTCTTTAAATATTATATTCTCACTCCCATATTCAAACTACATCGTTTTTAAAGGAGGAACATCTTTGAGCAAGGCATGGAATTTAATAGATCGTTTTTCAGAAGATATTGACTTGGTAATTGACAGAAAATATTTAGGTTTTGAAGGGGGATTAAGTAAAACACAAGTTCAAAAATTACGAAAAGCTTCTTGTTCATTTATTGGAGAAGAATTTTATAAAGACATCAATAATGAACTTACCGAACTTGGAATTCAAGATTATGAATTAATTGTTCAAGAAACAAAAAATACGGATACAGACCCTTTAATTATTGAATTGCGATACGAATCTTTAACTGAGCAATCTAATTATTTAAGACCACGAGTATTAATAGAGGTTGGAGCAAGGTCATTAATGGAACCTGTGGAAAGTAAAGCAATTATTTCAATAGTATCAAAAGAATTTCAGAAACTTCCATTTGCTGAAACAGAAATTATGATACCTGTTGTTTCACCTAAGCGAACCTTTTTGGAGAAGATATTCCTATTGCATGAAGAATTTCAAAAGGACACTAAGTTTATCAGAGTAGAAAGAATGAGTCGTCATTTTTATGATTTGGAAAAACTAATGGACACAATCCACGGAAAAGGCGCTTTGAAAGATATTGAATTATACAATATAATTGTAGAACACAGAAAGAATTTCAACGCTATAAGAGGAATTGATTACGAAAAACACAATCCAAAATCAATCAATATTATACCGCCAATAGAAACACTAAAAGATTGGGAAAAAGACTATAAAACTATGCAAGAAAGTATGTTTTATGGGACTACTTTATCTTTTAGCAGATTAATGGAACGCATAGCTGAATTAAACGCTAGAATTAAAATAATGTAATGATGGAAGAAAAAAAAATTAGGGAAGAATTAGAAAGAACCTTAGCCAATGATTCTAGCAATTATAGTAAAATTCTAGAATTATCTTCAAAATTAGCAAGTTTTGACCAAGAAAATGTACGCTTTTCCGTTGATGCAGGAGTTATTGATAGATTAGGGACTGAGTTAGTAGCTAGACAGGAAACTGCAGTTTCTGAGCTCGTAAAAAATTCATATGATGCAGATGCTATAAAAGTAACTTTAAAGTTTGAAAACTCAGATTCCATTGGAGGAACACTTTACATTTATGATGATGGGCTTGGAATGACAAAAGAACAGTTAGTGAATGGCTTTATGAGAATATCTTCTACAGATAAATTACGCAACCCACTTTCTGAACGATATAATCGAAAACGAGCTGGGCAAAAAGGTATAGGGAGATTCGCGGTACAGCGTTTAGGTGAAAAACTAACCATCACAACTCAAACATTAAAAGATGATTTTGCACTTGTTTTAACTATTGATTGGAACAAATATCAAGGAGATATAGATTTATCAAATATTACAAATAAAATAATTACTGTTCCTAAAAGAAAAGATGAAGGAACAACTTTAAAAATTGAAGGTTTAAAAGATAAATGGACACAGGCTGCTATAAAGCGTATTTACAGGTATGTTAGTGCAATTATTCAACCTTTTCCTCTTTCTAAAAGTGAAGAAGAAATAGAAATAAAGGAGAAAGATGAAATATCAACTATAGATCCTGGATTTAAAACAGTTTTCAAGAAACTAGATAATAATAAATCAATAATAATTGCTGATGAGTCAAGCATGATATACGATCACGCATTAGCGGAGATTGAAGGTTGGATTGATGATAATGGGCTTGGGATATATTCAATAATTAGTAAGCAATTAAAGATTGAAGAGTATGGTGAAATAGGTAGTGATCCAGATAATATGACTGCACCTTTTTCTAAACTGAGAAAAATAAGGTTTAAAGCTTACTATTATATATATAACTCAGGATTAATTCCAAAAATGCATGAAACTAGTATAAAAAAATTAGCTCGTGAATATGGAGGAATAAGATTATATAGAAATGGTTTTAGGGTTTTACCATATGGTGAACGTAAAGATGATTGGTTAAAATTAGATGCTTCTATAAGGCAGCGTTCAATTTTACCCGTTCATGGTAATATTAACTTTTTTGGTTTCGTTGAATTAATAGATACAAAAAAAGTATTTAATGAAACTTCTAGTAGAGAAGGATTAATAGAAAATGAAGCTTTAATTCAATTACAAAATTTTCTCTACAGAACTTTGATTACTGGTGTTATAAAGGTCGCAGAAATAAGAAATATAAAAATTGTATCAGGTCAAAAAAAAGAAGGTAATATTTACGAAAAAATTGAAGTAAGAATAAAAGATATAGCGCATACACTTGAAGCTTTAGATCTTGAATTAGAAAAAGAAGAAGGAAATATTCAAGTTAAAAGAAAAAGGCGAAAGAAAATTCAAAAACTTAAAAAGGATATAGAAAAAATTGCTGAATTACAAAAAGAAGAAACAAGTAAAATGTTAAAAGAAAAATCAATGCTACGTGTTTTAAGTAGTGTAGGTATAACTATTGGGCAATTTATACACGAAGTACGAGATTATGTGAGTAGTATGGAATCTGATGTGAAATTTCTTTTAGAAAAATTACGTTCTGATACTGTTTTAACTGAAAGGCTTTTAATTTTAGATAAAAACATTACAACCTTTAAAAGCTATACCTCTTATTTTGACAATGTAATTTCTCAAAATGTAGTAAGAGAATTAAGGCCTATTGAAATTCAAAATGTGGTTGAAAATTTCTGGAAATCAATACACAATGATGCAATAAAAAGTGATATTGAATTTAGTTTACCAATAAGAAATGGTTCTTATTTATATACTAGACCTATGCATCCATCTGAGTGGTCTTCTATTCTTTTTAATTTTTATACAAACGCAAAAAAAGCAATAAAAAGAACGGGAAAATCAGGAGAAATAAAAATAGAATGTGGCTTAGAGGATAATAATATGTTTTTAGAGTTTTCAGATACAGGAGATGGAATTTCTAAAGAAAATGAAGAAAAAATATTCGAAGAATTCTTTACAACTACTTCTCCAAATGCTTTAGAAGAAATAGACGAAAGCAACGAAATAACAGGAACAGGATTAGGTCTAAAAATAGTAAAAGATATTGTGACTAGTTACAGAGGGTGTATTCAAGTAGTATCACCAAAAGAAAATTTTAATACTTGTATTAGAATAGAAATACCTAAAGCAGCAGATAAAGAATTAGATGATTATGGCTTATAAAATATTATATATAGATGACTTAGAAACAAAAAGTCGTGAAAAAGATATTGAAAATTTAGGATACGAAGTTAAACTTTATAATCCCACATCCGATATATCAGATTTATTCAAGGAATTAGATGCTAAAACAAAGGCTTGTGTTTTAGACTATAGGTTAACTAAAGGTGAAAATAATGCTTGTTTTGACGCACCTACCATTGCTCAAACTCTTAGAACGAAACACAAAAATGACTTAAAAGATTTTCCTTTGATTTTAATGTCGAATGAGGGTATTAAAGTAAAAGAGTTTGATAAGGATTTAACTAGTCAGGATTTATTTGATTTTGTCTTAACCAAGCAAGAGTTTTCAAATGACAAATCTAATTTTAAGAAAAAGTTAGATTCTTTTGTTAAATCATATGAAATCATCATTCAACATAAATTTGATTTAAATAAGATTATTGCATTTGATGAAAATTTCACATTACACTCTAGAATAAAATCTGATGCACTTACAATAAATAAAAATCTATTTTCATTGAGTAGTTTTATTTATTATGATGTTGTTAGGCCAATAGGTATTCTGATTGGCGAAGATGTTCTTTCTGCAAGGCTTGGGGTGTCAAAAGAATCTGAAGATTGGAATAAGCTTTTAGAAATAATTAACTCATCTATCTATGCAGGTGCTTTTTCAGACTACTTAAAAAGGTGGTGGATGGATAAAATCAATAAATGGTGGAGTGAAACAATAAGTTCGGAAGTATCATTAAGAAGATTGAATGCAGATGAAAGGGTGGAATTGTTAAAATCAAAATTAGGCTTAAAAAACTTAACACCGTTAACTAAAACAAAGCATTCACTTAGTTCTAACTTTTGGACAATTTGCAAAGACTCCAGAGAACCATTAGACCCATTTGATGGAATTGAATTAATAAAGGATTATTTGCCTTGGCAAGAAAAAGAGTATTTATCTATAGAATCAGCTTTAGCTGGTAAAATGGATGAATATAAAAATCAAATAAGTGAAATTGATAAAAAAGCTGTTCGAGAACTAGTTAAAAAGGAAAGAGCGAATGGATAGTTGGAGTTTAAGAAATTTAAGACAAGATCTAAGTAAATTCTTAGAGCTAGTCAGTGAATATCAAATAGGAGATTTTAATTCGTTATATAATTTTCAAGGAAAAATAGATTCCTTAAATTCATTCGAATATGAAATTAAGGATATTGTTTTTAATTTAAATAAGAGAATTTCTGGCACAATGCCCGAAACTTTAAATAAATATAAAATATCTTTGGATAATACCATTTCTCTGAATCAAAAGGATTTTACAATAAATGATATTTTAGCAAAAGATTATTTATTTGAATTAAATATTGATTCTTATGCTAGTACTGTAGAAGCAGATGGTAAACCTTATAAAAACTGTTGGCATTTAGATAAACATATAGACAGTACTGAGCCGAAATATACTCACCCAACGTATCATTTCCATTTTGGAGGTGAATATTTGGAAGGTTTAGATACAGGTGAAATTTCAATTTTTTCTAGTCCGAGATTACCACATCCACCAATGGATATCTTTTTAGGTTTTCATTTTATTATCTCAAATTTTTATAGTTCAAAAGACTTTCCTTTTGTTAATGAACTAAAAGGAAAGTATGAATACCAGCAAATTATTAGACGAGCTCAAGAAAGGTTGTGGTCTCCATATTTTAAAGCTTTCGATCCAAAAAATACACATCAAGATTTTACAATGAGTAATCTTTTCCCATTGTACATAAGCTAATATGAATCAACGTATACTTACATATTTAAAAGACTATTCTTATGATACCAAAGATGTTAATCGTCTTTTAGTGTCCTCATTTTTGATTCTTAATAAAATTGATTATATAGAAAATACGTTTATCAATGAATTAATTATATCCGAAGAAAACGAAATTGAACATGTAAAAGACTTTATTAAACTATTCGATAAAAAAGCATTTGATATTGAAGAATTAATAGAGCTTTTTGAATTTGTTATTTCTCCTCAAGACAAAGAGGTAAACGGTGCTGTTTTCACGCCAGAATACATTAGAAAACATATTGTCAAGCATACTATTGAAAAACATAATACAGATATTTTATCTAATCTAAAGTTTGGAGATATTGCATGTGGTTGTGGCGGTTTCTTTAAAACTATTACAGAAGTCTTAATAAATGAAACTGATAAGAGTTATTTTGAAATTTATAGAGACAACATTTATGGTTTAGATATTCAAGAATATAGTATTAAAAGGACTAAAATTTTACTTTCATTACTTGCAATAAAAAATAATGAAGATCGTGAAGCATTTGAATTCAACTTATATTGTGGTAATGCTCTTAGTTTTGATTGGAAAACGGATGAAACTTTAAATGAAAATAATGGTTTTGATATTGTTATAGGAAATCCACCTTATGTTAGTTCATCTAAAATGGATGAAGAAACAAAAGGTTTATTAAAAAACTGGAGTGTTTCATCTACAGGAAAACCAGATTTATATATTCCATTCTTTGAAATTGGTATGGAAAACTTAAACGAAAATGGCGTTTTAGGATATATAACAGTCAACACCTTTTACAAAAGCTTAAATGGAAGATCTGTAAGGAATTATTTTTCAAAAAATCAATTTGATTTATCCATCATAGATTTTGGAGGAGAACAATTGTTTAAGAAGAGATCAACGTATACTTGTATTTGTGTTATAGGTAAAGCGGAAAGTTCTTCTGTTAAATATGTGAAGAGTTTAAGTAGTAAGATTCAAAAAATAAAACCATCAAATTTCATAAGTATTCCTTATTCTAATCTTGATGATTTTAATGGTTGGTACTTAATTAATAATAAAATTCAGAAAGTTATTTCAAAGATTGAAAATTGTGGAACTCATTTAGGTGAAAAATTTGAAATCAGAAATGGTTTTGCAACTCTAAAGAATAATATTTATATATTCAAGCCAACAAAAGAATCTGATGATTATTACTATTTGGAAAAAGATGGTAAAGAGTTTAAAATTGAAAAGTCAATCTGTAAAAATGCGATTAAACCTAATATCTTAAAACACGAATCTAAAATTGAAAGCAATACCGAAAAATTACTTTTTCCTTATACTATTGATGTTGAAAGTATAGATTTGTTTGATGCAGATAAAAGAATATTAAAAATAATAGAAGAAGATACTTTTAAAGCAGACTTCCCAAATGCTTATCAATATCTACTAACTCAAAAAGTAGTTTTATCTAAACGTGATAAGGGTAATAAGCAATATGAAAAATGGTATGCTTTTGGAAGAAATCAGGCTTTAACGTTAAGTGGCCATAAACTATTATTACCATATATTACCAATGCTCCTTGTTTTGTTTATACAGCAGATTCTGACCTGTTATTTTACAACGGGTACGCTATACTTTCTAACTCAATGGAAGAACTACTTGTTTTACAAAAAATACTAATGTCAAAAATATTTTGGTTTTATATTAAAAATACAAGTAAACCATATGCTGGTGATTATTTTTCTGTAGCTAAAAATTACATTAAAAACTTTGGAATTTGCGAATTGTCTAATAGTGATAAAGAAATTCTTTCTAAGTTGAATACTCAAGATGAAATTGATAGGTTTTTAGAGGAGAAATATGGTATAGAATTGGAATGATTTAGAATTAAATTAATTTTTTTTGATCTTTAAATCAAAAATGACTTTCAAACCTGTAATCTCTATTTTTTTTACTAACCCTTTATACTTAGTTTTTCCATAATAATTTGTTGCGGTAAAAAATTCCAGCAATAATAACTGCTACTAAAGGTAATTTTATGTTCGGTAATTCCATTATTTAGAAACTTCATACGTTTATCAAAAAGCAATAATTGTAATTCTTTAACTTTAAAAAGTTGTTTCGGGGCTGCATCATTCAACCAAGTATTTGTCATAATAAGTGCAAAAGGCTTGTTAAATGACAAAGCTCTTTCAAAGTAGTTGCGCTTTTGTGTAAATGGAGGATTACTAATGATAATGTCCCAATGTTCAGGCTCATATTTAAAAAAATCCTGTCCATTGTCAATATGGCTATAGATCACTTTATTTTGAACACTAATTTGTTTTACAAATTCACTGTTTTCAGTGTCAAAAGGACACCATACAATTGGATTTTTTGGAATGTATTTTAAGATAGGTCTTACACCATAATCCGGAGTGTAACACTCGTCGTTTTTACCTTTGCTGAAAAGAATTTCCTTGCTTTTCATTTGTACATTATAGTTTGAATAATAAATAAAACGCCTGACTCCTTTGCTGAGCTTGTCGAAGTAAGCTTATCGAAGCGAGCCAGGCATTTACATTTTTCTTTTAGAAGAAAACAACCGTTTCAATGCATAAGAAACAAAAAAACTTACAATCGCCCCAATAACAGCCATTACTACGGTAAAAAGGACATCGTGTAAAGTAATGTTTAAAATGGTGGAGAGAAAAGTCCCTCCAACAATCCCAGAGCGTAGTTGTAAATTGTTATTGTTCATTGCTTTCTGCTTCGTTGTCACTCACCACTGCCTGACTCACAGCTGTAGCCACCGTTCCTGCAACAGTTAAATAGGTTGCAATGGTTACAATAATTGCAGGCAAAGCAATTGGAGCTGCAATAATAGCGCCACCAGTAGCAGCCAAAGCAATACCAATATTCCGCAGTTTTCTAAAAAAAGTCGGAGTTGGTTTTTTATAGCGTTCTGTAATTTTCATATGTGTTTTTTTATTGTTTTTAATTGGTCATATGCAATTCGCACAAAAAATTTTGTTTGTATCAAATTCATTTCGTTGTGCTCATTTCATAAGTATCTATTTTAAGATTTAATAGTTAAGGTTACTTGTTCTTTTCGGTCAAAAGCTTGGTAACAAATTGAAATTATTTTTTGAAACAAGGGTCTAGAGTACAATCCTTTTCCAATGCCATTCAAATGCCCTACAGGTGCCAAACAGCCTTTCAATTCACTTTGCGCATCATTAGCAGGGTGTATTAAAATCAGACTTCTCCCAGATACATTTTCAAGCTGCAGATGGTATTTAAACTTTTCTGAAAAACGAGCTTTCAACACATAAACACCTTCAGGAATACAAGACACTTGTTTTTTATTTTCAAGCCAAGGAAGTTCAATCACAAAGCCCATAAAATGACCTTGGTAAAAGAGGGCACCATTGGTACCCTCTTTAAAATAAGTCCTGTGCAGGGTTAAATTCATTAGGCAGTTGTTACATCAATAACCGATAAAGCATTGTAAGAACCATTTTTCAACGGATACATTTGTCCATTCACTTCTTGGTAAAACTCAATTCCCAATATTTGAACCACAGGAAGGGTTGAATTTGCAGTCACACTTGCTGTCAAGTTAATCACAGCAGTATCTGCACTTTCGTAAGGCAACACCGCAGTTTCATCACTTTCAAAAGTGGAGGTTTCATTGGTAAAATCTACTTCAGCAGCACCCATCACCATTTTATAATGCGTAGTTCCACTTGGAGCAGCAATTCTAATTTTTGGAGAAAAAGGCGCAATTCCAACAGTCGCTTCACCAGACGCTCTGTTAAAATCCTTGTCAAATGCGACAAACAAAGTTGAGCCTAACTTCCCATTAATGTTGAATTCAAATCCTTTTAAAAGATTCATATCACCAGCTTCAATGGTTCTTAAACCGCGTTCATTGGTTGCATCTGTTTTTACAATCTTTAAAAGATTGGTCGTCAATCTGCTCACCACACGTTTGTCTTTTGCATTTTGCAAAAGAATTCTAATTGCGTTGCGAATTACTTTTCCGCCTTTACCAGCAGCTCCAAATTCAGAACCGTTTTCACGCGTTCTTTGAAACGCAGGATCATTTGCAATTCGAGATGCATCCACACCACCTTTTTCACGCGCAAGGTGTCCATCTCCAGTTTTGTAAAAAGAAATATCTCCGATAGTTCCTTTTAACTTAATAATGCCATTTTGTCTAGCCATAATTGTATAAAATTTTTAATTCTCAACAAAGCAACTTATCTTTAGGTAAAAATTAAAAAACCGACATCCATCCATTCCGAAACATCCTTTTTCTTCCGAAAAGGTACCGTATGGATGAAGCATACCAAAGCCTAGGATAAAGCCTAGATAGTGCATTAAAACAATGAAAATAGTTAGAGCCTGCATATACCCAAAAGACATTCAGTGCATCACCGGCAGAAGTGAACGCTACGGTCGTAAATTACTCAATAAAATTAAAGCTCACTTTGGGAAGGAATCTTACCAGTTTATTACTTCAGAAGAATTTGCAGAATACAGTGGAATTAAATTAGAAATTGTGAATGAGTATTTGCAAAAAGTTTCATAGTATTTGATGTGATTTAGCGCTATTTATAGTACTAAAAATCGTATCTTTATTGGAACGATTGAAAGTTAAAACCAATCAATTGATATCAATGGTTAGGTCAACAAATCGGTCAACAAAATATACAAGGTGTCAGATACCCCTTTAAAACAAGGGAAATTCAATTTAGTTTGAATCCTGTCGGGGTCACTAGAGTAACAATCAAAAATGCCCAAATCCTTGTAAATCCTATATTTTACAAGGATTTTTATTTTTGAGACTGTTATGATAAATGATTTAATTTCATTTATTTGGTCAACAAATCGGTCAACAATATTTAAACGGAGTTAGGAAGCCCCTTTAAACAATGGGATGCAAAAGATGGTTTTAGTTCCTTCTCCTCTGCAAGTAAATAACCAAAAAACAACAAAACCCCATAAACGCTATGTTTATGGGGTTTTTTAATGCCTCAATTTATAACCAAAAACCATAAAAAAGCAAAAAAACTAAAAAAAAGGAGTCCAAATAGGAGTCAGTTTTTTATAAACTGATTGAATAGTTTTGTTGTAAATATAAGATTAAAAAAAAACTAAGCGAAAAAGCTCAATAAGGTTTGTTTAAGAATGTAATATTGAAAAAAACAATTTCAAAATGGATTTCCCCCTGGATTCTCAGGGTCATCAGCCGATTGCGCATGGGCTTTTTTAGGATTTAATATTAAAAAAGTTCCTGCAGCAGTGAGCGCAGCATATTTTCCCATTTTTTTGATGGCTTCCTTTCGTGTTATTTTATGATTGTTTTTGTTCATTACTAAAATATTAAAGTATTTAGTTTTTATTTTATATAATTATTGAATAATTACTTTTTTTGTTTTATTAATATTATCGCCAATAATTTGTACAATATAAATACCAGTACTAAAAGTAGAAATATCAATTTGTGTGTTGTTACTGTTTTGCTCTAATGTTTGAGAATACACCTTTCTACCTTGTATGTCAAATAAATTAATTGTAGCAATATCAGTTATTTGTCCTTTTACAAAAAGGGCTTTATCTGTAGGTGATGTATAAATTTCTAAACTGTTTAGTTTTTCTAACTCTTTTGCTACACCCAATACTTTTGAAGATTTAAAACTTACAAAAAAGCGACCTGTATCTGTTAAATTTTCGGTTGCAGTAAATTTATAATCCCCTTCATTAAGTAAGGTTAGCGTTCCAGCACTTGTATCTTCTAAATAAACAAAGATTCCACTTGGTAAAGTTGATGATGCAATACTAACAGTTACTTCTTTACCTGCAGTTGTATTGATACCTAAAGGTACATTGATATTGTCAACATCGGTTGGATTTAAAGACTGAATTGCGATTGCTTTTCCTGTATTGTCTTCAACCAAATGTGAATAAACTGAAAATTCTGGAGCAGTAGTTTCATACAAAGCGGCATCATAACCAGGGTCTAAGCCTAAACTGGCATTGTCATTAAAATAGAAAGCTGTTTTAAAAGTACTTGATGCATCGCTTATTTGAATTTTAGCGTTGGTATTGCTTAATGTACTAGAGGTTTTTACAGGTTTACCAGCTATAAAATCATCAGAAGAACCCGTTGTTCTCATAGCAGGTGTAAACGAAACAGAACCTCCAGCTGCAGCAGATTTTACATAAAAACCCTGTCCTGGAGCAAAAAGTTCAGTGATTGAAGTATCATCAATAGTAGCTTGATTCCAAATAGTCCAGCCACTTCCATTGTATCCATAAACAGCTTGATAAACACCTGTTTCAAATAAGGTTTTGTTTGTTGAAAAGAATGTTGCAAAATCTAAATAAGAAGGGTATGGATTGCCGATTAAATTCCAAGGGCTTCCAGTACCTACATTAATATTTACAGGTACCGTACCAGTATTAACGGTTCCAGTAAATATCAACGGACTACCATTAGTTGTTGCTGCTCTATAACCTTTGCCAGCTAACAAAGGAGTTGTATTATTAGTGGCAAAATTTTCATAAGCATTTGAATTGTTATTAAAAGGAGCAAATGCGGCAACTGTTTGTGTCCCATTAACAGCTAAAATTCCGGTATTAGCTGTTAAAAAATCATCAAAAGGTTGTCCGGATAAAGGAGGTGAAACCAAATCATTTCCACCTGTTGCTCCTGAACCAATTATATTTGTATAACGTTCATAATTAACAGTACCTGTAATTGTGCCATCTAAAATTAAACTGGCATATTTATTTGAAGTAGATTCTAAGGTAAGATTATTAACGGTTAATGTTGTACCAGTATCAACAGTTAGCCCAGCACCAGGATTAATGGTTAGATTGTTACATTCAGTATCACTTGATATGTTGGTGTTGCCTGATAAAATTACAATGTCTCCAGTAGTAGATATACCTTCTGGATTACTTGGTACCCAGTTCCCATCAGTAAAAATATAAATATAAGGTCCTTGGAAAGCATCTAAATAATAAATGTTTCCAGTAGCATCTCCATCATCATCTGGAAATCCAAATACAAGAAAAGCATCATTATAATACGATTCTTTAAAGTTAATTGCTGAAAAATTAAAACTGTATTCGACCCACTTATCAAAAACTTCAATATTATGAGTTAAACTTATTTGTGTGCCACTTAAGCCATCTTTTCGTAATACCAATGTTAATGTATTATTTGTGATTGTTGAGCTAGACTCAGTGTAAACTCTAATTTTAAAATTAGAATCTGAAAAATTGTTGATATTTCCGGGTAATGAAAACTGAATGTATGAACTAAGACCAGCATTTCTTGTAAATTTTGAAACTAAAGGACTTTCATTTCCAACTATTTTAGGTGTTGCTATAGCTGTTTCTAAAACACCATTAAGTGTTGCGCTAACAGTTGCAGGGAATTGGTTTGTGCTATAATTGTAATACCATATATTTCCTGATGTAATGGTAGGTGGTACGGTAAATTCGACTGTTGATTCTAATAAATCAAAATAATACACAAAGTCTTCATTAATTGTTACTCCACTATTGTTTTTAGGAGATGTATACCCTGGCATTACAATTATAGATAATCTATCATAATCAACTAAGTTAGCATTTGTAAATGTCCAACTTAAATCTTCCCAATTGTTAATTGTTGAAAAATATACTGGAGATGAATTTAATTGAGTTCGATCAGTGCCTCCAGTTACATCCATTAAAACTAAGATTACTGATTTACTTGTGTTATCTAATAAATTAACATCACTAATAGTTCCAGATTTAAACAATGCATTTAATTTAAATGTCACCGAAGTGTCATTAATGGTTCCATCTACAAAATCGTATATAATTTTTGCGTACGCATGTGATCCAGCAGTTTTAGTAAATTTTGATGAAATACCTGTGTTTGAATTAACATTAGACGTAATACCGGCATCGTTAGCTAAAGTATAATCTTTAATAAAATTTCCTCCAAGTATATTGTTATAAGTTAAATTTTCTAGTTTTGGAGTGTTGGTATAGTCAAATACGGTATAAAAATTTAAACTAATATCAGATGTTGCACTTAAATCATCAAAATAATATACAAAATCTTCATTAATAGTTGCACCATATTCATCTTTAGGTGAGCTGCTATTTTGCATAACAATAATTATTGCTCTATCATAATTTGCTAAGTCATTTGATGTAAATGTAAAATTTAAATTTTCCCATGAATTGATAGTTGAAAAATAGGCTATTGAAGAGCTAATTTGAGGACTTGAAGTCCCTCCGTTTAGATCTTGTAAATACATAATAACAGATCTGGTGTTGTTGTCTAAACTGTTTATTTCGCTAACAGATCCAGGTTTAAACAAGGCGTTTAATTTAAATGTGATGGTATTATCATTAATAGAACCATCTTTAAAATCATATCTAACTTGTGTGTAAGGATCTGTTCCAGCTGTTTTGGTAAATTTAGAAGCAACTCCTGTGTTTGAATTTGTATTTTGTATAATATCTGCATCATTAGCCAAATTATATTCTTTGCTAAAACTTCCACCTACAACACTATTAAATACAGTGTTTTCAGTTTTTGGAGAATTGGTATAATTAAACCAAGTATAATAGGTTTCAGTTAATGGTATTTCTTGGTTTGTTGTAGCTTTAATATCATCAAAGTAATAAACGGTTCCATTAGTTGTTGTATCTCCAGGTGCAAACATAAGCGCCATTTGATCAAAGCCACCAGCTGCTAATACATCGGTTGGAATTGTTTTATTAGTAAAGTCAAATTCAAATTCATGCCAAATATCACCTTGAGTTATAGTTACATCAACATAAAAATTTGGAGTTAAAGTAGAATTTATTAGATATACTCTAATTGTTTTATTAGACAAGGTACTAATATCACCTTGAAAATAAATTTTGGATTTCAATTTAAAATTTGTAACATCAGTAATTTTATTGTTTAAAGTGAATCTAATTTGAGAATTTGATCCTGATTGTTTTACAAACTTACCAATATTTGCTGTTGGATTAATTCCGGATGTATTTGGATTTGTTGCTTGTCCTGTTAAAACTCCTGCAGAAGTAAAGTTTATGGGTGTGTTAAAAGAGCTAGAAGTGTAAGAATACCAATCATAGTCTCTATACGTAAATTTCATTGGTGTGCTGTAAATAAGTCCGTTAGCGGTATTATTTACATTTATAAAATAGGCTTGAGCATCATTAGGTACTGTGGTTGTAACTGTGCCAGTATTGGTTTGTGCCGATAAATTTGCTATTTGTGATTGCCAATTATAAGCTGTTTTACCCCAATTTACGGTGTCTTTGGTATAATACAATAAGGCTTCATCAACTGTTCCGTCGTAATTATATTGATAGGTTAATTGTTTGTTGCTATCAATATTTGTTGAAGTAAATTCTAATGGTTTAACTTCGGATGGGTCATAACCAGTTACGTAATTGGCAAATTTATAGATTTCTGCTGGAGTTCTTCCGGGTACATGACCGTGTGCCATATCTTTTTCTATTCTCAAATATTTTTCATTTTGTGAATCTTCAAATGATTTGGTAAAAATATTCATTGTAAATTGTAAATCATTGGAACCATTAATAAATAAAGTTGGTGATGTTTGTAATGGAATATATAATGAAGGTTCCCAATTTTGATTGTATAGCAATTGTTCTTGTGAACTTAAATAGGATAGCGAAGTACTATAAATAGGAGAGTTATATAAATAACCGCATCCATAAACTGGAATTGAAAAAGCAAAACGATTGTCTAAACCAGTTACAACATTATTAATTATTCCTCCCCAAGAAATTCCTGTAATCCCAATATTAGTGGTGTCTATTTGGTCAGAAAAGCTAGGGTCTCTTAGTAAACTGTTTGCTAAAATTGCATCAGCCACTGCGTGATAAAACCATTGATCTTGTAATGTTTCACCAATATCCCCAAAAAAGCCATTTCTTGCAGGGCCTGAATATTGCCAATTAACATCATTATCAGGTACTTGACCTTCTAATGCAATGGCTAATGCAATGTAACCTTTTTCAGTCCAAGCATCTACCCAATCTGTATAAGCGTCTCCACCACCACCATGGAGTAAAATAACTGCAGGTCGTTTTTCACCAACTCCTATGCCGTTTGGTACACCGTACCAACAAAAAACTTTTGTTTCGTTAAGTCCATTTGCTGCTGCGGAATAAGGTAATCCTTCAAAAAACATACCTTTAATTGTACTATTTGAAGTTGATAAATTATAAGCATCATATGTGTTTACAAATTCGTAATTGGGGGCATTAAAAACACCGCTAGTTGTAAGCTCGTTTTTAATATAAGTTGGTCCACTTGTTTGTGAATAAGTAATAAATATAGATAGAAATAAAAAAATTTTTATTAGTAGGGGTTTTAAAAATGGTTTCATGTTTTTTAAAAATAAGTGAAATTTTTATAGAAAATTACAAATTCTAGTATTGGTATACAAATTTAATTTAAATAAGTATGAATTTAATATAAATACCTCAGCAAAAATGAGATGGAAACTAAATGAGTTAAAGGTATTGTTGATTAGGTTAAATATTGAGAGGTGTGTTAGTATTTGGGTATAAGTACATTGTAAGATGAATAATATTTTCGAATAATTAATTTATTTTATTGAATATTTTTAACATTTTAATTAGTTTTACTACATTAATTCTTAATGCGTTATAAAACCCAAATTAACCAATGTGTAATAAAGTTAAATTTATACTCTTTTGTGCTATTTTCTTTATTTATATACAATTTGGTTTTTCGCAAGACACGCATAATTTCAAATTTATTGATATTAAAGAAGGTATAACAAAACGTGCCGTATCAGTTATCAATCAAGATTCTGAAGGTTTTATTTGGTTTGGTACAAATGGGGCGGGATTGTATAAGTACGATGGAATAAATTATAAACTATACGAGTACCAATGGGATAATTTAAAGTCATTAAATAGCAGTCTCATAAATTCAATATTTGAAGATAGTACAAATAAGTTTTGGATAGCTACTGATGAAGGTCTTAATTTATACAATAAAGAGTTTGATAATTTTGAGAGAATAGATTTAAACAGTGCTTTCCCAGCAGCCGAGAATTACACCATTCAAATTAGTGCAATACAAGAGTTAAATAAAAACGAACTAATTGTTGGTACTTATGGTTATGGTTGTTTATTTAAAGTGAATAAATCTAATTTCAAAGCCGAGATAATTCCGTTTAATGAAACATTAACAAATAGTTTTTTAGTTACAACAATTTTAAAAGTAGCTGAAAATAATTTTTATATAGGAACATCAAATGGTTTATATTACTTTTATTTCAACAAAAATGGGCAAGTTAATGAGCAAAAAATTATTGACAATACACCTATTGAAGCTTTATTTAAAGATTCAATAAATAATTTATGGGTTGGAACAAGAAATGAAGGTTTGTATAAAGTAGCTTTAAATGCTTCTGAAAAAGAAATATCTAGGTTTAAAATTACTGATAAAAGAATACTTTCAATTATTGAATATGGCAATCGTATAATTTGTGGAACTGAAAATGATGGGCTTGTAATAATAAATACGCAAGGAGAAATAATTCAGCAATATTTACATAATAATATAGATGATTATAGCTTAAAATCTAATTCAATATGGTCTTTACTGGTAGACAATGAACGCCGAATTTGGCTGGGGTTTTATAACAAAGGTGTTGCAGTTGTAGATGATTTATACAATAAGTTCAATTCAATTAAAAGTTTAACAAACAATTCAAATTCATTACAAGCCAACTCTGTTACTGGTATACAAGAAGGTAGAAATGGTGATTTGTGGATAACTACCGATGGTGGTGGTGTTGATGTTTTCAATAAAAAAACTGGAAAATTTCAGCATTTAAACAGTAAGAAAAACAATATTTTAAGCAATGATATTCAAACTGTTTTTATAGATAAAAATGATCAGGTTTGGTTAGGAAGTTGGATCAATGGCTTGTATAAATTAAATCAAAAAACAAATCAAATTTCAAATTTTTCAATAGGCAATAGCGGTTTAACTTCTAATAGGGTTTTAAGTATTGATGAAGATTCGAAGGGTAATATTTGGATTGGAACATTTTTAAAAGGGCTTCATTATTTAAATTCAAAAACAGGTAATATTACATATTGTAATACCAACGATTTTGTAAAGTATGATCTTCATAGTTCAGATATAAGAAAAGTATTTGTAGATAATGATGATGATGTTTGGTTAGGCACAACTAATGGATTGTTTCAAGTAAAACAGTTAAACAATAATGAATTAAAAGTGAATTCATTAAAAGATAAAATGTCTGTTAAGCTAAGAAATCACACAAGTACACATAGAATATTGTCAATTTATCAATCTAAAGACGGGTTGATTTGGGTTGGAACCGATGGAGGTGGTTTGGTTAGTTACAATAAATCTACTGAAAAATTTAAATGGTATAACAAAGTTGGTGGTTTTAACGAAATGTATGTAAGTTCTATTGTTGAAAGTGAAAATGGTCATATTTGGCTTGCAGGAACAGGAGGAATTACAGAATTAGATAGGAAAAATAATTTGGTAAATAATTATACCAAAGATGATGGCTTGTTGGCAAACGATTTTAATTACAACGCTGTTATGAAAAGTAAGAATGGCGAATTGTATTTTGGTAGTTATCAGGGTGTAAATTATTTTCATCCAAATAAATTGAAAAAAAACACCAATGAGCCTAAGTTGGTTTTTACAGATTTTAAGTTGTTTAACAAATCTGTTAGTCCAAAAAGTGAAGATTCTCCACTTTCAAAATCAATTTCATATACAAGTGAAATAACTTTAAATCACAACCAATCGGTATTTACTATTGATTATATAGGCCTAAATTATACCCGTCCTGAAAAACATCAATATGCCTATTTTATGGAAGGTGTTGATCCTGAATGGAATTATGTGGGAAATACTAAAAGTGCCACATATACAAATTTATCTCAGGGCGACTATGTATTTAAGGTAAAAGCAGCTAATAATGATGGTGTTTGGACAGAAACCCCATTAAAACTTTACATAACAGTTTTGCCTCCTTGGTATTTAACAAAAGGGGCTTTTATGGCTTATTTTATCTTTTTTATAGGAGTTACGTTTTTAATAAACTGGATACTTCAAGAGCGTTTTAAAGAAAAACAAGCAGTTAAATTTGAAAGAGATAAAAGGTTGCAAGAAGAAGTGTTAAACAATAAAAAGTTGCAATTCTTTACAAATATTTCGCACGAGTTTAGAACGCCATTAACGTTAATTTTAAATCCGTTACAAGATTTATTAAAAGATTCAAAAATTAATTTTCCTTATGAAGCTAAAGAAAAATTAAACATTGTTCAAAAAAATGCACAAAGGTTAAATAGATTGATCAATGAGTTAATGGACTTTAGAAAGCTTAAATCTAACAAGATGACTTTAAATACCAAAAGTATTGAAATTGTCAATTTTGTTAATGATGTTGTTGGTTATTTTAAAGAAGAAGCTTCGCATAGAAAAATAGCATTGATTTTTGACTCTGAAAGTGGTGATTTTACATCTTATATTGATAAGGAAATGATTGAAAAGGTTTTATTTAATATCATTTCAAATGCGTTTAAAGTAACACCCGATAAAGGAAAAATTATTATTTCAGCTCAAAAATTAAAAAAACCGCGCTATTTAAAACTTTTTAATGAACATAAAAATGTAGACGCTTTTGAAATTGTTGTTAAAGATACAGGCGCAGGTTTAACTAAAAATGAGTTGACAAAAATATTTGAACGTTTTTATCAGGTAAATAAATTAAATAAAGGGTATTACGGCAGCACAGGAATTGGATTAGAAGTGGTTAAAGATTTTGTAGAATTACACAAAGGAGAAATAAATGTAACTAGTAAAGTAAAAGAAGGAACTCAATTTACGGTTACTTTACCAATAGTTTTAGAAAATTTAAATACAAACGAAACCACTGTTGAAGAAGATTTATCAGATGTAATTTTAAATATAAATACAACCAATATAAGCTCAAATACTGAAGATGTTGAAGTAGTAGATAAAAAAGCATACACCGTTTTAATAGTAGAAGACAATGCAGAATTACGAAATTATTTAAAATCGTCTTTAAGTAATTATTATAAAATAATTACAGCTTCAAACGGTAAAATAGGATTGGTTGAAGCTATTGAAAAATTACCAGATGTAATTATTACAGATGTGGTTATGCCTGAAATGGATGGGGTAGCTTTGTGTAAGGCTATTAAAACAAATTTAAAAACAAGCCATATTCCGTTGTTAATGCTTACTGCAAAATCAATGGTCGAAGATAAAATTAAGGGAATAGATTCTGGTGCAGATGCCTATATTAATAAACCATTTAATATGGAAATTTTAAAATCTACCTTAGCTCAATTAATTTCGAGTCGACAAATTTTATTTAATAAATTTTATACTGGTATTTCAACCAAAACAAAAGAAAATACAACTTCATTAGACAGTCAATTTATTCAAAAAGTATTGAAATATATAAATGCACATTTAAGCGATCCGAATTTAGGTTCAGAAGCTTTGGAAGAAGAAATGTTTTTAAGCAGAAGTCAGTTGTACCGAAAATTAAAAGCACTTACAGGATCTTCAGTAAACGAATTTATTAGAAATGTGCGTTTAGAAAAAGCAAAAGAATTATTAGAAAGCAAACAAATGTCTATTAGCGAAGTTACCTTTAAAGTTGGCTTTGCATCTCCTTCTTATTTTACAAAATGTTTTAAAAAACGATTCGGAAAATTACCTACTGAAGTAGATTAGCAGTGTTAATTTTGTTGTATTTCCTAAATTTTGCAATATGTAACTTGTTGATATTTAGTGTTTTTTAGGCGAATGACACATTAGTGCTATTGAATGCAACAAAATTGCTATCACTTATTTGTTGTTGAATGTACTTTTAATTTGAATTTTAATAAAACGATTTCGTGAGACCTAAAATTCAAACTCAAATTTATTTAACCAAACAGAAAAATTTTATTATGAACAACAAATTTGTGAAAAAGTTATTTTTTCTGATGCTATTGGTGTCAGCAAATATAACTTTTGGTCAAACAGTAAAAGGGAAGGTTACCAGCGGAGCTGAACCACTCCCTGGAGCAAGTATTTTAGTTAAAGGAACCAACAATGGTACTGTAGCTGATTTTGATGGAAATTATGTATTAGAAAACGTTTCGTCAAATGCTACATTAACATTTAATTATGTTGGGTTTAAAACGCTGCATAAGGCAGTAAATGGTCAATCTGTAATAAATGTAAGTTTAACAGAAGATGCCGAATCTTTAGATGAAGTAGTAATTATTGGGTACGGATCTGTTAAAAAAAGTGATTTAACCGGGGCAATTGCTACAGTAAATGCTGATGCTATCGAGGATCAGCCATTCTCCGGACTTGATCAAGCTTTACAAGGTAAAGTAGCAGGTGTTACCGTAATGCAAAACTCAGGTGCACCTGGCGGAGGTGTTTCTGTACGTGTACGTGGTATCACATCTTTAACGGGTAGTAATGAACCGTTATATGTAATTGATGGTGTACCAGTAGAAGCAGATTCAAATAACGATTCTTTTACATTCTCGGCTTTAGGTGGTGGTAGCGGACAAACAAAGGTTAGTGCATTATCAAGCATCAACCCATCTGATATTGAATCTATGCAGGTGTTAAAAGATGCATCAGCAACGGCAATTTACGGTTCTAGAGCTTCAAATGGTGTGGTTTTAATTACAACAAAAAGAGGTAAAGAAGGGAAATCTACCATTTCTTATGAATCTTATTTTGGGTTTCAAAATGCTCCCAATTATTTAGATTTAATGAATTTACAGGAATATGCTGAGTTTTATAAGGAAATAGCTGCTGTTAGAGGGCAGTCGGTTCCTTTAGAATTACAAAATCCAGCTTTGTTGGCAAGTGGAACAAATTGGCAAAAGGAAGTTTTTCAAACAGCGCCTATTATGAATCACCAATTTTCTGTAAAAGGGGGTTCTGATAAAACAGTTTTTTATACCTCAGTTAATTATTTTGATCAAGAAGGTATTGTTATAAACTCCGATTTTAATAGAGTTTCAGTACGTTTAAATGTAGAGCATAAAGTAAATGATTGGTTTAAAGTAGGTAATAATGTAACGGTTAGTAAATCTAGAGAGCACATTACATTTAATGATGATGAAAGTGGTGTAATTAGTAGTGCAGTTAGACAATCACCTGCAATTCCTGTTAGATATTCTGACGGAAGTTGGGGTGGACCTACAGAAAGTTCAGGTGTTGGAAATGGAAGAAATCCGGTTGCTTGGTCTGAAATTAGAAACAATACTTTAGATAGATTTAAAATCAACGGTAACTTTTTTGGGGAAATAACATTCTTAAAAGATTTTGTTTTTAGATCTGAATTAGGGTACGATTATACTACAACTAAAGTAGCTGTATTTAATCCAACTTATGAAATGGGTACAGAAACAAATGGTACCGCAACTTCTGCAAAACAACAAACAGATAGTTTTTACTGGATTTTTAAAAACTATATAAACTATAACAAAACAATTAACAAGCATGCTATTAATGTGATGGTTGGACAAGAATCTCAGCAATCTAAATACGAGGGGGTAAGTATTAGTAGAAGAGATTTCTTAACAAACGATGTTACTACGGTAAATTTAGGAGATGAAGATACTGCTAGAAACAATAATTGGAAAGGAACTTGGAGTTTGCTATCTTATTTTGGACGTGTAAATTATTCATTTGATAGTAAGTATTTGCTAACGGCTACAATGCGTGCTGATGCCTCTTCAAACTTTGGGGCAAACAATAAATGGGGATATTTTCCTTCATTCTCTGCCGCTTGGGTGTTAAGTAGAGAAGAGTTTATGGAAAATACTACAGACGTTTTAAGTTTTGCTAAAGTAAGAGTTGGTTATGGTGAAGTTGGTAACCAAAATATTGGAGGTTATAAATACGGAGCAGCTTTAAGAAATGTAGCAACAGCTTTCGGAACAGGATTTACACAGCGAAATATTGCAAATCCTGATGTTAAATGGGAGTCTACAAAATCTATAAATTTAGGTTTTGAACTTGGGTTTGTTAAAGATAGAATCAAGTTGGATCTCGATTTTTATAAGAAAACTTCAGCAGATTTCTTATTTCAAGAACCTTTGCCAAGTTATTTAGGGGCTTACAATGTGGCTTCATACCTTGGTTTAGAACCTCCTTTTGTAAATTTAGGTGAAATGGAAAATACGGGTATCGACTTAATGTTAACAACACGTAACATTTCAAACGAGAACTTTAACTGGACAACTTCAATTGTATTCTCTAAATACAAAAACAAGTTGGTTTCTTTAACCGACCAAAATTCAGCCATATTTCAAACTATAGAATTTAACAACACCATTACAAAAACAGCTATTGGTCAGCCAGTAGGTCTTTATTTTGGATACCAATCAGATGGGTTGTTTACTTCAGAAGAGGAATTGTATAATAGCCCTTCACAAGGTGATATTAATAAAGAAACAGGAATTTGGGTTGGAGATATTAAATGGAAAGACATAAATGACGATGGTGTAATTGACGATAAAGACAAAACATTTATTGGTAACCCTCATCCAGATTTTACGTTTAGTATTTCAAATAACTTAAATTATAAAAACTGGGATTTGGCTATTGCAATGAACGGAACTTACGGAAACGATGTTTACAATTGGACGCGTAAATTAACCGAAGGTATGTTAGAGTTGAATGGAAATCAAGCTATTGTAGTTAAAAATAGATTTATTGAAGGTGTAAATGAAAATACGGACATTCCAAGATTTGTATTTGGTGATCCAAATGGAAACGCTGGAGTTTCAGACAGGTTTATTGAAGATGGTTCTTATTTTAGAATTCAAAACGTTACGCTAGGTTATACATTGCCTTTAAATGAATTGGGAAGTCAAAGTATTATAAGTAAAGTAAGGTTGTATTCAACCATTCAAAATCTTTACACTTTTACAAAATATACTGGATTTGATCCTGAAATTGGAGCATTTAACCAAAACTCTATGATGATGGGTATTGATAATGGTAGGTATCCTGTACCAAGAACATTTATGGTAGGTGTAAACGTAGAATTTTAATTGATAAAAACAGATGATTGAGAAATAAGCCTATGCAAATAGTTGATTTAAAACTATTTATGGCAAATTCCATCTGACGAAATTAATAATATAAAAAAATAAACAGATGAAAATATTTAAATTTTTAATGTTAGCGGTGTTGATGTTTACAATGTCTTGTTCAGAAGGTTTTTTAGACAATCCACCAGAAGACGCTTTAACTGTTGATAATTTCTTTAATACAGATCAACAGGTATTAAGTTCCGGAAGTCCAATGTATGGCTATCCATGGTTCTATTTTAACGAAAAATTTCTAATTAGTATTGGCGATTTATACAGCGGTAATGCCATTGGAAGTTATTCTGATTTAGCTCAGTTTGAAAATCTTTCAGTAAACGGGGCAAACCAATTTGCTAACGAAGGTTGGGATTCACTTTTCAACGTAGTTGCCAATGCCAATGTATTAATGTACAATTTAGAAAATAAAGTTGGTTCAGGTGTGTCTCAAGATGCAATTGATAAAGTTTTGGGTGAAGCTTATTTTATGAGAGCAACAGCCTATTTTTATTTAGTGAGAGTTTGGGGAGCTGTGCCAATTATTTACAGCGTAGATCAAATTAATGCTAAATTACCAGTTTATAAAAACAGGGTAGAAGATGTGTACACTTTTATAATTAAAGATTATGAAAAAGCGATGAGTTTGTTGCCAGAGCAATGGGATGCAAACAATTTAGGTAGAGTTACAAAATCTGCTTGCGATGGTTTATTGGCAAAAGTGTATTTAACTCAGGGAGATTATGCAAAAACCAATATGTATACTTCAAAAGTAATTAAAAGCGGAAAGTATAGTTTAATGCCTAATTACCAAGATTTATTTCATCCAGATTACAATAATAATGTTGAGTCTATTTTTGCATTGCAATGGGTAGCTTGTGGTGATTGGGGTTTTCAAAATGTGAACCAGGCATATTTAGCAGCTTCACCAAAATTAACTCAAGTTGGTGACGGATGGGGAACTTTTCAGCCAAGTATAGATTTAATGAATGCTTATGAAGATGGAGATTTAAGACGTTACAGAACTATTATGGAACCAGGAAGTTTTTATCCAGAATTGGTTACTGCTGAAGGTGGTTATACGGTTCCGGCAGATGGTTTAACAAGTACTGTTGCTGGTTTTAGAAAGTATATTGTAGGTTCTCCAGATGAAGGCAATGTATGTTTTATGTCTACAGATGTAAATACAAATATTTTGCGTTATGCAGATATTTTACTAATGCATGCTGAAAGTATTTTAGGAACAGGATCTTCTACAACAGATAAAGAAGCTTTAGATGCTTTCAATGCGGTTAGAAAAAGAGCAGGTTTAGCAGCTAAAAGTGAAATTACTTCAGAAGATATTTTTAAAGAAAGAAGAATTGAGTTTGTTGTTGAAGGTGATTATTGGTTCGATTTAGCGCGTAGAGATAGATCAGACGCTTCAGCAATTATTGCAAATCAAGAAAGAGGAGTGTACCAAGATAGAAATGTAAATATGATTGTTTCTAAAAAAGTAACACCTTCAGAAAATGATTTCTTATTACCAATTCCAAGCGCTGAAACTGCAAAAAATCCTCTTTTATTAGAAGATCCAGTAGCATTTGAGTTTTAACAGTTAAACGATAAAAATTATGAATACAATAAAATTAAAATATATAAAGTATTTATTCATCTTTATAACAAGTGCGTTGGTTTTTACAGCTTGCGATAATGATGATATGCTCAATCCTGTTGTAGATGGAATTTATTCTGCCAATACAGCAATAGGAACAAACAAAGGGTTTCCTGGCGATGTAGTAATGGCTGAAGGAGAAGATCTTCAAAATATTAAATCCATAATTTTTGATGGAACTATTGAAGTTTTATTCAATCCGGTATTTAATTCAAACTTAGCAATTGCTTTTTCTGTACCATTTGATGAAGCAAAAGGAAGTAAATTTGGAAACCAAAAAATAACATTTACAAATGAAGATGGAACAACTTTTCAGTCAGATTTTGAAATTTTACAACCAAAACCATTCATAGGAAGTTTTAATCCAGAAAGACCAACAGTTGGTATGCCGGTTACAGTAAATGGCGAGTGGTTTTACAATGTGTTAGATGTTGTTTATCAAGGAGAATCAATGGAATTTACAGTAGCTTCTCCTGAGCAATTAGTATTTACTATTCCTGCGGAATTAACACAAGGAGGTGAATTGGAAATTATTACAGCGGGTGGAACAATTTCTAAAAACTTGGATATTTATTTAGGTTTTGAAGAGGTAATTGTAGCCGATTTTGATGGTGGCGGACTAAGACCTAATAACAATTGGATTCCTTACGGAGATTACAATACGTTAGGGTACAGTAATGTAGGTGGAATTTCGGGTAATTATGGCGAGTTAACTTGGACAGGTGCAACTGCAAACGGTTATAACGGTTGCCAATCAGATGCAGGAGCTTTAATGATGAGTGAATCAAATCCTAATAAAGTAGTGTATTTAATGGATGTGAACGCTAATGGAGCAATTGGTACAAGCGTAGATGTTTTTATAGTTGATACCGATGGTGTAAACTGGGCATTTAATTATGTAATACAAACCGATGGCTGGCAAACTATGGAAGGTTTAGTAGCCGATTTTGGGAAAAATTATGATCCAGGGAATCAAGGTAATGGAGATGCAAATCCAGCAAGTTTAAATCAAGTTAAAGTTAGTATCAATCAAAATTCAGGTACACCAAATCCGTCTGTTGTTCAATTTGATAATATTAGATGGCAAGTATACGAAACAGAGCAACCATCAAGATTGCCTCCAACAGGTCCAAAAAATATTTTACCAAATGGCGATTTAGAATTAGGTGATGGTAATAATTTTGAGAATTGGGGTATGTGGAATGGTGCCGATAGAATGACAGCTGAAACAACTGAAATTCACGGAGGTGCAAGATCTTTAAAAGTGGTAAATGCAGCAGCAGGAAACTCTTGGGATTCGCAATTTGTGAGTGATCCGGTTGGTGTGGAAGTTGGTAAAGAGTATACTGCTTCTATGTGGATTAAAGGTCAAACAGCAACCGTTCGTTTTTCAACAAATGCAGCAGCAGGAGCTTTATATGGACCAGATTATACGGTAACTTCAGAATGGCAACAAGTAACTTGGGATTTTACGGCAAATGATGCTTCTACAAGGTTGGTGCTAGATATGGGCGTGTCTCAAGCAACTTTTTATATAGATGATATAGAGCTAAAAGAGAAAATATAATTAAGGACAGTAGAAATTGAGTTAATTTGGGTTGCTTACTAGTTGAGCAACCCTTCAAAAAATGAAATAATGAAAATAAAATTTATAAAAAGTATGTATCTTTTGTTGATTGGAAGTTTGTTTGCGTTGGTAAATTGCGCCGATCCAGGAGATGATACAGATATAGCAAGTTCTATAGGTTTAGGTAGTCCTATAACTAGTGGAGCGTATGATGTTACATCAAGTGGTTTTACAGCAAGTTGGACAAGAGTCTATAAGGCTGATAGTTATGAGTTAGATATTTCAAAAGATAAGAATTTCGAAACTTTTTTAGCTGGTTATCAAGCAAAATCATTGACAACTTTTAATGAAGAAGTTTATGGTTTAGATGAGACTACTGATTATTTTTTTAGAGTTAGAGCTGTAAATAGTGAAGAAACATCTAGTAATTCTGGGGTTATTCAAGTAACCACTTTAGCAGGTGGAGGTCCAGAGCCAGTAAAAGCATTAAAAGATGCTGCAACTACCTTTTTTGTTGGTATGTCTGTTAAAGCAGATCAATTAACAAGTGGTTCTAAATACGATGAAATTTTAAAACGTGAATTTTCTAGTATTACAGCAGAGTATGAGATGAAAATGAACATCATTCTTCCTACAAAAGGAAATTACGATTGGTCTAAGTCTGATGCTATTGTTGATTATGCAATTGCAAACGGAATTAATGTACACGGACACGCGTTGGTTTGGCACAATTCTGTGCCAGATTGGTTAAAAAACTATACAGGAACCAATGCCGAGTTTGAACAAGAGGTGAAAGATTATATTACAGCAGTTTTAACACGATATAAAGGGAAAGTGACTTCTTGGGATGTTGTAAATGAGGCAATAAATGATGCTGGTGGAACGTTAAGACAAACAGTATTTAGTGAAAAAATGGGTGATAACTATGTAGCAAAATGTTTCCAGTTTGCACGTGAAGCAGATCCAGATGTGTTGTTGTTTTATAATGATTATTCAGTTACAACAAATGATACTAAGCAAACAGCTATTTTTAAATTAATTGATGATATGAAAACAAATAACGTACCTATTGATGGTATTGGTTTTCAAATGCATATTCAGTACAATAGTCCGTCTGTTAATCAAATGGAAACAGCGGTAAATAAAGCTTTAGATAGAGGTTTAAAACTTCATTTTTCCGAATTAGATGTACGTGCAAATCCAAACAAAGATATTACTACATTAACAGAAGAAAGAGCTATAGCTCAAAAGAATAAAATAAAAGAAGTGGTAGCAGTTTATAATGCAATTCCTCAAGCAAATAAATATGCAATTTCAGTTTGGGGAATGAAAGACAACGAGTCTTGGTTATTACCATTTTATGATAATTATAATGAATGGCCGTTGCTTTACGATTCAAATTTTGAAATTAAAAAAGCGCATACTGGGTTTTTAGAAGGATTGAAGTAAATAATAAACAATTAAAATTTTATAAAAATGAAATTAAAGTTATCTTTAATATTAATAACAGTACTCTTAATAACTTCGTGTATGTCTAAAATTCCTCCACATAAAGATGATTCATTGTCATTTGAAGATAGAGCCAAATATTTGGTTTCTTTAATGACATTAGATGAAAAGGTATCTCAAATGAGTTATGAATCACCAGCGATTGATCGTTTGGAAATTCCTGCTCATAATTGGTGGAATGAATGTTTGCACGGAGTTGCAAGAGCCGGAAACGCTACAGTGTTTCCGCAAGCGATTGGAATGGGAGCAATGTGGGATAAGCAACAAATGTTTAATGTTGCCACAGCTATTTCTGATGAAGCACGAGCTAAGCATCACGAATTTGCTTCAAGAGGAAAAAGAGGAATTTATCAAGGTTTAACATTTTGGACACCAAATATCAATATTTTTAGAGATCCACGTTGGGGACGAGGAATGGAAACTTATGGTGAAGATCCTTATTTAACTGGAGAATTAGGAGTTCAGTTTATCAAAGGTTTGCAAGGTGATGATGCAAAATATTTAAAATTGGTGGCTACTGCAAAACATTTTGTAGTGCATAGTGGTCCTGAGTTTGATAGACATCGTTTTAATGCAGAACCTACGGCTTTTGATATGATAAATACCTATAGCCCTCAGTTTGAAAAAGTAATAAAAGAAGCAAATGTGTATTCGGTTATGTGTGCTTACAATAGCTACAATGGCCTGCCTTGTTGTGGAAATTCTCAATTAAGCGATTTATTACGTAAAGAGTGGGGTTTTAAAGGTTATATAGTTTCAGACTGTTGGGCAATTAAAGATTTTTACACCAAAGGCGCGCACGAAATAACAGAAACGCAACAAGAAGCATCTGCAATGGCTGTAAAAGCTGGAACTGATTTAAATTGTGGCGATTCATACCCTTCTTTGGTAGAAGCTGTTAAAAACGGACATATTACGGAACAGGAGTTGGAAGTTTCAGTAGAACGTTTGTTGGTTGCTCGTTTAAAATTAGGATTATTTGCTCCAGAAGGAGCTGTTAAGTATGAAGCAATTCCTTTTGATGTAGTAGATTCTGAAAAACACAGATTGTTAGCCTTAGAAACTGCAAGAAAATCTATTGTTTTATTAAAAAATGAAAACAATATACTTCCTTTAAGTAAAGATGTTAAAAAGGTTGCTGTAATTGGTCCAAATGCCAATGATTTAGAAACTTTATTGGCAAATTACAATGGTTTTCCATCAAACCCAATTACACCGTTAAAAGGTATTCAACAAAAATTACCAAATGCTGAAGTTAAGTATGCGGTTGGTACGCCTTTGGCTGAAGGTTTGCCAATTTTTGAAATTTTACCGTCTAAAGTGTTATTTACTTCAGATGATATGTTGGTTAACGGTTTAAAAGGTGCGTATTTTAACAATATTGATTTTTCAGGAGAACCAATTCATAATAGAGTTGATGAAAAAATAGATTTCGTATGGGGTACAACTGCTCCTTTTGAAGATATGAGTTACGATCATTTTTCTGTTCGTTGGACAGGCTTTATATCGGTTAAAGAAACAGGGTATTATGCTATTGGTGGTGAAGCTTTTTCAGGAATGAAATTGTATATAAACAACAAATTGTTAGTAGCAAGAGAAGATGTTCATCATCCAAGAAAAGAGTACGAATATGTGAATTTAGAGGCAGGAAAATCGTATGAAATTAAATTAGAATACAAGCAAGATAACTCCGAGCACGCAATGATGCAGTTGTTGTGGCAAGCTCCGGTTAAAAATTTAGAGGAAGATGCAATTCAACTTGCTAAAGAATCTGAAGTCATTATTTTATGTATGGGTTTAAGTCCGCTTTTAGAAGGTGAAGAAATGAAAGTGAAAGTAGATGGATTTGCTCACGGAGATAGGTTAGATATTAAATTGCCTACTGTACAAACCAATTTGATGAAAGAACTAAAAAAATTAGGGAAACCTATGGTGTTGGTTTTATTAAATGGAAGTGCAGTAGCTGTTAATTGGGAGCAAGATAATATTCCTGCAATTGTTGAAGCTTGGTATCCTGGCCAGTCAGGTGGAACAGCAATTGCTGATGTGTTGTTTGGCGATTACAATCCGGCAGGTAGATTGCCATTAACTTTTTATAAAGATATTAATGATATTTCTGCTTTTGATAATTACAATATGCAAGGTAAAACTTATCGTTATTTTAAAGGAAAACCTTTATATGATTTTGGTTTTGGTTTAAGTTTTTCAACTTTTGAATACAAAAATCTAGAGGTTTTAGAAAACAACAATACTTCAGAAAAAATAACTGTAAAAGTTGATGTTACCAATACAGGAAAGTTTGATGGAGATGAAGTTGTTCAATTGTATTTTAAAAGAGATGATGATGGTTTTAATCCATTAAATACCCTAGTTGGTTTTGAACGAACTTATTTAAAAGTTGGAGAAACAAAAACAGTTCAGTTCCAAATTACCCCAAAGCAGCTGGCTAAAGTAAATTTAAATAGTCATAAATTAGAAGTTACAGCCCAAGAAATTCGTATTTCTGTTGGAGGTATGCAATTTTCAAATGAAAGAGAAAAAGAAGGTAAAGTACTAGCGAAAACTATTTATTTAAAAGGAGCACCTTACAGTATTGTAAAATAACTCCTATCTTAATACAAAGTTTGTAAATGTTTAAAACTCAGGGTTGTAATTGATCCTGAGTTTTTCTAAACTGCCCTGGTGTCAAACCTGTTTTTTGTTTAAAAAGTCTGTTAAAATAATAATCCGATTCAAATCCTAGTTCAAAGGCAATTTCTTTTTGATTTTTATCGGTGTTTAACAATAACTCCTTCGATTTTTCTATTTTAAGCAATAAGTAATATTGTAAAGGTGATACACCTGTTTGCTTTTTAAAATCCAATCTAAATTTAGAATAGCTAACGCCCAATTTTGATGCAATTTTTACCAAATCAATTGATTTGTAAATGTTTTGGTACATCAAACTTTTTGCACGTGACACCATAGAGTTAAGGTCTTTAATTTTATTTCCTCCTTGTTTTATATTGTAAAGTTCTGCCATTAATTGAAGGCAAATTCCCGAAGCTAACCGTTGAAATCCAAAGGATTCTTCATCAAAAAGTTTAAAAAGCGCATTGAAATGGTTCAATACAGCAGGTTTGTTACATTTAGAAATAATAGGTTCGTTTGGTGTAAAAAAACCATTCGAAAGGAATTGTTGTGCTATTTCACCAGAAAACCCCACCCAACGCTCTGTCCAACCTGTTTTTTTTAAAGGTTTGTAACGATGCCATACACCTGGAAATAGTAAAAAAACATCGCCATCTGAAATCTTGATAATTCCGGTTTCATTACTATCAAAAACACCTTCTCCTTTGGTAATAAGTACCAGGTGAAATTCATCTAAAGTTCTTCCTTTGTCCCAGGTAAAAACATAGTTATCAGGATGGTCTTTAGATGGGTAGTCTAAATTTTTCTCAAAAATTGTTCTTCCTAAATTATTTACATAAAAACCCCAATTTTTATCTTGTTCAAAAACCATGAGGTATTTTCGGTATATGTTTTTCATATCATTTTGTGCAAGTTAAATGTCAAATTGTTAATTGGGTATATAAATATAATTACCGAATTTTAGCCTCAATTCTGAATGAAATAAATAGCTAAAACATTAAATTATAGTATGTTATTTCGGATGTTAGAATTTGGATTTCAATAAAATTTATAAATATTTACAAAAATAAGTGTTTTACATAAATTAAATCAAAAAATGCTTTTAAATTTAAAAATGAAAAACCTACCAAATACTCTTAAAATTTATAAATAATTCAACCAATTGTTAATAATAGTTTTTATTTTTAATGAAAAATTGTGAATATAATCAATGAAGGGAAATAATTGGTAAGATATAGCTAATGGAATTTCTGTTGAATTGTTGAAAATCATAGTTTTAAAGAGGTTTTAGCTAAAAAATGGAGATTGTTTGTATATAGTGCTAAGGATAAACCTGTGATTGTATAATTTGAAGTGTATTTTAAGTGAAAGTTAATATCATGAAGTATAGAAACTATTTAATCTTAGCTGGTTCTTTAGTCGGTATGTGTTTTCTGTTTATAAATGCCAAATCGATAAGATTGGAAACGAAACAAGCTAAAGGAACTATTAAGATTTCTAAAGATATCGACTGGAGTCGCGCTAAATGGATTGGATTTACAAAAGACAATCGTTTGGAAAAATGGGCGGTTAGAGATTTAATTTTTAATAGACCTCCATTTGATATTAATACCTGGGAACCTACGCCAGAAGACTTAAAACCTTCTCAGCGTAAAGTAAATCCTTCACCACTTTTACGTAAAAAATTCACACTTTCAAAAAAAATAAAAGAAGCAACAGTTGCTGTATGCGGATTGGGTTTGTATGAATTGTATTTAAATGGTAAAAAAGTTGGTGATCACGTGTTAGATCCAGCACAAACTTCATATGATAAACGTGCATTTTTTGTGGTGCACGATGTAACAGAACATATTACGAATAAAGACAATGCTATTGGTTTAATGCTTGGAAATGGTTTTTTTGGGCAGAATATGGCATTTTCTGAAGGGTTAAGTTACGGGAAACCTAGGGCTATATTAGTGTTAACGATTATTTATGCAGATGGTACTTCAGAAAAAATTGTAACAGATGAAAGTTGGAAGGCGAATAGTGGGCCAATTCTTTTTGATAATATATATCTTGGCGAAACGTATGATGCAAGAAAAGAAATAGAAGGCTGGTGTAGTTCTTCTTTTGATGCTTCATCTTGGGAAAGCGCTGAGTTAATGACAGCTCCAACCGATAATTTGTTAGAGCAAGATATAGAACCTATGCGTAAAATTCGCAAAGTAACACCTATTGCTGTGCTTCCTGCTGAAAAAGGTTGGATTATTGATATGGGGCAGAATATGACGGGTTGGTTAGCTATGAACGTTCAAGAAGTAGAAGGTACTGTTGTTAAAATGCGTTTTGCTGAACATCTAATGCCAAACAAACAAAACATAGACCCTGCTTCAACAGGAATTCACGTAACTGGAAACACTCAAACTGATATGTATATATGTAAAGGAAAAGGTGTTGAAAACTGGGAACCTCGTTTTACGTATCATGGATTTCGATATGTACAAATTGAAGGGCTAAGTAAAAAGCCAGACATCACTCAATTTACAGGTTGGTTGGTGCGCTCAGATGTAGAGAGGATAGGGACTTTTAAATGTTCTAATGAACTTATTAATACATTTTATAATGTTTCTATGTGGACCATTGAAGATAATCTTCAAGGTCTATTAAGTGATTGTCCACATCGTGAACGCTGTGCTTGGATGGGTGACGCTTATGTTGTAGCTGAGGCAGCAAGCTTTAATTTTGACCTTAAACGTCTTTGGCGAAAAACTTCAGCAGATACACAATCTGTTTTAGGTGTATCAAAAGCACATTTCAAAGATTCTTTTCCTTATGATTTGCGTGCGCCTTCTAATATTTCAGTAGGAAAACGCTTGTGTTTACAAGCCAGGCCAGATTGGGGTGCTGCTACGGTAATGATTCCTTGGTTTTCATATGTTTATCATGGAGATAAAGTTATTGTACAAAATGCTTGGAATATGATGGTAGGTTGGATGGCTTATTTAGATGAAAAGGTACAAAATCAGGGTATTATTGATGGGGGTTTTGGAGATTGGTGTCCTCCGGGTAGTAATGCTGAAATGGATACACCGCCTGCATTAACATCAACAGCATTGTATTATCAATCGTTAATAGCGATGCAAAAAATGGCAAGTGTATTAAATAAAGATGAACTAGCTGCAATGTATGCTAAAAAAGCATTCATAGTTAAAAAGGCTTTTAATGATAACTATTTTAATATTGAAACTAATTCTTTTGGATCTCAAACAGGTAATGCATTTGCGTTATATTCTGGTTTAGTTCCTGAAGGAAAAGAACAAGCCGTGGCTGATAATTTGGCGCAATTGATAATGCAAGATAAGAACGGACATTATACAGCTGGTATTTTTGGTCACCGACCACTATACACAGTGCTTAACGATTATGGGCATGAAGAAGTTACAAAACACCTTTGGAGTATTACAAACTATCCGAGTTTAGGTTTTTTAACTGAAGAACATAATTTAACAACTTGGCCCGAGAATCCAGCAAATTGGGACAAGGAGAAACGATATTTTAGAAGTTCGTTTAATCATCCAATGCATAGTGGATTTGCGGCATCCTTTCATGAAAGTTTAGGTGGTATTAGACCAAATGAAGATTATCCAGGATTCAAGCACTTCTATTTACGACCTACATTTTTAAAGGGTGTTGATTGGGTTGAGGTTTCACATAAATCACCACAAGGAAAAATTATAAGTTCTTGGAGAAAAGAAGGAAAAGAAGTTGTTTGGGTTGTTACTGTGCCTGCCAATTCTCAAGCCGACATTCAATTACCATTGTATCAAAAAGAACAAATTATATTAAACAATAAAGCTGCTAATGCCAATGTGTTTAGTCTGTCATCAGGTTTCTACACTATAAGAATAAAAAAGCTTTAATGAAACATTTAAAAATGAACAAATCAATGTTTTTGATGCTTTGGGTAGGACTTAAAACCGAATAAAATATAAAAAATATGAATAGAAAATTACATGTTAGATTTTTTTTAATAATTGTTGCATTATTTTACAGTAAATCTTTTTTTGGGCAGAATTTTGAAATAATTGCGGATAATGTATCAAAGCGAAGAGCCATAACAGATACCATTCAATCGGGTAATTTTACCTTAGGGGTAAATAGTAATGGTGGTGGTTATATTACCGAAGTAAGTATTCCCGGAATAGGAAATACAATGGGTATTCAGGCACAAAGATATGGAAGAGGTGGACAATCTTCAATTCGCGATTTGTCTCGTGGAGGTCAATATAATCCAACCCAAGCAGGGTTTAGTGATGAAGGTGGTACCGTTTGCGAAGTTGTAAAAACCAATGGTAAAATTGTTGTCCCATCAAGAGGCTGTGCTTTATATAATGGCGATGGGCAATTTGACTATACACGATGGGAAAATATTGTTTCAGATCATCCCAATATTGTAGATAATAATAATGACCAAGATAATATTGAGGAAGAAAACCTATCTGTCACCATTAATGGAATAACTTACACTCAGCAAGCTGCCGAAGTTTACAGTGATTTCGATTTTTATTGTGAATACGAAAATATAAAGAATACCGCCAATTTAAGTATTCCGGCCATTCGCCATTATTTAGAATATCGATTTGTGCGGTCTTCAACCTTGCCCAATTCACCTATGAATCAATTTAATATTCCTGCTTTAACCGCTGTTGGCAAGTGGAGTCCTGATAAGCTACCAACAGATATATCTACTCAATTTCCAGAGGGTATTTACCCGGGTAGTACAACCAATTTAAATTATGTTAGTTATTCCTGGAGTATAAGAACCGATGTTGCTATATGGAATCCTATATACAGATATGCTCAAAAAAATGATAACTCTTGGGAAATCGTGCAACGTCAAGGGACTTTCAATGGCGATATCTCCAATTACAAATTACGTTTTATTGTGGCAGATTCGAATAATGAAAATAGTGGCCATGCTTTAGGTTTTTACCTACCAGATACAACTATAAATACTTTTGATGTTGTCGGTATAAACGAATCGGATGGATCAGAAGCATACAGCGACGATAGAACAACAGAGAATTTTTATTTGGATATTCCTTATAGAACTCCTTCTATGTCTTGGATTGGTTTTAGAAAAAGATTTAAAGGGCTAATCGATAAGTCTATACTATCAGCTACTAATCCAGGTGTTTACGAAAAATTTCGTCAGGAAAGCATTCTTTTGTATGGTACTCCAGCTCAAATAAAGACGGCATTTACGCAGCTTGATACCTACTATCAAACGCTATCAAATCCTGAATTTACATTAAAGGATAGTTCTCAATTCGAAATGTATCCTAATCCTACTAATACAGATATTCATTTAAAGCTAAATTCAAATGAATCAAAAATAGAAGTTTTCAATTTACTTGGAGTAAAAATTTATGAAGCCTTAGAGTTTTCAAATCAAACCAAAATCCCAATTCATCAATTTAAAGAAACAGGTCTTTACTTTGTAAGAGTAAATAACACCTTGAAAAAATTAGTAATTTATTAAAATAATAGCACTAAGTAGGAAGTGGCGTCTTAAAAAAACAGCTAATAATGCTTTCACGCTATTTGTTTTATGTTTACGAGTTGCAATTACTTTCGAAATTTTGAAATAGTGAAAACAAGTTTTGTTGAATCCAAAGACAACCTCATTTAGTAAAATTGATAATGATTTACCTAAGCTAATTTGCCAAAAGAAGACTAACATTTATAATTTAGAAATTAAAAACAGATAAAAAGTTTAATTCGGGACTTTATCTTATTAATGTTGAAGACAAGCAAACTAATAGGGTGTTTAATAAAGATTGGTAGTAAAATAGTGCCACCTTTTGTTTGAGATTGTTTACAGTAGATGATTTTAATGAAACATATCATTCTTTTATCCAGAGTTAGAATTCGTCTTTTGACCACTTATTTAATATCTTTTTAAGTAATTCTTTATAAGATCACAAAAAAATATAAATAAAAAAAACAACTATTAATAAAATTATTTTTAAACCTCTTCTAATTTTTTGGTTTTGCGCTGTTTTCATTTTTTTTAAAAGTACAAACAGTACCCGATAAAGATGCAGGACCTATTGCAAGATGGACAGCTCCTATACCCACATCCAACAAATCATAAGTTTGTTCGAAGTATTAAAGGTTTAGAGAAAGTTTTAGTTCGTATTTAAATCTTAGTGTGATTTCTGAATTGTCCTGGAGTTAAACCTGTTTTTTGTTTAAAAAGCCTGTTAAAATAGTATTCCGATTCAAAGCCTTATCCCAACTAAAAACATAATTATTCGGATGGTCTATCGAAGGATATGGCGTATTTTTTTTTCAATAACAGTCCTTTCAAGGCTATTCACATAAAAATCCCTATTTTTATCTTGTTCAAAAACCATGAGGTATTTTCGGTAGATGTTTTTCATATCATTTTGTGCAAGTTAAATGTCAAATTGTTAATTGGGTATATAAATTTAATTGCCGAATTTTAGCCTCAATTCTGAATGAAATAAATAGCTAAAACATTAAATTATAGTATGTTATTTCGGATGTTAGAATTTGGATTTTAATAAAATTAAAAAATATTTACAAAAATAAGTGTTTTACATAAATGAAATCAAAAAATGCTTTTAAATTTAAAAATGAAAAACCTACCAAACGCTCTCAAAATGTATAAATTATTTAAACTATTGCTTGTAATAACTGCAATTTTAATTACAAGTTGTAAACCTGCATCTAAAGTTTTAACAACAGATATTAAATGTGAATATCGTTCCAATCCTTTAGGAATTGACAATACAACTCCTCGTTTTAACTGGAAAATTGTTGATGCTCAAAAAGCACGCGGACAAAAACAAACGGCTTATCAAATTTTGGTAGCTAGTAGTATTCAAAATTTAGAAAGTAATAAAGGTGATATTTGGGATTCTGGAAAAACAGAAAGTTCAACATCAGTAAATAATGTATATCAGGGGGAAGCCTTAAAATCTGGTCAACAATATTATTGGAAAGTTAAGGTTTGGGATGTTTCAGGAAATGCTTCAAATTGGAGTGAAACTGGAAAATTCTCAATGGGACTTTTACAACCAGAAGATTGGAAAGGAGATTGGATTTATAAAAGCGATCAACAAAAAACAGATCATAACTGGTACAGAAAAACTTTTAAGCTAGACGCAAAAGCTATATCAGCTTTTGTATATGTAGGTTCTTTTGGTTATCACGAATTGTACGTAAATGGCAATAAGGTAACAGATAATGTGATGAATCCTGTTTCATCTTATATGAAAAAACGAATTCCTTATTTAACTTATGATATTACTCAATTTTTAAATGAAGGCGACAATGTAATTGCCATTTGGCATGCAGCAGGTTGGGCAAGATGGGATCGCATTACCGAGTATCGAAATCCACCGTTTGTGTTTAAAGCACAAGCCAATATTTTAACTAATAACGGTGAAATGGTTTTAGGAACTGATGAAACTTGGAAATGTAAAAAAAGCCATAGCGCTTATTATGGCGATTGGGATATTTTAGATTTTGGTGGTGAAACTATAGATGACAGATTAAAGGAAGATGATTGGAATACCGTTCCTTATAATGACACTGATTGGGCTTATGCAAGTATTTATAATGCTGAAGAATTAAATGCGAAACTAAAAGAAATAAACGACGCTGTTATAGTTAAAGAGGATAAATTAATAGGAAAAGATAAATTTCAAAATAGAAAATTTAGCAGTATTACCGCACAATTAAGTGCTCAAATGGTTGAGCCTCAGGTTAAATTCAAAAATATAAAGCCTATTGCTATCACCAAAAATGAAGATGGTACGTATCGAGTAGATATGGGTGAAAATTATACAGGTTTTTTTGAAATGGACTTGTTTCAAGGTAAAGAAGGAGATTCTATTTTGTTTGAAATTAGCGATGTAGAAGATGTGCGTTCTAATTGGAAGCAAAAAAGCAAATACATTTTTGGAAAATCGGGTAAAGGTACTTTTGCAAACCGATTTAACGTTGCTGGTGGGCGTTGGATTACTGTTTATGGACTTAATTATCAGCCTAATTTGGCCGATGTTAAAGGTTATGTTATAACAAGTAATCGTAAACTTATCAGTAAGTTCAATTCTTCAAGTGAACTGCTTAACAAAATTTATCAAATAAATTTAGACACCTATATCGCAAATACCATGGATGGTATTTTGGTCGATTGCCCACATCGTGAAAGACGCGGTTGGGGTGAAGTTACTGTAGCTGCTATGTATGGTGATGCACTTCCAAATTTTGAAAGTGGAGCCTATATGGATCAATATTTACAATTTACACGAGATGCACAATTGCCTGATGGTCAAATACGTGGTATTGTAAATGAAAACGACCGTCCTTTTTTAATGTGGAAAGCTAACAATCCGTTAACGGTTTGGGAAACTTACAGTATGTTGGGCGACAAAAAAGTGTTGGAAGACAATTATGAGTCCATGCAAAAATGGATGACTTGGATGTTTGAAAATTCTAATTATAAAACAGGTGGTGCATTAATTACAGGGAAACAAGAGTCGAGAACTTTCCCTGGTTTAGGCGATTGGTGTACACCTCGCGGAAATTTTTGGACCAGTAGTAACTCGCCTGAAGCCATTCATTTTAACAATTGTATTTATGCAGTAATGCTTGATAATGCTGAAAAAATGGCTTTAGAATTAGGAAAAACTGAAGATGCCAAAACCTATGCAAATCGTCTAAAAGTACAGCGAGAGGCTACTCATAAAATGACTTACAATACTGAAACAGGACAATATGGCAATGGTCAACAAGTCAATCAAGCTTTTGCTTTGTTATCGGGTGTTACCCCAGATTCTGAAAAGCAAAAAGTATATGATAATTTGGTAGATAATGTGTTGTATAAATTTCCTTATTACGATACAGGTAGCTCTGGTCAAGCATTGTATACACGTTATTTTATTGAATCGGGTGAACGTATGGATTTAATTTACGAACTGTTGCAAGACAAGCATCATCCAAGTTATGGTTATTTTATTGAGCAAGGAAAAACAGTATGGCCAGAGCGTTGGTCTGCTGTTGGAAACAGTCAAATTCATACGTGTTACACTGGTATTGGTGGTTATTTTATCAAAGGTTTTGGCGGTATTAGATCAAACCCTGAAAGTTTAGGAATGCAACATATGATTATAAAACCAGCATTAGTGGGCGATTTAACCTATGCAAATACTGAATACGAAAGCATGTATGGAAATGTGGTAGTAAACTGGACTAAGGAAGATAACGCTGCAATTTTTCATATTGAAGTTCCTGTAAATACAACTGCTAAAGTGTATTTGCCTGCTGTTGATAAAGAAAATGTTAAAGAAGGTGATGTTTTAGCAGAAAATTCAGAAGGAGTCAATTTTGTAGGTACTGAAAAAAGTGATGCTGTTGGAAATTACGTAATATATAATGTAGTATCTGGGGTTTACGATTTTAAAGTGAATGAACTTCCAAAAGTAACCTATCCAGAACCGTTAGGAACTTCAAAAAATTTAGCAACTTTAGGAAGAATGAATGCATCGTCTATGTTTATTGAAACTGAAAAGTTACCGGGTTTTGAAGCCTTTAAAGCAAATGATGAAAATATTGAAACGCGTTGGTTGGCTAACGACTTAAATAATCAATATTTAGAGGTGGAATGGGTAAAGCCACAAACTTTTAATAAAGTGGTTATTGATGAAGTTGAAAATAATATTTCAGCATATAAAATTCAATATTGGGAAAATGGATCGTGGAAAGATATTGTAAGTGAAACAAATTGTGGAGCTAATAAAGAGCATAGCTTCGAGTCAGTTACTGCTTCAAAATGTAGAATTTTTATTGTTGAAGCTAAAAAAGCAGTATCAATTTCAGAGATTAAAATTTGCAATTCGAAATAACCTTTTTAGGTTATAATTAGTATGATAAATTATTGAAAATACAAGAGCATGAAAAATAAGGTGATTTTATCAAATAAAGGCATAAGAATCAGTTCTATGCTAATGCTACTTTGCCTAGTTAATTTAAGTTCTTGCAGTGCTCAAAATAAAGTAGAAGCGTCCCAAGATTTATTTACAAGATTTCAAAAACCACCAGCCGAAGCGCGTCCTTTTGTGCGCTGGTGGTGGAATGGTAACAAAATAAAAACTCAAGAATTAGATAGAGAATTGGAGTCGCTAAAAAGTGTTGGTTTTGGTGGTGTGGAAATTAATCCAATTGCAATGCCAGTTGCGCCAGAAAATGAAGATGAATCTCTAGTTTGGATGAGTGATGAGTGGATTGATATGGTAGTCTATGCCTGTAAAAAAACGAAAGATTTAGGTATGATTTCCGATGTGATAGCAGGAACAGGTTGGCCATTTGGAGGTGAAGTCCTTAAGGATGATGAAACTTGCCAACGGATGGTTTCAGATTATATTTCTTATAAAGGCGAATCAGTTATAGAAATAGACGAAGCATCTTTAATAGCTATTTACAAAAATAAGTATGATAAAAGTAGATCTCAAGCACACATAAGCAAACGGACTACCTATAAATTATCATACCTTAAATTAATACCAGAACACTGCGAAGATGTAAGTCAAGTCATAGACCTTGAAAAATATGTAGCTACCAATGGTAAAATTAATTATCAAATAAAAGGGAAAGGTAATTATTTATTGTCGTTCGGTATTGTACAGCAAAATTTTAGAGATGTAACCCTTGGGGCTCCGGGTGGAGCAGGCCCTGTAATGGATCATTACAAGAAAGAAATGACCTTGGCTTATTTAAATAGATTAAAGAAAATATCTGAGCGATCGGGTTATCCTTTAAGCGATTTAATACGGGCTTTGTTTTGTGATAGTATAGAGGTCTCTGGCGCTAATTGGACAGATGGTTTTGATGATTTGTTTTACAACGCTTATGGTTATAAGTTAGATAATTGGAAGCCGTTTATTTTTTATGAAGCTAACCTTGATTATTCAAAAAATAAGTATTCTGAAAAATTCACTACTGAATTTATAGACCAATTAAAACGCGTGCGTTACGATTATAATAAGCTTTTAGTTGAAGTGTTTCTAAAAAATTTCACCCAGACCTACAAAGATTTTTGTGAAGAAAACAATATACTATGTCGTTATCAGGCTTATGGAACTCCTTTTTTGATGGGCATGTTAGATGGTTATATGATTCCCGATATACCCGAAAGTAACAATTGGATTTATACCGTTGAAATGAAAGATTCTGTTTGGGATTGGAAGCAATCTCATGGATACATGACTTGGAATATGTATGCATCTGCAGGTGCACATTTGTCAGGAAAGAAAATTACAAGTTGCGAAACCATGACCAATTTACAAGGTGTATTTAAAGCTACCCTTGAAGAAATAAAGCAACACGATGATATGAATTTTATTACAGGAATTAATCATTCGGTGCTACATGGCTATAATTATTCGCCGCCAGAAGTAGAATTTCCTGGCTGGATTCGCTTTGGAACTTATTTTAGTGAGCAAAATACATGGTGGAAACATTTGCAACATTGGGTAGATTATAACTCCAGATTGTCCTATGTATTTCAAAACTCTCAAGCTGATAAGTCTATTGCAATCGTAGGTCCAACCGCAGACATCTGGGGTGATAAAGGTTTGATTAGAGAACCTTTTCATATGGAACCAGAGTATTTGTATAGATTGTGGGAGCCTATAAGTCAATTAGGATATTCCGCTGAATATATTAATATTGGCATTCTTGAAAGGGCGACTACTAAAGATGGAAAAATTAAATATGGTAACATGACTTACAAGTTGTTAGTCCTAGCTAGTTTAAAATCTTTAAGTTCTAAGGCGGCAGCAAATATTAAAACATTTGTTGAGTCTGGCGGAAAAGTTGTTGTTATTGACCAATTACCAATAAAGTCTTTGCATTATTCAGAATTTGAAAAGAATGATGCGTTGGTTAAAGATATAATGACCAATTTATTAGTAAGTTACCCTAATTCATTCATTCAGACGAAACAACCAGAATCAATTGATGAATTGATTAGTTGGACGGAAAGTATTTTGAAAACAGCTCAATTAGAAGCTGATGTAGCTATAAGTAATCCAACTAAAAATGTCTATCAAATACATCAGTATACTAATGATAAAGATATCTATTTCTTCACCAATGTGAACCGCTTTGAAACAATAGCTTTTCACGCTAAATTTCCGGTTACTGGGAAATATCCATACATCTGGAATCCGGAAACTGGTGAGAAAAAACCCTATTATTTTGTGTCAAATTCAAATAAGCTAAGTATTACTTTAAATCCATTACAATCACTTTTATTAGTTTTTGAAAATGAAAAACCAAAAGTTAAAGCATTGAATATTGATACTGAAATAAAGAAATCAAAAACGTTGGATGTTAATTGGAAAGTCATTGGAAAACGAAAAGATGGAAAAACCTTTACTTGGAATATGTCAACTCTTGGAGATTTCAGTAAATCAATTGACAGTACTCAATACACTTTTGGAGGAGAAATAATTTATAAAACAACCATAAATAATTCAGAAGATTTTACACATTTGGATTTAGGAAATGTAAACGAAGGGGTAACAGAATTGTACATAAACGGACAAAAAGTAGGGAAACGTTGGTATGGAAAAGCAGTTTACGCGATTGCAGATTATCTTATAAAAGGAGATAATGAAATAGAAATTCATTATACCACAGTGCTAGCTAATTATGCAAAATCGCTTAAAAACAATGAAATGGTACATGAGTGGACAAAAAGATATAAAAATTTAGTTCCAACGGGTATGGAAGGGCCTGTAAAATTTTTAAAGTATTAATAATAGAGTAAAGAATATATTAAGAAAAAGTTATAAAAATGAAAGTAGGATTATTTGGTATCGGTTTAGATACTTATTGGCCTCAGTTTGAGGGATTATTACAACGTTTAGAAGGGTATCAAAATCAGATAGCTGATAAAATGAACGAATTTGGTGCGGAGGTAGTAAATGTAGGTTTGATTGATTCGCCTGTAAAAGCAAGAGAAGCAGCTGATAATTTAAAGAAAAATGATGTTGATATTGTGTTTTTATATGTTTCAACGTATGCTTTGTCGTCTACAGTGTTGCCTGTGGTTCAAAAACTAAAATGCCCTATTGTTATACTAAATATTCAACCAGTTGCCGCTATTGATTATGAAAATTTCAATAAAATGGGCGACCGTGGATTAATGACAGGTGAGTGGTTGGCGCATTGTCAGGCTTGTTCGGCTCCTGAAATTGCAAATGTTTTTAATCGTTCAGGTTTGGATTACGAATTTGTAACAGGGTATTTAGGTGAACAGGCTGTTTGGGATGATATTCAAGATTGGATTGATGCAGCTCATGTAGCTTCAGTAATGAATAACAATAGATTGGGCGTTTTAGGACATTATTACTGCGGAATGTTAGATGTGTATTCCGATTTAACAAAACAATCGGCTGCATTTGGTACACACATAGAAGTTGTTGAAATGTGCGAAGTAAAAAAATACAGAGATGAAGTTACTGAAATAGAGATAAAAGAGAAAATTCAAGAATTTTACAACACATTTGAAGTTGTTGCTGAATGTGAGGAAGCAGAATTGATTCGCGCAGCAAAAACATCTGTAGCGCTTGATAAATTGGTAGAAGCTCATAACCTTGGTTCTTTAGCTTATTATTATGAAGGTGAATCGGGTAATGAGTATGAAAATATTGTAACTTCAGTAATTGCAGGAAATACGTTGCTTACCGGAAAAAATGTGCCCGTTGCTGGTGAATATGAAGTGAAAAATGCACAAGCCATGAAAATTATGGATGCTTTTGGTGTTGGTGGTTCTTTCTCTGAATTTTACGCCATGGATTTTAACGATGATATCGTCATGTTGGGTCATGATGGACCAGCTCATTTCGCCATTGCTGAAGGAAAAGTTCAGTTAGTACCGCTTCCAGTATATCACGGAAAACCAGGTAAAGGGTTATCTATTCAAATGACTGTAAAACACGGACCTGTAACCTTATTGTCTGTTGTTGAAGGTAGAGATGAGGTATTTTTATTGGTTGCTGAAGGAGCGTCGGTTGAAGGACCAACTTTACAAATAGGAAATACAAACAGTCGTTATCGCTTTTCAATAGGCGCTAGAGCATTTATGAATGAATGGTCTAAACAAGGGCCAGCACATCATTGTGCTATTGGTGTTGGGCATATTGCTAATAAAATTGAAAAGCTAGGCAAGCTATTAAACCTAAAAGTGGTTAAGATTTGTTAGTGTTTGTTTAGGAAAATAATTTTTTTTAAATACTTCAATTAAGCGATTAGCAGCTAAAATATTATCCATAGTTAAATTAGTTGACAATGTTTTGGCTAATAACCAAGATAGTACAGGATAGAACACATGTAAGTTTGTTTTAAGTTTAGCGAATAAAAGTTAAATAACTCTAATTAATTAAAAGAGGATTTCAAAAATGAATATTGATTCAATTTTGCTTGTTTTGAGTTTTTCATTATAAACAATATTTTCTTTTAATTAAACTAATAATAGGGAAGGATTAAAGTAAATAGTAAGTGTTATTTAAATTATTAAAATTTAATATAAAAATGTTACTGTATCATCATGTTGAATCGTACTTTATTCATTATTGTAATAAAATTAATATGCATTATTGGTGTCGTTCAGGCCAAAGAAAGTCTGCCGGCACCAATTGGTCTTTCTGTTTCTGAAGGCTTTCTTAATCCTATTGGTTTTTATGATAGCAAGCCCACTTTTTCGTGGCAGCTACCACAAGCAAGTAACATAAAAAATCAAACTGCTTATGAAATAGTTGTGGCTTCTAGACCTGAATTATTAATGAAATCACCAGATGTGTGGTCATCAGGTAAGGTGATTTCAAATCAATCAGTGAATGTTTCTTTTGGAGGTAACGAACTTAAATCAAGACAAAAAATATATTGGCAGCTAAGGTATTGGAACCAAGAAGGTCATTCATCAAATTGGAGCGAGATAGCAAGTGTTGAAATGGGTTTGCTATCTAATTCAGATTGGAAAGCACAATGGATAAAAATTCCAGACCCAGACCAATGGAACACAACCAATTATGGTACACCATTATTCAAGCCACAATATTTAAGAAAACAGTTCAAACTAAATTCTAAAATAAAAAAAGCCCGCTTATACATTACAGCAAAAGGGGTTTTTGAAGCTAGTATTAATGGAAAAAAAATAGGGAATGATGTATTGACACCCGGTTGGACTCCCTATCACAAGCGTATTGAAACCCTTACTTATGACGTTACAGATGCTTTACAAAAAAACAAAAACACTATAGGGTTGATTTTGTCGGAAGGTTGGTATTCAGGTCGTTTTGGTCCACAAAGACGATGGGATACTGTAGTGTCACCACCCCAGATTATTTGCCAATTAGAAATAGAAGATATAAAAGGGAACTTAAAAACCATAGCGACAGACGGAACATGGAAAGCTTATAATAATGGACCAATTCGCACAGCAGGTTTGTATGATGGAGAAGTGTACAATGCTAATTATGAAATGAATGGATGGGATAGTATAAACTATGATGATGGTTTTTGGCAAAAAGTATCCGTTGAAAAAATGGATACTAAAACCAAATTGTTTCCAAAAAGACATGCAACAGTTAAAAGTAAAATGAAATTGCAAGCTGTTAAAATAACTATTCAAGAAGATAATCGTGTGTTGTTTGATTTGGGTCAAAATATGGTAGGCGTCGTTCAACTTAACATTCCTGTTAAAAAAGGTGATTCCATCAAACTAAGACATGGCGAGATGCTATCAAGCAATGGAGAACTATTTACTGGTAATCTTGGTTCTGCACCTTCAATAGATTATTACATCGCAAAAGAAAATGGAAGCATTTCTTGGCAACCAAAATTCACGTTTCATGGCTTTCGTTATGTTGAAGTGAGTGGGTATAGTAAAGAACATCAACCACAATTAAATTGGGTTACAGGAATGGTTCAGCATTCTGATTTTGATATGTCTGGCAATTTCCATTCATCACATACCAAATTAAATCAATTGCATAGTAATATCCAATGGGGCTTACGAGGAAATTTTTTTGACGTGCCTTTGGATTGTCCGCAACGCAGTGAGCGATTGGGTTGGACAGGTGATGCTCAGGTTTTTATTCCAACGTCGATGTATTTGGCCGATGCTCACGCTTTTTGGGCTGCTTGGCTTACTAGTATGAGAGAAGAACAGTTTAGCAATGGAGGTATTCCAGTAGTAGTTCCAAATTTTACGGGGAATTTTGCTCAGGCAGGATGGTCAGATGCATGTACAATCATTCCATGGGAATTGTATTTTAGAACAGGTGATAAGGGGGTTTTAGAAGATAATTACGACATGATGAAACGTTGGTGCGATTATCATGCATCCGAAGCAACAAATTACATTAGTCATATGTCAACTGTTGGCGATTGGCTGCAGCCTTTTTCTCAACAAAAAGATGACCGAAGAGGAGATACACCTAATACACTTATTTCTACGGCTTTTTATGCTTATTCAGTCAAATTAACCATGAAAACTGCTGAAGTTTTAGGTTTAGAAAAGGATAAAGCACATTTTCAGCAACTTCTCGATTCCATTTCATTGGCTTTTGAAAAGGAGTTTTTTGATGAAAATGGAAAAATAAAATCACCATATACGCCTACACAAACGGGTTACTTGTTAGCACTTGGTTTTGATATACTTCCAAAGGAAACAGCGGATAAAGCTATAATTCATTTGGTTGAGCTTATTCAAGAGGCCGATACTCATTTGCGCACAGGTTTTATTGGAACACCTTTGTTGGCTAATGTTTTGGATAAAACAGGGAATACGAATCTTCTTTACGATATTTTATTTAAAGAAACCTATCCTTCATGGTTTTATTCCATAAATCAAGGAGCTACAACCATGTGGGAAAGGTGGGATGGTTATACCCATGATAAAGGTTTTGCTGATAGAGCTATATCATTCAATCATTATGCTTATGGAGCTATTGGTCAATGGATGTACGAGCGCATTGCCGGTATTGCGCCTTTAGCACCTGGGTATAAGAAAATATTGTTTGCTCCAGTCCCCAATCAATTACTATCTGAAGCTAAAGGGGAATATAATTCACCTTACGGAAAAATTTCATCGGAATGGAAGTTTGTTGGTAGTGATTTTGTGTATAATATTACTATTCCATCCAATACAACTGCTAAGGTTATTATCCCAATATTTGGTAAAAAGAATCCAAATGTAATGCTAAACGGTAAGAAAGTCAGCCCAGAAATACATGAGGGTCAATTGATTTTAGACAATTTTCAAAGTGGAACTTTTGAGATAAAGTTTTACAACTTAAAATAGATGAAATTATCAATTTTTTAAAATTGAACATTAAAAACAAAAATGATGTAGTTAAAAATGAAGCCGAAAAAAATAGTTTTAATAATGAGGCATTATTCAATAAACTTATAAAACTTATAAAATTAAAAAAACGAAAAAAATGAAAAAAATCTTAAAATCAATCCACCATTTATTTTTTATAATGGTTTTTTTTGCAGCTGGTAATGCCATTGGGCAAACATCATTATTTTACGATAATTTTAATCAAACACCCGTAAACCCTATACTATCAAGTGGGCTACCGACGGCAAATTACACTGTTTGGACTACTGTAATACCAGCAAATGACAAAGGTGGAACAGTGATTATCGAGGATAACATACCTCAAGATGGAGTAATTAAGTTACTATCCATGGAGCATAAGGATATACAAACCGGGAATCGCGTAGAGGTTTCTGCTCCATTGTCGGTTTATAACGCACCATTTACCCCTACTTTAAATGCAAATACCAAAGATTTAGAGTGGACGTTTACCATGAAACAATACCGTAACAGTTCTGGAGGGGCTACTGGTTTTAATGGAGTTCAAACTGGTTTGGCTGTGGTATTGGCTGCCAATGGTCCAACCTGGGGGTCACAGCAAGGTTCAAATGCAAAGGGGTATGCAGTCACTTTTTTTAAACCTACTGGGCAAATGTATTGTGCCTCATTATCTCGTTTTAATGGTGGACTTTCAAACTCTACCGTGTTAATTGGTAATAAAGAAGAAGACGTTTTTAGTGAATTTAAAACCTGGATAACCGTAAAGGTTACTTACTCGCCAAGCAACAATGAGTGGAGCCTGTATTTCAGAGATGAGTATTCACAGGTTACAAAAGGAGATATTAATAACGCTAATGGTTTAAAATTGATAGGTTCAGTTGTAGATGCTACTTATACTAATATTGAGATGAGCCATTTTGGATTTGCTCTAAACACGCCTTCAACTACTACCTCAGCCAATTCAAATTCAATGTGTGTAGATGATTTTTCTGTAAAGGCCATTGATATCAATGCAGATAAATACAAGCTAAATACAAGTGTGTTAGGGGAAGGTGATGTTAGTGAAAATCCGCTAGCTGAAAGCCATAGTTTCGGAAGTGAAGTGGTGCTAACAGCTACTCCAAGGGAAGGATACATTTTTAAAGAATGGAGTGGCGATGTAAAGGGATTCCTTAACCCAACCACAGTAGTAGTAAATGCAGATATGAATGTGGTGGCTAATTTTATTCCAGTGCCTCAGGAGTTGGTCGAACCAAAGAAACTCATTCATTTTGATGAAAAATTGCTGGATGCTGTTAAGGATGAGATTGGAAAAGGAAACCCATTTTTTGTTGAGGCCTACAATTCATTAATTAGCGATGCGGAAAAAAATATGGATAAGGATGCTAATCCAGTTACCAACAAAACACTCTTACCTGCAAGTGGCGACATTCATGATTATTATAGTATAGGGCCTTATTTTTGGCCTGACCCGAATAAGCCTGATGGTTTACCTTGGATATATAAAGACGGGGAGGTAAATCCAGTAAGCATGGGATATGATACAGATCGTGTTCGGTTCGAAGATTTTGAGAAAGAACTGGAACAACTAATATTTGCCTACTATTTTTCCGATAATCCAAAATATGCCTTTAAAGCAATGGAGTATATGGATATATGGTTTGTAGATGAAGCAACAAAAATGAACCCAAATGTCAATTATGGATCGGCTCGTCCGGGTACAAATGATGGTGATCGTGTAGCGGTTCTTAATTTTGTAAAAATTCAATCGGTAATAACAGCCATGCAGATATTTGAAAACAAAGGCATACTTACTGAGAAAACTAAAGTAGGGGTTAATAAATGGATAGGTGAGTGGTCGGTATGGCTGCAAACCAGCGAAAAGGGTATAGCAGAACGAGCTTCGGGAAATAACCATGGTACTTGGTGCGACTATCAGTTAATGGGCTTGTTCCTTTATGAGGGAAACCTACAAAAAGCTAAAGATTTGGCCAATGAGTTTAAAACCAGACGCATTGCAAGCCAAATTGATACAGAAGGTAAACAAACGGAGGAGCTGAAGAGAACAAAAACGGTGAATTACTCAGCCATGAATTTATGGGCTATGACTTGGTTTGCTTATATGGCACAACAAGTAGATGTTGATATATGGAATTACAGCACCAGTGATGGTCGAAGCATTAAAAAAGCCTATAGCTTTTTAAAACCTTATGTATTAGATCCTGAAAGTTGGACCTTACCGAACATCTCAAATGGTGGCCCGGTAAACGCCATCAATACACTTTGGCGACCACTTTTTGGTAAAGCCATTACTATTTTTAGAGAAGATTTACTTCCATTAAATGAGAATACTTCTGATAATTTAACATCTGTGGAAAAGTTGCAATGGCCTCCAAAATCACAAATATATTTAACCCTCAGTGTGGCCTCAAATAAAGCAGAAAGTGTTTTAAATGTTTATCCAAACCCTAGTCGTTCAATAGTTCATATCGAAATGAAAATAGCAGGTGATAAGCATATTTCTATTTTTAATATGCAAGGACAAAAGGTTTGGGAAACATACACTGATCTAAACAAAATTGCTTTGAAAAAAGGGGGTGATTTGATACCGGGCATATACATTGTAAAAATTTCAGGCGAAAGCATTGTGCAGAAAAAAATTATCATACAATAATTGTTCGTAAATTTATTAAAAATACAATGAAAAATATTATTTCAATTACGCTAGCCTTTATGGTGTTGTTTTCATTTTCATGCAAAGCACAAAAGGTAAATTACTTTTCCAATAATGCTTTTGGAAATCCCATTACTGGAAATAACGGAGAATATTACAAAGGGGTAACATATATAGCTTATCAGGGAGAAAAAGAAGATCCTTATGTGGTAGCTTACAATCACAAAAAAAAACAGTGGATAGGGCCATATAAAGCAGGTACCAGTTTATTAGGGAAAACAGGAAGTAAGAAAATTGACAATCATGGTAAACCTTCTTTGGTGGTAGATGGTGAAGGCTATATTCATATTGTTTTTGGAGGTCATGGGGGAACAAAAGAGTTAGGTGAGAATTCACTTGGAAATTATAATGGTGGAAAACAAATTCACGTAGTTTCTAAAAAACCTATGGATATATCCAGTTGGGTTGAGGTAGATAATCTGACTCCTTTTGGTACCTACAGTCAATTTTTAAAATTAGACAATGGCGATATTTATTTATTCTATCGTCACGGAGCGCATCGAAGCGACTGGGTTTATCAAATATCTAAGGATAATTGTAAAACCTTTTCACCCAAAGTTTCCTTCTTAAAGGCAAAACAAGCCAAGCCTACTGCAGATTGTTCAGATGTATTTGATTCTTGGTATCCAAGTTTTGAGCATGGAAAGGGGAATGATATTATTGTGTCTTATAATTATCACGTATGTAAAAATTTGACACCTCATTATGGAGAACGAAACAATTGTTATTACATGACCTTCGATACGGATAATAACAAATGGTACAATATAAAAGGAAAAGAATTAAAATTGCCAGTAACCAAAGAGTACGCTGATGAGATGACTCTGGAAATAAATACAGGCGATAAATGGGTACATAATGGAACAGTTGCATTAAACAAATCAGGGGTGCCACACCTCACTTTTTATCAAGGGGAGGATGATGGTAGTACCAATGGCGGTCCAAAACAACTCATGAATTATATTTATACAGGTAAAGAATGGACTGGTGGGGCTACGAACTTACCAAGTTCAGCCAGAGGAGAAATAAAAGCAACTTCTTCAAAAGGCATTCAATTTTTAGTTGGCTATGACCAAGGAAAATCTGGTGAAGTAGCTTGGTGGAACAGTACTGAAAATTTAAACGAGTTTGCTAAAAAGCAAGTGCTAATTAACGAAGAAGGTGGAACTTTTACCTTGGCTAATTTTATCAGGAATGCACATCCAGATGCTAAAATGGTAGCCACTCAAAAAATTAAGGGTACAGATTATTCAAGAATTTTTTTATTAGGGGATAAAGGCCCAGTTAAACGCTTAAAAACGGAAGCTGAGGTTTTGAAATTACAATAATTTTTTGATAGTTAACTAAAGTGTCTTTTCATGAAATTAAAAAAAGTATGTAGCTTTTTAATAGTAACACTATTTATGTTAAGTTGTGATGCACAGCAAAAATCAGCCGAGTTTAAGTCAATCAGCAAATCCAAAGATTGGAATTTAGTTTTCAATGACAAATGTACTGACGATTGGACTAAAAACTGGACTTTAGATGGTTTAATTGCTACTGTTAAAAATACAAAAGAAGGTATGCATTTTTCGGCTGGACCAGAAGCTGAAAATGATGCCCACCATGCTGTTTTGTGGACAAAAGAATCGTTTGCTGGCGATATTAAAATTGAGTTCGATTTTATACGAACCGACACGGCAATTAAGTATGTTAATCTTCTGTATATTCAGGCTACGGGCATTGGTGAAGTTGGGTTTGATAAAGATATAATGAAATGGAGCAAATTCAGAGAAGTTCCGGCTATGAGAAAGTATTTTGAAAACATGAATCTTTTGCACATTAGTTATGCTGCTTTTGGAAATAATGGCGATGGTTTTTATTATACAAGAGCACGCAGGTATCCCAAAATGCAAAATAAAGCGTTCAATTTAACTGAAATTGTGCCCTCTTACGATAATAAAGGTTTTATCAAAACAGGTCAAAAGTATCACATTACCGCTATTAAATCGGGTAAAATGTTGTTTTTTAAGATTGAAAGTGCCGATGGGGATGAATTATTTACCTGGGATTTGTCTAAGGTAGCTCCAGTTAACGAAGGAAGAATCGGTTTAAGGCAAATGTACACACGTTCCTCTATATATAAGAATTTTAGAGTTTATACTAAATAATACTTATAAATGAAAAAAATCAACCTATTAATAATCACTGCAACCTTTTTAGTTGCATTTACAACTAAAAATGAAGTTAAACCTCCAAAAAAAGAGGAAATAAAGCAATCATTACCAAACATTGTATTCATTTTATCCGATGATCAGGCGTGGACTGACTATGGTTTTATGGGTGATAAAAATATTGAAACCCCAAGATTAGATAAATTTGCATCAGAAAGTTTAACGTTTAAGCATGGGTATGTGCCAACACCCCTATGTTCACCTTCTTTAGCTACAATAATTACGGGTTTATATCCAAAAGACCACGGGATTTTAGGAAATGATGCAGTTTACAATCGAGATAAAGAATCAAAAGAAAATGGTAAAAATAGAGCTGAAGCTTACAAACCAATAATAACACAGTTTGAAAAGCAAGTAACCTTGCCAGATATGTTAAAGCAAAAAGGTTATCTGTCGTTTCAAACGGGGAAATGGTGGCATGGTAACCACAAAATTGGAGGATTTGATTATGGCATGACCCACGGCGACCCAAAACGTGGTGGACGTCACGGTGATTTCGGTCTTGAAATTGGTCGAAAAGGACTTGATACTATTAATAGTTATGTTGATTTAGCTTTGAGAGAAAAAAACCATTCTTTTTGTGGTACGCGCCATTTTTACCACATCAACCCCATACACCACCTCAAGAATTGTTAAAGAAATATATGAAAAAAACAACATCAGAGCACTTAGCCAAATATTGGGCGATGTGCGAGTGGTTTGATCAAACCTGCGGACAGTTATTCGATTTATTTGAGGAAAAGGGACTTACAGAGAATACCTTATTTGTGTATGTGTGCGATAATGGTTGGGTTCAAGAACCGAATAAAGATACCTACGTAAAAACATCAAAAAGAGCCCCATATGATTTAGGAATACGCACACCCATTATGTATAAGTGGAAAGGTAAAATAACACCTAAAATTGACAATGAAACCTTTGTAAGTAGTATCGATATGATTCCCACAGTTCTAGATATCTTGAATATAGAGCAACCTGAGAACTTACCAGGAATAAGCGTTTTAGATACTGGAAAGTTAAATAAAAGAAAAGGTTTTTTTGGAGAGGTTTATGCTCATGATTTTGATACCATAGAAAACAGTCTGTATTATAATATGGCTATTTTTCCGCCATATAAAATTATAATACCAGACCCAGTTCGAAAGCCAGAAGAAAAAGTACAATTATTTAATATTAGCTCGGATCCTTTTGAGCAAGAGAATATTGCGGCTAAAAATCCGAGAATAGTCAAAGATTTAACTAATAAAATTGTAAAATTTAGAACAAAATAAGTGATTGTAGTTGTTTTGTCGGAATGATTTGTTCTGATTCATTGGAGTGCAAAAAATTAGCTAATTGAAAATAAAATAAAATGCAATGATGTCATTTTTTACAGCTATTAATCTTTGAAAATTTGGCATAATCTCTTTTTATAAGTAATTTTTTAAAGAGAAGTAATGGAAATTTATGTAAATCATTCCTCTCGAATTTAAAAGGCAAGTTTTCGGTTTATAGAAAGATTGGTGGTGTAGTCTGGCAACTTTTGGTTAACCTTTTGGTGACTTTCTATAATCTCTAGGAGATACGCCTATGGTTTTAGTGAAAATTCTAGAAAAGTAATACGGGTCGTTATACCCAACGTTACAGCCAATGTGTTTGATTTTTAATGGTGTATTATCCAATAATTGACATGCTTTTTGAATGCGTAATCGAATTAAATAATCTAGAGGCGATTGCCCTGTTTTTTTCTTAAATAGTAAAGAATACTGTGAGATTGATAAATTTGAACCTTGAGCTAAATCTAATAAAGTTAGGGGGTTTTCCATTCTTTTTTTCATGTATTGAATGGACTGTAAAATAACATCCGATTCATCACGTTTTTTGAGTTGTCTATATTGTTCTAAAAATTTAAAAGAAGCCAAAAAGTGCATGAGACAAACATTTGCATATTGGATGTTATCTGGCGTAAAACCCATTTCAAGATTTTGAAACATCTCTTCAAATAGTTCAATTCTATTGTCAATTCGGTCAATATTTGAGGGCGATATCGTTTCTGGATTTTTGGTTATTTGGGAATAGTCATGCGATAGTTCTCCTAAAAAATGAATCCAATAAATACTCCATGGATTTTGTTTGTTACTTCCGTAGCTGTGTGGTAAATTTTTAGGGATAATAAAATACTGATTTTTATTTACACCAAACCTTTTTCCATTTACAGATATCCATCCACTTCCTTCTACACAATAAATAATAATGTGTTGTTTGCAACCTTCTTTTCGCTTTCTGTAATGCTCAATAGCGTGTGGGTAAAAACCCATGTCTGTAATATACAGCATCGAATTTAAAGGATGCTTTAAAGATTTTCGAAGTTCAAAGTTCGGTATAGAAACACTTTTGTTTAATTCCAAAACACCTAAATTTTTAAATTAAATATTGGCTAAAATATAATAAAATAGTCCATCTTTATAGATAATAATCTATTTTTTTTCTGAATGTTACCTCGTATTTTCGTATGGATTGTTCAAAGTGATTTTTATTTAAAAAATAAGGCTTAAAAAAATATCTTATGAAATGAGCATGACTCAAAATTTGGTCGAAAACACCAATGATGATATGCGACTCGAGCTTTTGCGAACTGGTGAAGCAATTGCATATGACCGATAAAAAAACAATAAATATCAACATATGAAAATTAACACAAAATATATTTACATGATATCCATGGTTTCGGCCATGGGCGGGTTGTTATTTGGTTACGATTGGGTTGTTATTGGAGGAGCTAAACCGTTTTATGAACAATTTTTTCACATATCAAATAATCCAAGTATGCAGGGTTGGGCAATGAGTAGTGCGCTTTTGGGTTGTTTGGTTGGCGCAGCAATATCAGGAATTTTAAGTGATAAATATGGTAGAAAGTTATTGTTAATTATTTCAGCCTTCTTATTTACTTTATCGGCTATCGGTACGGGCGCTAATTCAAACTTTACAATATTTATTATTTACAGAATTATTGGTGGGGTTGGTATAGGTTTAGCCTCTAATTTATCACCCATGTATATTGCAGAAATTGCGCCAGCCAATATGCGTGGTCGTCTTGTTTCACTCAATCAATTAACCATCGTTATTGGAATCTTAGCTGCACAACTCGTAAACTGGCAACTTGCCGAAGCAGTTCCAGAGGGATTTAGTAGTGAAGAAATTTTGAATTCTTGGAATGGACAAACGGGATGGCGCTATATGTTTTGGGCAGAAACCATTCCAGCCTTGTTCTTTTTTATTTTAATGTTCTTGGTACCTGAAAGCCCTCGTTGGTTAGCAAAAAATAGTACAAAAGAACAGGTAGAAGGTATTTTAACTAAAATAGGAGGAAAAGAATACGCAACCAATGAATATGAAAATATAATTAAAAGCTACAATGCCGATAGTGATAAAGTGGCTGTTTCCATGCTTAATGAAAGAAAAATTAGGCCTATTTTGGTTTTAGGTGTTGTATTAGCAGTTTTTCAGCAATGGTGTGGCATCAATATCATTTTTAACTATGCCGAAGAAATTTTTAAGGCAGCTGGCTTTGGTGTTTCGGATATCCTTTTCAATATTGTCATTACAGGAGCCATAAATTTGATATTTACTTTTGTAGCGATTTATACGGTTGATAAATTAGGAAGGCGAAAATTAATGTTAATGGGTTCATTAGGTCTTTCGATCATTTATGTTTTAGTGGGAGGAGCTTATTTTTTAAATATTTCAGGAACGATTTTATTAGTTCTTGTGTTACTTGCTATCGCAATTTATGCTATGTCTTTAGCGCCCATTGTTTGGGTCATTATTTCCGAAATATTTCCGAACAAAATTCGTGGTGTGGCTATGGCAATTACAACATTAGCACTCTGGTCGGCCTGTTTTGTTCTCACCTATACCTTTCCATTATTAAATAGCACATTGGGTGCAGCAGGCACGTTTTGGTTGTATGGAGCTATCTGCTTTTTTGGGTGGTTGTTTGTATATAGAAAACTTCCTGAAACAAAAGGAAAATCCTTAGAAGAAATTGAAAATGAAATCATTAAATAATTGAGGTTAATTAATATGAGTGAGACTGTAAAAGCTTGGAAAGAAAAAGTAGTAATTCCTACTTATGAAGTAGGTGAACCTGAAAAGAATCCAATTTTTTTAGAAAAACGAGTGTATCAAGGTAGCAGCGGGTCTGTTTACCCACATCCAGTTATTGAAAAAATTTGCGATGAAAAAGTAGATAAAATATGGAATGCCGTTTTTATTGAAAATAAGTACATAAAAATAATGGTTTTACCTGAGCTTGGTGGCCGTATTCAAATGGCGTATGACAAAATAAAAAAGCGCCACTTTGTATACTATAATCAAGTAATTAAACCTGCTCTTGTAGGGCTCACTGGCCCTTGGATCTCTGGGGGTATCGAATTCAATTGGCCACAACATCACCGTCCATCAACTTATGACCCTGTAGATTCCTTAATTGAAGAAAATCAAGATGGTAGTGTAACTGTTTGGTGTAGTGAAGTAGAACGTATGTTTCGTACCAAAGGGATGGCAGGATTTACCTTGTATCCAGATAAAGCTTATTTAGAAATTAAAGTAAAATTGTTTAACAGAACTCCGCATCCCCAAACTTTTTTATGGTGGGCTAACCCTGCCGTTGCGGTAAACGACCATTATCAATCGGTATTTCCACCAGATGTTAATGCCGTTTTTGATCATGGAAAGCGAGATGTTTCCGATTTCCCAATTGCAACTGGAACCTACTATAAAATGGATTATTCGCCAGGAACTGATATTTCTAGATATAAAAATATTCCAGTTCCTACATCATACATGGCCATTAAGTCGGAGTACAATTTTGTAGGTGGTTATGAAAATGATACAAAAGGGGGCTTACTTCACGTTGCTGATCATCATCAATCACCTGGAAAAAAACAATGGACATGGGGTAATGGTGATTTTGGCTATGCATGGGATCGAAATTTAACAGATGAAGATGGACCGTATATTGAATTAATGTGTGGTGTTTATACTGATAATCAACCCGATTTTAGTTGGTTACAACCCTATGAAGAAAAGAGTTTTAAACAATATTTTATGCCATATCGTGACTTGGGAGTTGTTAAAAACGCTACTAAAGATGCCATGTTGAACTTGAGTATAGAAAATGAAAAGGTATTACTTGAAATTTACACGACATCGGAATATAAAAAGGCAAAGGTTGTAGTCCTGTCAAAAGATAAAACTGTTTTTGAAGAAATTGTAGATTTTTCTCCCGAAATGAGTTTTGAAAAAGAAGTGGTTGGGGATATTGATTTTGAGGATATTTATGTTAAGCTAACCAATAAGGAAAATGTTATTTTGGTAGATTGGCATAAAAAAAAGGAGGAGCAAAAAACCATCCCAGATCCCGCTAAACCAGCTAAAGATCCAGAAGAAGTTGAGTCTATAGAACAGCTTTATTTAAGAGGTTTGCATTTAGAGCAATATCGACATGCTACTTACAACCCAACCGACTATTATCTAGAGGCTTTAAAAAGAGAGCCTTCAGATGTGCGTAATAACAACGCCATGGGATTGTGGTACTTGAAAAGGGGGCAATTAACAAAAGCAGAACCTTTTTTTAGAAAAGCCATTGAAACATTGATGGAACGAAATCCCAATCCTTATGATGGCGAACCTCTCTATAATTTAGGCCTGTGTTTGTGGTTCCAAAATAAAATAACTGAAGCGTATGATTATTTTTTTAAATCTACCTGGAATGGCGCTTGGCAAGATAGTGGATTCTTTCATTGTGCAAAGATTGACACCTTAAATGGAAACTTTAATAGGGCGCTAGAAATTATTGATCGCTCACTATGGAAAAATTGGCAGAACCAAAAGGCAAGACATTTAAAAATTGTCCTTTTACGTAAAACAAATCAAACGCAAAAGGCATTAGATTTAATTGAGGAGTCATTAATGTCTGACCCCTTTAACTTTGGTGCTATATATGAAAAATATCTTTTGCTTAATGATGAACGAATGCTTCAAGAGCTAAAAGATTTAATGAGAGGTAATGTACATAATTACATAGAATTTTCTTTAGATTATGCCGCTGCTGGATGTTATCAAGAGGCTTTGGATTTCATCAACTTATATCTTCAAGAAACCCAAAAGGTGTATCCTACCGCGCAGTATTTTAAAGGTTATTATCTGTTGCAATTAGGAGAAGTAGATGAGGCCCAAAATAATTTTAACTTAGCATCTAATTTGGCTCCCGATTTTTGTTTTCCTCACCGTTTAGAAGAATTGATGGTGCTCAAAAAAGCGGTTGAAATGAATCCATCAGATGCAAAGGCATGGTATTATTTAGGCAATTATTGGTATGGTGCAAGGCAGCATGAAGATGCCATTTTTTGCTGGGAAAAATCAAAAAATATTGATGATACATTTTCAACAGTCCATCGCAATTTAGCTTTGGGATATTATAATAAACAGCACAATGCTATCAATGCAAAGTCAGCATTGGAGAGGGCGTTTGAGTTGAATCCTAATGATGCTCGAGTTTTAATGGAATTGGACCAATTGTACAAGAAATTAAATATTAAGCCTGCCATTCGATTGTCAATTTTAGAAAAACATCCTGATTTGGTTGATTTTAGAGATGATTTGTACTTGGAGCATCTAACATTGTTGAATTTTCTTGGCGAAGAGGAAAAGGCATTGAATTTAATAATGAAGCGTCAATTTCACCCCTGGGAAGGTGGAGAAGGAAAAGTTCCTGGTCAATATTTATACAGTCATGTATCCTTAGCCAAAAAAAGCATTGCAGGAGGTGAATATAAAAAAGCAATTAATCATTTAAATGAAACGTTTCATTATCCGCATAATTTAGGTGAAGGAAAAATTTATGGTGCTCAAGAAAACGATTTCAATTTTTGGTTAGGTTGCGCCTATGAGGGTTTAGGTAATCATGAAAAGGCAATTTTAGAGTGGGAAAAAGCGTCTTCAGGATTATCTGAACCAGCGGCTGCAATGTATTACAATGATCAGCAACCTGATAAAATTTTCTATCAAGGCTTAGCTTTAATTAAATTAAACCGTGAAATTGAAGCTCACGAACGTTTCAATAAATTATTGGAGTTTGGTAAAACGCAATTAGAAATACCCTTTAAAATGGATTATTTTGCAGTATCGCTTCCAGACTTATTGATTTTTGAAGATGATTTGCAATTAAGACACGAACAGTATTGTCATTATTTAATAGGTCTTGGAAATTTAGGTTTAGGGAACATGCAAAAGGCTATTGAGGAATTTGAACTAATTTTGAATCAAAATAAATATCATTTGGGAGCTAAAACGCACTTAGATTATTGCAATCTCTATTGTAATATTTTTTAGAATGTGTTTCATTTTAGTGTTTCAAAAGTCTAAATAATAACAAATTATATCAAAACTAAGCAAAAATGAAAAAAGTATTAACTGTTTGTTTTTTATGTTTTTACGTCGCAATAACTGCTCAAGATATTATAAACCTAAAATGCGAAGGACAAACAAATCCTGTAGGAATTACCAAAACGCATCCCAGTTTTAGCTGGACATTTGTAGGAGATAAAACAAGTCCAGAACAAGGAGGTTTTCGGATTATGATAGCAACAAGTATTGAAAAACTTCAATATCCTGATTTGTGGGATACAGGTCCAACAAGTAAATCTCAAGCTGGTCCTTATCAATATCTTGGAGAACCATTAAAGTCTGGACAAAAAGTATATTGGAGAGTAACGGTTTGGGGAAATAATAGAGGGGTTAAACATAGTGAGCCTTCTTGGTTTGTAATGGGTGATATTAAAAATCCTGAAAAATCATTTATACCCCCTGTTTTTGAACAAAAAAAAGGGGTAGTAAAAATTACTTTAAACCCAAAAGATAATGGTCGGGTTTTTGAAGGAATTGGAGGCGTTAGTGCGGGTGCTTCTACCGATTTATTATATGACTATAAAGACCCATACCGAAGTCAAATTTTAGATTTGTTGTTTAAACCTAAGTTTGGGGCTGGTTTTCAGCATCTAAAAGTAGAGATGGGAGGCGGAGAAAATTCAACTTGTGGCTCTGAACCATCTCATGCTATTACTAGAGAGGAACTTAAAAATCCTGTATCTAGAGGATATGAATTTTGGCTCATGCGCGAAGCTAAAAACCGAAATAAAGATTTGATTTTGGAATACCTGCCTTGGAGTTTCCCAGGATATTTGAAAAAGAATATATACACCAAAGAATCTGCTGAGTATTTCGTTTCATTTATGGATGTGGCAAAACGCGATTGGAATTTAGATATGGACTGGGTAGCTGCTGCCGAAAACGAAAACTATACCGACCGCGATTGGTTGGTGAATGAAGTGAGCCCACTATTGGATGCCCGTGGGTATAAAAATGTGAAAATTCAAGGACCAGATGATAATAGTGGCGATTGGCAAATTTTTGAAGCCTTTGAGAATGATAAAGAATTTGACAAAGTAATTGAAGCTGCAGGTTACCACTATGTAACTGGGAGAGAATTTAATGAAAATATGGTAGATGGCCGAGGACGCCCAACAACTGATAAGGCCAAAGCATCGGGCAAACCACTTTGGGCTAGTGAAGACTGGAGCTGGACAGGTAAAGACTGGGGTGGAGCAGGGGCACTCAATCTAGCACGTTTATACAACAAATTTTACATTCGAGATAAAATTACCAAAACCCTCATTTGGGCACCTATTGGCTCAATATACGAATCGGTTACTTGGGATAAGGCAGGTGCTATGAAGGCTAACAGTCCTTGGAGCGGGTATTATGAAGTATGGCCTACCATTTGGGCAACGGCGCATACCACACAATTTGCAGAACCTGATAAATGGCAGTATTTGGACAAAGCTTGTGGCTTGTTTGATGCAGCAACTTACAAAGGAAGTTGTGTTAGTTTAAAAGAAAAAAACAGCGATAATTGGAGTATGATTATTTGTACTGAGGAGGCTGAGACCATAGCGATTAAGATTGAAAAAGGCTTGTCGGATAAATTGGTTACAGTTTGGAAATCAGATGAAAATAATCAGTTTGTTCAGCAAGAAAGTATCCTCCCTAAAAAAGGAAAGTTTGTAATAAGTCTGGATCCTAAGTGCATCTATTCATTGACGACCACTTTAGGTCAGCAAAAAGGATATTATGAAATTCCTAATGAAACGGCTTTCCCTTTTCCTTATAGTGAAGATTATGAAAATAGAAAAGTGGGGGATTTACCTAAATATCATTCAGACCAAACAGGGAGTTTTGAAATCGCAAAAAAAGAAGACGGAACAAATTGTTTGAAACAAATTAATCCAGAGCAAGGTTACGACTGGATGCGTGTCTATCGTAAGTCAAATATTAAACCTAATACCTTAGTTGGTGATATAAATTGGAAAGATTTTACTTGTAGCGTTGATGTATTCATCGATGGAGGTGATGTTGAATTAGGAGGAAGAGTACAAGGCAGTTATTTAAAAGGACATCGTTTGATGCTTGAAAAAAATGGAAACTGGAAACTGGTTTTCGATAAAACAACCTTGGCCTCAGGTAGTATTCAAAATTTTGACGGAAGTATTTGGCACAATATAAAGCTTAGCTTCAAAGAAAAAGAGATTAAAGTATTTGTGGATAATCAATTATTAAGAGAAGTAAGCCACAAAAATGGTAACGGATATGTGATGTTAGGGAGTTCTTATAATATTAACCTTTTTGATAATCTAAAAGTTTACAAAGAATAGCATCCGTATTTTATGCAACGACGCCAATTTATACAGCTTTCAACATTTACCAGTTTGGGACTATCCCTTTCTGGCTGTAGTTTTTTAAAAAGTAATTATGGAAATTTTTATAATAGCCATTCTTATGAATTTAAAAAGCTAGTCTTCGATTTGTTAAAAGATTGGTGCGATGGTATACTCAAAACACAAATTTTAAATCCTTCAAATCCTCAATTACACGGTCTGTTAGATTGTCCGGCCTGTGACCATCATCATCCTCGCAGTATGGATGCGGTGTATCCTTTATTTTTTATGGCAAAAGCTACTGGAGAAAAAAAGTATAGCGAGGCAGGAATTGCTGCATTTGAGTGGGGAGCAAACGTAACTCGGGATGATGGTGCATGGACGAATGAATTAAACCCAAAATCTTGGGATGGTACAACGGTTTTTGGTGCCATTGCCTTAGCAGAAACTTTAAAATATCACGGTGATTTACTTGATGATGAAAAGCGAAAGCAATGGTATAAGCGATTAGAATCAGCAGCCGATTTTGTTTACCGTCGTTTTCCGGTTATTGGTAATGCCAATATTAATTATGGAGCAACAACGATATACGCATTAAACTTAATTGGGAAACTTATTGATAAGCCCGAGTATGTTAAGCAAAGTAAAGAGTTGGCAAACCAAATAAAAAGTTTTTTTACCACCCCAAATGCTTTTTTATATGGCGAAAAACAAGGTCCAGATAAAACCATCAAAAGTCCAAAAGGATTATTTGCTATTGATTTGGGGTATAATTTAGAAGAGTCATTAAATAGTTTGGTATTGTATGCTTTGGAAGAAAAGGATGAGGAATTATTAGTATTGGTAAAAAAATCTTTAGAAACACATCTTGAATTTATAATTCCCGATGGAGGCTTAGACAATAGTTTTGGAAATAGAATGTACAAATGGAGTTATTGGGGTAGCCGAACAAGTGATGGGATGCAACCAGCATTTGGTTTCATGGCAAAGTATAATCCCGCTTTTGGAACTGCTGCTTTTAAAAATGCAGAACTGTTAATGCAATGTACACATAACGGATTATTAAACGGTGGTTTACATTATAATTCACACAATGTTAAACCATGTGTCCATCACACTTTTGAACATGCAAAGCCTTTAGCATTCTTGCTTGATCATTGGGAAAGTTTACCTGAAATTAGCAACACAATGCCACTTCCTAGAGCAATTGCTGACGGGCTTAAATATTATAAAGAATTAGATGTAACCTTATTTGCTCGGGGTGATTGGCGTGGAACTGTCTCTGCTTATGATGCTGAATATAATTTACAAAATGATTGCAGGCAGGCTACCGGAGCATCTCTTTCACTGTTATATCACAATAAAGTCGGGTTGCTTTGTACTGCAAGTATGGCTGTTTATAAACTGCAAGAAACCGATAATCAACAACCTGCTCCAGAGGAAGATATAGCACTAACACCTAGAATTGAAACTTTTGTAAACAATGTTTGGTACACCAACCTGTTTGATTTGGAAGCAATGTATAGTTCATCTGATGAAAATTGGCAAATAACTTGTGATGCAAAGGTTCAGTTGAAAAATGAAGCTAGAACAGTAGTTTCAGAAACGGCTTCTAATTTTAATTTAATTTATAAATGTTCCAATCATTTTTTGGAAATTATTGCCAATACTCAAGAAGAAATTAACCATATAACAACGTTTGTTTTACCTATTGTATCCCCAAGTAACGAATCTGTCGAACAAATGTCAACAAATGAAATAAGAATTATAAAACCAAATGGCACTGTAAAAATTAGCTCTTCCCTACCTTTGCAAATAAAAATCACACCCAAAGGCAGAACCTTTAATATGGTGCCGGGTGTTGAGGCTATTCCTGTCCTCGTAAATTTTGATAATATTAATAAAGAAGTTAAGATTAAAATTGAAATAGTTTAACCAATATTGAAAATAAATAAAATAAAAATGAAACAAATCATAATTGGGATGTTATTGTCATTATCAGCATTAAGTTATGCCAATAATCCACTTATTCAAAATGCCATATCACGTAAAAGTTTTTCGCTTAACGGACACTGGAATTATATTATTGACATGTATGAAACAGGTTACTACAATTATCGCTTGGAACCACATGATAATACCGAAAATCCAGGGTCATCTGCTTTTTTCCTAAATCAAAAACCTAAGAGTAAACAAGACCGCGTTGAATATAATTTTGATTCGGCTCCAACATTATTGGTACCAGGTGATTGGAATTCGCAAAAAGAGAATTTGTTATACTACGAAGGTACTATTTGGTATAAAAAATCTTTTGATGTCGAGAATTATGATAGAGCAAAACGGTACTTTTTGCATTTTGGTGCCGTTAATTACCGCGCCGATGTATATCTGAATGGGAAAAAATTGGGAACGCATAAAGGCGGATTTACACCTTTTAATTTCGAAATGACGCATTTGCTTAAAGATAAAAACAACTTTGTAATTGTAAAAGTCGATAACAAAAGAGCTGCCGATGAAGTCCCAACCCTAAATACCGATTGGTGGAATTATGGAGGTATTACAAGAGATGTTACAGTTTTAGAAGTAAGTAGCACATTTATAGAAGACTATAGCCTGCAATTGGATAAGGAAAATAATAAGTTGCTAAATGGCTTTATCCGTTTAAATGGCGATGCAAAAGCTTTTTCAAAAGTAAATGTCAGCATTCCCGAATTAAAATTGACCAAAGATTTTACTGCCGATGCCAATGGTTTTGTTAAATTTCAAATACCAGTTAAAAAAATGGATTATTGGAGTGATTTAAATCCAAAACTCTATGAGGTTGTTTTTTCTTCAATTAACGACCAAGTAACTGATGCTATTGGTTTTCGTCAAATTAAAACCTTGGGAGGCGATATTCTTTTGAATGGAAAAAAAATATTCTTAAAAGGAATCAGTATTCACGAGGAAAATGTGATGCGTGGTGGTCGAGCCTATTCTATGGAAGATGCAACGATACTTTTAGGTTGGGCAAAAGAACTGGGTTGTAATTACGTCCGCTTAGCACATTACCCACACAATGAGAATATGGTGCGTTTGGCTGATAAAATGGGAATCTTGGTATGGGAAGAAAACCCAGTGTATTGGACCATACAATGGGAAAATCTAGAGACCTATTCGAAAGCAGAACAACAATTAAAAGAAGTAATTAGCAGAGATAAAAACCGCGCCTCAGTCATCATTTGGTCCATGGCAAATGAAACACCTCAGTCTGAAGAACGCCTGTCTTTTTTAACCAAGCTCGCTAAAACAACCCGTGAAATGGATAACACACGTTTAATAAGTGCAGCACTTGAAGACCACGGGAAAAAGGAGAATAGCAACATCATGATTGTTGAGGATAAATTTGCCGATGTTGTGGATGTATTGAGTTTTAACCAATATTACGGTTGGTATGGCGGCGACATTGATAATATAAAAAATATCAGATGGGAAATTGATATCAATAAGCCTGTCATCATTTCCGAATTTGGCGCAGGTGCATTACAAGGATTTCATGCCGACAATTTAACTGTTTGGAGTGAAGAACATCAGGAACTTTTGTACCAAGAAACTCTACCAACTCTTGCAAAAATTCCTAATTTGGTAGGTATTACCCCTTGGATATTAACCGATTTTCGTTCTCCTCGACGTACATTGATTCCCTATCAAAATGGATACAATAGAAAAGGATTAATCTCGGAAACAGGCAATCGAAAAAAAGCGTTTTATACACTCCAAAAGTTTTATCAGCAAATTCAGAAGTAATCGTAGTATTATTAAAAGAATTCAATTTAAGTATAAATTGATTTTATATGTATACCTAACAGTACGGGATAGAAGTTTTAAAAACTTAAAATAAATTTGATTCTTGTTTTAAGTATACGGTGTGACTCTTCCGTAAGTTAATTTAATCTGAGTTAATTTTTTAAAAAAACATTATATATGAAGAATTTATTATTAATAGTAGTTTTATCAATTGGTTTGTTTGCTTTTGCTCAGCCTAGTAAGCAGAGGCCTAACATCCTTTTTATAGCTGTTGATGATTTAAGGCCTGAAATGAATTTTTACGGCGCCAATCATATCCAATCTCCCAATTTAGATAAACTTGCTGGCGAAAGTTTGGTTTTTAATAGAGCCTACTGTAACGTTCCTGTTTGTGGTGCTTCTAGAGCAAGTTTGCTTACAGGTACTAGGCCAACACGTTATCGTTTTTTAGATGCCAAAACAGAGAAAGACATAGATGCTCCAGATGCGGTATCGTTACCTTTACTATTAAAACAAAATGGATATACCACCATTTCAAACGGTAAAATTTATCATAGTGGTAAGGACGACATGGCTGCATGGGATTCTAAATGGTTTCCTAAAGGAAGTGTTAGAGATTATCAATTACCAGAACATGTAAAACAAAGCATGGAAGCTGGTTACGGCGTACCTACTGAAATGGCAGATGTTGGAGATGACGCTTATTTTGATGGTAAAATAGCCGAAAAAGGAATAGAAGACTTGCAAAAACTTAAAAATGGAAACCAACCATTTTTTCTGGCACTTGGTTTTATGAAACCACATTTGCCATTTAATGCTCCAAAAAAATATTGGGATTTGTATGATAGAAGTAAAATTGAACTTCCTAAAAGCTATATGCAACCAGAATCTACGCCAAAAGAGGCCTTTCATAAATTTGGAGAATTGCGTAAATATCATAATGTTCCTAAAAATGGCGATTTACCAGAAGATTTGGCAAAAGAATTGATTCATGGTTATTATGCTTGCGTTAGTTATGTTGATGCGCAAATAGGTTTGGTTCTGGATGAGTTGAAGCGTTTAGAACTAGAGGATGATACCATCGTTATTTTATGGGGAGACCATGGCTGGAATTTAGGAGACCACAAATTATGGTGTAAACACGTTACGTTTGAAACCGCTTTGAGAACACCATTAATTATTAAAGTTCCAGGTAAAACCAGCGGGCAAAAAACAGATGCTATAACCGAATACATAGATATATACCCAAGTTTAGCAGAATTAGTTGGGTTGAATATTCCAGCAACTGTTGAAGGACAAAGTTTTGTGCCAGTAATAAACGGACAGTCTCAACAAAAAGATTGGGCGGTATCTAAATTTGGGGATGCCGTAACCCTAATTAAAGGCGATTTGTTTTATACCGAATGGGTTAAGGATGATGGTGTAGCTTATGCTCGAATGCTTTTTGATCATAAAACCGACCCATTAGAATTGGATAATTTAGCTGAAAAACCAACCTATAAAAACACGGTAAAGGAATTAGCGGCAGAATTAAGAGCAAAATGGGGAAAGGATTTTTTAAAAAAGAAGTAATGGCGAATGCTATTCATCAAATTGAATCCCAAAATTGAAATCAAGAACAGATACTGCTCAATAAAAATTTAAACGTTATATCAATAATACAATGAAAAAAATAGTTTTCTCGCTTATTGTTTTAATAAGTATTACAAGTTGCAAAAGTCAACAACTTGCTATTGAAACCAACATTAAAAAATCGGATAAACAATATTCAGTACTGCTGGATTCAGCATATATGGTCAATAAAATACCTCGAAGCCTTGATGAGCATGGCAAAATTGATTGGGTGAAACATAATATGGATTGGACCGAAGGATTTTTTCCGGGTGTATGCTGGAAATTATATGAAAGCACTAAAGATGAGAAATGGAAAAAAGCCGCCGATTATTTTCAAAATCAATTTATAGAGGCAAAAGATGTGAATACCACGCACGATCTAGGTTTTATGTTTTATTGCTCCTTTGGTGAAGGTTATAAACTAACAAAGGATGAAAAATATAAGCAAGTAGTGATTGATGCTTCTAATGCTTTAATTTCAAGATTCGATCCCAAAGTGGGCTGTATTAAAAGTTGGGATTTTGGAAAAGATAAATGGACTTTTCCAGTTATTATTGATAACATGCTCAATCTTGAAATGTTATTTGAAGCCTCAATTTTAACAGGCGACGAAAAATATCGAAACGTAGCTATAAGTCATGCAGATGTTACTTTAAAAAATCATTTCAGAAAAGATTATAGTACGTGGCATGTGGTAGATTACAACCCAAAAGACGGAACTGTTTTTAAAAAACTAACCCATCAAGGAATTGCAGATGACAGCCGATGGGCGAGAGGACAAGGTTGGGCTTTATACGGTTACACCATGTGTTACCGTTATACAAAAGACCCAAAGTATTTAGAACAAGCAAAAAATGTGGCCAAATTTGTTACGGCTAATTTATCGGATGACTATGTGCCAGTTTGGGATTTTGATGTAAAAGACCCAAAAAACAGGTATAAAGATGCATCTGCAGGAGCTCTATATGCTTCAGCTTTTATCGAATTGTATCAATATACAAATAATCCCCAGTATAAAAATCTTGCCACAAAAATGCTTAGCTCATTGAGTTCTGATAAATATTTTTCAAAATATGGAGAAAATAAAGGGTTTTTGTTAATGCATAGTGTAGGTAATTTTCCTAAGAATGGTGAAATTGATGTGCCTATTAATTATGCCGATTATTATTACTTAGAGGCACTATTACGATTGAAAAAATTAAATAAATAAACGATGAATATACGATTATATAGGCCATTTTTTTTTCTAGTTATCTTTGTTTTTTTAGTAGGATGTAAAAGCAAACAATTAGATAAAGAGATAATTATAGATTCAAAACCTAACATCATTTTTATACTTGCTGACGATTTGGGGTATGGTGATGTTGGTTTTAACGGTCAGACTAAAATTAAAACACCAAATATAGACCAATTGGCAGCCAATGGAATGGTTTTTACCAATCACTACAGTGGTTCACCAGTATGCGGACCATCACGCGCTGTGCTAATGACAGGAAAACACACGGGGCATTGCACGGTACGTGGTAATCCTAAATGGACAGCAAGTGGAACGCCCGTAGATTTAGAGTCAAATGATGTAACCGTAGCTGAAGAACTAAAACGGGCAGGTTATACCACAGGAATTATTGGTAAGTGGGGTTTGGCTGAAAATTTATCTGATGGGATCCCAAACAAGCAAGGTTTCGATTATTTCTACGGGTTTAATCAACATGCACCAGCACATCATTATTACCCTGAAAGTATATTTGAAAATGAAAAAGAGTTCAAGCTGGAAGGTAATGACCCTCAAAACAAAAAAGGACAGCATATCCAGTACTTAATGACTGAAAAAGCAACAAACTTTATTAATAAAAATTATAAAAAACCTTTTTTCCTTTATTTGGCCTATACTATTCCGCATTTTGAATTAACTATTCTTGAAAAAGAAAAGGAACAATATACTAATTTAGGTTGGCCAAAGCGCAAGATGGTTCCTGGACATTACCGTCACGACGAAGATGGACATACCACTTATGCGGCTATGGTGTCTACTATGGACAGGCATATTGGAGATTTAATGAAACAACTAAAAGAATTAGGAATAGCCGAAAACACCTTAGTTGTTTTTACCAGTGATAATGGTCATGAATACGACGACTTAAAGAATGAGTTTTTTAATAGTAATGGCGATTTTAAAGGGCATAAGCGAGATCTATACGAAGGCGGTATTCGCATGCCATTTGTAGCTTATTGGCCAAATAAAATTAAAGCAGGTGCAAAAACGAATCATATTGCTGCGTTTTGGGATTTTTTACCAACAGCTTGTGAATTGGCAGGAATAAAACCAAGTAGTAAGGTAGATGGTATTTCTTATGTGCCAACCCTTTTAGGTAACAATAAAAAACAAGAAAAACACGATTACCTATATTGGGAGTTTAATGAAAGTGCTGGTCCAATTCAAGCTGTTAGAAAAGACAATTGGAAAGCGGTAAAATTCAAAAATAAGCCTGTCGAGATTTACGATTTAAGTGTAGATATTGGTGAGAAGAACAATTTGGCTGAAAAATATCCAGAAAAATCAGAAGAATTACTTTATTGGATAAACAATTCACGTACTGAGCATCCTGAATTTCCTTTGAAAAAAAAGGCTTCAAGTAAAGAATAATCAATTTAAAAGGCATTAATAAAAATGAGAAGAATTCAAATTATATGTGCTGTGTTTTTTGTAACAATAAGCTCATTAAACGCACAATCTAAAGATAAAACTAAGCCCAATATCTTAATTATAAATATTGATGATATGGGGTGGAAAGATGTCGGTTTTATGGGAAGTGAGTATTATGAAACTCCTAATATTGATGCTTTGTCTAAACAAGGTATGGTCTTTACCAATGGCTATGCAGCCTCAGCAAACTGTGCGCCAAGTAGAGCTTGTTTGATGACGGGGTTATGGACACCACGTCACGGTATTTATACCGTAAACTCTTCTGAAAGAGGTAAGTCGCAAGACCGTAAACTCATTCCAACTCCGAATACAACAATTTTAGCACCAACCCACGAAATTATTCCGAAAGTTTTAAAAAGTAATGGTTATATAACCTGTCATGCTGGGAAATGGCATTTAAGTCATAATCCTTTAGAATATAGTTTTGATGTAAATATAGGAGGAAGTCATGCAGGTGCTCCTCAAAGTTATTATCCGCCTTATAAAAATGTTAAACTAGAAAAAGGGGATAGCGATTATTTAACCGATTTGGTAATGGAGAACGCTATAAAGTTTGTAGATACCATTGCGCAACCATTCTTTCTGTATTATTCGCCTTATGCAGTACACAAGCCTATTATGCCAGTAAAAAGCTTATTGGATAAATACAAAAATAAGCCAGGTTCAAACGGTCAAGATAATCCTGAGTATGCTACTATGGTTGAAAATCTGGATAGAAACATAGGTTTACTTGTTAAAAAACTAAAGGAAAAGAATATTTTCGATAATACGTTAATTGTGTTTACTTCAGACAATGGCGGTTTGTATGGCATAACCCAGCAAAAACCACTAAGAGCAGGAAAAGGAAGTTATTACGAAGGCGGAATTAGAGAACCTTTTTTCTTTGTATTTAGTGACAAAATTAAACCTAATACTCAAAGCGAAGTACCTATAACCAATCTTGATATTTTTCCAACAATATTAGAATTTTCCAGGGTAAAGAATTCTGGTTTAATATTGGATGGCAATTCACTATCCGCTGTTTTAGAAGGAAAAACAGAATCTTTTGAACGTGCCTTGTTCTGGCATTTTCCCATATATTTAGAAGCGTATAATCAAAAGGATAATGAAAATCGAGACCCTTTATTTCGTACACGACCTGGTTCTGTGATAAGACAAGGGCAATGGAAATTGCATTATTATTTTGAAGATAATGAGATTGAACTATATAACTTGTCTGAAGATATAGGCGAAAAAAATAATGTTGCAAAAGAAAATCCTGAGAAAAGAGATGAGTTGTTAGGACTTCTTAAAAATTGGTGGAAACAAACTAATGCGCCAATACCAACAGTATCTAATCCAAAATATGCCAATTAATATGAAATTAAACCATTAAATATTGGCAAAAATAAGGCTAAACGGAAAATATATTGGTGTGTGTGGATGTCACCTGCCGACTCAATATAACTGATGACATTAAGAGTGATTGTGAAATACTATCATCAGGTTTATTAGGTCCAGTAATTATCGAAACGATTAAAATACTAAGAATTAGTGATGATTTTTTCTCAATGATTCGCCTGTAAAAGTAAGACAGTGCAGGATAGTATAAATAAATCAACAAATTATATTTACCAGTCATAAAATTCAAAAAACATAATTAAAATGAATACCATCTTTCAAAATCAAATAAAACTTAGTTTTCTATTCATGCTATTTTTAATTGGCATGACAACTATCGGTTATGCCAAAGAACCTAATTGGGGTAACGCACAATGGATATGGCAGCAAGAAGATGGACCATCCAATACATGGATGAGCTTTAGAAAAACAGTAACATTAAATGAAGTACCCAAACAAGTAGAAGCGTTGGTTTCTGTAGATAGTAAATTTTGGTTGTGGATTAATGGCGAAATGGTACTATTTGAAGGAGGTTTGTCAAGAGGTCCAAGTCAAGCAGGAGAATGGGATAGAAAGAATAATATAACACCTGCAAACTCGTGGTACGAGACTGTAAATATTCAACCTTATTTAAAAAAAGGTGAGAACACCATTGCAATTTTGGTGTGGTACTGGGGACGGGAAACACACAAAGGGACTCATATTGATAGTAAAAAGGGAGGTCTTTTGTTTTCGGCGAATATTGGAGAACAGAAAGTAATTTCTGATGCTTCTTGGAAAGCCATGCAGCACCCAGGATATGATAATACCATAGAACCTGCTAGCAAAATGTTAGTGCAGTATAGTGTGAAGTACAATGCTCAAAAGGGATTAAATGATTGGTCTGATAATGCTTGGTACAGCTCGGGTTATGAGGATGAAAAATGGCCTTCGGCTATTGAAAAAGGAAAAGCGGGTGTTGCACCATGGTATAATTTGGAAAAAAATATGGTGCCACACTTGGTGAATCATGGTCTAGAAAATTACACCAATCACAATGAATTACAATTACCTTTTATTAGTAATGGACAAACTATAAAATGTAAGTTGCCTTTTAACAAACAAATCACCCCTTATCTTGAAATTGAATCCAAAGCAGGCGATACTATTTTTATAACTACAGACAATAGTAGAAATGGTATTAACGCTACCTATATAACCAAAGAAGGTCAACAAGCTTTTGAAAGTTATTCGTGGCTGAACGGACATGAAGTGTTATTTAAAATACCCAAAGGAGTGAAAGTGAAAGCGCTAAAATATAGATGGATGAGTGTAGGAGAAATGGCAGGACAATTCGAATTAGACGACGCGTTTTATAATCGTTTATGGTGGATGGGTAACAATACCTTATTTGTTTGTGCTCGTGATAATTTTATGGATTGTCCAGATAGAGAGCGTGCTTTGTGGATTGGAGATGTAGCAGATCAAACAGGTTATTTGTTTTACTCAATGGATAATTCCGGAAGGCAATTGCTTAAAAAGGCAATTTTGCAAACCACTGCTTTTAGTGAAAATGGGGTTATTGGTGCTTTGGGGCCACTTAGGGTACGTGAGTTAGTATGTCAAAGTTTGCAATTTATTTCTCAGGTAGTATGGCCTTATTATTTAAATACTGGTGATAAGGAAACACTTGAAAAGGCGTATCCTTATTTATATAAGTATTTGGATTTGTTTCCAATGAAAGAAAATGGCTTACCTGAATACCGAAAAGCAAAAAGTCCTGATACATGGGATTGGTTAGATTGGGGGGTAGCCAATACAACCGATGCTGAGCCTATCCAAATGGCTTTTTATTATTTGGCTTTAGAAAAAGCAAATAAAATGGCAGAAGTATTGGGTAAACAGGACCATATAAAATGGTATAATGACAGAATGAATACCATGAAGCCTGCTTTTGAAAAAGCCTATTGGAAAGATGGTTTTTATAGTACCAATGCTGAGAAATTTAAGGACGATAGAGCCAATGCTATTGCTATTGTTTCAGGAATTGCAAATCCAGCGCATTACAATAAAATTGTGGATAATGTATTGATTCCAAATCGCTTTTCGAGTCCGCATTTTGAATGGATGGCTGAGGAAGCCATGTGTATTGCAGGTAGACATAAGGAATCCCTTTTAAGAATGAAGGAACAATACCAAAGTCAGGTTGATAAAAAGGAAATGACCACCCTGTATGAAAAATTCCCCGATGGCGGAAGCTATAACCATGCTTGGAATGGATCCAATACCGTTTTATCAAAATACATTGCAGGAGTGCAACCAACCAAAGTAGCTTGGAGTGAATTTCAAGTAATGCCAGAATTGGTTCATTTTAAAAATATAAAAAAAATAATACCAACGGTTAAGGGTGATGTTGGTATTGAAATGAAAAAATCAGATAACGCTTTTGAACTACAGTTGAATTCACCACAAAATACAACCGCAATAATCGGTTTGCCAAAAACTGAAAAAACAATAACAATTGTTTCGATTAATGGTGTTGTTGTCTGGAAAAAAGGAAAACAAAAAAAGGATTTATTTGGTATTAATTATCAAGGCGAAGACAATCAATTTTTGAAGTTTAAAGTTGTTTCGGGTAATTGGAATGTAAAGGCTGAATATAAATAATTATTAGTCTTAAAAAATGGAATTAAAATTGAGAAAAAATTCACGCATTCTTATATTGTGTATAATCACTACCTTATTGTCATTTTCTGTATTTTCCAAAACCCCCAATTGGGGTAACGCACAATGGATGTGGCAAGAATAGGCAGGGCAAAGTCTCCCAGCACCAATAAGTCTATCGGTTTCCGAAGGTTTCCATAATCCAATTGGTTTTAATGATAGCAAGCCCACTTTTACGTGGCAGCTATCACAAGCGAGTAACATAAAAAATAAAACGGCTTATGAAATAGTTGTGGCCTCTAGACCTGTATTATTATTGAAATCACCAGATGTGTGATTATCAGATTGTTGAATCTGGAAAGGTTGATATGCGTCTACCTGTTGCAGCAGCCTTCGGTGGTTTTTATTTTGATATTGCCGCATGGGAATTATTAATACAATAAAACAAAAATGAAAAAATCATTTATTATTTTCGTAAATCTATTGCTAATTAGCAGTATACAAGCCCAAAATAACGATTGGGAAAACCAAAACGTCACGCAAATAAACAAAGAGAAGCCATCGGCTACTCTGTTTTATGATGATAGTTCTAATGATGTGACTTCGCTTAATGGCATTTGGGATTTTGCGTATTTTGATGACGTAAGCAAAGTTCCTGCTGATGCTAAACCTGAAAAGTGGAATAAAATCCAGGTGCCAGCAGCATGGGAAATGCAAGGTTATGGTACCCCTATTTATACCAACCAGATTTATCCCTTCGATAAAAACCCGCCTTTTATTGCAGGTATTAATGGTAATCCGGTAGGTATTTACCAAAGGGAATTTGAAGTAAATGAAATACAAGACAAAGAAGTGTATGTTTATTTTGGCAGTGTGTCTTCAGCTTTTTATTTATGGATCAATGACCAAAAAGTAGGCTACAGTCAGGATTCATGGTCGCCAGCTACTTTTAATATTTCATCTTACTTAAAAAAAGGAAAAAATACCTTGCGTATGCAGGTGTTTCGTTGGAGCGATGGTAGCTACCTCGAAGATCAGGATGGATGGCGTATGAGTGGAATTTTTCGGGATGTATTTCTGGTGGAGAAAGAAGCAGTTCATATTAGAGATTATTTCGTAAAAACGGATTTGGTAGGAAATGGTGCTCAATTGAATTTACAAATTGATTTGAGTAACAATAAAAAGAAAAAACTCAATAAATATAAACTGCAAATTTCTGTTAAGGATGATAGTGGAAAAGAAATTATAAATCAAGAACTACAAGCAGATGCAGTAGTTAATATGTCTGCGGATATTGTGAGCATTAAGCCTTGGTCAAACGAAGCTCCTAATCTTTATACTTTAGATATTCAATTAAAAAAAGGCAAAGAACTTGTTGATGAATTCCAATCAAAAATTGGATTCAGAGATATAGCTATTTCCGATAAGCAAGAGTTGCTGCTAAATGAGAATCCTATCATCATCAAGGGGGTAAATATTGTAGAGCACGACCCTGTTAATGGGAAATACGTTAGCAAAGAGCGAATGGAAAAGATAGTTAAGTTACTGAAACAATACAATATTAACACCATTCGCACTGCACACTATCCGGCCTCACCATATTTGTATAAATTATGCGATGAATATGGTTTATTGGTAATTGACGAAGCAAACGTAGAGTCGCAAGGGATGAAGTATGAGGAAGAGTCACTTGCGAAAGATACAAGTTGGCAAAAAGCCCATGTAGAGCGTTTGGAAGCTATGATGCACCGCGATAAAAATCACCCTAGTGTTATTATGTGGTCTTTTGGAAATGAAGCAGGCAATGGCGTAAATATGGAGGCTATGCAACGTGCCGCTAAAGCACTGGATAAATCACGCCCTACACATTATCATATTATTGATGGAGGTGTTTCCTATGATATTTATGGTGGCGGAATTATTAAATTTGGTAAATACGACTTTTTTGGTCGTTACCAATCAGTTGATGATTTGATTCATTTGGGCGAAAAAGGTACTGATCGACCATATCTTCTCAATGAATATGCACACTCAATGGGCAATAGTACGGGTAATCTGCAGGAATATGTTGATGCGTTCGAAAAATATCCTAACCTGATTGGAGGTTGTATTTGGGACTTGTCCGATCAGGGTATTACCAAAGGAACTGACGGCAGTTATGGTGTAAAAATAAAAGATGAGGAAACAGCACATCAAAAATGTAAAACCCCTGGGCAGGATTATTATTGGGCCTACGGTGGAAGCTTTGGTGATAAACCTAATTCAGGAGCTTTTTGTATTAACGGAATTGTGTTTCCTGATCTTACCCCAAGCAGCAAGACCGAGGAGGTAAAAAAAGCTTATCAGGAAATTGCTTTTAGTATAAAAAACTTCAATCAGGGTATTGTTGAAATTACAAACAAGTATCACGTTTTAAATCTGAATAACTTTGATTTTGAGTGGGCATTACTCAAAAATGGAGAAAAATTAAGCAGTATTCCATTTAGCATAAGTCTTGAAGGCTTATCGAAACAGGAGCTAACCCTACCTCAATGGAATTTTGTAGAAAACAGTAATGACGAATATATACTTCAAGTCTCTGCAAAACTAAAAGAAAATTCTAAATGGGCAGAAAAAGGATATGAAATAGCTTTTGAGGAATGGGTATTAGCTCCTCAAAAAACTTCACAAATGGTATTAAAATCTGATAAAAAAGTAAGTGTTAATGATGCTGGTTTACATATAGAAGTAATAGCTTCGAATCATAAATTTTTATTTGATAAGACGAGCGGAAATCTTTTGAAAGCTATAAAAAGTGGGAAGGAAATTATAACAGGGGGTATGGAGCTTTCCTTTTATAGAGCATCTGTAGATAACGACCGTTCTTTTAGAAAAGATTGGGATGACTTTCAACCTGATAGTTTAGATTGTACAGTAAATTCGTTTGATGTGAGGGTTGTTGGAAATAATGCAAAACTCTTGATTGCAAAGAGTTATAAATCGCCAAATAAAAAGATAGAAATTTCAACCTACGAAGTTTTTACTGTTACAGGTGAAGGAGAAGTTATTGTGGATTTAGGATTGGATTATTATGGTGATGCCTTGCCTAAATCGTTACCGAGAATTGGTTATACTGCTAAAATTCCAAGAACTTATGATGAAGTATCTTGGTATGGTAAAGGTCCTGGTAGCTCTTATAACGACAGGAAAACAGGAATGCGAATGGGAATTTACACAGCTGCAATAGATCAATTGTTTACAAATTACATTAAACCCCAAGCCAATGGCAATCGTTCGGAAGTACGATGGGTTAAGGTGGGTAATCAAAATCCAATTCAGATTAGTAGTCCAAAACCAATAAATTTTTCGCTTCAAAAATTTGATGCGTATCAGTTAGCAAAAGCACGTTTTTCATACCAACTTAAAGAAAACGAGTATAATATATTAAATATTGATTTTGAACAAGGTCCTCTTGGTAATGGAAGTTGTGGTCCGGCACCGTTAAAAAAATATTGTGTGCAACCAGAAAAGAGTGAATATAAATTAAATTTTAAATTTTAAATGTTTTGAAATACCATGATTGGATTTGTTAAAATTAAGTGCAAGTTGTTATTTATCTTTAAATGTTTTAATTAGCTTGATATGATTGTGGTTTGTTTTGGCTAAAAGAATCTATAACTATCCGTTGTGCATTTAAAATAATGCTAATTTTAATATTATTAATGTTTCTCCCAAAAATAAACTTATTGATATACTGAATAGTTGTTAAAGCAGTTATCTTAGCTACGATTCTAGTTTTAAAACCTTCAAAAGTTTTAGCATAATTGTGTTTTATCATAAATTGGTCACAAGGTTGTGAAAATAATGTTTTTATCCTTTTCTTATTTTTCTAAATACATAAGGTTGTATTTTGTAATTTTTTTGATTGCTTTTCATATGTGTATTTAGTGTTATGTTGCAGGTTTCAAACAAGTTAAGCTGTATTTCTATTGATAAATAGCCTCTGTCACCAATTAATGTACAATCACTTATTTGCATCTTAAATATCTTTAAGATAATTAATATCGTGTACAGATGACTTGTAATATTCCCCTTTTTATGAGACCTTTCGAATAGACTTTTTATTAGTAGTTAAATAAATCTAGTGATTTTCAGTAGTATGAACAACTTTTTCTTTTAAATCATAATGCACAAAGGGTGAGGTTTTTTTATTTCTTTTCTAATAAGCCTTAGTACAATGGTACAGGGTATGGAAATTAAAAACTTAAAATGTGCAGGACAAACAAATCCTATAGAAAATACAAAAACGCCTGTAATTTCTTTTTAAATACTTCAATTAAGCTATTAGCGGCTAAAATATTATCCATAGTTAAATTAGTTGACAATGTTTTGGCTAATAACCAAGATAGTACAGGATAAAACACGTAAATACTTGCTTTAAATTTATCAAATAAAAGATAAATAGCTCTCAAAAAAATAATATGGATTACAAAAATAGAGGAATAATACAAGTTAGTTTGATTTTTTGCTTAATGCTATTAACATCATTTAGTTTTGCTCAAACATCAAATTGGAAAGGCGCACAATGGATATGGCAGCAAGAAGATGGCCCATCCAATACATGGATGAGCTTTAGAAAAACAGTAACATTAGATGAAATGCTCAATCAGGGATAAGTGCGGATTTCTTGAGATAGTATTTTGGTTATGAATTAATATCAGTTTGCCCTGTATAAGACATCATATAAATACATTTCGATAAATAATGAGATAACGAGTATAGAAATAACGATAAAATAACAATTTTTACCCAAAAGGCTACAATATTTTAAACATAAAATAACAATTAGAATACCCTTATTTAAACAAATATAAACAGAAAACTATTAACTATGAAATATAAAACAATTAGATATTTAAGTCTTTTACTTTTTATTTTTGGAACAATATTATTAGCTCAATCCCAAGCAAAAGAGAGTTCTTTATGGGGACCCAACGGTGTTAATTGGGATCCAGCTGGTCGACTTCCTGATTTTTCTTATGCCGGTTATAAATCATCAAATGAGTCTTTGCCAGATATACCTATAGTTTTAAATCTTAATACAACAGGAGCAATACCTAACGATGCTATTGATGATAGTGCTGCAATACAAAGTTTAATTGACCAGCAAGCTTCTCTGCCTAGAAATCAACGTGGGGCGATATTCATTCCTAAGGGAACTTGGGTTATTGACAACCCATTGTTATTAAATATATCTGGTGTTGTACTTAGAGGTGAAGTTGATTTAAATGGAAAGCCTCTAACTACATTTTATTTTCCAGACGCAACATCTTCTACAACTGGATATCATATAAGTATGAGTGGTAGTTTTAAACGCATTAATATTGGAAGTGTACAATCTGATGTTTCACAAGGTTTAAATCAGTTTAATGTTACAGCTGGAAACACACTGAGCGTGGGAGATTTTATTCAATTAGAGCAAAAAGATCCTGTGGATGAGTCTTTATCAAGTTACCTTTTTGGTAATATTGATGCTATTGGAGCTAGTACCAAAGATCTTTCTATATATCCAACCGTATTTGCCTGGTATGCATACGTTACTGCTGTAAGTGGCAATACAATTACATTTGATAGACCATTACCTATAGAGATTAGAACGGCTTGGTCTCCTTACATTAGAAAAATGAATATGGATACGACCATTTCAGAAATGGGTATAGAAAATATTTCATTTGTATGTAATAATGATGAAGCCTTTGTGCATAATATATATCGAGGTTTCAAGATTTTACAATTAAATCAGGTAATTAATTGTTGGGTAAAAAATGTTGAATTAGTAGACTTAGAGTATGGTATTAGCATACGTGGAAAAAGTTGTTTTAATACGATAAGTGGTGTTGTAATAAGAGATGAAAAAAGAAATATACCATTACCAGCAGTTGAACCAAAGAGTACATTTATTTATAGAATGAAACAACAAGCTGGAGGTGGTCATCATCCTTTGGAAGTATTTCAAGGGTGTTATAATCTTTTTGAAGATTTTGATTTTAAAGATATTTATTGGCACGAATTAACTGTAGAAGGTACTGCTGCTTTTAATGTTTTTCGAAATGGTAAAGGAGTTTCAATAGCTTTTGATAATCATAGAAATTTTCCATACGCCAATCTTTGGACAAATATAGATCTTGGCAGACCAGAGCGTATGTGGTGGAATAGTGGTTCTAATCAGATAGGTGTTCCAGGTCGAGAAAGAGGTCCTAATTGCGGTTTTAGGAATACCTATTGGGGAATTACTTATAAGAATATAGTTCCTGATATTGAAATAGAACCAGCAGAAGTAGATGGGTTTAGTTATTTAAATTATATAGGGGTTGAAGGTGCTCGTAAACAAAGTTCACCAATAGACAAGGTAAATAGTCAATTAGTTGAAGTTTCGGGTGTTGGAGAGTGGATAGCTCAACCAGATTTATTTTTGGCTCAATTAGAACGAAGGAGATCTCCTTCAGAAGCTAATAATTTCTTAATTAAAACTATAGGAGAAACTTGTATAGATAAGAAAAATGGAAATGTTAAAATTGAAGCTGATGAAACTAGAAATTATACAGCAACATTAAAAGGAAATAATTTTAATTATACAGATAATTTCACAAGTATTTTAAATATTGATAATTTAAGTCCAGGGACGTATGATTTATGTATCACTGTTGAAGGTGTTACTTTTGAACAATGTTACAAAGTTTCCATAGCAGAAGCTTCTAACTTAAGCGGAAAAATACTTGTTGATAAAAAAACAGCATCTATTTCTATTGCAGAAGGAACAGCTCCTTATGCGGTTCTTAAAAATGGAAAAACCATTTTAGAAACATATCAAACCGATTTTTCTGTTGAAATAAATCATGGTGATCAATTGCAAATTCAAAGTAAATCAGCTTGTCAAGGTGTGCTTTCAAAAAGTATCGATTTATTAGAAAATGTGCGTGTGTATCCTAACCCAACAAACGGTTTGTTTGAGATGTATTTACCAGAAGGTATAAAAACATCAAACATAGAAATATACAATATACAATCTCAATTAATTTCTTCACAAACATACACAGTGCAAGGTGGTAGTGTTAGTTTAAATATTAGCGACAAGCCTGTTGGTGTTTATTTTGTGAAATTGAATTTAGAAAAGCCAGTATTTATTAAAGTAATAAAGAATTAAGATGAAAAAAACATATTTATATTTAGTTGTAATTTTAGGATTCATGGTTTCTTGTGGAGGTGGTGATGATGATCCTATTGAAGAAACACCAGAAAATAGACCTCCATCTGTTCCTGTGCAAGTTTATCCGTTAAATCAAACCCTTTGTATTAATAATTTTGTAGATTTTCAATGGAATAAATCACAGGATTTAGACAACGATTTATTGTCTTATAAGGTTGAAATTTCAGAAAACAGCGGCTTTACAAG
>NZ_RHLN01000145.1 GCF_004121075.1 Lutibacter sp. HS1-25
TTATAACTTGTCATTCCGACGAAGGAGGAACCACATCCAATGCTCAGTTTTATGTGATTTCTCATTGCAATCGAAATGACAAAACATGCTTTTTAGTATTTGTAGTAACAGATCCCCGCATTCGCGAGAATCACGGTTCAAAACATACTTGTTGTTAGTTGCTACTAATTAAAAATTAATACCATTTATAACTTGTCATTCCGACGAAGGAGGAACCACATCCAATGCTCAGTTTTATGTGATTTCTCATTGCAATCGAAATGACAAAACATGCTTTTTAGTATTTGTAGTAACAGATCCCCGCATTCGCGAGAAATCGCAGATTCGACGGAGTCAATGACGGTTCAAAACATACGTCATTTTCAGCTCGACTGGAAATCTTTTGATTGTGTAGTTCAAAAGATGCTTTTTAATATTTATAGTAACAGATCCCCGCATTCGCGAGAAATCGAAGATTCGACGTAGTCAATGACGGTTCAAAACATACTTGTTGTTAGTTGAATAATGATTAAAGATTGTTGTTTATTGTTCTTTTACTCATTCCTTTTCTATTTTTTGTTTGAAATCGTGATGTGCTTCGCAGTTCCATTGATGAAAAGAACCAAAAATCTAGTCTGATTTTATTTTTCTACAAGCCTACTTAAAAAATGTTACCCACCATTTCCAGACCGCTACGCTCTTTGGAAAACCCGCCACCCAGCGCTACATTTTTTATTTGTTTGTAACGAAAAATTAAATAGGACAACTCCTTGTTGTAGTTTGTAATTTGCTTTTGACTTAAAACTTAAAACTTAAAACTTAGAACTGATACTGAATTTTGGCTTTTAGCTTTGGGCTTTTGACTTTTGACTTAAAACTTAGAACCTAAAACTTAAAACTTAAAACTTAAAACTGATACTGAAAACTGACTTTTGACTTAAAACTCTTAGTGGTTGTTGTGGTGCTTTTTTGATTGAACTTAAGAAAATTAAGAATGAACTTTCATAATTCAACATTATTACTTAGATTTGTATCCTAGTGAATACAATAAAAGCAAATGTACTTTATTGAAAAAACGTCAGAATTTGACAAGTGGTTACGAAAATTAAAGGATTTAAAAGCAAAAGCAAAAATTTTGTTCAGAATTCAAAAACTGGAAAACGATGAACATTTTGGTGACTGTAAACCTGTTGGCGATGGAATTAGAGAGCTAAAAATTAATTTTGCTAAAGGTTATAGAATCTACTTCAAAGAAACTGACGGAAAAATTATTATTCTTCTAATTGGTGGAGAAAAATCGACCCAACAAAAGGACATTGAAAAGGCAAAAGAAATATGGGACAAATTAAAAACGTAAAAAAAATGGAAACATCAAAATTTGATATTGCAGATTATTTAGACAGTAACGAAATGATTGCGGAATATCTTAATTCTGTATTAGAAGATGGAGATAATTCAGATATAATTACTGCACTTGGACATATTGCCAAAGCTATTGGAATGACAAAGATTGCAGAAGAAACTGGCTTAAGTCGACCAAGTTTATACAAAGCATTATCTGACGGAGCTAAACCACAATTTTCGACAATAATGAAAGTTTTAAAAGCTGTTGGAGGACAAATTAGAATAAAACCATTATCTGCATAGAATAAAATAAAACGACACCAAAACACCATTTATGTGATTTCTCATTGCAATCGAAATGACAAAACATGATTTTTAGTATTTATAGCAACAGATCCCCGCATTCGCGAGAAATCGAAGATTCGACGGAGTCAATGACGGTTCAAAACATACGTCATTTTCAGCTCGACTGGAAATCTTTTGATTGTGTAGTTCAAAAGATGCTTTTTAATATTTATAGTAACAGATCCCCGCATACGCGAGAAATCGAAGATTCGACGGAGTCAATGACGGTTGTTTGGTTAAATAATGAAAAGTTAATAATGAAAATGGATGATTAATTATTAATACCGACTTAAAACTTAGAACTTAGAACTGCTACTGAATACTTCATTTATTACCTTTTTGATTCAAAAGTACACACCCCTAACCCCTTATTTCGACTACGCTCAAGAGGGAATATTACAAAACTAACGATTTGCTCAGTCCAAAAAACCTCTGATTTTCCAGTCGAACAAATCTTATAAAAGTCAGTTGGCAAACATAAAAACATATAAGAAAAGTTAAAACATAAAAGAAAAATTGTATTTTTGATTGATCTCTTAAATAAATGAATTATGGATATGACTTCACAAATAAAAAATAGCTTAATTTCTAGAATTAGAGATTCTAAAGATTTATCTTTTTTAAGAGCCTTACAAACAATTTTTGACACTTCAGAACAAGCTCTTTTTCAACCTACACCCGAGCAATCTGAATCAATTGAAATAGGACGTACAGAAATAAAAAATGGTGATTTTTTTGATAATAATGGCGTAATTTCTGAAATGAGAGAATGGCTAGAAAAGAAATAATTTGGTCTAGAAGAGCAAAAAATGAATTACGAATTACCCTCGAATATTTCAATGAACGAAACGGAAATTCTAATTACAGTTTGAAAATTTTGAATGAGATTGATGATTTGACTAAAACTCTTTCCAAAAGTGAACTTATTGGTCGATTAACTTCTAACAAAAAAACAAGAGTAATTTCAATGAAAGTTTATTTAATTTTTTATGAAGTAAATAATGGTAAAATCGAAATACTTTCATTTTGGGATAACAGACAGAAAACAAAAAATAGACTTAAATGATTAGATACGTTTTCCTACAACTCATAAAATTTATACTTACATTTAAACTAAATAACGAACCGACAAACATTAAACTAACGATTTACTAAGTCCAAGAATCTCCAATTTTTCTAGTCGCACATATTTTATAAAAGCTCTATAAACGCCCTCGAAAAGACGGTTCAAAACATACGTCATTTTCAGTCCTGTGCTCAGCCAAGTCGAAATATAGACTAGAATTCTATTAATTGTGTAATAGAAAGGTTACAACCGTTTCTTTAATTTGTTGTTTTTTGTTTTGTTCCACGAAAGTTAATGATTTCAATTAATTTCTTTTTTGGACGAATTCGGTAGATTATGTAATTGTTTTTATCAACCAATCCTTTATGAAGATTATCAAACTTTCCAGTTTGAGGACAAATTTTAGGATATTTACTTATTCGGTTTAAAAGGTCATTTATATTTTTTTCTAAATTAAGAATTTCCATTATTGTCCATTCTTTTTCTAAATAATCTATAACTTTATCTAGACCATTCTCTGCTTGTGGTGTCCAAACTATTTTTAATGCCATTTATCGAAACGTTTCATAACCATTTCATTATCTTTATATTCACCTTTCTCAGCTTGAGCTAAACCAGTTTTAATTTCACCTTGTTCATTTTCAGACATTTCACTCCACCAATCAGCTTGTTCTTCGTCAAAAACAGATTTTAGTTTTTTTAGAATACTTTCTTTCTGAGTTTGAAGTAAAAGATGTATTAATTCTAATTTTGTGGTTTCTATATCCATAATCTTAACTTTTATTATAACAAAGATAGTTTTTTATCTATAAACTTTATTCTGAATTAATTTAATCATCATATTATTATATTTTGACTTTTAGCTAAATAATGAATAATTAATAATGAAAAGTTAATAATGAAAAGTTAATAATGAATAATGGATAATGAAAAATGAAAAATTAATAATGAATACTGACTTAAAACTTAAAACCTAAAACTTAGAACTTAAAACTGTTACTGAATACTTTCCTATTGAAAAATTGACTCCCTTTAGGGTTGGGGAAAAGCAATTTTTCGGTAGCGTTGATTTTGTTAATAATTAAACTAATTTATAAATACACACCCCTAACCCCTCTCAAGAGGGGAATATTATAGTTGAATAATTGCTTTTGGCTATTAGCTTTTGACTTTCAACTTTAGACTTTCAGGCTTGAATGTCAATCTGTTTGTTGTTTAGTTTAAAGGACGTTTAAAAACTGTCCTATGGGATTTTTCGTTAGCGTTGATTTTGTTAATAATTAAACTAATTTATAAATACACACCCCTAACCCCTCTCAAGAGGGGAATATTATAGTTGAATAATTGCTTTTGACTTTCAACTTTAGACTTTCAGGCTTGAATGTCAATCTGTTTGTTGTTTAGTTTAAAGGACGTTTAAAAACTGTCCTATGGGATTTTTCGTTATAAAATATCAAATTCTTTAGCGTTGGGCGGAGCAGCGTCCAAATAGCGCAGCGGTCTGGGCGTGATGGTTAAAAGGATTTGATAATTTTATAGAAAAATAACATCAGACTAGATTTTTTTGGTTCTTTTTTCATCAATGGAAAAAAGAACAAGAGAGAGGTAGCTTCTAATTTTTTATGTTTACGTCATCTCAACTTATAAGATTTGAAGTATTTAATTTTATTAATAATTAAACGAATTTATAATTACACACCCCTAACCCCTCATTTCGGCTACGCTCAATACAGCGCTCAAGAGGGAATATTATAGTTGAATAATTGCTTTTGACTTAGAACTGAAAACTGGCTTTTGACTTTTGACTTTTGACTTTGTCCTTTTGGCTATTAGCTTTTGGCTTAAAACTTAAAACTTAGAACTTAGAACTTAAAACTTAGAACTTAGAACTTAAAACTGTTACTGAATACTAAATTTTGTTAAGCTACATTACTCATAATATTTTAGTAATTCAAAAAAAATAATTACTTTTGACGTTAGTAACGCAAAAGATATGATTGTATCCTTTGGCTCGAAAGAGACAGAAATGATTTGGAATGGGATTAGGGTCAAAAAAATGCCTTTAGAAATTCAGAATATTAGTCGTCGTAAATTAAGAATGTTGAATAACTCTCAAGATATTGCCGATTTGAGAATCCCACCTTCCAATCGACTTGAAAAATTAACTGGAAATTTAAGTAGATTTTACAGTATAAGAATTAACAAACAATGGAGAATTATTTTCGTTTGGGAAAATGGAAACGCTAGTGAAATTGAAATAGTTGATTATCATTAAAAATGAAAAAAATGAAAAAATTATCAAATGTACATCCTGGAGAAGTTTTGTTTTATGAATTTCTTGAGCCTTTAGAAATTACTGCTTATCGCCTTTCTAAGGATTTAAACATTCCACAAACGAGAATTTCTGAAATTATTAAAGGAAATAGAAGAATTACAGCAGATACAGCGCTAAGGTTGGGTAAATATTTTGGAAACTCTGCCAAATTTTGGCTTGGAATTCAAGACGATTTTGATATTGAACAAGAAAGGGAAATAAAAGAATTTGAATTAAGCGAGATTAAGCAGTTTAATGACAAAAACGTTGCTTAACAATAATGGTTGGTTATTGGCTAAATAATGAAAAGTTAATAATGAATACCAACTTAAAACTTAGAACTGTTACTGAATACTGACTTTTGGCTACTAGATATTGAATACTGTATTTCCTTGGTGTTAAATAGCTTACTCTGTTCTTTTAAGTTTCGGTGGATTTTGTCGAGTATCGAAAACATCATGAATTTCAACACGATTTTTTTTGTAGTTTATACAATAGATAATTTTATAATTTTTATAAACTAAATATCTAAACTCATGTTTTTGCTGTTTGAGAAGTTCCTCAACTTGTCCAATTGTTGGTTGCTTTTTTAGACAAAGAGTTTCATTATATATTCCGTTTATAATTTTTTTGGCAACAGAATAAGTTGTTTTGTTTTTGTAGTATTCAAAAATGTTTTGTAGCTCTTTCTCACTAAATTCAGTCCAAAAAATCTCTAATCCCATTTATCAATTTTGGCTTTCAAATCACTAGAACTAATAAGTCTCCCATTTTTCGAATCTTCCATTGACTTATCAATTCTTTTGTTGAATTCTTCGATAGTCATTGGTTCAAATTCATTTTGCGATGTTGAATCATTTTCTTTATGTAATATATTTTCAAGAAGAGAAATCAACTCCTCACTTTGTACTTTGAGAAAATCTTTAATAAATTCTATTTTTCGTGTTTGTAAATCCATTTAATCAACCTTTTTATCAAAGATACAAAATTATCATTTTCGACTCAATACTTTCTTATAAAATTAAAAATTTAGCTTGTGGCTATTAGCTAAATAATGAAAAGTTAATAATGAATACCAAATTAAAACTTAGAACTTAAAACTGCTACTGAATACTGGCTTTTGGCTTAAAACTTAGAACTGTCAGTGAATACTGCTACTGAAAACTGGCTTTTGGCTTAAAACTGAAAACTGTTACTGAATACTGTTACTGAAAACTGACTTTTGGCTTAAAACTCAACTTCCAAATAATGGCTTCGGCTACGCTCAGCCACCAAAAGCAAGATATTGAATACCCACTTAAAACTCAATAATTAAAACTTAATACCATTTATGATTTGTCATTCCGACGAAGGAGGAACCACACCCAATGCTCAGTTTTATGTGATTTCTCATTGCAATCGAAATGACAAAACATGCTTTTTAGTATTTATATTAACAGATCCCCGCATACGCGAGAAATCGAAGATTCGACGGAGTCAATGACAGTTCAAAACATACGTCATTTTCAGCTTGACTGGAAATCTGTTGGTTTTGTAGTTCAAAGATACTTTTTAGTATTTACACTAACAGATCCCCGCATTCGCGAGGATGACGATTGGTTTAATTTTTGGTAACCAGATACTGAATACCGACTTAAAACTTAAAACTTAGAACTGTTACTTAAAACTGCTACTGAAAACAGGCTTTTGGCTTTTAATTTAAAACTGGTTGTTGGATTTTAGATTTGCTATTTTTTAGTAGATTAAGTATTGGTATCAGGCTAGATTCAAGTTTTTAAAAAATATTTAGTATAAATTGATAATTTCGTATCTTTGATAAAAGTCTAATAATATGAATTTAGAAGCTAGAAAAATAGCATTTATACAAGAATTTTTAAAACTTCAAAGTGAAGAAGTAGTTTCTCGTCTTGAAAGCATATTAAAAAATAAAAAAAACACTTCTGAAGATCAGCAATTTGAGCCAATGACTCAAAATGAATTAAATAAACGCATTGATCAATCTGAATCTGATTTTAAAAACAAACGATTTAAAAGTAGTTCTGACCTTTTAGCCAAATACGAATAATGGCATTGAAAATTATTTGGTCTGATTTTGCAGAAACGCAACTTGACGATATTTATTAAGTATTACGAAAATAAAGCAAGTTCAAAAATTGCCAAAAAAATCGTAAAAGAAATTATCAATGAACCAAAAAAATTGATAAAAAATCCACTAATTGGTCAAGAAGAAGCGTTATTAAAACATCGAAAAATTAAATATCGATATTTAGTTTTTAAAAACTATAAATTGATTTATGCTGTCGATCTGGAAAATGGATTTATACAAATTGCAGATGTTTTTGACACACGACAAAACCCTCCGAAACTGCAAAGGACAAAATAAAGTTTGTTACCAACTCGATAATTAATAATGAAAAGTTAATAATGAAAAATGAATGATTATTACCCGATACTGAATACTTTCCTATTGAAAAATTGACTCCCTTTAGGGTTGGGGAAAAG
>NZ_RHLN01000146.1 GCF_004121075.1 Lutibacter sp. HS1-25
TGTTGACTAACTTTATTGCGATATTGTTTGACCAACAGAATTAATTGTTGTTCATTATTTTCTTTGATTTGTTGAGATTTTAAGCGCTTATAGAAGGCTTGTTTACTAATCCCAAAACACTCGATTAACCATTTTCTTTTAAACGGTTTTGTTTCTTTTTTTGAATCTCGTCGGCTAATGTTTTGGGCAATGACTTTTTTGCTAAATCCACACCAGTAATAAGTTCCATATCCGCAATTATGTCTTGCTGGAAGTCTTTTACAAACTCCAATTCTTCAATTCTTTGCTTTAATTTTTTGATTTCGTCTTTTTTGCTCATTCCTAATTTCTTTTGCTCTAAAGTACTATATTTTTTTAACCAATAGTCAATAGAAGATCTTGAAATATTGTATTTTTTAGCAGCATAATTAATTGAAATACGACCATTTTGAATTTGGTCAATAACGAGTAATTTTAAATCAAAACCCACTTTTTCATAGGATTTTTTTCGGCAGGGTACTTTTTGTTCTTTCATACTTTCGTTGTTTAAGTTGTCTAATTTTTAGTCAACCTATTTCAGGAAAGTACAAATCTGCAATTAATAGCAACGGGCTTTTATAAGATTTGTGCGACTGGAAAATCGGAGATTTTTCGTACGTAGCAAATTGTTTATTGAATGTTTGTCGTTTGTACTAAATCTGATTTAAGCATAAATTTTATGAGTTGTTGTACACCGTTTTTTTTATTCAGTTGGAATCGCATATCGTCCATCTGTCAATTCCCAATTATCTTTCTTTCTGTCAAGTACAAATCGCATATCAGGAATGTAACCATTAGTTCCTCCACATTCTAATGCGAAATCAGCTTTCTTAAATTTCAATCCATTATTGAAATGAATTTTTCGCTTTCCAGTCACATTTATAATTCCAAAATTAATATCGACAGTATCAGTTCCGATAATTTTGTGAGTCAATCTCAAAACTCGAATAGTCTTTTTCTCTTTAATCGATAAGTCAATTAATTCCTCATTTGTTAAAAATTTATATCGGTCAGATACATTTTGTATTGAAATTCTCTGTCCATTATCATTCAACTCAATGTATTTCCATCCGCTCGATAGTAAGAGATCAAATCTGCTATTCAGTGCTTGAACATAAATAGCATCTAATTCGTTTTGTTCAATCAAATTCAACTCGTTTCCTTGTCCAAATGACAAAAATCCGATTAGTGTCAATATGATTACGAATGTTTTTTTCATAATGGTGTACAACGGGCTTTTATAAGATTTGTGCGACTGGAAAATCGGAGATTTTTCGGACGTAGCAAATCGTTTGTTTAATGTTTGTCAGTTCGTAATTTAGTTTAAAAGTAAGCATAAATTTTATGAGTTGTTGGCTTTTAGCTGCTTTTTGTTTTGGAGTTAAATTTTCTTTTCATAACTAGAATTATTCTTTTATAATTTTCAATCGGTAAGCAATTGAGAAAGTCGGAAATGTTTATATTTTAGATTATGTTTCTTTTTAGTTTATTTAATCCAATTTTAATAATTCAATTTTTACTCGGAAATATTTTATTTTTAGTTTCTGTTTTCTTTGAACTTTTTAAAACTCCAGATTTTACTCCGAAATAATTTAATAACTCCGTAATCCATTTTATATCAGTCAAATATATTTAAAGTCAATTTTAATAATTCAATTTTTACTCGGCAATAATTTGTCATTTTTAAATATTTCAATGATTTTTTTACTCCGAAATAATTTTAACTCATCTTTAATTAAAAACTATGATTTTCGGAAGTATTTTTTTGACCAAAATTTTCCTGTATTATACTGAAATAGGTTGACCATTTTTTTGGTTACTTTAACCGTTCAAAATATTTTTTTTAGCCGTTTAGAAGGCAAAAAAATAATTTGAACTAGGTCAGTTCTTAAATTTTAAGTTCGAGTAAATTTACATGTTTTTTTCGATACGATTTATATTTGATGTTAGGATTGTTATGAACCTCAAAAGGCTTCCTTAAATCCAGGCTAAAATGCGGTCTAAGGTTGTTGTAAATATGTACTGCATTTTTGACAATTTTCTTAGCGAATGTTGTGTTTTTGATTACTTTTTTAAGTCCATATTCATATTTCAGGGTTCTATTAATTCTTTCAGCAACAGCGTTTTCATATGGATCGTATTGTTCAGTCATACTCATAGTTAAGCCATTATTTTCAGCGAAATTTGTATATTCAGGGTTGCAATATTGAAAACCTCTATCTGAGTGATGTATTATCTTTTCAGTAGGGTATTTACGGTTCTTAACAGCCATTTTAAGCGCATCTAAACATAATGATACTTTCATATGAGAAGCTAGTT
>NZ_RHLN01000147.1 GCF_004121075.1 Lutibacter sp. HS1-25
AATCCGAGATTTGTCATTTTAGCAATATTTTTCTGAAATCTTAAGTATTCCAACAATCAAATTCCAATGCTCAAACTCCGCCATATTTTTAAACTCCGAGGTTGTCTTTTAATTTTTATAAAATTCATTGCTCAATTTTATATGAGTTGTTGGGTAATGTATTATTGGAGTTAGAATTAATCTTTCCGACCTAAATTTCTACGTGTCAAAACCTCATTTTGCATTATTTTTAAATTAGGAAATTTCTCATTTTAGCTGAATTTTCCTTAAATCTTAAATATTCCAACAATCAAATTCTAACGCTCAAACTCCGCCATATTTTTAAACTCCGAGGTTGTCTTTTAATTTTTATAAAATTCATTGCTCAATTTTATTTATTTCAATGAGCTATTTTAAATAGGGTAGAAGTGATTTGAATTTTTCTCGGCTCGATTGTCAGACAAATCAATTATTCTAATTAAAAATACTTTCATTAAGGAATTCAGAGTGAATTCCGATGATATATTACCCAACGGGCTTTTATAAGATTTGTGCGACTGGAAAATCGGAGATTTTTCGGTGGTAGCAAATCGATTGTTTAATGTTTGTCAGTTCGTTATTTAGTTTAAAAGTAAGCATAAATTTTATGAGTTGTTGGCAACCGTTTTTTTTAATCAAATTATTAATATTAAAATTATGTATTTAATCAGTTTTATTATATTCTCAATTATTTACCTTTCGATTTTCCTATATTTTCGGTTGTTTTCAAGACCTTGGAATTATTCAAAGAATCAGCCTTTTTTTGGTTTAAAATGGAAATTTGCAATTTTTCTAATTCCGATTCCATTTTCACAATTTTTTCTTCTCGTTGTTCTGCACTTTTTGCATATGATGAATTATTTATAAAATTATAAACGCTAAATCCAAATCCAATGAAAGCAAAAATAAATATTGGCCAAAAAGTTTTTACTTGCCATTTCTTTAATCTTAAATCGATTTTTGATTTTTCAAATTCAATTCGTTCTTTTTCTTTTTTATCTTTTTTCTGTTGTTTTAAAAAATCTTGGTATTTATTCCAACCTCCAATTTCTAAAACATCTATTCCAGATTCAGTAAGCGAATATCCGTTTCTTACTAATTCTATAAATCCTTTTGTCTTTAGAAGTATAAAAGATTTTGTATATAAACTATGTTCTTCTTCAGTTTTAAAATTATATCTGCTTTCTGGAACAAAATCTAACTCGTTCTTAACTTTATTTAAGATTCTATCTATTTCTTTTACTATTTTTTGTTTTATGATTAATCGTATTGCCAACGGGCTTTTATAAGATTTGTGCGGTTTAAAAATACGATATTTTTCAGCCGTAGCAAATTGTTTATTTAATTTTTTAAATTTTCTATTAGTTCGAATTATAGCATGAATTTTATGAGTTGTTGCCACCAGTTAATCATTTTTTTCATAGATAAAACACACTTAAAAAACTTGAATTTATCTTTTTAGATCTGTAATAATGAATTCCGATAATAAATTTACTGTTTTCAGGAACTTTGTCTTTAACTCCATTATCATAACTCTCCCAACTCGTATCTTTAAATATATCAATGAGTTTTTGGTCAGTTATGTCATCAAATCCGCTAATTGTTACAATAGATTTTATTGTTAAATCACTTGAAAACGTTATTTCATAAAATCCAAAATCATTCTCTAATTCTATGCCTTTAAAATTTTGTAATTCTCTTATAATATTGGGTTTAGAAAAATCTCCTTTTTCCGAATATTTTATTTTACTAGTGAAATTAATTTTTTTCTCAACAAATGTTTCTAATATTTTTAATTCGAGTTGTTGTTTTTTTAAATTATTCTCAGTTAAGTAGAGTAGTCCAGAGCAATATCCTACTCCATAATTTCCATCCTTATTTTTCTCTGCATAAACAATTAATTTTGTGTCAGTTGGAATATAGATATCACAAGAACTTTCTGTGCTATTATCACTTTGTCCGTAGACATAAATAAATTTCAGAGGCTCTCCTTTAAATAGTTTAGTAATCTTAATATCCGCTCTATATCCTTGTTGGTTTTCTTTATTTGGATATATTTTCGTTATTGTCACATTCGCAACAAAATCTGATTGAATGTAATTTTCGGCAATTTTCGTAGGGTCACATTGACAAGCGAATATTCCAACTGAAAATAGAAAAATCAATATGTGCAGAATCTTTTTCATAATTGGTGGCAACGGGCTTTTATAAGATTTGTGCGACTGGAAAATCGGAGATTTTTCGGTGGTAGCAAATCGATTGTTTAATGTTTGTCGTTTGTACTAGTTCAAATTTAAGCATAAATTTTATGAGTTGTTGCCAGTAGTTATTTTTCAAAGTAATCTAAATCAATTTTTTTTATTTGATATGATTCAATGACTGTGGTTCCAACATTGTATTCAATCATTAAATTCGTTAGTGTCTGTCCATCAATTAATATCACTTTCGGGTCAATTGTTTTTACATATTCAATTGCTCCTTTCGTGAAAGAACTGGTTGTTATAAAAACTCCTTTTTTAGCTCTTTTTCCGTGAAGTGCTCCGACAAATTTTTGAACTTCGGGTCTTGAAATTGTGGTTTCTGTTTGCCACATTTTTGCTTGCAAATAAATTATATCAAGACCTAATTTATCTTCATTTATTATTCCGTCAATCCCCTCATCATTTGTCCTTTGGATTGATTTTCCAGCTTTACTTTTTGAACCACCATAGCCCATTTTAATCATCAAATCAACCACTAAGTCCTCAAAAAATTGCCACGAGTTAATCCTTATTTTATCTAAAATTTCCGATGCCAATTCGTTCTGTATGAATTGAAATGTTTCTTCAAGTTGCTCTAAAGGAGTTTGAGTTTCTTCTTTCAATTCAGGTGTAACAGTAGCGGTTTTGGTTTCTGTTTGGTCGTCTGAATTTGTTCCCTCGTTAAACTCTTTAAATTCATCAATAGTTTTTAAGTCTTTTATGGTAATGTTCGAGTTGAACTTATGTAAGAATTTAAGTCCTCTTTCCGTAATTCTGAAATGTGCTCGTTTGGTATTTTCAATTAGTTTAGCTTTTCCGAAATAGCTTTTTGTCCAATAAATTCGATTATCAAATTTGGTTTGTGTTCCGCTTGGAACTCTTTCTGATTTTGCCTCTTCAGTTAGTTGAAAGTGCTCTGTCAGATAGTCTTTAACTTCATTCAAAGAATGTTCTTTTTGGTCAGATGCAAATTCTAAAATAGGATAAAAAAATGATTGAAAATCTGGTACTGTCATTTATTGGTTAGTGTTTGTTTATAATTACTGGCAACGGGCTTTTATAAGATTTGTGCGGATTAAAAATACGATATTTTTCAGCCGTAGCAAATTGTTTATTTAATTTTTTAAATTTTCTATTAGTTCGAATTAAAGCATAAATTTTATGAGTTGTTGGGTAATGTATTATTGGAGTTAGAATTAATCTTTCCGACCTAAATTTCTACGTGTCAAAACCTCATTTTGCATTATTTTTAAATTCGGAAATTTTTCATTTTAGCTGAATTTTCCTTAAATCTTAAATATTCCAACAATCAAATTCCAACGCTCAAACTCGGCTGTAATTTTAAAATCCGAGATTTGTCATTTTAGCAATATTTTTCTGAAATCTTAAGTATTCCAACAATCAAATTCCAATGCTCAAACTCCGCCATATTTTTAAACTCCGAGGTTTGTCTTTAAATTTTTATAGAATTCATTGCTCAATTCTATTTATTTCAATGAGCGATTTTAAATAGGGTAGAAGTGATTTGAATTTTTCTCGGCGCGATTGTCAGACAAATCAATTATTCTAATTAAAAATACTTTCATTAAGGAATTCAGAGTGAATTCCGATGATATATTACCCAACG
>NZ_RHLN01000148.1:0-1459 GCF_004121075.1 Lutibacter sp. HS1-25
CGTTGGAATATAAATAGAATTGAGCAACGAATTCTATAAATGTTTAAGATAAAATAACAAATTTCAGATTTAAAAAATGGCGGAGTTTGAGCGTTGGAATCTAAATGTTGGAATACTTAAGATTTAAGAAAAATATAAACTAAAAAGAGAAATGTCGGATTTTAAAATTATGGCGGAGTTTAAGCGTAGGAATTTGATTATTGGAATACTTAAGATTTAAGAAAAATATAAACTAAAAAGAGAAATGTCGGATTTTAAAATTATGGCGGAGTTTAAGCGTAGGAATTTGATTATTGGAATAATTATGATTTAAGTAAAATTCAACTAAAATGAGAAATATCGGAATTTGAAAAATAATGCAAAATGAGGTGTTGACACGTAGAAATTTAGCTCCGAAAGATTAATTTGAACTCAAAATCACATTGCCTAACAACTCATAAAATTTATGCTATAATTCGAACTAATAGAAAATTTAAAATATTAAATAAACAATTTGCTACGGCTGAAAATTATCGTATTTTTAAACCGCACAAATCTTATAAAAGCCCGTTGCCAAACATTACCGAAAAAAAAACTATGACAAAGAATCACTATTCTAAGATAATTGAAAAGAAATCCAATTTAGAGTTAGAAAATATGATTTCTGAAAATTCAGTTTACACTAAAGATGCAATTCAAGCAGCAATTTGGGAGATTGAAAAAAGAAAACAGAATATTGAGAATACTCCAAATTCAGAGAGGAAAGAATTTGAATCTGACAGAGAAATAATTTTACAAACTGAGATTATAGAAACAGAAAGTGATGATGAAGAATTTGTTTTAGATGACCCTTCACTTCCTGAGTTATACACAAAGAATACAATCTTCTTTGTTTCAGCAATATTTTCAACATTTTTTGGAGCAGTTTTACTGTCATCTAATTTGAAATATACAAAAAACTCATCAAAGTGGATTGAAGTTACACTTATTGGTTTTGCCTTTTCATTACTTTTATTTTTTCTCGTGATAATTTTCGGACTTAATTTATTTATCATTGTATCTCTGAATATTTTTGGCTCGAAAGTATTAACGGAACACTTATGGAATAGATATATTGGAAAGGATTTTAAACATCGGAGTAAAAAGATAATTTTTATATAATGACAACTGACAGAGTAAAAACGTTTGGCAACACCTCATAAAATTTATGCTTACTTTTAAACTAAATAACGAACCGACAAACATTAAACTAACGATTTGCTACGTCCGAAAAATCTCCGATTTTCCAGTCGCACAAATCTTATAAAAGCCCGTTGTGTAATATGGCAGAATTCACTCTGAATTCTTCAATTTGAGTATTTTAAGTTTAAATAATTGGATTTTCTGACAATTGCGCCGATAAAAATTTTAAAAAAAAATATTCAAAAAAGCTCATTGAAATAAATAGAATTGAGCAACGAATTCTATAAAAATTTAAACT
>NZ_RHLN01000148.1:1479-1802 GCF_004121075.1 Lutibacter sp. HS1-25
AAAATTGATAAATTAATTACACTTGAAAGAGAAAATAATTTATTAAATCACATTTCTACAAGTTTGTTCAACAAGGGAGAAACTATTGCCGAAAAAAACTTGAGTGAATATACTATTTGGATGACAAATTATTGGGTTGGAACTTTTTATCCGATTTTCAAAATTAACTTCAACGATTTGCTACGTCCGAAAAATCTCCGATTTTCCAGTCGCACAAATCTTATAAAAGCCCGTTGGCTTTAATTAACGAAAAAGATTAAATGAAATCTCACAAAGAAAAAATTGATAAATTAATTACACTTGAAAGAGAAAATAATTTATTA
>NZ_RHLN01000148.1:1822-2165 GCF_004121075.1 Lutibacter sp. HS1-25
AAAGATAATTTTTATATAATGACAACTGACAGAGTAAAAACGTTTGGCAACACCTCATAAAATTTATGCTTACTTTTAAACTAAATAACGAACCGACAAACATTAAACTAACGATTTGCTACGTCCGAAAAATCTCCGATTTTCCAGTCGCACAAATCTTATAAAAGCCCGTTGGCTTTAATTAACGAAAAAGATTAAATGAAATCTCACAAAGAAAAAATTGATAAATTAATTACACTTGAAAGAGAAAATAATTTATTAAATCACATTTCTACAAGTTTGTTCAACAAGGGAGAAACTATTGCCGAAAAAAACTTGAGTGAATATACTATTTGGATGACAA
>NZ_RHLN01000148.1:2185-2863 GCF_004121075.1 Lutibacter sp. HS1-25
TATATAATGACAACTGACAGAGTAAAAACGTTTGGCAACACCTCATAAAATTTATGCTTACTTTTAAACTAAATAACGAACCGACAAACATTAAACTAACGATTTGCTACGTCCGAAAAATCTCCGATTTTCCAGTCGCACAAATCTTATAAAAGCCCGTTGGCTTTAATTAACGAAAAAGATTAAATGAAATCTCACAAAGAAAAAATTGATAAATTAATTACACTTGAAAGAGAAAATAATTTATTAAATCACATTTCTACAAGTTTGGCAACACCTCATAAAATTTATGCTTACTTTTAAACTAAATAACGAACCGACAAACATTAAACTAACGATTTGCTACGTCCGAAAAATCTCCGATTTTCCAGTCGCACAAATCTTATAAAAGCCCGTTGGCTTTAATTAACGAAAAAGATTAAATGAAATCTCACAAAGAAAAAATTGATAAATTAATTACACTGAAAGAGTAAAAACGTTTGGCAACACCTCATAAAATTTATGCTTACTTTTAAACTAAATAACGAACCGACAAACATTAAACTAACGATTTGCTACGTCCGAAAAATCTCCGATTTTCCAGTCGCACAAATCTTATAAAAGCCCGTTGGCTTTAATTAACGAAAAAGATTAAATGAAATCTCACAAAGAAAAAATTGATAAATTAATTACACTTGA
>NZ_RHLN01000148.1:2883-3368 GCF_004121075.1 Lutibacter sp. HS1-25
TAATGACAACTGACAGAGTAAAAACGTTTGGCAACACCTCATAAAATTTATGCTTACTTTTAAACTAAATAACGAACCGACAAACATTAAACTAACGATTTGCTACGTCCGAAAAATCTCCGATTTTCCAGTCGCACAAATCTTATAAAAGCCCGTTGGCTTTAATTAACGAAAAAGATTAAATGAAATCTCACAAAGAAAAAATTGATAAATTAATTACACTTGAAAGAGAAAATAATTTATTAAATCACATTTCTACAAGTTTGTTCAACACCTCATAAAATTTATGCTTACTTTTAAACTAAATAACGAACCGACAAACATTAAACTAACGATTTGCTACGTCCGAAAAATCTCCGATTTTCCAGTCGCACAAATCTTATAAAAGCCCGTTGGCTTTAATTAACGAAAAAGATTAAATGAAATCTCACAAAGAAAAAATTGATAAATTAATTACACTTGAAAGAGAAAATAATTTATTAAAT
>NZ_RHLN01000148.1:3388-4046 GCF_004121075.1 Lutibacter sp. HS1-25
AATTTTTATATAATGACAACTGACAGAGTAAAAACGTTTGGCAACACCTCATAAAATTTATGCTTACTTTTAAACTAAATAACGAACCGACAAACATTAAACTAACGATTTGCTACGTCCGAAAAATCTCCGATTTTCCAGTCGCACAAATCTTATAAAAGCCCGTTGGCTTTAATTAACGAAAAAGATTAAATGAAATCTCACAAAGATAATTTTTATATAATGACAACTGACAGAGTAAAAACGTTTGGCAACACCTCATAAAATTTATGCTTACTTTTAAACTAAATAACGAACCGACAAACATTAAACTAACGATTTGCTACGTCCGAAAAATCTCCGATTTTCCAGTCGCACAAATCTTATAAAAGCCCGTTGGCTTTAATTAACGAAAAAGATTAAATGAAAACTCACAAAGAAAAACGTTTGGCAACACCTCATAAAATTTATGCTTACTTTTAAACTAAATAACGAACCGACAAACATTAAACTAACGATTTGCTACGTCCGAAAAATCTCCGATTTTCCAGTCGCACAAATCTTATAAAAGCCCGTTGGCTTTAATTAACGAAAAAGATTAAATGAAATCTCACAAAGAAAAAATTGATAAATTAATTACACTTGAAAGAGAAAATAATTTATTAAATCACATTTCTAC
>NZ_RHLN01000148.1:4066-5425 GCF_004121075.1 Lutibacter sp. HS1-25
AAATAAACAATTTGCTACGGCTGAAAATTATCGTATTTTTAAACCGCACAAATCTTATAAAAGCCCGTTGGCTTTAATTAACGAAAAAGATTAAATGAAATCTCACAAAGAAAAAATTGATAAATTAATTACACTTGAAAGAGAAAATAATTTATTAAATCACATTTCTACAAGTTTGTTCAACAAGGGAGAAACTATTGCCGAAAAAAACTTGAGTGAATATACTATTTGGATGACAAATTATTGGGTTGGAACTTTTTATCCGATTTTCAAAATTAACTTCAACGAGAAAAACGAAATAAAGAATATTAAAACGGAGTTAAGCCTAATTGGAAAATTATGGACAATCGTATTAAGTGGTTTAATTCTATCATTCTTTGTTTTCGCTCTAATAATCCCAATGATTCAGGGTTTTGAATATCTTGATTATACTGCTTTGATTATTTTAGGAATTTATGGGTTACTAGCATTTGGAATTTATTGGGTTTTTAAGAAAATTTATCTAAACGAGACAAAATATTTATTAAATGACCTAAAAATTGCTATTGGAATAGAAACCAAAGATAATATTGAGAAAATTGAAAATGAAAAAAATGAGTGGACAATAAAAATGATTTTATTCAGATTGTTTGCTTATCCATTTTCAATATTTATTATTTTATTTCCAATATATACAATCTTAACAGGCGGAAATATTGTACCTAAAGTTGGAGGAGCAATTGTTTTAGGTACTTTATACTTAATTACAGACATTAAAACGATTATTAAGAAAAAAACTAAAGCCAACAACTCATAAAATTTATGCTTACATTTAAACTAAATAACGAACCGACAAACATTCAACAAACGATTTGCTACGTCCGAAAAATCTCCGATTTTCCAGTCGCACAAATCTTATAAAAGCCCGTTGTGTAATATGGCAGAATTCACTCTGAATTCTTCAATTTGAGTATTTTAAGTTTAAATAATTGGATTTTCTGACAATTGCGCCGATAAAAATTTTAAAAAAAAATATTCAAAAAAGCTCATTGAAATAAATAGAATTGAGCAACGAATTCTATAAAAATTTAAACTAAAATGACAAATTTAGGATTAAAAATTAATCGGAGTTTGAGCGTTGGAATTTGAATGTTAGAATATTTAAGATTTCAGAAAAATCTAGCTAAAAAGAGAAATCTCGGATTTTAAAATTACAGCCGAGTTTGAGCATTGGAATTTGACTGTTGGAATATTTAAGATTTAAGGAAAATTCAGTTAAAATGAGAAATCTTGGAATTTGAAAAATAATGCAAAATGAGGTTTTTATACGTAAAAATTTAGGTCGAATAGATTAATTCTAACTCAAAACCACATTACACA
>NZ_RHLN01000149.1 GCF_004121075.1 Lutibacter sp. HS1-25
TGCTATTTCTTTTCCTTCGGAAGTCAATTTTACGCCTTTATATTTTTCATAATTAACCAGATTTTTATCGGCTAATTTTTTAATCATATCAGTTACCGACGAAGCTTTTGTACTTAAATTTTTAGCTATAAGTGTTGTGCTTACGGTTTTAGCATTAGAAAGTTCTATGCTAAAAATTGCTTTTAAATAATTTTCTTCGGATTGTGAGAGCATTTCAAAAATAAATTTAGCCAAATATAATCAAAAATTTAGACAAGACTAAAAATTTATTTCGAAAGTTATTTATATGTATTTTAATTTTAAAAAATTGTATTTTTGAGTTCAAAGTTTTTTAAGTATGAAAATAGTAATATACGGTGCAGGTGGTGTTGGAGGGTATTTTGGTGCGCGCTTGGCACAAGCAGGTAATGATGTAACTTTTATTGCGCGTGGAAAACATTTAGAAGCCATTCAAAAAAATGGTTTGCAATTAAAAAGTATAAAAGGTAATTATTTGGTAAAGCCAGCAAAAGCAACTTCAAATATTTTAGATGTAAAAAATGTTGATTTGATTTTAATTTGTACCAAAACCTGGCAATTGGCTGAGGTTGCTGAAATTATCAAACCTGTTTTAAATAAAAATACGATGGTAATTTCATTGTTAAATGGTTGTGAAAATCATGTTATTTTGTCATCAATAATCGATAAAAAACACGTGCTAGGTGGCTTGTGTAAAGTGGTTAGTTTTGTTGAAGATTATGGTGTAATTAAACACGTTTCGTATGAGCCAACCATTGTTTTTGGAGAATTGGATAATGCAAAAACGAGTCGTGCTATTGCAATTGAAAAACTGCTAACCAATGCAGGTATTACAAATAAATTGGCAACTGATATTGAGCAAGAAATTTGGACTAAATATTTATACATAACTACGGTAAGTGCTTTGGGAGCTTTAACAAGAGCTACACATGGTGAAATGTTTGATTCGCCTGAAATTAAAGCAATGCTTTTAAAAACTGCTGAAGAAATTTTAGCAATTTCAAAAGCAAAAGGGGTTGATTTACCGAGTGATATTATTGAAAAACAATTTGCGATTATTGAGTCGCTGCCTTACAATACAACAGCTTCCTTGCAGCGAGACATTATGGATGGAAAACCATCAGAATTAGAAGCTCAAACAGGAACAATTGTTAGGTTTGGAAAGCAATTAAACATTCCAACACCTATAAATAGTTTTATTTATGATTGTTTGCTTCCGCAGGAAAAAAGAGCAAGGAAGATTTAATGAATAATTAATGATGAAAAATGAATAATGTAAAAGCTTGAAGTCGGGCGACTAAAGTTGCGCGTTTACTGGTGGCTGAGCGTAGCTGAAGCGACAATTAAGAAATGAGTTTTTATTGCAATTAGTAATTTTAAATTTTTCGACTTTTCAATTTTTGACTTGAAGTTTTTTTACTTACCAAAAACACACCTATAACTACCAATAAACAGCTAATTATTTTGGTTAAATTAATGTCTTGTGCATAAGTTGTATTGCCCAAAACAAAAGCGTAAATACTCACCATAATAAAACTAACCACTGGTTGTAGGTAAATATAACTTCCGTTTACTGATGGGGCAACTTTGGTTAATGCGTAAATATTGAATAGGTAGGTTAAAAATGTGGTTCCTAAAACAACAAACGAAATAATTAAAACAGTATTTAAGGTAAAAGCACCAAAATCTGTCGTTACAAAATCGTATAAACCAACAGGAATCATAAAAATAAAACCAATTAAAAACACCCAGCTTATAACGGTAATTGGTTGGTATTTACTCATTAAAGGTTTAACGTATACTAAGTAAAACGCATAAAAAATGGCGTTCGAAAAAATCAATCCATTTCCTAATAAAGTACTTGTACCTTCGTTTTTATTTCCATATAAAATAAGCAATAAAGCACCTGTTCCTCCAATTAAAATACCAATTATTTTGGTTCTGGTTATCTTTTCCTTCAGCAAAAAATAGCTAAAAATCAATACCAAAACAGGGGTTGAAGTGTAAATAATAGAAGCGTCTATTGGTGATGTTAAACTCAATCCGTGAAAATACAACAATTGATTAATGGCAATTCCTAAAACTCCGCAAACAATCAGTCTAAAATAATCTTCTTTGTCAATTTTTTCTTTGATAAAACTTTTTATCATCCAAAATAAAATACTCGCGCCTAAAATCCGAAGAAAAATAAAAGCTGTAGCGCCAATTTTTTCGGGCATCACACCTTTTGCTATCAAATGGTTCATGCCATAAATAACATTGGCTCCAAAAAGTGCAAGATGTGCTTTGTATGTTTTTGTATTCAAAAAAATAGTTTAAAAATCTGGGCGAAATTACAAAATTACCTAACAAAAACCCCTTTGAATTTATTCAAAATAAACACTTTATTCTTTTCTTTAGAAACCGTAACTTTGCACTTTTAAATTTTGAATAGCAGGATGGAATATAATTTTAGAGAGATAGAAGCAAAGTGGCAACAATATTGGGCAAAAAACCAAACATTTAAAGCTGAAAACCCTGCCCTGAGCGGAGTTGAAGGGGTATCTGATAAACCAAAATTTTACGTGTTAGATATGTTTCCGTATCCGTCGGGAGCTGGTTTGCATGTTGGTCATCCACTTGGATATATTGCATCAGATATTTATGCGCGTTACAAGCGTCATAAAGGTTTTAATGTAATGCATCCGCAAGGCTACGATTCTTTTGGGTTGCCAGCCGAGCAATATGCTATTCAAACAGGGCAACACCCTGCTATTACTACGGAAGCTAATATTGCTACATACAGAAAACAATTGGATGAAATTGGTTTTTCATTCGATTGGTCTCGTGAGGTGCGTACTTCGGATCCAACTTATTATAAATGGACTCAGTGGATTTTTATTCAATTATTCAACTCGTGGTACAATAAAACAAGTGATAAAGCTGAAGATATTTCAACTTTAATTTCAATTTTTGAAGCCGAAGGAAATGCAAATGTCAAAGCTGCTTGTGATGATGAAATTGAAATTTTTACTGCTGAAACTTGGAAGAATTATTCAGAAGAAGAAAAACAAACCATATTGTTAAAATACCGATTGACTTTTTTATCTGAAACCGAAGTAAACTGGTGTCCGGCATTGGGAACTGTTTTGGCAAATGATGAAATTGTAAACGGTGTTTCAGAGCGTGGCGGACATACTGTAGTGCGTAAAAAAATGAAACAATGGAGTATGCGAATTACAGCATACGCACAACGTTTGCTTGATGGATTGGCAAAAATCGATTGGCCACAACCATTAAAAGATTCGCAAACCTATTGGATTGGAAGATCGGAAGGTGCAATGGTAGATTTTAAAGTTGATGGATTTGAAAATGATAAAATATCAGTTTTCACAACGCGTCCTGATACCATTTTTGGTGTGAGTTTTATGACTTTAGCTCCTGAGCACGAATTGGTTTCAAAAATTACAACTCCAGACCAAAAAGAAGCTGTTGAAGCCTATGTAAAAGCAACAGCAAAACGCAGTGAATTGGAGCGTATGGCCGATGTTAAAACCATTTCGGGTGTGTTTACAGGTGCTTATGCTTTGCATCCTTTTACAGGTGAAAAAGTGCAAATTTGGATTGGAGATTATGTGTTGGCAGGTTATGGAACGGGCGCTGTAATGGCGGTTCCTTGTGGTGATGAGCGCGATTATGCTTTTGCAAAACACTTCGGAATTGAAATTATCAATATTTTTGAAGGTGTAGATATTTCAGAAGAAGCCTTTACCGATAAAGAAAATTCGGTGATTGCAAACTCTGATTTTTTAAACGGATTGCCTTATAAAAAAGCAATGAAAACCATTATTTACGAAATTGAAAAACGTGGTTTTGGTTATGGAAAAATAAATTACCGTTTGCGCGACGCTGTTTTTAGTCGTCAGCGTTATTGGGGAGAACCTTTTCCTGTTTATTATAAAAATGGTTTGCCGCAAATGATTGACAAACAATATTTGCCAATTGTTTTGCCTGAAGTTGAAAAATATTTGCCAACTGAAGATGGTAAACCGCCATTAGGAAATGCAACTACCTGGGCTTGGGACACCAATACAAATACCATTGTTAGCAACGATTTAATTGACAATGTTACTGTTTGTCCGTTAGAATTAAACACAATGCCGGGTTGGGCAGGAAGTTCGTCTTATTTTAACCGTTATATGGATCCGCAAAATTCAGAAGAATTTGTGAGTAAAGAAGCGGTTGAATATTGGCAAGATGTAGATTTGTATATTGGTGGTAGTGAGCACGCAACGGGCCATTTGTTGTATTCTCGTTTTTGGCAAAAATTCTTATTCGATAAAGGTATTGTGCCAACCGATGAGTATGCTAAAAAATTGATCAATCAAGGAATGATTACAGGAACTTCTGCTTTTGTTTATAGGGTTGAAGGTGAAAATAAATTTGTTTCAAAAGGATTGATTAAAGATTATAAAGTACAGCCAATTCACGCAGATGTTTCTTTTGTAAACGGTTCAGATGAACTAGATGTTGAAGCATTTAAAAACTGGAGAGAAGAATATAACGATGCTATTTTTATTGGTGAAAACGGAAAAGTCCTATCCCCAACCCTTTCCAAAGGAAAGGGAGCTAATGGAGAAAATAAAGTCCTTCTCTTGGAGGAGGATTTAGGAGGGGATAAATACATTGTAGGTCGTGAGGTTGAAAAAATGTCGAAATCTAAATACAATGTTGTAAATCCAGATCAAATTTGTGAAGAATATGGTGCCGACAGTTTGCGTTTGTTCGAAATGTTTTTAGGGCCTTTAGAGCAATCAAAACCTTGGAAAACTTCAGGAATTTCGGGTGTTTATAGTTTCTTGAAAAAATTATGGAGATTGTATATTGTAAATGACGAATTTGCTGTTTCAAACGAAGAGCCTTCAGCAGAAGAATTGAAAACTTTACACAAAACAATCAAAAAAGTTGAAGAAGATATTGCTAATTTTTCATTCAACACATCGGTTTCAACATTTATGATTGCGGTAAATGAATTGACTGCCTTAAAATGTAATAAACGTGCAATTTTAGAACCTTTAGCTATTATTATTGAACCTTATGCGCCACATATTGCTGAAGAATTATGGCATAAATTAGGTCATTCAACATCTGTTTCTAATGTTGATTTTCCAATTTTTGAACCAAAATATTTGGTAGAAAGCAGCAAAGAATATCCAGTTTCATTTAATGGTAAAATGCGTTTTAAAATTGAATTACCTCTAGATTTGTCTGTTAAGCAAATTGAAGATATAATTATGGCTCACGAAAAAACGCAAGAACAATTACAAGGTCGAACACCTAAAAAAGTAATTATTGTTCCAGGAAAAATTATCAATATCGTAGGGTAGAAATGTTAAATTATTCTTAAAGAAATGTTATATTTTGGCTTAAAATGTTAAAAATATCTTTTATTTCATTTATTTTGTGTGAAATTTAAAAAATTTAACATGATTGTAGGTCTTCCAAAAGAAATAAAAAACAACGAAAGCCGTGTTGCCTTAACACCTGCTGGGGTTTTTGAATTAACAAAAAAAAATCACATTGTTTTAGTGCAAAAAGGCGCTGGATTTGAAAGTGGTTTTAGTGATGATGAATATATTCAGGCAGGAGCAAATATTGTTCCTACTATTGAAGATGTTTATGGTAAAAGTGAAATGATTGTAAAGGTAAAAGAGCCAATAGAATCAGAATATCTTTTAGCCAGAGAGGGGCAAATAATTTTCACCTATTTTCATTTTGCATCAAACAAAAAATTAATTGAGGCAATGGTTTCTAGCAAAGCAATTTGTATTGCTTATGAAACGGTTGAAGATAAAAAAGGTAGCTTACCTTTGTTAACTCCAATGTCTGAAGTTGCAGGTCGAATGGCTGTTCAGCAAGGTGCTAAATACCTAGAAAAACCAATTAAAGGAAAGGGTATTTTATTGGGTGGTGTTCCTGGTGTAAGACCGGGTAAAGTATTGATTTTAGGTGGTGGAGTAGTTGGAATTCAGGCAGCAAAAATGGCGGCTGGTTTAGGCGCTCTTGTAACTGTTTTAGATATCAATATGGATAGATTGCGTTATATTATGGATGTTATGCCAAATAATGTAATTACTGAATTTTCAAACGAATATACCATTAGAAAGCATATTAAAGATGCCGATTTAATTGTAGGTGGTGTTTTAATTCCAGGTGCCAAAGCGCCTAAATTAATTACCAGAGACATGTTAAAAGAAATGCAGCCAGGTACAGTAATAGTTGATGTTGCTGTAGATCAAGGTGGTTGTTTTGAAACTACAAAAGCTACAACACATGAAGATCCTATTTATATTATTGATGATGTGGTACATTATTGTGTAGCAAATATGCCTGGTGCAGTTCCTTATACTTCAACAGTAGCGCTTACCAATGTAACCTTGCCTTATGTTATGCAAATTGCCAATAAAGGTTGGAAAACTGCCACTAACGAAAATGAAGGCTTGAAAAAAGGTTTGAATATTATTGAAGGAGAAATTGTTTACAGTGAAATTGCTGAGGTTTAAATAAATTTTAATAATCAATATATACTTGTTAAATCCTTGCAGAAATGCGAGGATTTTTTTGTTTAAATTTGCGGCTTAAATAACCAAAAAATGATTGATACTTTTGAAATAATTGGACTTATTGCTGCTGTTTTAACTACATCGTCTTTTGTGCCACAAGTATACAAAACTTGGAAAACAAAATCGGTCGGAAATATTTCATTAACTATGTATATTGCTATGTTTTTAGGTATTTTGTTGTGGTTGGTTTACGGTATTCATATTCATAGCATCTCTATGATTTTGGCCAATAGCATTACTGCTGTATTAACATTGATAATGCTTATTTTTAAACTTCGCTATAAATAATAGCTTTGGTATATTTATTGTGCTAGTTGGCTGAAAATTATTAAGTATATTTACTTCAAATGAAAATTAAGCAACTGTCACTTCGTATCAGAATTTTCTTGGCCATGATATTTCTTATATTATTGGCTTCGGTTTTAATTGCTGCGGTTACAATTTATCAATACAACGAACAAACTACTGAATACAATGAAGGTAGACTCGATAGGAAGGAAGAATCTGTAAAGGCAGCTATAAATTATTGGTTTAAAACAGGCAATTCTTTTGCGCTTGTACCTGAAAATTTACCCTATATTTTTAAGGATAAAATTTATGAAATTTCAGATATTGAAAATTTAGAAATTAATATTCATTATTTAGACGGAAAGTTAGCCATTAGTTCTTACACAGGTTTTGAAAAAAGAAAAAAACCTTCGATTTTATCAGATTCTATCTTAAAAGGAATTACAAAAACTTACCAACATAAATTGGTGCATACACAAGAAATTGAAGGAGATATTTTTCAGTCTTCCTATTCTTATATTCTTGATAATAAATTTAAACCTATCGGAATTTTAAATTTGGAATACTTGCAGGATAATAGTCAGCAAGATAAAGATTTAGAAGAGTTTTTAATGAGAATGGGTTTTGTATATGCCCTAATGTTTATTTTGGCTATTGGTTTTGCCTACTTTATATCGAGCTATATTACTCGAAATATAAAAGCTGTTACCGATAAAATGAAGCAAACCAGGTTGAACAAGCGCAACGAAAAAATTATTTTAAAAGATGCAAGTTCTGAAATATCTACGCTGGTAGATGCATACAATGCCATGGTTAATCAATTGGAAGAAAGTGCTGTTAAATTAGCAAAAGGAGAACGTGAACAGGCTTGGCGAGAAATGGCTAAACAAGTGGCGCATGAAATTAAAAATCCTTTAACTCCAATGCGATTAACTGTGCAAAGTTTTCAACGAAAATTTGATCCTAACGATCCCAAAATTTACGAAAAATTAGATGAATATAGTAAAACACTCATTCAACAAATAGATGTTATGAGTGAAATTGCTTCAGCTTTTTCGAACTTTGCAAAAATGCCTTTACAAAATAGAGAAGCGTTAAATGTTGTTGAAGTGGTTAAACTTGCTTTAGATATTTTTACTGAAGATTTTATCGAATACAATCCGAAAAATGATTATATTTTAGCTCAACTAGATAAAACCCAATTGATTAGGGTGGTTACTAATTTGGTTAAAAATGCAATTCAGGCATTGGATCAAACTGAAAATCCAAAAATTGAAGTCGCTGTTTTTGAAAAAGATGATAAAGTATTTATTGAAGTTTCAGACAATGGTACTGGAATTTCTGAAGATGATAAAATTAAAATATTTGAACCTAAATTCACCACAAAGTCAAGCGGAATGGGCTTAGGATTGCCAATGGTTAAAAACATAGTTGAAGCTTATGGAGGTGCTATTCAATTTTCAACCCAATTAAAAAAAGGAACAGTTTTTACAATAATATTACCTAAAAAATAATGATATGAATTTAGAAAATGTATTGGTCGATTTGAAAGAAAACATTGGTATTGTAACCGTTAACAGACCTAATAAGTTAAATGCCTTAAATAAAAAAACCATTGACGAATTGCATTTAGCTTTTAAAAAGTTAAATGAAGATAGCAACGTAAAAGTAATTATAGTTACTGGTAGTGGCGAAAAAGCCTTTGTAGCTGGTGCCGATATTGCCGAATTTTCAAATTTCGATATTGAAGAAGGAACGGAATTATCAAGAAAAGGACATGAAATATTGTTTAGTTATGTTCAAAATCTAGAAACACCTGTTATTGCAGCTGTAAATGGTTTTGCGCTTGGTGGCGGTTTAGAATTGGCTATGGCAGCACATTTTAGAGTTGCCAGTAGCAATGCAAAAATGGGTTTGCCAGAAGTTAGTTTGGGTGTAATTCCTGGTTATGGAGGTACCCAACGTTTGCCGCAGTTGGTTGGCAAAGGCAAAGCAATGGAGATGATTATGTCTGCAAGTATGATTTCTGCCGAAGAAGCCAAAGAATGGGGTTTGGTAAATTATGTTGTTGAACAGGCTGAGTTATTGCCTTTGTGTGAAAAATTAGCCAAAAAAATTAGTCAGAATTCTTCAGTAGCAATTTCAGCAGCAATAAAAGCAGTAAATGCAAATTATACCAATTGTGTAAACGGTTATAGTGTAGAAATTGAAAATTTCGGATTGAGTTTTGGAACCGATGATTTTAAAGAAGGAACCACAGCCTTTTTAGAAAAACGCAAACCAAATTTCGACTAAGATTTCAATATATTTTTAACAAGTTATTTATGAACGCTCAACCTTTATTAAACTATATTCGAAAATATGTAAGCTTGACCGAGGAAGAAGAAATTTTCTTGCTTTCTAAAATTACTTATCGAAAATATTTAAAAGGGCAATATATTGTACAGCAAGGTGATGTTTGTAAATTGGAATGTTTTATCATTTCAGGATGCACCAAAACTTTTTATATGGACGATAAAGGGCAGGAGCATATTGTGATGTTTGCTATTGAAGATTGGTGGACATCTGATATGGGGAGTTTTATAACCCAAACACCTGCAGATTTTAATGTTCAATGCTTGGAAAATACCGAACTTATACAATTTACATACGATGTAAAAGAAGAATTGTATCTTAAAATTCCAAAAATAGAACGCTTTTATAGAAAAATAGTTGAACGCGCATTGGCTGCATCACAAAAAAGAATCACCAATAGTTTTAGCCTTACTGCAAAAGAGCAATATGTTAATTTTAGGGATCTTTATCCTAAATTAGACCAGCGAATTCCGCAATATATGGTGGCTTCTTATCTTGGTATTACAAAAGAGTTTTTAAGTAAAATTAAAAGTCAATTGGCTTTAGAATAACAATGTTAATCTAGATTAACATTATTTAATAATCTACCTTATTTTCTGTTTAACAATTGTTGCAGACATTTGTATTATTAACATTTAAAACAAAATACGATGAAAATTAAAAATTTAGCAATACTTGCAGTTGTGGCCTTTTTCACATTGTCATTTACCAAAATTGTAGAAGAAAATAAACCAATAAAAACCGAAAATAGTACAGTAGTTTGGAAAGGTTATAAAGTTACAGGTTCTCATGAAGGAACTGTTAAAATTGAAAATGGTTTTCTTGTTTTTAAAGAAGATAAATTAACGGGTGGTGAAGTAACTATTAATATGAAAAGTATTATTACTACAGATCTTGAAGGTGAGTATAAAGGCAAATTAGAAGGACATTTAAAGTCGGATGATTTTTTTTCAGTTGAAAAATTTCCAACAGCTACTTTGGTTTTTAATCAAGTAAAATCAACTGGTAAAAATTCTTATGAAGTTACTGGCGATTTAACAATTAAAGGAAAAACAAATCCAATTACTTTTGTACTGTCTGTTTATGGCAATAAAGCATCTGCATCTTTAAAAGTTGATAGAGCAATTTATGATGTTAAATATGGTTCAACCAGCTTTTTTGATAACTTGGCAGACAAAGCGATCTATGATGATTTTGATTTGGTTGTAGATTTACAATTTTAAAATAAAAAAGCTTGTATAAATTATTGGCCAAAGTAGTTGTTTTTTAAAACAGTTACTTTGGCTTTTTTTATAAAATATTGAGTTTTATAAAACTCGATTTACCTGAACAATTCTTTTAGAATAATAAGCTTCTTTTGTTGATGAAATTACAACACCTAATTGAGTAGAAGAGTGAATGAATTTTATTTCATCTTTTAAAATTTCAATAATCATTCCAACATGGCTAATTGTTTTTTTACCATTTGTTGCAAAAAATATCAAGTCGCCTTTTTTAGCTTCAGAGCGATCAATTTTTGTACCTACTTTTGCTTGTTCATATGATGATCTTGGTAAATAAACATCTATAGTTTTAAACATACTTAGAATAAATCCCGAACAGTCAAAACCTTTACTGCTTGTGCCACCTCTTTTATATCTTGTGCCTAATTTTTTTGATGCACTTTCAATTAATAAATTGGTTTTTGATGGTTCAATACTAAATGTTGCGCTATCTAATAATGGCTCATTAATTACTACAAAACTAGTATCAATTTTAGCAATTGGTTCGTCTTCTTTTAAAATTAAATGATAACCAATTGGAAGTTTATTTACAACATCGGGGTTTAAGCGTTTTAATTCTTCAATGTTTAAACCGTATTTTTTTGAAATTTTATAAAGTGATTCGCCTGAAGCAACTGTATGTTCCTTAGCGTTTTTATCAACAAAATTTGTAGATTTATTTTGAGTGTTTGGAATCAATAAAACAGTATTTATTTGTAATACTTTTCCTTTAATTTTTGGATTTGATGCGTAAATATCGGCTTGTTTGATATCATATTTTTTTGCAATAGAATAAATACTTTCTCCTTTTGAAACTTTATGCTTAACCGTAGACTGTGAAAATACCAAAGGGCTAATCAGAAAAAAAAGTATTGAGAAAAACTTATATGAGCTCATTTTTTGTTTGTTGAAAATTGATATTTAACTACGCTTTTTTAATTTTTTCCGAAAGATATTAAATCTATCAATATCTTATTTATTTTAAGAAAAATTTGTGATTTACTTTTTTAAATAAAAAATAGCAGTCTAAACAATTAGTGTAATTACAATACTTCAATTTATGATTAAGACAAGGTATGTCGTGTTGTTTTTTTGAATAGAAACGTAAATTTGGTAAATACTAAATATAAAGTATAAGAATTTCATAATTAAGTTTGGTTTGATTAAATAACTGCTCATCGCTCCTACGGTTGGGCAGTTTTTTTGTCTAAAAACAACATTTTATACATCAAAACCAAGAAGACTTATTTAAATATATGTATAAAAAAAGCCCCGTTAAAACGAGGCTTCTTATAATTTATGTTGTGGATAATTAATCAGCTAAAACAATTACTTTGTTTGCTTTCATTTCAATAGTTCCACTTTTTATAGGTAATAAATATTCACCTTTGTTATTTGTAAATTTACTGGCAAATTGCTCTTCAATTTTCACATCACTTCCTTTAAATCTTACATTTCCTTCAACAAGTAAAGAAACAATAGGTGCGTGATTATTCAACATTTGAAATTCACCATTAACTCCCGGAACAGCAACTAAGTCTACTTCCGAGTGTAATAATGTTGCTTCTGGTGTTACTATTTCTAAAATCATAATTTTTCAATTGATAATTAATAATTGACAATTGCCAATTGATTACGCTTCAGCTAACATTTTTTCACCAGCATCAATAGCATCTTGAATTGATCCTCTTAAGTTAAATGCAGCTTCAGGATATTTATCTAATTCACCATCTAAAATCATATTAAATCCTTTGATAGTGTCTTTAATATCAACCAAAACTCCAGGTATACCTGTAAATTGCTCAGCTACGTGGAAAGGTTGAGATAAGAAACGTTGTGCTCTACGAGCTCTGTGAACTGCTAATTTATCTTCTTCAGATAATTCTTCCATACCTAAAATAGCAATAATATCTTGTAATTCTTTATAGCGTTGTAACAACTCTTTTACACGTTGTGCACAATCGTAATGTTCTTTACCTAAAATATCAGCAGTTAAAATTCTTGAAGTAGAATCTAATGGATCTACCGCAGGGTAAATACCTAGCTCAGCAATTTTACGAGACAATACAGTTGTTGCATCTAAATGCGCAAACGTAGTAGCAGGCGCAGGATCTGTTAAATCATCCGCAGGTACATATACCGCTTGTACTGATGTAATTGAACCATTTTTAGTTGAAGTAATACGCTCTTGCATAGCACCCATTTCAGTTGCTAATGTTGGTTGGTAACCTACTGCAGAAGGCATACGACCTAATAATGCAGATACCTCAGAACCAGCTTGTGTAAAACGGAAAATGTTGTCTACGAAAAACAATACATCTTTTCCTTGTCCTTCACCAGCACCATCTCTAAAGTATTCAGCAATTGTTAAACCAGATAAGGCAACACGTGCACGTGCTCCAGGAGGTTCGTTCATTTGTCCAAATACGAAAGTAGCTTTAGATTCTTTCATTCCTTCTTTATCAACTTTAGATAAATCCCAACCACCATCTTCCATAGAGTGCATAAAATCTTCACCGTATTTAATAATACCAGATTCTAACATCTCTCTTAAAAGGTCATTTCCTTCACGAGTTCTTTCACCTACACCAGCAAATACTGATAAACCACCGTGACCTTTTGCTATATTGTTAATTAACTCTTGAATTAATACAGTTTTACCAACACCGGCACCACCAAATAATCCAATTTTACCACCTTTTGCATATGGCTCAATCAAGTCAATTACTTTAATTCCTGTAAATAATACTTCTGTTGAAGTAGATAAGTCTTCAAATTTAGGAGCCTGACGGTGAATAGGTAATCCGTTTTCACCAGCTTTAGGCAAGTTTCCTAAACCATCAATTGCATCTCCAATTACGTTAAATAAACGTCCGTAAATATCTGCACCAATTGGCATTTGAATTGCTTTCCCTGTAGCAACTACTTCTGTACCTCTGCTTAAACCGTCTGTTGAATCCATTGAAATGGTTCTAACTGTGTCTTCTCCAATATGAGATTGTACTTCTAATACTAATAATGAACCATCTTTTTTTGTGATTTCTAATGAGTCATATATTCTTGGAAGTTCTGCTCCAGATTGAAATTCAACGTCAATAACTGGTCCAATAATTTGTGCAACTTTACCTGTAACTTTTGCCATTAATTTAACTATTTATTTGTTAGTAGTTTAACCTTAAGAGGTAAGCCCTCTTTTTAAGATTGCAAAGATAGTTTTTTGATTTTATTTTGAAAAAAAATATGGATTTTTTTTCAAAAAAGAACCTTGCTATCTAATTGAAGCGTTTCTATTTATGTATATTTTTGATTTTTTTTATCTAATTGTGTTTTTTTGGTAATTTTTTAAATCCCATATTGTAAAATGTAAAGCCAAAAATATCGGCATATTGTTCAATTGTTTTTGAAATTGGAGTTCCAGCTCCGTGACCTGCATTTGTTTCTATTCTAATCAATGTCGGATTTTTACCTTCTTGTTTTGATTGTAATTCTGCGGCAAATTTAAACGAATGTGCAGGTACAACTCTATCGTCGTGATCGCCTGTTGTAATTAATGTTGCCGGATATGAAACACCTTTTTTAAGACAATGAACAGGAGAGTAACCCATTAAATATTCAAACATTTCTTTCGAATCTTCTGCCGTTCCATAGTCATAAGCCCAACCTGCACCTGCGGTAAAAGTATGGTAACGCAGCATATCTAGTACGCCAACGGCAGGTAAAACGACTTTCATTAAATCGGGTCTTTGTGTCATTGTTGCACCCACCAATAAACCACCGTTTGAGCCACCACTTATCGCTAAAAATTTGGGTGAAGTATATTTATTTTCAATCAAAAATTCTGCAGCAGCAATAAAATCATCAAAAACATTTTGCTTTTGAAATTTGGTTCCTGCTATATGCCACTTTTTGCCATATTCTCCACCGCCTCTTAAATTTGGAACCGCATAAATACCACCTTGTTCCATCCAAACTGCATTTGTAATGCTAAAACTTGGTGTTAAACTAATGTTGAAACCTCCATAGCCATATAAAATCGTTGGATTTTTACCATTCAATTCAATTCCTTTTTTATAAGAAATTAACATCGGAATTTTTGTGCCATCTTTTGAAGTGTAAAAAACCTGCTTAGATTCATAAGCTGAAGCATCAAAATCTATGGCTGGTTTTTTGTACAATTCTGAAACTCCAGTTTCAAGATTTAAAGCGTAAATTGAACCTGGTGTGGTGTAATTTGTAAATGTGTAGTAGGTTATTTTAGCATCTTTTTTTTCGCCAAAACCACCTGCAGAACCAATGCCAGGTAATTGAATTTCTCGGATTAATTTCCCTGAATAATCATATTGTTTTACTGCTGAAACTGCATCAACCATATAATTCGCAAAAATAGAGCCACCTGCTTTTGAAGGTGATAGTACATTTTCGGTTTCGGGAATAACATCAATCCAGTTTTCTGCAGTTGGCGCTAAAGCATTTACTTTTACAATGCGTTTGTTGGGCGCGTTAAAATTTGTTACCAATAGCAATGTTTCTCCTAAATTATCTAACACATAAGTGTCGTTTTCAAAATGATTAACAATGGTAATAATTTTACTGTTAGGATTTGTTAAGTCTTTGAAATACAATTCGTTTCCCGATGTTGATTCTGCTGCTGTAATAATTAAATATTTGTTATCTTCAGTAACATACCCGCCTATGTAACGCCTTTTTATATGTTCGCCAAAAATTAAAATATCTTCTTTTTGAGTAGTTCCTAATTGGTGATAAAACAAACGATGCTGATCTGTTTTTGCAGATAGTTCGCTTCCTTTGGGTTTTTTGTAGCTCGAATAAAAAACACCTTTATTTTCATTCCAAGATAAGCCACTAAATTTTACATCAATTAAAGTGTCTTCTAAAATTGTTTTTGTAATTGCATCCATAAAAATAACTTTTCGCCAATCTGAACCGCCTTCTGAAATAGAATAAGCAACAGTATTGCCATCTTCAGAAAATGACAGACCACCTAATGATGTTGTTCCATCTTCAGAAAAAGTATTTGGATCTAAAAAAATTTCAGGAGTTTCTTCACCTTTAAAACGATATAAAACATGTTGATTTTGTAAACCATTGTTTTTAAAAAAATAAGTATAGTCTCCTTCTTTAAAAGGCGCGCCAATTTTCTCGTAATTCCACAATTTTTCCAATCGTTGTCTCAAATCTTCGCGATATGGTATTTTAGCTAAATAATCAAAAGTTACTTTGTTTTGTTCAACAACCCAAGCTTGTGTGTCTAAAGCCATATCATCTTCTAACCAACGATATGGGTCGTTTACATTTGTGCCAAAATAATTTGTAATTGTATCTATTTTTTTTGTGATAGGATAGGTCAATTTTTAGTGTTTTATTGTGATTAGCCAAATATAATTAAAAAAGGTGCAGTCAACCGACTGCACCTTGATAAAAAAGAATTTTTAAGAATTAAAAAAGGGTTTTGAATTTGTGCCAATTTCCATAAATTAATAAAATGTTTAAAATAGCAACTACAGCAGCCAAACCAATACCTGCAGGGGCTAAAATTAGGTGAAAGGCAACAATATTAACCGAGATAATAGCTGTAAAAATCAATGCAAGTCCAACCCATTTATTCAACAATAAAAGTGCGCCAGCAACAACCTCAGTAAATCCAATTAACGGAAACATATAACCTGTTTTAAAAAGCACGCCCATAAAATCTGCTGAAGGACCTTCCATTGGAGGAGCAGGTATAAAATTTAAAAATTTGTTTGCACCAAATACCAAAAGTATTAAGCTAAGTAGTAGGCGAAGCGCCAGTGTTAATTTTGAATTCATTATAGTTGATTTAAATTAGTATCTGTTTTGTTTAATAAGTCGTTAAGTTGCTTGTGAAATTACAAGGTGTAACTAAAGTTACTTGTAAATTGTTGATTTTTACGTCAATTTGTCGTTCAATAAAAATGGTATAACTATTGATTTAGTTGTGCAACATTAAAATTTAAAAAATGACAGAATTATTAACAAAGGAAACTTTTTTAGAAAAAGTTTTCAATTTTGAAAAAAACAAGGAGTGGAAATTTGAAGGTGAACTACCTTGTATTATCGATTTTTATGCAGATTGGTGTGGACCTTGTAAAATGATTGCGCCTATTTTAGAAGAATTGAGTGAAGAATATGAAGGAAAAGTAAATATTTATAAAATTGATACAGAAGTAGAGCAAGAATTGGCTGCTGCTTTTGGTATTAGAAGTATTCCGTCTATGTTGTTTGTGCCTAAAAATGCCGAGCCGCAAATGGCGCAAGGTGCTTTACCAAAGCACGAGTTAGAGAAAATAATGAATGATGTTTTAGAGGTATCAAAATAAATCCCAAGAAACCCCAAAAAAAAGAGGTCGTCTAAATTATTTTAGACGACCTTAATATTTTAGTCTGTATCCGTTTTCTGCCTAACCTAAATGTCACACTGAGCTTGTCGAAGTGTTATTTCAGGGTCTTATCTATTTTGTGAATAGATAATTTTATGTGATTCTTAAACAGAATAACAAACTTTATACCAAACCATTTGCAATTAAATACTCACCAATTTGAATGGTATTAGTTGCAGCACCTTTACGTAAGTTATCTGCAACAATCCACATATTTAATGTGTTTGGTTGTGATTCGTCTCTACGAATACGACCCACAAAAACTTCATCTTTATTGTGAGCAAACATTGGCATTGGGTAGGTATTTGTGTCTAAATTATCTTGCACAATAACACCTGGAGTTTCAGCCAACATTTTACGAACATCAGCTAAATCAAAATCATTTTCAAACTGAACGTTTACGGCTTCTGAATGTCCACCTGCAGTAGGAATACGAACAGCCGTTGCTGTTACAGAAAAAGAATCATCGTTTAAAATTTTCTTTGGTTCTTTAACCAATTTCATTTCTTCTTTTGTGTATCCATTGTCTAAAAATACGTCACATTGCGGAATTGCATTTCTATTAATTGGATAGTGGTATGCCATTTCACCTTTAATTCCTTTTGATTCGTTTTCTAATTGTTCAACAGCTTTTACACCAGTACCCGAAACAGATTGGTAAGTAGAAATTACTACACGTTTCATTTTATATTTTTTATGCAAAGGAGCCAATGCCATAACCAATTGAATAGTTGAACAGTTTGGGTTTGCAATAATTTTATCTTCTTTTGTTAAAATAGCACCGTTAATTTCTGGAACGATTAATTTTTTTGAAGGATCCATTCTCCAAGCCGAAGAATTGTCTACAACTGTAGTTCCAACTTCAGCAAATTTTGGAGCCCAAATTTCAGAAGTAGTTCCACCTGCAGAAAATAAAGCAATATCAGGACGCGCGTTTACTGCATCTTGCAATCCAATAATTGTATATTTCTCTCCCTTATATTCCATTTGTTTACCAACAGAACGTTCTGATGCTACTAACAATAATTCAGTAATTGGGAAATTGCGTTCTGCTAAAACTTGTAACATTACGTTTCCTACCATTCCGGTTGCGCCTACAACAGCTACTTTCATCTTTCTATTTTTTTAATTTTAATAAGAATGCAAATTTTATAAAAAAAGGTGACATTCAACCATATACCGTGAAAAATTAACAAATAAATATTTTTTTGTTAAAAAATGATTATTGCGTTTAATAGCCATTTAGTAATTAGAAAATATGTAGTTTTGCAAAAAATATAAGGATAAATTATTTTATCTAACATAATTGTTTAACTAAAAAAGTATAGCATGCAACTGTACAATAAGTTAAGCGCCAGTGAACGTGCTCAATTAATAGATGAGGCGGGAGAAGATCGTTTAACAATTTCATTCTATCAATATTACAAGATAGAACATCCACAAAAATTAAGAGACCATTTATTTATTGAATGGAACAAGTTAGATGTATTGGGTAGAACCTATGTTTCTAATGAAGGTATCAATGCGCAAATTTCTGTTCCTGCAGCAAAGTTAATCGCCTTAAAAGCGCAATTAGATAGTATTTCATTTTTAAAAGATTGCAGACTAAATGTAGCCGTTGAGCACAATAATAAGTCGTTTTTAAAATTAACCATTAAAGTTAGAGACAAAATTGTTGCCGATGGTTTAAATGACAAAACTTTTGATGTTACCAACAAAGGAGTTCATTTAAATGCTGAAGAATTTAATAAAATGCTGGCAAATCCCAATACTGTTTGTGTAGATATGCGCAACCATTACGAAAGTGAAATTGGGCATTTTGAAAAAGCCATCACGCCAGATGTTGATACTTTTAGAGATTCATTAGACATTATTGAAGCCGATTTAAACAATCATAAAGAAGATAAAAATCTGCTAATGTATTGTACTGGTGGCATTCGTTGCGAAAAAGCCAGCGCTTATTTTAAACACAAAGGTTTTAAAAATGTTTTTCAGTTAGAAGGTGGAATAATAGAATATACAAGGCAAGTAAAAGCACTTCAGTTAGAAAATAAATTTATTGGTAAAAACTTTGTGTTTGACCATAGATTGTCTGAAAGAATTACTGAAGATGTTATTGCCAATTGCCACCAATGCGGCGCACCTTGTGATACGCATGTAAATTGTGCAAATGAAGCCTGTCATTTACTGTTTATTCAGTGTGAAAAATGTGCAGAAAAAATGGAGAATTGCTGTTCAATAAAATGTCAGGAAATAACTCATTTGCCTTATGAAGCACAAAAAGAATTAAGAAAAGGAATTCCGAACAGCAATAAAATTTTTAAAAAAGGGCGTTCAGAAGTATTAAAATATAAAAAACAATGATGCAGAAAATTGAATTAATGGCACCTGCCGGAAACTTTGAATCGTTACAAGCCGCTTTAGACAATGGCGCCGATTCTGTTTATTTTGGAGTTGAGCAATTGAACATGCGAGCAAGAGCTACGGTTAACTTTACATTAGACGATTTGCAAGAAATTTCGAGCAGATGTAAAGCTAAAAATGTTAGAACTTATTTGACCTTAAATACCATTGTTTACGATCACGATTTAAGCATTGTAAAAACCTTGCTTCAAAAAGCAAAAGAAGCCGATATTACCGCAGTAATTGCTATGGATCAAGCGGTGATTTCTTCAGCAAGAGCAATTGGGATGGAGGTTCATATTTCAACACAAATAAATATTACAAATATTGAAACAGCAAGGTTTTATGCCATGTTTGCTGATACAATGGTGTTAAGTAGAGAGTTGAGTTTGCGTCAGGTTAAAAAAATTACCGAACAAATTGCAAAAGAAAATATTTGTGGTCCTTCGGGCAAATTGGTTGAAATTGAAATTTTTGGACACGGAGCTTTATGTATGGCGGTTTCTGGAAAATGTTATATGAGTTTGCATTCATCAAATTCATCGGCAAACAGAGGTGCTTGCAAACAAAATTGCAGAAAAAAATATACGGTAATAGATCAGGAAACAGGTTTTGAAATGGAACTGGATAACGAATATATTATGTCTCCAAAAGATTTATGCACCATAGATTTTTTAGATCAAATTGTTGATGCAGGTATTACTGTGTTAAAAATTGAAGGTCGTGGTCGTGCTCCAGAATATGTTGCAAAAGTGATAAAATGTTACCGCGATGCAATTGATAGTATTGAAGCCGGAACTTATAACAAAGAAAAAGTAATTTCTTGGATGTTAGAGTTAGAGAAAGTTTACAATCGTGGATTTTGGAGCGGTTATTATTTAGGTCAAAAATTAGGTGAATGGAGCAATGGATCTGGAAGTCATGCTACGCAAAAAAAGGTATATATTGGTAAAGGAATGCATTATTATCCTAAAGCAAATATTGGCGAATTTAAAATTGAAGCCTACGATTTAAATGTTGGAGATACCATTTTAATTACGGGGCCAACAACGGGTGCTCAAGAAATGCAAATAGATGAAATATTTGTAAACGACAAAAAAGGTAGTGTGGCTCAAAAGGGAGATTCTTGTACATTTAAATTGGATTTTAGAATTCGTCCTTCTGATAAATTGTATAAAATTGTTGAAAATAAGGTGGAAGCTTAAATAGTGTAAAAGTCGGAAGGTCTTTAGTCTAAAGTTTGAAGTTAAAAGTTTCAGTCTTCGTTTTAGTCAAAGTCAAAAGGCAGAAGTTTAAAGTTAAAAGTCTCAGTCTTCGTCTTAGTCAAAGTCAAAAGACCGAAGTTTGAAGTTAAAAAGTTTCAGTCTTAGTCAAAGTCAAAAAGCAGAAGTTTGAAGCTAAAAAGTTCAGTCTTCGTTTTAGTCAAAGTCAAAAGATTCTTAACAAAATACAAACAACTAACAACTAACAACCAAAAACCAGATACTAGAAAAAAATGGTAATAATAACTTTGCAAAGGGCTAAATGTATTGGCTGTAATTATTGTGTAGAATTGGCGCCTGCTCAGTTTCAAATGTCAAAAAAGGATGGAAAATCGGTATTGCTTCATTCAAAAGAAAAGAAAGGATTTTTTACACTTAAATCGCCAGATGAGACCATTTTTGATGCAAGTATCAATGCAAAACAAGCTTGTCCAGTAAAAATTATTGATGTAAAACAAATATGAAAACCAATTTTAAACGTTTTACTGTTCGTAATTTTAATTATATCTTTACAAATTAGTGAAGGTTGTAAAATTGAATTTTTCAATTTTAATAAACATAAAAAAATTAAACATATATGAGCTGTAATAGTTGCTCTTCAGATATAGATGGGGTACCAAAAGGGTGCCAAAGTAACGGAGATTGTGGTACCGGAAGTTGTGAAAAACTAACGGTATTTGATTGGTTGGCAAACATGACGCTACCAACTGGGCAAGAACCTGAAAATATTGTTGAAGTCCGTTTTAAAAACGGAAGAAAACACTTTTTTACAAACCCAGATAATTTAAAAATTTCTATTGGCGATATTGTTGCTGTAGAAGGAAATCCTGGTCATGATATTGGTACTGTTTCTCTTACAGGTGAACTAATTAAAGTTCAAATGAAAAAGAAAGGAATTGCAGTAGATAGCGAAGAGGTTAAAAAAATATACCGAAAAGCAACACAAAAGGACATAGATATTTGGAAAGCTGCGCGTGAAAAGGAATACGAAACGCAGCATAAAGGAAGAGAAATTTTAATGCGTTTAGGCTTAAAAATGAAACTTTCAGATGTTGAATATCAGGGTGATGGAAATAAAGCAACTTTTTATTATACGGCAGATGATAGGGTAGATTTTAGACAGCTAATTAGAGATTTGGCAAGTGCTTTTAACATTCGTGTTGAAATGAAACAGGTTGGACTTAGGCAAGAAGCAGCTCGTTTAGGTGGTGTAGGTTCTTGTGGAAGAGAATTGTGTTGTTCAACATGGCTAACAGATTTACGTAAAGTAAATACAACCGCTGCACGTTACCAACAACTATCATTAAATCCGCAAAAATTAGCCGGACAATGTGGTAAGCTAAAATGTTGTTTAAATTATGAGTTAGATACTTATTTAGATGCTTTACGTGGTTTTCCAAAGCAAGATATTGAGCTTAAAACTGAAAAAGGTGATGCTACATTTGTAAAAATGGACATTTTCCAAAATATGCTTTGGTATACTTATAAAGAAAACAGAAATAAGTGGTATAAACTTGGTTTGGATCAGGTTAAGGAAATAATTGCTTTGAATAAAAAGCAAGAAAAGGTAGCTTCATTAGAAGATTATGAAGTAGATATTATTGAAGAACCAAAAGCTGATTTTGAAAATGTTGTTGGTCAAGATAGTTTAACACGTTTTGATGCTCCTAAAAGAAATAAGAAAAATAAATCAAAATCTAAACAACAACCACGTTCTAAAGGAGATAGAAAACAGGTAAATGCAGTTGATCAAAATTCACCTGCAAAACCAAATCAACCAAAACCAAATCAGCCAAAACCAGGTTCAAAAAGACCTCAACAAAAAAGGCCTGCAAAGCCAAATCAAAATAAAAATCAGCAGCAAAATCAGCCGCAGCAACAACAAGGTGAAAATCAAAATAAGCCACAAAAGCAACAACAAAGGCCTAAAAAAAATAATGGAGGTAATCCAAATAGACCACCCAAATCTGAGGTAAATCAAAATAATTCGGCAGACAATAATCCGGTTAAAAAACCAGCAAATACAAGAAATAGAAATAAAAAAAGAAGACCACCTAAAAAAGACAATAATACAACACAAGATGCATAAATATTTTCAATTTTTTATGGTTGTTTTATTGGTTGTATCGTGTAATTCATCTGCAATTTACGATCAATATCAACCTGTTGTAAATAATCAATGGTCATTTGAGAATCCTATTGAATTTATTGTAAGTAGTTCAGATACGATTACTTCTAAAAATGTGTTTATAAATATTAGAAATAATAAAGATTATGAATTTAGTTCTTTGTTTTTAATCGCAAAAATTCAATTTCCTAAAGGAATGAAAGTAGTTGATACGTTAGAATATGAAATGACCGATGCTAAAGGACAATGGTTAGGAACTGGTTTTACAGATGTTAAAGAAAGTAAGCTTTTTTATAAAGAAAATGTTGTTTTTAATGAAGTTGGAGATTACAAATTTAGCATTCAGCAAGCAACAAGAAGTATCAATGATATTGAAGGAAAAAATCCTTTAAACGGCATAACTAACGTAGGTTTAAGTATAGAAAATAGTAAATAATGGCACAAAAAACAACAAAAAATTCACCCGATTTTTCAAAATATATAAAATGGTTTTGGCTTACTATTTTTGGCGGAACTTTAATTGTTATTCTTGTATTTTTATTGGCTTCATGGGGTGTGTTTGGAGCATTACCTAGTTTTGAAGAATTAGAAAATCCTGAACATAATTTAGCTACTGAAGTGATTTCTATGGATGGGAAAACTTTAGGAAAATACGCTTACGAAAACCGAACACCTGTAAAATACAAAGATCTTCCTCAAAATCTTATTGAGGCATTAGTTGCTACTGAAGATGAAAGATTTTATGAGCACTCAGGCATCGATATCAAAGCTTCTGTTCGTGCTGTTGTAATGATGGGTAAAGACGGTGGTGGAAGTACCATTACACAGCAATTGGCAAAATTGTTATTTCATGGCGAAGGTTCTAAAAATATCATTCAACGTATTGGTCAAAAAATTAAAGAATATGTAATTGCTATTCAGTTAGAGCGTCAATATACCAAGCAAGAAATATTAACAATGTACTTAAATAAGTACGACTTTTTAAATTTAGCCGTTGGTATTCGTTCAGCATCACGTATTTATTTTGGAAAAGAGCCTATAGATTTAACGGTTCCAGAATCGGCTATGTTGATTGGAATGTTAAAAAATGCTTCTTATTACAATCCGCTAAGACGTGAAGAATTGGTGAAAAATCGTAGAAATGTGGTTTTGTATCAAATGAATAGAAATGAGTTTATTACAGACAAGCAAAAAGATTCACTGCAACAAACCGATTTAAATTTAAACATCAATAGAGAAGGTCATAGCGATGGTTATGCAACTTATTTTAGAGAGTATTTGCGTGATTTTATGAAAACGTGGATTAAAGAAAATCCAAAACCTGATGGTACAGAGTACAATTTACATCGCGATGGATTAAAAATTTATGTTACCATAGATTCTCGTATGCAAAAATATGCTGAAGAAGCTGTAAAAGAACATATGTCTAACTTGCAACGTGTGTTTTTTAAAGAACAGGCAAAAAATAAAACTGCTCCTTTTTATGACATAGACCAACAGCAAATAGATGTTACTATAGATCAATCTATGAAGCGTTCAAATCGTTGGATAAGAATGAAATCTAACGGAGCTTCAGAAGATGAAATTAGAGCTTCATTTAACGAAAAAACAAATATGAGAATTTTCTCTTGGAAAGGAGAAATAGACACCATTATGTCGCCAAAAGATTCTATTTTATATTACAAACATATTTTAAGAGCAGGTTTGTTATCTATTGAGCCTCAAACAGGTTATGTAAAAGCTTGGGTTGGCGGAATTGATTACAAGCATTTTCAATTTGATGCAGTAAAACAACAAAAACGTCAGGTTGGTTCTACATTTAAACCTTTTGTTTATGCTTCTGCAATTAACCAATTAAAATTATCTCCGTGTCTTAAATTGCCAAACATACCTTACACTATTAGAAAGGAAAAATATGATATGCCCGAAGATTGGACTCCAAAAAACTCAGATAGTAAATATGGTGGAGAACTTACTTTAAAACAAGCTTTAGCTGGTTCAGTAAACGTAATAACAGCCAATTTAATAGACAAAGTACACCCAAAAACAGTGGTTGATTTGGCCAGAAGTGCAGGTATAAAAAGTGATATTCCGGAAGTGCCTGCAATTGCTTTAGGTACCGTAGATTTATCGTTGTATGAAATGTTAGGAGCCTACGCAACTTTTGCCAACAAAGGTTTACAAATTGAACCTATGATGATTTTAAAAATTGAAGATAAAAACGGAACAGTTTTAGAACAATTTATCCCAACTTCAAAAGAGGTTTTAAGTGAAGAGTCTGCATATGTGGTGATCAATCTGTTAGAAGGTGTTACCCAATCGGGTTCTGGTATTAGATTAAGAGGTAAATGGGGAAGTTATCCAGACAATGTAGTTACGGGTTATCCTTACGAATTCACAAATCCTATTGCAGGTAAAACAGGTACAACTCAAAATCAATCGGATGGTTGGTTTATGGGAATGGTTCCTAATTTAGCATCTGGAGTTTGGGTTGGTGGCGAAGATAGAGCAACGCACTTTAAACGAATAACACAAGGGCAAGGAGCTACAATGGCTTTGCCTATTTGGGCACTGTATTATAAAAAAATGTATGCAGATCCAACTTTGACAATTAGCACAGGCGAATTTGAAAGACCTGAAGATTTAAGTATTGATGTAGATTGTGGAAAAACAGGTAGCGAATCTGTTGAACAAATTGAAGTAGATCCAGAATTTTAGTGTAAAAATGAACTTGAATCCATTTTGGAAACCATCAAAAGAAATTATTGAACAAAGCAACATTTTTAAAATGATGCAAGTTCATGATATTGAAAATTATGGTAATTTTTGGAAATGGTCTGTTCATAACAAAGCACAATTTTGGTCAGAAACCATAGCGTGTTTAGGTATTCCTTTTCAGCAAAAATACACCAATATTTTAGCTGTTTCAAATGGGGTTGAAAATGCCGAATGGCTTAAAAATGCCAAATTAAATATTGTTGATGCCTGTTTTCAAAATGAAGACAATGCTGTTGTGCTTGTATTTCAGGAAGCAAAAAAATCTTTACAACAAGTAACACAAAAACAACTGCTTACATTGGTCAATCAAATTGCAAATGGTTTGGTTGAAATTGGTTTAAAAAAAGGCGATTATATTGCTATTGATTTACCAATGACTTTAGAAGCTGTTGCTATTTATTTAGCCGGAATAAAAGCAGGAATGCCCATAGTTACCATTGCAGATAGTTTTACACCCAATGAAATTGAGGTGCGATTAAAAATTACAAAACCTACTGTAATTTTTACACAAGATTTTTTGCAAAGAGCAGACAAAGAGTTGCCTTTGTATGAAAAAGTTAAATCTGCAAACGCACCAAAAGCTGTAGTTTTAAAAACTTCAGCAACAAAAATCGATTTGCGAAATAACGATATTTATTGGGATGCTTTTTTAAGTCCAAATACAGTATTTGAAACGGTAATTCAACAGCCAGATGATGTAATTACTGTTTTATTTTCATCGGGTACAACTGGCGAACCAAAAGCCATTCCGTGGACACATACTACGCCAATAAAATGTGCAAGTGATGGATTTTATCATCAGGATATTCATAAAAACGATGTGGTTTGTTGGCCAACAAATTTAGGTTGGATGATGGGACCTTGGCTGGTTTTTGCATCACTAATAAACAAAGCAACAGTTGCCTTGTATTATGGTGTTCCTATGGGAAGCGATTTTGGAGCATTTATTCAAAATGCAAAAGTTACAATGTTGGGTGTAATTCCAAGCTTTGTAAATCATTGGAAAAGTTCCAAATGTATGGAACAGTTTAACTGGGATGCTATTAAATGTTTTAGCTCTACAGGTGAAGTTTCAAACCCTGCCGAAATGGAATATTTAATGCAATTGGCAAACAACAAACCTGTTATAGAATATTGTGGAGGTACTGAAATTGGAGGTGGTTATGTAACAAGTACGGTAGTTCAGCCAAATATTGCCAGCACATTTTCTACGCAAGCATTGGGCGGCGAATTTGTGTTGTTAGATGATAACAATCAAATAAATGCTAAAGGTGAAGTGTTTATTATTCCGCCAATTATCGGCTTGTCTAACCGTTTGATAAACCGAAATCATTTTGAAGTTTATTATAAAAATACACCAACTTTTGAGGGTCAATTATTGAGAAGGCATGGCGATGCATTAGTACAATTAGAAAACGGCTATTACAAAGCACAAGGAAGGGTAGATGACACCATGAATTTGGGCGGAATTAAAATTAGTTCGGTTCAAATTGAAGCTGTTATAAATCAATTAGATTTTGTAAAAGAATCGGCTGCAATTGCAGTAGAACCTGTAAATGGAGGTCCAAGTTTATTGGTGGTTTTTTACGTTGAAAATCCTTCGGAATTAACTTCTGAAGAAAAATTATTTCAAACAAAAAAAAGCATCAGCAAACAATTAAATCCGCTTTTTAAAGTTACTGAATTAGTGAAAATTGATGTTTTGCCCAGAACTGCTTCAAACAAAGTAATGAGAAGAAAGTTGAGAGAGAAATATATAAATAGTAGGCAGTAGTAGTCACAGTTAGAAGAAATTTAAAAAATACCTGTTATATGGTACCAAATACTTGATACTAAAATAAAAAAATGAAAATAATATCATACAATGTAAACGGCATAAGAGCCGCTATTAATAAAGGATTTATAGATTGGCTAAAAGCCGCAAACCCTGATGTAATTTGTATACAAGAAACAAAAGCACATAAAGATCAATTAGATTTAACTTTGTTTGAAGAGGCTGGTTATCCATATCATTACTGGTTTTCGGCACAAAAAAAAGGTTATAGCAGTGTTGCTATATTGAGCAAAACCAAACCAAATCATGTAGCGTATGGTACAGGAATTGAAAGTATGGATTTTGAAGGTCGAAATTTACGTGTAGATTTTGATGACTTTTCGGTAATGAGTTTATATTTGCCATCGGGAACAAATGATGATAGACTTGATTTTAAGCTGAATTTTATGGCTGAGTTTCAAGAGTATGTAAATCGGTTAAAACAAGAAATTCCCAATTTAATTATTTGTGGAGATTACAATATTTGTCATACCGAAATTGACATTCACAATCCTAAGCAAAATCAAAATACTTCAGGTTTTTTACCAGTTGAACGCAAATGGTTGGGCGAATTTATAGACAGTGGTTTTGTAGATTCATTTCGTCATTTAAACAAAGAGCCACACCATTACAGTTGGTGGAGTTACAGAGCAAATGCCAGAAACAATAACAAAGGTTGGCGCATAGATTACCATATGGTAAGTGAACCTCTAAAAGATAAAATTAAAAGGGCATATATTTTACCTGAAGCAAAACACTCAGATCATTGCCCAATAGTAGTTGAAATTAGTTAATAATAAAATATAAATATTATCAGTATGTTAAAAAAAGTAGCCATTTTGGTCGTTATTGCATTTACATTAAATGCCTGTGTTTCTAAAAAAGTATATGAAGATTTAGAAACAAAATACAATAATTTAAGATCTGCAAATTCAGAATTAATTCAAGAAAAAGACAATTTATTGGCTGTTAAAAAATCGTTGGAAAATGATTTGCTGAAATTAAATAAAGAATACAACGATCTTTTGGCTCAAAAAGCTGTTTTAGAAAGTGAATTGGCAGCACTTCAAAATAAATACAACAATTTAGATGAATCTTTTGAGGTATTAACAACTCAAAGTTCAAAAAAATTGGCAGAGCAATCTAAAAAGAACCAAGAATTATTAGCTCAATTAGAAGAAAAAGAACGCATTTTAGCTGCTGAAAGTTTGCGTTTAGAAAATCTTCAAAAAGAATTAAGTAAACGTTCAGCACAAATTGCAGAGTTGCAAAATTTAATCAATGCAAAAGAAGCTCAAATGCAACAATTAAAAGATGCAATCTCTAAAGCCTTGCTTAATTTTGAAGGAAAAGGTTTAACTGTTGAACAAAAAAACGGTAAAATTTATGTTTCAATGGAAAATAAATTATTGTTTAGTTCAGGAAGTTGGGCAGTAGGTACCGAAGGTAAAAAAGCCGTTGAACAATTGGCTAGTGTATTGTCTCAAAACAAAGACATCAATGTTTTAATTGAAGGGCATACAGACAATGTTCCTTACACAGGTGCAACAATTATTGATAACTGGGATTTGTCTGTAAAACGTGCAACAGCTATTGTTAGAATTTTAGAAAATAAAGGTGTTAACCAAACACAAATTACGGCTGCCGGAAGAAGTGAATACGTGCCAGTAAGTACCAATGCAACTGCTGAAGGAAAAGCAAAAAACAGAAGGATTGAAATTATTTTAGCGCCAAATTTAGACGAAATTTCAAAACTTTTAAACGAATAACATTTATGAAGTATTTAGTAAGCATTACATTTTTATTATTTTTTACGGTTGGATTTTCGCAAGTCAAAACCGATTCTTTGGAAGTTAAAAAAACAAATGATACGTTAAAGTTGTTAGTAATGAACGATTCAGTTTTATACAAAAAAATTGATTCTATTAAGTATGTAACACATCAGGAAGTAAGCATATTAGACAGTTTATGGATTAATGAATTGGTAATTTCTCCATTAAATGATACCATCCGATATTCACTTAAAGACGATGAAATCTATGAAGCAGAATTAGAAGAATTACCTACAGCTCTTTTAAAAGAACGTTTTGCAGAAATTGATGCAATTTCACCTTTTAATGTAGAGTACAATCCGCAATTAGAACAGTTAATTAAATCGTATCTTTTAAATAGGAAGGCTATTTTTTCGGTAATGATGGAGAGAGCGCGTTTTTATTTTCCAATGTTTGAAGAACATTTGGCTAAATACAATATTCCTTTAGAATTAAAATATTTAGCAGTAATAGAATCGGCCTTAAAACCTACCGCACTTTCGCGTGTTGGAGCTGCAGGATTATGGCAGTTTATGTATCAAACCGGAAAAATATATGGTTTGGATGTTAGCTCTTATGTTGATGAGCGTTCAGATCCAATAAGAGCTACAGAAGCAGCTTGTAAATATCTATCGACTTTGCATGGTATTTATAACGACTGGGATATGGCTTTGGCAGCATACAATTCTGGTCCTGGAAATGTTAATAAAGCCATTAGACGCGCTGGCGGAAGTACCAATTATTGGAAAATTAGACCTTATTTGCCACGAGAAACAGCAAGCTATGTGCCTATTTTTTATGCAACAATGTATATTTTTAAATATTCAAATGAGCATAATATTGTTGCCCGTGAAAATGCTATTTCAAAATTTGAAACAGATACCATTCATTTAAAAAGACAAATTACATTTAAACAAATTAACGATATTTTAGGCGTAGATAAAGAGGTTATTACATTTTTAAATCCGCAATATAAATTAGAAATTATTCCTAAAATTAAAGATAAAAACTACATTTTAACTTTACCAAGAAAGGATATAGGTACATTTGTAAGTAATGAAGATCTTATTTATGCATACCTTGACGCTGAAGAGGCAAAACGCGTAAAAGAGTTGCCAAAATATGTTGAGGTAAATGATCGTATAACCTATAAAGTAAAAAGTGGCGATTATTTGGGTAAAATTGCATCCAGATACAATGTGTCTGTAAATAGTATTAAAAAATGGAATGGAATGAGTAGTACCAATTTAAAAATTGGTCAACGACTTGTAATTTACCCAAGAATTTAATCAGTATTTTTATAAAAAATTGTGGTTATTGGAACGCTATTTGATATGTAAACTAATTACAGTTTAATTGAAAATTTTTAATTTATAATTATGAAAAAAATTGGAGTCTTTGTACTTATTGTTTCAATATTAATTTCTTGTAATTCGGGAGATCAAAAAAAAACACTAAAGCAAGCAAATGGTAGAATAAATAGTGTTTTAATAGTAATGCAAAATAGCGATTGGCAAGGTAAAATTGGAGATGAACTTCGTAATATTATTGCTGAACCTGTTTTAGGATTGCCACAACCTGAAGCTCAATTTGAAGTTTCACAAGTGCCTGTAGAAAATTTTGGAAGTATGTTTAGAGCTACACGCAATGTTTTAATAGTTACAAAGGGCGATGAAAACTCATTTTCTGAAACTTCAGATGTGTATGCTGAACCTCAAAAGATAATTACAATTACAGGAAAAACCAATGAAGATTTAATTGCTGAAATTCAACAATATTCACAAAAAATTATTTCAACATTTAAAGGTGCAGATATCGTATCTGTTCAAAAAAATATTTTAAAAAATTATTGGGATCCAACAAATATAAAAACTTTTAAAAATAAAGGCTACAGTTTAAAAATTCCTCAAAAATATAAAAAAGTTGAAGATAATGGTGATTTTGTGTGGTACAGATATCATTTAAACGGTGGCAATAGTATGGAGTTGTTTTCTTATACCATTCCAATCACTTCTGAAGATGATATCAATGGAAATAACATAGTTAAAAACCGTGATTCAATTGGTAAAAAATACATACCAGGCCAAATTGAAGATTCTTATATGATTACTGAAGAAGCTTATACACCACATGTTTTTGAAGTTGAATTGGCTGGAAAAAAAGCTTTTGAAACACGTGGAAAATGGGAAGTAAAAGGTGTTTATATGGCTGGTCCTTTTTTAAGTTATTCGGTAATTGATAAAGCCAATAATAGAGTTGTAGTTGTTGAAGGACTTACTTTTGCGCCAGGAATTAATAAGCGTGATTATATGTTTGAATTAGAGTCGATTATGAAGACTTTGAAATTTGATTAAATTCACTTTAACAAATAAAAATTCTCCATTTCTAATTCTTTAGAAGTATGAGTCTTTGTATTGAAGATTAATTTTTAACAATCTCAAATATACTTTGAGATTTTTCATAATTAAAATTTTGAATTTCAATTAAATCTAAAATAGAATGAAAAAAGAAATCAGTTGTGATTTGCTTTGAAGCATTGAGTTGTAAATTTTTGATTTTTTCAGGGTAAGTTTGTTTGAAACTATCAGAATACCAAATAAACATTGCAGGATTTGTACTAGCATCATCTCCTTGAGCATGTAGCCATTTCCCGTTTTCACCTAAAATTTCACCGTGGTCAGATAGGTATATTAAAATGGTCTTAGATTTTGATTTTTTTATTTTATGAATGACATTATTTAAAAAATTATCTAAGTAAAGTATGGTGTTATCATAAGAATTAATTATTTGTTCATTAGATAATGCAGGAATATGTTTGGAGTCTATCACGGGTGTATATTTTCTGTATTTTTTAGAATATCTAGCTTCATACCACCAATGGCTTCCAATCATATGAAGTGTTATGAAATTTTTTGTTCCATTTTTAATTTTAGATTCTAGAAAAGGTAACATTTCTTCATCTAATTTTTTCTGAAAACTAAAAACATCATGAAATTGATCGATAAATTCGATATTGTCATTTTCGTCTATAAAAAAGGAATAACTTTTTTCTGGAGTTTGATTCCCAATCCAAGAAGTTGTAAAGTTCACCTTGTTTAAAATTGAATAAATCGAAAAGAGATTACTAGAATTTTGTTCTTTATATATTGATTTATTTGATAGTATTTGAGGAACACTAATACCTGTATAAGTTAAAGGTGTATAAACATTAGGGAAACTAATTAGGTTATTTATTTTTTTAAGTTGAGGTGTTGTATTTCTAGAATAGCCATTAATTCCTAAATTTTTAGCTCTAACAGATTCACCTAAAACAAATACAATATTAATATCATTCTCTTTGTTTACAATGTTTGTGTTTACTTTTTTATAATGAACAATGGGTTTGTTAAAATATTCTATAAAACCATAGGTTAAATTGTAAGGCATTCTCCATTTTAAATTACCTATTCCATGTTTATTCAATCCGTAAAATGTTGCTATCGCAATTAAAGCTAAAATTAACAGGGGTGATTTTAATTGATCAACCCTAAGGTTTCTATATAGTTTTAAAATATATATAATTATTAATAAAGCAATCAAACTATAAATAATAAATGGAGTGGTAATTAAATCTAGAGCAATATCTAACTTACTCTCAATAACTGGTTGTACAATTGAATAGCTGATACTTATATCTTGTACATAAACCCAATAAGAAAACAATGCATATATAAAAAAGAGGACGGGGAAAGTCAGATAAAATAGATATTTATTGATACTTAAAAGATATAAAAAGCCGTAAACCGTAAATTGTAAAATTATAAAATGTATAAAATAAATTGAATAATCAGATATATAATTTAAAGGTAGATGGTAATATGATGAAAATGTAATAAAAACACCAACTAATGAATTAACTATTAAATGAAAATAAATTTGAGATTTATATTTATTTAATTTTTTCATTTAGCATTTGTAGGTTTGTTAAATAATCTTTTCATGGCGAGTAATTTTTTTAATATAGGGCTACAAATTGAAATCAAAAAAAATACAGACATCTTCTTTAATAACTGAGAGAAAATGTCTGTAAATTCTATATCGTTTCTTCTAAATTTGATAATACTATTCCCCCATTTTAGCCCAGCTATCGCGCAAAGGAACGGTTCTGTTAAAAACCAATTTATCTGGTGTAGCATCTGTATCAACACAAAAATATCCCAAACGTTGAAACTGAAAACGATCTAAAACCTTGGCTGTTTTTAAGCTTGGTTCTACAAAAGCGTCAACAATAGTTAATGAATCTGGATTGATAAATTCTTTAAAATCTTTGTCTTTTTGTCCGTCTGGAGCTTCATCAGTAAATAAACGATCATACACCCTAACCTCTGCTTTTTCAGCATGTTTTACAGATACCCAATGCAAAGTTCCCTTTACTTTACGTTTACTTGCCTCGGTTCCGCTTCCACTTAAAGAGTCATCATCATAAGTACAATAAATCTCTGTAACCTCTCCATTTTCATCTTTTAAACAGCTTTCAGCTTTAATAATGTAGGCATTTTTTAAACGCACTTCACTGCCTAATTTTAGTCTAAAAAACTTTTTATTGGCTTCTTCTCTAAAATCTTCTTGTTCAATATAAATTTCACGACTAAAAGGTACTTCTCTATAACCTGCATTTTCATCTTCCTGATTGTTTTCAGCAGTTAACCACTCTTCTTTGCCTTCGGGATAATTGGTAATAATTAATTTTACAGGATTCATTACAGCCATTACTCTTGGGGCTGTTTTATTTAAATCGTCTTTAATGCAATGTTCTAATAAAGCAACATCAGTAACATTATCTCGTTTAGAAATTCCGGCAGTTTCGCTAAAAGTTTTGATTGAAGCTGGTGTATAACCTCTTCTTCTTAAACCCGAAATTGTAGGCATTCTAGGGTCGTCCCAGCCATTTACAAAGCCTTCTTCAACCAATTGTAGCAATTTACGCTTGCTCATTACCGTATAACTTAAATTTCTACGGGCAAACTCACGTTGTTTTGGTCTCAATTTATCACTTTCAACTACTTGGTCTAAATACCAATCGTATAAATCTCTATGACTCTTAAATTCTAAGGTGCAAATAGAGTGCGAAATTTGTTCTAAATAATCACTTTCACCGTGTGTCCAGTCGTACATTGGGTAAATACACCAATCGTTTCCGGTTCTATGATGACGCTTTTTTAGAATTCTATACATAATTGGGTCGCGCATATGCATATTGGTATGTTTCATATCAATTTTTGCACGCAACACATGTGATCCCTCTTCAAACTCGCCATTTTTCATTTTCATAAACAAAGCCAAGTTCTCTTCAACCGATCTATTTCTGTTCGGACTATCAGTTCCAGGCTCGGTAGGAGTCCCTTTTTGCTGAGCCATTTCGGCAGACGACTGGTTGTCTACATACGCTTTTCCTTCTTTAATTAATTCAATTGTCCAGTCAAATAACTGCTGAAAATAGTCTGAAGAATACAATTCTTTATCCCATTTAAACCCCAACCAATCAATATCATGCTTAATAGCATCAACATATTCTTGCTCTTCTTTTGTTGGGTTTGTATCGTCAAAACGCAAATTTACGGGTGCATTGTAACGCAATCCCAAACCAAAATTTAAACAAATAGAAGCAGCGTGGCCAATGTGTAAATACCCATTAGGTTCAGGCGGAAATCTAAAACGTAGTTTTTCCTTAGGCAATCCATTTGCCAAATCCTCTTCAATAATTTGCTCAATAAAATTCAGCGATTTCTTTTCTTCAATCATCATAATAAAACTAATAGAGCGCAAAAATATTGAAATTTTTCGGCAATTCAACAACAATACTATTTAATTGATGTGACAGAAGGTTTAAAGTTGCAAGGTTCAAAGTCGCAAAGGGGTAAAGAGTAAAACTACATAATTGAGTTAGCTCAGGGAACTCTGTGTAAAACTTTGTAAACTCCGTGGTTAGGTTAGTATTCAAACTTTCATATTTTGGGCGTTCCCTAACGGTCGGGCTTTCGTTACTCGCTTTTTTTAGTTGCAAAAAAGCAATAAAAAAAGAGCTCAAACATGCCACTCAATCCCTAACGCAGTTTTAATGAAAAAGGAATAATTAACAATGAATAATTTTTTAATAAAAATTTCAGTGAACTAAAAGATTAAGTTGTTTAACAAAATTTAAAACTTTCACATTTTCAACTTTAAAACTTTTAACTAGATATCAGCTACTAAAAAACCAACAAAAAACACGTAATTTGCAAATCAATATTTAGATCTCAAAAAAAATGGGAATTATCAAAGTAAAAAATATTCGTGTTTACGCTTATCACGGCTGTTTGGTCGAAGAAGGTAAAATAGGTTCAGATTATCGTGTAGATCTTACAGTAAAAGCCAATTTAGCAAAATCTGCTAAAACCGATAACCTTGCCGATACCGTAGATTACGTGCATTTAAATAAAATTGTAAAGCAAGAAATGGCCATTCGTTCTAAATTGTTAGAAGAGGTTGCCAAGCGCATTTTAGATCGTATTTTAATTGAAATTCCAATGGTAAAAAAAGCAACTATCGAAGTTTCAAAATTAAACCCACCAATTGGTGGTAATGTTGCCATGGTAACTATTGAAATGAGTAAGAGTAGGTAAGTCTTAAGTTTTAAGTCGAAAGTCAAAAGTCTTAAGTCTTAAGTCTAAGTCAAAGTCAAAGTCAAAGTCAAAATAAAAAAAATCACAAAAAAGTTGCCAGCAAATTAAAAATACCTAAATTTGCACTCCAATTAATGGCGTCGTGGCCGAGTGGCTAGGCTGGGCTCTGCAAAAGCTCCTACAGCGGTTCGAATCCGCTCGATGCCTCAAAAAAAACCTAAGCAACTGCTTAGGTTTTTTTGTTTTATTTAACATATAGGTACACAATATTAATTGTATATTTGAAAATTATAAATTTTAACATAAAATACTGTTAAAAGTTATTTTTACAGTGTTTTTTAACATAAAAAATTGATTATGACAATTTACCCAATTGAAACTGGAAACTTTAAATTGGATGGGGGCGCAATGTTTGGAGTAGTTCCTAAAACTATTTGGCAAAAAACCAACCCTGCAGATGCTAATAATTTAATTGATATGAGTATGCGTAGCATGCTTATTGAAGATGGAAACAGACTTATTTTAATTGATACTGGTACAGGTAACAAACAATCCGATAAATTTTTTGGCTATTATTACTTTTTTGGAGATTTTTCATTAGATAGCTCTTTGGCAAAATATGGCTTCCACAGAGATGATATTACGGATGTTTTTTTAACACATCTGCATTTTGATCATTGTGGTGGCGCAATTCAGTGGAATAAAGACAGAACAGGTTACGAACCTGCATTTAAAAATGCAAAGTTTTGGAGTAATAAAAATCACTGGCAATGGGCTGTAGAGCCAAATGTTAGAGAAAAAGCATCTTTCTTAAAAGAAAACATCAATCCAATGGAAAGTAGCGGACAATTAAATTTTGTTGATATTCCTTCAACAGATTTTCTTAAAAATTCTGCTTTGGGATTTGATATTTTATTTGCCGATGGTCATACCGAAAAACAAATGATACCACATTTACAATATCAAGATAAAACCCTTGTTTTTATGGCAGATTTATTGCCAACAGTGGGTCATATTCCATTGCCTTACGTTGTTGGATACGACACAAGACCGTTGTTGACAATTGATGAAAAAGAGAAATTTTTAAACCTTGCTGCAGACAATAACTATTACTTGTTTTTAGAGCACGATGCTACTAACGAGATTTGTACTGTTAAGCACACTGAAAAAGGAGTACGATTAGATCAAACTTATAAATTTAACGAATTATTTAATTAATAAAAGATGAAAATTATTAAATCAATTTCTGTTGTAGCCCTTTCAGCTATGGCACTAACGAGTTGTAGTTCTCTAAAGAATATGGCGGTTCCAACTATGGATACTTCTGTTAATGCTACAGCAAAACAAACACCTATAGATGAGGTAGCTTTTAACCATTGGGCACATGCCGATTTAGTAACAGACTCTATACCTGGTATGAGTTTAGATAAAGCTTATAAATTTGTTGAAGGAAAACCAAGTACTACTGTTATTGTTGGGGTAGTTGATTCTGGAATTGATATTGAGCACGAAGATTTAAAAGATGTTCTTTGGGTAAATACCAAAGAAATTCCTGGAAACAATATTGACGATGATAAAAATGGTTATGTTGACGATATTTATGGTTGGAACTTTTTAGGTGGTGAAGGTATTGCTGCTCCTGAACAATTAGAAATTACACGTTTGTATGCTAAATACAAAGCTAAGTTTGAAGGTAAAACAATTGAAGATGTGCCTGCAGACCAAAAAGCTGAATTTGAAAAATATCAAACTTATTCAGATGCTTATAAGGCTTCTTCTGGTAAATATTTTCAAACTATGGAGCGTTTAACTGAAATTGCCACTGTTTTTGACGATGTAATTAAACACTTAGGAACAGATAAATTTACACTTGAAGATCTACAAGCTATTGAAACTACTGATGTTAAATTACAAGAAGAAGTAAAAGCTGTTGTTGGTTTGTACGGAAGAGGTGCAACTTATGAAGAGTTTAAAAAATATTACGATTCTCAAGCTAAAAACAAAAATTACGATCTTGATTTTAATAGCAGACTTATAGTTGGTGATAATCCTGAAGATATTAAAGATGTTGTTTATGGTAATGCATTTGTAATTGGTTCTGTTGAAGAAGAATCTCACGGAACACACGTAGCTGGAATAATTTTAGCAAACCGCACCAATAATATTGGTATGAAAGGGGTGGCTAACAATGCAAAATTAATGTCGGTAAGAGCTGTGCCAGATGGTGATGAGCGTGATAAAGATGTTGCTTTAGCAATTAGATACGCTGTAGACAATGGTGCCAAAGTAATTAATATGAGTTTTGGTAAAAGCTGGTCTCCAAATCCTGAATGGGTTTTTGAAGCTTTTAAATATGCTGAAAAAAATGATGTTTTACTTGTTCATGCTGCAGGTAACGATGCAAAAGATATTGATGTAAAAGACAACTGGCCAAATGATGCTGCTGATAAAATCAACGAAATGGTAGATAATGTTATCACTGTAGGAGCAATGAGTTCTAACTACGATGAGAATTTACCTGCTACGTTCTCAAATTACGGTCAAAAAAATGTAGATATTTTTGCGCCTGGAGTTCAAATTTATTCAACAATACCAAATAACGAATATGCAAGATATAACGGTACATCAATGGCATCTCCTGAAGTTGCTGGTGTAGCTACACTAATTCGTTCTTATTATCCACAATTATCTGCAAGTCAAGTTAAACACATTATCATGAATTCTGGAACTCCAATAGAAATGGATGTGTTGATTCCTGGTAAAGATGGTGAAAAAGCAAAATTATCTACTTTGTCTGTAACAGGAAAAGTTTTAAATGCTTACAATGCTTTGGTTTTAGCCGATAAAATGGTAAACAAAAAATAACATATTTTATTAATAAAAAAGCTGTTCAAAATTGGTATCTTTTTTGAACAGCTTTTTTTGTTTATATTGCTTTTCAAATTAAATTCAACTCATGAGAAAATTCTTTTTATTGCTTTTTTTAGCAAACACACTCTTTATTCATGCTCAAAATAATACTTCGTATTGGCAACAGCATGTTGACTATACCATGAAAATTGATATGGATGTTAATAATTATCAATATACAGGAACTCAAAAATTAATTTACACAAATAATTCACCCGATGTTTTAAATCATGTTTATTATCATTTGTATTTTAATGCTTTTCAACCTGGTAGCGAAATGGATGCAAGACTTCAAAGTATTGTTGATCCAGATTATAGAATGGTGAATAATATTGGAACTAAAGAAAATCCAAGATACCAAAGTAGAATAGCACTTTTAAAACCAGATGAAATTGGTTATTTAAAGGTGATTTCGTTAAAACAAAACGGAATAGCGTTAAAATATTCAACAGAAGGAACCATACTTGAAGTTGAATTGGATACTGCAATTAAGCCAGGTGAAACTACTACTTTTGAAATGACTTTTGAAGGTCAGGTTCCTGTTCATATAAGAAGAGCAGGTAGAAATAATGAAGATGGTGTGGCATTGTCTATGGCGCAATGGTACCCAAAAATGGCAGAATATGATTTTGAAGGTTGGCACGATCATCCATATATTGCACGCGAATTTCAAGGGGTTTGGGGTAATTTTGATGTAGCTATTACCATAGATAAAAAATATACCATTGGAGGTACTGGAGTTTTACAAAATCCACAAGAAATTGGTCATGGATATGAGGATAAATCTATAAAACTGAACCTTCCAAAAGGTAAAAATTTAACTTGGCATTTTAAAGCAAAAATGGTGCACGACTTTACTTGGGCAGCCGACCCAAATTATGCGCATGATATTTTAAAAACAGCTAGCGGAACTGAACTTCATTTTTTGTATAAAAATACCGACACATATAAAAAAGCTTGGAAAGAAGTTCAACCTTTAACCGAAAAAGCCTTGGATTATTTTGTTGAGTCAATTGGGGCTTATCCGTGGGAACAATATTCTGTAATACAAGGTGGTGATGGTGGTATGGAATATGCTATGTGTACACTGGTTGCTGGCGGAAAAACTTTGAATGAAATTGCAGGAACTGTTTTTCATGAATTGGCTCATACCTGGTTTCAGCAAATTTTAGCAACCAATGAAAGTAAAAATTCTTGGATGGACGAGGGTTTTACAACTTATATTTCAACTTTAGCTTCTGATAAAATTTTAAAAGGTGGTTCTGATATTCCAAACGCAAAAGGCTACAGAGGTTATTTTTATGCGGTTAACAATGGCTTTGAAGAACCTTTAACCACACATTCGGATAGGTTTAATACCAATGCAGCTTTTGGAATTGGAAGCTACACAAAGGGCTCAATTTTTGTGTCGCAATTGAATTATATTATAGGTTATGATAATGTAAAAGAAACATTGAAAAAATATTATAACGATTTTAAATTTACACACCCAACTCCCAATGATTTTAAACGTGTTGCTGAAAAAGTTTCTGGAATTCATTTAGATTGGTATTTAAATGAATGGACTGAAACTACGCATACTATTGATTATGCGGTTGCAAAGGTAGAAGGGAAGTCAATAACATTGGCAAGAGTAGGTAAAATGCCTATGCCTATAGATGTTACAGTAACTTATGCCGATGGTAGTACTGAAAATTTTTACATTCCTTTGCGAATGATGCGTGTGAATAAGCCAACAAAAGCAACTATTTTAAAAGATTGGACTTGGGCGCACCCAACCTATACTTTTGAAGCTGAGAAAGAAATTACAAAAGTCGAAATTGATTCTTCAGGTTTAATGGCTGATGTTGATAGATCTAATAATATTTTGATTAAAGAATAGTGCGCTTTTAGGGCGAAATTTGTAGCTATAACATTAAAGTCCTTCCCTTTGGGAAGGATTTAAAATAGAATTTTCTTCTAAGGCTTCTACAAATTTTAACAAATCGTCAATTTCAACATGTTCCATCATTATAACTTTATACCAGTTAGGGTTGTTGTCATGAGTGTCAGGAACCAATCCAAACTGATGTGCTAATTCTTTAGGGACATAGCTAGATTTTAAGGTTACAATATTCATAAAAGGGTCTCTAAAATACGCAATATTTAAAGCGTTTAATTGTTCACAAAGCCACTCGGTTCTTAGTATTAAAGTGTTTATTTTTTCGAACCAACCATAATATCCGTAGCTAAATAAAATCATCCAAACGGCAATGGCATTTGCACCTGATCGGCTTCCAGAGAGGGTTAAATCCATTCCGTCAACATATTGAGCTTCCTTAGTTAATACATTTTCAATATATCCTTTTCGGCATAAAAACACACCCGTTCCGTAAGGTGCTTGCAGCATTTTATGTGCATCAATAGTTATAGAAGTTACATTTGGGTTTTCAAAATTAATGCTAGATTGTTTGTTGGTAATTGGGTAAATAAATCCGCCAAAAGCACCATCCACGTGAATTTTAAAAGTAACGTTATGTTTTGTTAGAATTTCAGCATACAAATCTGGATTATCAACCGATCCAAACATAGTAGTTGCCATATTTGAAATTACCATAAAGTATTTTTTTCCTTCGGAAACTAATTTACCAACAATGCTATCTAATGCTGAAGGAATAATTTCTCTCGAATTAAAATCAACAGGAATTGAAACGTTTTCTACACTTAATAAATTTGAACCTTTATAAACTGAGTAATGTGTATCTTCTGATGACAAAATAACCATTTCATTTAAAGATGCATTGAACTGTTTTTTGAACAAATTTCTATAAATCCAAAGTGCTTGAATATTGGCTTCAGTTCCACCGGTAGCTATATAACCATCATATTCTTCTTCTTTAGCTTTAAAAATATCAACAGCCAATACGCGAACCACTTCTTTTTCCAATTCTTGTGAACCTTTAAAAGCTTCTTCGCTTTTTCCTAAAGTATGGCAGCCAATATTATTTGGATTTGCAATAAACGATTTTAAAATAGGGGCATTGTCTAAAGATGTTCCGCTAGTATTAAAAACATTTTCATCTAAATGTGAAACAGGGTATCCTAAAAATTTGCTGCTTTCAAAGTTTGCTGTTGACTCTAAGGCAGTGTCAATTTTTTTTATCAATTGGGATTTCGATAATTTTTTCCAGTATTTCATTGGTATTATTTTGTTGTATGTTTAAAAACAGCTCTTTAAAGAGGTGTTTTTTGTATTTTTCGTAAAAGTACGTATTTTTTGTTATTAAATATGTTTTAAATAGACTGATTTATTTTGAAAAGTAAGTTCAATAAAAAATGAGTATTTTTAAATTTTAAAATTGCAATATCTTGGAGTTAGAAATTCAAATAAAAACATTGCCAAATCAGCCTGGGGTTTATCAGTATTACGATAAAAACGATCAGCTTTTGTATGTTGGTAAAGCCAAAAATATTAAAAAAAGAGTTGCTTCTTATTTTACCAAAAATCATGAGTATGGTAAAACAAAAGTATTGGTTAAAAAAATTGCCAGTATCAAACACATTGTGGTAAATACGGAAACTGATGCGCTGTTGTTGGAGAATAATTTGATAAAAAAATACCAGCCACGTTACAATGTAATGTTGAAAGACGATAAAACGTACCCCTGGATTTGTATTAAAAACGAACGTTTTCCGCGCTTATTTTTAACTCGAAATGTGATAAAAGATGGTTCGGAATATTTTGGGCCTTATACTTCTGTTAAAACTGCAAAAGCTTTGTTAGATTTAATAAAAGAGTTGTATTTATTGCGTTCGTGTAATTTTGATTTAAGTGAAAAAAACATTGCTACGGGTAAGTATAGTGTGTGTTTAGACTATCATATTGGCAATTGTAAAGGCCCTTGTGAAGGTTTGCAAACAGAAGAAGATTATCAATTAGATATTACAGCAATTAGGAATATTGTTAAGGGAAATTTTAAAGAAGCTATAAAAACTTTTGAAGAATTAATGATGCGTTTTGCTGATGAAATGGAGTTTGAAGAAGCGCAAAAGATTAAAGAAAAAATTGATTTATTAGCCAATTATCAGGCAAAATCAACGGTTGTAAATCCGTCTATAACAAATGTCGATGTATTTTCAATAGTTTCAGATGAAAGTTATAGTTATGTCAATTTTTTTAAAATAGTGAATGGTGCAATTATTCAGTCGCATACTTCAGAAATAAAGAAAAAATTAGATGAAACTGATAAGGAATTATTAGAGCTTTCTATAGTTGAAATTAGGCAGCGATTTAACTCGCAATCTAAAGAAATTTATGTGCCTTTTGATGTTGATTTGGGTGAAAATATTAAAGTTACTGTGCCTAAATTGGGTGATAAACTACGCATTGTAGAATTGAGTATTAGAAATGCCAAATACTTTAGACAAGACAAGTTAAAACAAATTAAAATTGTTGACCCAGACAGACATGTAAACCGAATTATGGAGCAAATGCAACAAGATTTGCGTTTGTCTAAACAGCCACGTCATATTGAGTGTTTTGATAATTCAAATATCCAAGGTACTAATCCAGTAGCAGCCTGTGTTGTATTTAAAAACGGAAAGCCTGATAAGAAAGAATATAGAAATTTCAACATTAAAACTGTTGAAGGTCCCGATGATTTTGCTTCTATGGAAGAAGTGGTTTTTAGACGTTATAAGCGATTGTTAGATGAAGGTATGGATTTACCTCAATTGATTGTAATTGATGGTGGAAAAGGGCAATTGTCTTCGGCTTTAAAAAGTTTGGATATTTTAGGTTTGCGTCATAAAATAGCAATTATAGGTATTGCCAAACGTTTGGAAGAAATTTATTATCCTGATGATCCAGTACCGTTGTATTTAGATAAAAAATCAGAAACGCTTAAAATTATTCAACAATTAAGAAACGAGGCACATCGTTTTGGAATTACACACCACAGAAACAAGCGTAGTAAAAGTGCATTAAACAATCAATTAGAAGAAATTTCTGGTATTGGTAAACAAACTGTTGTATCTTTATTAAAACATTTTAAGTCCACAAAAAGGGTTTCTGAAGCTTCATTTGAAGATTTAGAAAAACTGATTGGAAATGCTAGAGCCACTAAAGTTTACGGTTATTTTCAAAAAAATAAATATTCATGAAAAAGCTTCTAACCATCATAATATTACTTTTTACAAGTAGTGTCTTGTTTTCGCAAAAGGCTTGTGACGAGAAGGATATTAAGGTTGGTTTGGTGCTTAGTGGAGGAGGTGCAAAAGGATTTGCACATATATCTGTTTTAAAAGTTTTAGAAGAAGCAGGTGTAAGAGTAGATTATATAGGTGGTACAAGTATGGGTGCTATTGTTGGTGCTTTATACGCTTCAGGATACAGTGCAGATCAGCTTGATTCTATTGTTAGAAGCGTAGATTTTAATAAAATTTTATCAAATGAATTACCTCGTAAGTCTAAACCATTTTACGAAAAAGATGATGGTGAAAAGTATGCGCTAACATTGCCAATTAGACAAAGAAATGTGGGTATACCTAAAGCAATTTCCGAAGGTCAAAACGTACTTAATTTATTAACCGAGCTCACTCAAAATGTAAATGGTATTCATGATTTTAGTAAACTTCCTATTCCTTTTTTATGTATTGCTACCAATTTAGAAACAGGTACTCAAGAAGTTTTAACAGAAGGTTTTTTGCCATTGGCTATTAAAGCAAGTGGTTCGTTTCCAACTTTACTAGGACCTGTTGAAATAGATGGTAAACTTTTAACAGATGGTGGAGTGGTAAATAATTTTCCGGTTGAAGAGGTAAAAGCTATGGGGCCAAATGTTATTATTGGTGTAGATATTCAGCATGGGCTAAGCGATAAAAAAGAATTAAATTCAGCAGTAAAAATTTTAAATCAAATAGTTGGTTTTCAAATGTATAATTCTTTGGAAAGTAAATATGAGCTTGTTGATATATTGATAAAACCAGATTTAGAAAATTATTCGGTGCTTTCTTTTGATAAAGTTGATGAAATTTTAAAAGCTGGAGATTCTGCAGGAAGAGCAAATTTTAAGCAGTTGGAAGAGATTGCAAAATGTCAAATAAAAAAACAATCAATAAAAGTAAACCCTTCAAAAGATAAAATATTTCATATTTCTTCAATTGAAATTACTGGAAATAAAAATTACACAAGAGCTTATATTTTAGGGAAATTAAACTGGAAAAATCAAGATTCAACAAGTTACAGCCAATTTGTGCAAAGTATAAACAATTTATCGGCCACGGGTAATTTTGAAATTGTTCAATATGAAATTGATGAAACCGAAAAAGGGAGTGTGCTTAAAATTAAAGTAAAAGAGACAGAGGTTTTAAATTATTTAAAGTTTGGAATTCATTATGATGATTTGTATAAAACAGGTGTGTTGATAAACTTTACTTCAAAACATATGTTATTTAATAACGATATATTTTCAGCCGATTTAATATTAGGTGACAATTTAAGATACAGTATCAATTATTTTGTAGATAATGGTTTTTATTGGAGTCTTGGGTTAAAATTTAGATACAATAACTTTAATGAAAATGTAAAGTTTGAAGACAATTTAATCAATAAAATTAATTTGAGTTATGAACATTTTAGCAATCAGGCATATATGCAAACTGTTTTTAATCGAAAATTTGCTATTGGTGCAGGTATAGAGTATAAGCGGGTATCGGCTTCAACAGAAAATCTGGTTAGCTTAGATGATTCATTGTACAAAATTGAAAATGGTAAATTGTATTTTGATAAATCAAATTATTTTAACTTATTTGGGTATTTAAAGTTAGATACTTACGATAAAAGTTCTTTTCCTAAAGAAGGTATGTTTTTGGATGCAGGGTTTTTGTATTATGCAGCATCATCAGATTATACGGATGATTTTTCACCATTTTCTCAATTAAAAGCAAACTTTGGTATTGCAACTACTTTTTTTGAAAAATTGACATTTCAATTTTTTTCTGAAGCGGGTCTTACAATTGGTCGTAATAATAATAGAGCTATTGCATTTAATGTGGGTGGTTATGGAAAAAATTACATTACTAATTTTGTGCCGTTTTATGGTTATGATTTTGCAGAATTGGCTGGAGATGAATTTTTAAAATCGGGTTTAACAGCTAGATACGAGTTTATTAAGAAAAATTATTTTTCATTAACAGCAAATTACGCAAGGGTGGGAGATAAATTGTTAAATGATGGAAAGATTTTTGAAAACACGTTATCGGGTTATATGGTAGGTTATGGGTTGGAAACATTTATTGGACCTATAGAAGTAAATTATGCTTGGTCGCCAGATAATAAAGGTAATTATTGGTATTTTAATGTTGGGTATTGGTTTTAAAAAAGCCCTGTATTGCTACAGGACTTTTATAGATATTGTTGATTACCTTATTCAAGAATTACACCGGCATTATTGGTGAAATCGAATCTTAAATATTGATAAGCATCTCTTGGTAAAATTTTAATCCACTTTTTGTATTTAATAAACCATCTTTGTTGAATAGATGGAATGCCTTTTTTTAAGTAGGCAGCAATAAAAGGATGCGTATTTAGAATAATCTTTTTATGATCCTTTAAAATAATAAGTTTGTCAAGTTCGGCCTCAATTTTGTCAATTAAAACAATTGGAGCTTCAACTTCGCCTTCTCCACTAGGGTTAGGTTCTTGTGTTTTTATAACCAGTTCAGGTCTAACACGTTGTCTTGTAATTTGTACAAGTCCAAATTTACTTGGAGGCAATATTTTGTGTTTTGTTCTATCAAATGCCATTTCGGCCTTTAAGTGATCATAGAGTTTTTGTCTATGTTCAGGCGTGTGCATGTCAATAAAATCAACTACAATAATTCCTCCCATATCACGTAATTGTAATTGTCTAGCAATTTCTGATGCTGCAATTAAATTAACTTCAAGTGCCGTATCTGCTTGCGAACTTGCTTTATTAGAACGGTTACCACTATTTACATCAATTACATGAAGCGCTTCAGTATGTTCAATTACCAAATACGCACCTTTACTCATAGAAACTGTACGGCCAAAAGATGTTTTTAATTGGCGTTCAATACCGTATTTTTCAAAAACGGGTACTTTAGAATCGTATAATTGTACAATGGACTCCTTTTCAGGAGCAATTTCTTGTAAGTACTCTTTAGTTTCTATAAACATAGTTTCATCATTAGTTACAATACTTGTAAAAGAATCGTTAAACAAATCTCTTAAAATTGAAGAGGCTCTATTTAACTCGCTTAATACTTTTACGGGTGTTTGTTGTGCTTTAATAGTTCTTATTTTTTTGCACATTGCAATCCACCTTTCTAAAGAATTTTGTAAGTCTTTGTCTAAATCTGCTACTTTTTTGTTTTCAGCAACAGTTCTAACAATAACACCAAAACCTTTAGGTTTTATACTTTTTATAAGTCTTTTTAATCGTTCTTTTTCTTCTGGATCCATAATTTTTTGAGATACAGAAACCCTGTCTGAAAAAGGAACCAAAACAAGATATCTACCTGCAATTGAAATTTCGGAACTCATTCGAGGACCTTTGGTAGAGATAGGTTCTTTTACAATTTGTACTAATAAATTTTGACCTGATTTTAAAACATCAGCAATGCTACCAGCTTTGTCGATGTCTTTTTCTAAATGAAAATTTTTTAAAGTGTAATCTTTAATTTTACCTGAAATAATGCCTTTAATAAATTTATTTAAAGAATTTAATTGTGCGCCTAAATCGTGATAGTGTAAAAAACCATCTTTAGGAAATCCAACGTTAACAAATGCAGCGTTTAAACCAGACAATACTTTGCCCGATTTAGCTAAAAAAATATCTCCTACAGAGAATTTGTTTTCATTTGATTCGTTGTTTAATGCCGTTAATCTGCCATCTTTTAATAAGGCAAAATCAATATCAGAGGAGTTCGATCTAATAATTAATTCTGTTTTCACTCTGAATTGGTTTTGTGTTCAAATGTAATATTTGAACTATTTATAATAAGTTTTACAGGTTTTACCCAACGATACTTGCTAAAAAAGCAAATACCTATTTCAATGAACTTTTAATTTAAAGAAAAAGTAAGCTTAGCTTACTTTTTCTTTTTGTGTCTGTTAGCTCTCGCTCTTTTTTTACGTTTGTGAGTTGAGATCTTTGACCTTTTTCTTTTTTTACCACTTGGCATAATAAATGTTGTTTTATATTAATAATCGTCGTTATCTACTTATACTGTAACTTTACCTTTAACTCCTTCAACAAATACTTTTGCTGGTTTAAATGCAGGAATGTTGTGTGCAGGTATTTTAATTGTAGTGTTTTTTGAAATGTTTCTTCCAGTTTTTTCAGCACGTGTTTTAATGATAAAACTACCAAAACCTCTTAAGTAAACATTATCCCCTTGTTCTAATGAGTTTTTTACCTCTTCCATAAACGCTTCTACAGCTGTTAAAACATCTGCTTTTTCTATTCCAGATTTATCTGAAATATTTGATACGATTTCTGCTTTCGTCATTTCTATTATTGTTAAATATGTTATTATAAATTTAAGACGGCAAATATAAGATATATAAATCAAAATCAAAAAGTTAATTCATTAAAATTTAATCATTTAAAAGATGTATCATTGTATTTTACAATAAAAGAAATGGTTTTTTCTAATTCACTAGTATACTGGTACTTACGCAACAAAAGAGATTTGCCTTGGCGAAACACTGGCAATCCTTATTATATTTGGCTGTCTGAAATTATTTTGCAACAAACAAGAGTTGACCAAGGAATGGCTTATTACTTGAAATTTATTGCTCATTTTCCAACTGTTCAAGACTTAGCTTTTGCTTCAGAAGAAGAGGTGTTAAAACTGTGGCAGGGCTTAGGTTATTATTCGCGTGCAAGAAACTTGCATTTTTCAGCAAAATATATTGTAAACCAATTGAATGGTAATTTTCCAAATACATACAACGATTTGCTTAAATTAAAAGGAGTAGGTGATTATACAGCATCGGCTGTTGCATCTATTTGTTTTAATGAACCTACAGCTGTGGTAGACGGCAATGTTTATAGGGTGCTTGCACGTTATTTTGGAATTGCTATACCTATTAATATAGCTAACGGTATTAAAGAGTTTAAAAAACTTGCTCAAGAATTAATTGATTTTCAAAATCCAGGAACCCACAACCAGGCTATTATGGAGTTTGGTGCCCGAATGTGTAAACCTCAAAATCCCGATTGTGAAATTTGTCCGTTAAACGCAAGCTGCATTGCATTGTCTTCAAATAGGGTGAAAGAATTACCTGTTAAAGAAAATAAGCTTAAAATAAAAAAACGTTATTTTAATTATTTGGTTATTCAAACGCCTTCAAATAAAACAAAAATAGTAAAACGAACTAAAGGAATTTGGATGAATTTATATGAATTTCCTTTGATTGAAACTTCATTTGAAATAGATGAACAAGTTTTAATTGAAAATTCAAAATTTGAAGAATTATTTAAAAATGTTTCAACATCAGTAAACCTTTTTAACAAAAATGTGCTTGTGCATAAGCTAACACATCAACATATCTATACAAAATTTTGGATAGTTGAGACTGAAGATACTGCTGATTTTAAGGTAAATTGGAGTGAAATTGAAGCCTTTCCTGTTTCAACATTGGTGCATAATTTTTTGTTAGCATATAAAACAAACTAAATTTTTTAGTATTTTTGAAAATTAAATAGAAGCAAAAATGGCTGGTACTGTAAATAAAGTAATTTTAATTGGACATTTGGGTGACCAGGTGAAAATGCACTATTTTGATGGTGGCAATTCAATTGGTCGTTTTCCTTTAGCTACAAACGAAGTTTTTACCAACAAACAAACAGGAGAAAGAGTTACAACAACTGAGTGGCATAATATTGTTGTTAGAAATAAACTGGCTGAAATTTGCGAAAAATATTTAAGTAAAGGTGATAAAGTGTATTGTGAAGGACGTATAAAAACACGTCAGTGGACAGGCGATGATGGGGCAAATAAGTATATGACCGAAATTCATGTAGTTGATATGACATTTTTAACTACAAAAAACGAGTTAAATGCACCAAAACCAAATGCATCAACTGCTGTGGATGAACATCCTAAAAAAGAAATTTCAACAGATAATACCACTGTTGAAGATGATGATTTACCATTTTAAGTTTAATTAAATTAAAAGTAATTGGATCCTGAACCCTCGTTTTTATTCATTTTTTTAACTGTAAGTAGTCATCTTTGGCTGTTGTTAAGCATAGGATTACTCTTTTTATTATTATTGCTATCGGCATTGGTTTCTGGTGCAGAAGTTGCCTTCTTTTCTTTGTCTCAAGTTGAACTAGACAGAGCTTTAGAATCCAAGTCTAATAAGCAACAGATTGTTGTTGGGTTGTTGCAAAATCCGCAAAAATTATTAGCTACCATCTTAATTTCCAACAATTTTATCAATATTTTAATTGTTCTAATTTTTGCATATATTGGTAATAATATTTTTAGTAAAATAACTTCTGATCTGTTAAAATTTTTAATTGAAGTTGTTTTAGTTACTTTTTTAATACTATTATTTGGTGAAGTTTTACCAAAAGTTTATGCTACACGAAATGCTTTAAAATTTGCCTCGCATACGGCATATCCTATAAAAGTGTTAAGTTCACTGCTGTCTATAATAAGTATGCCGCTCTTGTCTTTAACTACTTTTATTGAACATAAATTAGGTAAAAAGAAATCAAGTTTGTCTGTCGAAAAATTGTCTCAAGCATTGGAATTGACTTCCGATAAAACAACAACAAAAGATGAGCAAAAAATATTGGAAGGAATTGTAAATTTTGGCAATACTGAAACCAGTGAAATTATGGTTCCTAGAATGGATATTTTTGCTATTTCAGATACCGAAACTTATTTAGATGTTATTTCAAAAATTGTTGATAAGGGTTTTTCTAGAAATCCGGTTTACCATGAAAATGTTGATGAAATAGTTGGTGTATTGTATGCAAAAGATTTACTACCTCATTTAAATAAGGAAGATTTTAATTGGCAAGAATTAATTAGAGAGCCTTATTTTGTGCCTGAAAATAAAAAGTTAGATGATTTATTGAAGGAATTTCAAGAAAAGAAAAACCATTTAGCGATTGTAGTTGATGAGTATGGAGGTACTTGTGGTATTGTAACTTTGGAAGATGTTATTGAAGAAATAGTAGGAGATATAAACGATGAGTTTGATGATGATGCAACTTCGTATTTTAAAATTGATGAGAATAATTATTTAATTGAAGGTAAAACCAATTTAAAAGACTTTTATAAAATTATTGATTTAGAAAGCACAGATTTATTTGAAGAAAGTAGGGGTGAATCTGAAACAATAGCTGGTTTTATTCTCGAAATATACGGGAAGTTTCCAAGAAAATACGAGATAATAAAGTTTCATAATTATTCGTTCAAAATTGAAGTGATGGATAAAAAGCGAATTAGTAAAGTAAAATTAACCATACATAACGATTAAGGCATATATAAACAATGAAATATTTTGGCATTTATTTACTAATTGTAGTATTGTTAATTTCTTGCAATACAGATACTTTGCCAAAACAAAAATCGTACTTAATATTGCGATATCCAGAAAGTGAGTACGTAACTTCATCATCTTTTTGTCCATATAGTTTTGAAATTTCAAAATATGCCAAAATCGATTTTCAAAATAATTGTTGGGCTAAAATTCAATATCCAACTTTAAAAGCTACCATTCATTTAACTTACAGAAATGTTGATGGTAATTTAAATGAAATTTTAAAAGAAGTAGAAAAACTTACTTTTGAGCATACAATAAAAGCCGATGCAATAAGTAGTATACCATACGATGATTTGCAAAAAAAAATATTTGCAAAATTGTATAATGTAGATGGAAACGTGGCAACAAATATTCAGTTTAGTGCTACTGATAGTCTTAATTATGTGCTTTCAGGAGCATTGTATTTTTATGTAAAGCCTAACTACGATTCAATTGTACCAGCAATAAAATATATAGAGAAAGATATGATGCATATGGTAGAAACATTAGAGTGGAAATAATATGGTAAAAAAAAATTATAAATACACTACAACAATTAGAGTATGGCTTTTACTTGGGTTAATAATGTTAATAGGTCAGGTTGTTTTGGGTGGAATAACAAGGTTAACGGGGTCTGGACTCTCCATTACTAGTTGGGATATTATTACAGGAGTTGTGCCACCATTAAACAGCGAAGAGTGGTTACAAGCTTTTGAAGCATATAAAATTACACCTCAATTTCATAAAATCAATTCGACTTTTAGTTTAGACGAATTTAAGTTTATCTATTTTTGGGAATATTTTCACCGACTTTGGGTGCGTACTTTGGGTTTTATATTTTTAATTCCGTTTATAATATTTGTTTTTAAAAAACAAATGGATTTATACCTTGTAAAACGATTGGCTTTGGTTGTGTTTTTAACTATTTTAACAGCATCTGCTGGTTGGATAATGGTACAAAGTGGGTTAGTAGACCGTCCTTGGGTGAATGCTTATAAATTAACCATTCATTTTATGTTGGCTATTTTGGTTATTTGGGCCATGGTTAAAACTATAGCAGATGTTTATTGTTTTGATAGTATTATAGTTTTAAGTACAAAAAAAATAATACCTATTACAATAGCAGTTACTTTTGTTCAACTTATTTTTGCAGGTTTAATGTCTGGAATGCACGCTGGTTTGTATTACCCAAGTTGGCCAGATATGAATGGAGCATTTATCCCACCAGTTTTACTAAATTCGGTAAATTGGAATTGGGGTAATATGATTAATTACGACAGCTTTTTATTTGCACCAGCATTTATTCAGTTTTCACATAGAATGTTAGCTTATATCTTATTAATTGTGGTTGTATTTATGTATATAAAACTTAAAAACAACCTCAATATAGTTTCTAAAAAATGGTTAAATATTGTTATGGTTTTGCTTTTATTGCAAATAGGTTTGGGAATTTTAACTGTGCTAAATGTTGAAGGAAAAATTCCTTTATTTTACGGTGTAAGTCATCAGTTAATTGGTTTGTTATTTTTTATTAGTTTACTGTTTTTAAAATATTCAGTAAGAAACTATAAGGCATAAAAAAAGGCTTCAATTTAATTGAAGCCTTCTTTTTTAATTGGAGTCTTATAAATTACTCAGCAACTACAACAGAGTCAACAGCAACTTCTACTGCTTCAACAGCTGTAGAATCAGCAACTACTGCTACTTCTTCAACAACTTCAACAACTTCTTCAACAGCTGTTTCTTCTACTTTTGGAGTTTCTTTACAAGAGATAACAAATACACTTACAAGTGCAACTGCTAATAATAATTTAATGTGTTTCATGATTTTTAGATTGATTTTTATTCAAGTGCAAATTAACGACAAAAAAATTATAATAATCAAATATTTTTTCAATATTTTTTTGTTCTAAATTGCTTTTGTAGAGTAGTCTAAATGCGTAGGTAAGCAATTTTTAAATTATGTGAGGTAATAGGTTGGTATTTTTTAAAATAACGCAGTAAAACATCTCTTTTTTGAGAATTTGATATGAATTTAATCATTTAAATCAAACAAAGCAGGGTGTTAATTTTATTAAAAATTGGTACGCTATTTAATATTTTAACAATTTAAGGTGTTGAAATATTAAATATTTAGACAAAAATGGAAGTTGTAAATGCGGGTGTTTACTCTTTTGCTTTCGGTTTTCGGCGTTTTTTACAAAATACTGTCTATTTTTATTTCAGAAATTTCAACAGTTTTAATAACGGTATATAAATCTCCTCCTGCTATTCCGTTAATTTTTTCAACAATATCTTCAGAAGTTATCTTATTACTATCATAAGTAAACTGTCCTTTTTTTGCTTCAAAATTTACTTTTGAATAAGTAATGCCATCAACTTTTGATAATTTAGATTCAATAGTTCTTGCACAGCCAATTTCACATGTCATTCCTTCAATTTCAACTTCTATATTTTTGTAGTTGGCTATTTTTTCGTTTTGTTCCATTACTTGGTCTTTTTTATTGTTGTTGCAAGAAATTGATAGTACTGAAAATAAAAATATGTAAAGAATTGATTTCATAATAAGAGTTGTTGATTTTTGCAAATGTAGAAAGTATTGATTTTAATTCCGAATTATTGATATCTTAATTTGAGATATTGAAATTATACCACTAAAAATCCAATTCATTTACTGTATAAATGCTATTTGGATTGTTTAATATAACCTCTAAAACTGTTTTTTTAGTGTTGATATAAAATTGGTGTGTACTTTTTATTGATGAAGTTTTGAGTAAGTTGTTTTTTTCTAGAATTGTTTTTGTTTGTTTTGCTACCGCTTCACCCGAATCTATAATTTTAACGCCTTCACCTAAAATAGTATTAATTTGAGGAATTAAATATGGATAATGCGTGCATCCTAAAACCAAATGATCAATATTAAATTGTAACATTGGTTTTAAATAATTTTCTAACAACTTATATAATTCATCCGAATTTAGTTTTCCAGCTTCAATAAGAGGCACCAAACCTTCGCCATCCTGTTTAATTGTTGTAATTGTTTTTGTGTATTCATTGGCTGTTTTTTCAAAAAGTTTACTTGTAAGCGTTCCTTTTGTTGCCAATATACCAATAGCGCCTGTTTTGCTGTAAAGTGCAGCAGGTTTAATTGCAGGCTCTATACCAATAAAAGGAATGGCATAGTTGGTGCGTAAATACGTTATTGCATTGGTTGTTGCAGTATTACAGGCAACAATTATTAGTTTGCAACCTTTTGAAATTAAAAGTTCTGTATTTTTGATGCTTAACGCAAGAATTTCTTCGGCAGATTTTTCTCCATAAGGCGCATTTTTACTATCTGCTAAATAGATTGTATTTTCATTTGGAAGCAGCTTTATAACTTCTTTCCAAATGGATGTTCCTCCAATACCAGAATCAAATAATCCAATAGGTTTTGACGACATTTAAGTATGTGTAGTTTTGTATTTATTGAAATAAATATAAAAAAAAATCCCGCAAATGCGAGATTTTTTTTAAAAGTGAAATTCTTATTGAATACCTAATTTTGCTTTAACTTGAGGTAATAAGTCTGGACCTTCAGCTACAATTAAAGTAGAAGCTTCTAAAACATAAGTGTATCCACCAGCTTTAGCAACAGCTTCAATAGCAGTTTTAGCTTTGTCTAAAATTGGTTGTAATCTTTCATTTCTCATTTTTGTAAGATCTTCTCTTGCAACTTGAGATGCTTGTTGTAAGTTTTGTTGATCACCTTGAACTTCAGCCATTCTTTGTTGGTTTACTTCATTTGTTTGTGAAGCAGCTTCAGCATCGTATCTTTTTAATTTAGCTTCTAATTTATCGTTTTCAGCTTTTAATTCAGTTTCGTAAGTCTTAGATTTTTTCTCTAATTCTGCATTTAAGGCTTTTGTTTCTGGCATTAAACTTATTAATTCGTCGGTGCTTATATGAGCAATTTTTGTTTGTGCATTAACGGTGTTAAATCCTAAGGCAATTACTGCGATTAATAATAACGTTTTGAATTGTTTCATCTTTTTTTTCTTATTTAAAATTAATTATTTTCTTGTTGTTCTTCTTTTGCTTTTTTAGCGTCTTCAATATCTTTTATGCGTTGTTGCTTTTTGGCTTCGTTGGCTTTTAAAAGTTCTTCTCTTTTTTTAAGTTGCTCTGCTCTTTTAGCTTCAATGCTTTTTTGTAATTCAATTCTTCTTAATTCTTTAGGGTCAACCTCAGGTTCTTCAGTTTCTTGTAGAGCATCTTCAGTTACTTTTTCATCTTCTACAACTTTTGCTTCAACATCTTCAGTTGTATTTTGAATTTTAGTAGAAGTTCCGTTTATTCTTTCTAATCTTTTTGCTTCGTTTGCTTTAATAAGCTCTTCTCTTTTTCTAAGTTGTTCGGCTCTTTTCTCTTCTTGAATTGATTGTAATTCAGCTCTTTTTAATTCTCTTTCATCAACTTTTTGTTGTGCATCTTCACTTAATACAGGAGATTGTGTTGTTTCTTTATTTCGTTCGTTTCTTTTTTCGTCTATAGCTTCAGCTTTTTGGGCTCTTGAAATATTTGTTAAAACTAAATCACTAATATCGTATTGCTTATTGGTGTAAAGCATTATTAAATCAGTAGATTTATCAAAAACAAAATCATATTTTCTTTTAACAGCAATGTCTTGTACTGCATTAAATACCAAATCTTGTATTGGTTTAACTAATTGTCTTCTTAAAAAAAACAAATCACCATCTGTTCCAAAATAGGCATTTTGTAATTTTTTTAATTCCAATTCTTTAATTTGAATATCTTCTTCTTTATCTTCAATTAATTCTTTAGTTAAAAGTGCTTTTTCGTTACTTAGATCTGCAATTAATGCATCAATTTCTTTTTGTTTAGCATCAAGGTTATTTTTCCAAGTATTGGCTTTTGCATTTATTTTAGCTTGTGCCTCATTATATTCAGGAATATTTTCTAAGACATATTGCATATCAACATAGCCAAATCTTTGTGCCTTTTGGGCGCTTAATATAAATGATGTTAATAAAAACGTATATAGAATTGCTTTTTTGATCATTACTTAAGTGTTTAGAAAAAATCGTGCCGTATTAATAATATTTACAAATATAATTGTTTTTCATTAAAATTGCTGACCAATAACAAAATGTGTTTGCCACCCAGAAGCTTGTGTACCTCCGTACATTGGATCGAAACCATAAGCAAAGTCAATTCCTAGCAATCCGAAGGCAGGCATAAACACGCGAAGCCCCATACCGGCTGATCTTTTTAAGTTAAAAGGATTCAATTCTTCAAAACCGTCATAGGCATTACCTGCTTCTAAAAATGTTAAAGCATAGATAGATGCAGATGGTTTTAATGTAATTGGATAACGCAATTCCATTTGAAATTTGTCATATATAGTTCCACCTAATACCGATGAAATTTGTCCGTTTTCATAACCTCTTAAAGCTACAGTGGTTCTTCCGTCTAATTGATATGAAGCCATACCATCACCACCAACAAAATAACGTTCAAAAGGTGAGTAACCTAGGTCTTTGTTATATCTTCCTAAAAATCCAAATTCAGCATTGGTCATTAAAACCAAATTTTTTGTAATAGCTGTGTACCATTTTCCGTTAAAACTTGCTTTGTAATACTCTAACCATTTGTATTTACCTTGGTCATCTAAAGTACTATAGTCTTTATTATTTACCAATGAATATGGGAATGTAAATTTACCTACAATTGCAAATTCAGATCCTGACTTTGGGAAAATTGGGTTTGGACCCGCAGAATTTCTTGAAAAAGTTACGTTGTATGCAAGGTTGTTAGACTCTCCAGTTGTAAAGTTGAAGGTTGAAATTGGATAATTTTTTAATCGATAAGATTGGTAACTAATACTTTGCATTAATGAAAAGTTATCATCTGGCCATTTTAATCTTCGGCCAATACCCGCAGAAGCACCAACAATATTTAAGTGTTGATCTTTATCAACATCTCTAGTTACATAATTGTATCTGTATTGTGCAGAATAATAAACAGACAATGATAAAGATTGTGGTTTTTTACCACCCAACCAAGGCTCTGTAAATGAAAAACTTCCTGTAGTGTAATATCTACTTTTTTGTAATCTTAATGAAAGTACTTGTCCGTCTCCCATTGGTAATGGTTTGTACGCTTCTCCATTAAAAATGTTACGGATAGAAAAGTTATTAAACGACAATCCAACAGTACCTATAAAAGATCCACCACCGTAACCACCTTGTAGTTCAATTTGGCTAGAACCTTTCTCGGCAATGGTATAGTCAATATCTACAGTTTTATCGGTAAAATTAGGTTTAATATCTGGTGTTATGGTTTCAGCATCAAAAAAGCCTAATTGACCAATTTCACGAATGGTTCTAATAATTTGACTTTTACTGTATAAATAACCTGGTCTTGTTCTAATTTCTCTGTAAACTACGTGGTCGTTTGTTTTATCGTTTCCAGTAATTGAAACATTGTTTATTTTAGTAGGCTCATCTTCATAAATTCTAATTTCAATATTAATAGAATCGTTACTAATTTTAGTTTCAACAGGCATAACCCTTGAAAATAAATATCCATTGTCTTGGTATAAAGTAGCAATATCTTGTGAGTCTGGAGTTCCATCACCAGTAACTCTTTCTTTTAAAAGTTTACCGTTGTAGGTATCTCCTTTTTGAAGCCCTAACATTCCTTGAAGTTGTTGGTCTGTATATTTGCTATTTCCTAAAAATTCAATATCACCAAGATAGTATTTGTTGCCTTCTTCAAGTTTTAAATTAAGATTGATGGTTTTATCTTCGTTCCAAGCAATAGAATGTTCTAAAATACGAGCATCTCTATAACCATTTTCACTATAACTTGAAATCAGTTTTTTTAGATCTTCTTCAAAATCGGCATTGATATATTTTGATGTTTTCCAAAGTCTACCAAATTGTTTTTGTTTGGTCTTTTTTAATGAAGCTTTTACTTTTTGATCTGTAAATGCGTTGTTTCCTAAAAGATTGATGTCTTTTATTTTTATTTTAGAACCTTGATCTACCAAAATAAGCATATTTACCGCGTTTAAATTGGTGGTATCAGGTTTTGTATCTATGGTAACTTTGGTACCTAAAAATCCTTTGTCCTGGTATTTTTTTGTAATGTAGTTTTTGGTAGTAACAATAAGGTTGTCAGTAACCATAACACCTACTTTAAGTTCGGCATCTTTTTGTAATTCTTTAGCTTTACTTGCTTTTATACCTTTAAAAGTAATGTTGTTTAATTGTGGTAGTTCTAATACTGCAAATTCTAAATAGGCAATATTTCCGTCGATATGACTCACGTAAACGTCAATATTGCTAAACTGATTTGTTTCGTATAATTTTTTAATTGCACTGGTTAGTTTGTCACCAGGTAATTTAATTTGTTGACCAACTTTTAATCCGGTAAAAACTTTTACGGTTTGTTCTTCGAATTTTTTTAATCCAACAACCGATATGCCTCCAATTTCATATTTACTATCAGGAGTAAAATTAACAGGTACTGCCTTTATTGGTGTTATTGTATCTAAAGCAACAGTTGTATTGGTTGCTCTTTGTGTCTCTTTTATATTGCTATTTGTTACTTCTTGCGCTTGCGTAAAGGTTGTAATAGTAATTGATAAAAGTAAGAGGGCTATTTTGAATTTAGTCATTGATTTTTTCAATTTGTTCACTCGTTTTTCCAAATCGTCTTTCTCTTTTTTGGTAATCTATAATTGCCTGAAACAGATTTTCTTCATTAAAGTCTGGCCAAAGGGTATCTGTAAAATACAATTCTGCATATGCGATTTGCCATAATAAAAAATTGCTGATTCTTTTTTCGCCACTAGTGCGAATCATCAAATCAACATCAGGCAAAGAAAACGTATATAAATGATTATTAATAATTTTTTCATCAATATCTTCAATGGTCAACTCTTTATTAACAACTTTTTTTGATAAATTTTTGATAACATTAACAATTTCTTCTCTAGAACCATAGTTTAGTGCTAAGGTTAAAGTTAGAGCAGTGTTGTTTTTGGTTTTTTCAATTACATCGGCAAGTTCAATTTGAGCTTTTTTTGGTAAATTCTCAAGGTTTCCAATGGTATTTAATTTGATGTTGTTTTTTTGAAGTGTTTTCAACTCTTTTTTTAGAGATGAAACCAATAAAGACATGAGTGTTTTAACTTCTAATTTAGGTCTATTCCAATTTTCGGTTGAAAAAGCATAAAGTGTTAAGTAATTCACACCTATTTTAGCGCAGGCTTCAATAGATTTTCTAACTGCACCCACACCATTTTTATGTCCAAATACACGAGGTTGATTTTGTTGTTTTGCCCAACGCCCGTTGCCATCCATAATTATTGCAATATGGTTGGGTAAAGTATTTTTATTTATTTGATTAGTTAAATCTTTCATTAGTAAGGTGTTGCGTAGCAAGGAGGTCTTCCAAAAGTATAAACAAATGAAACTCCTGTAAATGTATACCAGTCGTTATTATTTGGGTTTCCAAAAGTTAATGCAGGTATTTTGCTATTGTTATAATCTAATTCGTCGGTAAAAGTGTAAGTTGTTCTAATCTCAAATGCCATTGCAAAACCTCGGGCAACTTTAAATTTGTATCCTAATCCAAACGGAATTGCAACTGTAGTTTTTGAACCGTATTGGTATTGTAATGGACCATTTTCTCCAATTACATTGTTAAAATTTAAAGCTGCAATTTCAAGTAATATGTATGGTGTTTGTGTTAAGTGATGGGTGTTGAGATTGTACGGAAAATAGCTATATTCTATACCTGCCGCTAATTCTGTTAAGGTATTGCTAAAACGAAGACCTCGTTGCTGTCTGCCAATATTAGAAGCTTTTGCATCATCTGCAGATATTTTTGCGTAAGTAAAAGTACCTCTCAAAGCCATTCTAGGGTTTAAATTGTATTTATAAATAATTCCACCCATTAAATTAGTTGGATTTATATAGAGCTCAGAGCCTATATCACCAATGTAGTTACTACCGCCAGCAAATACACCAATCTCATGAATTTGAGCTTTGGAAACGGTTGTAATACAGATGAATGAAATAAAATATATTAATTTTTTCATATAAAAATTGCGTGCAAATATAAAAAAATCTATTCGCTTTTTGTAGTTTAACAATGTCTTTTTCAATAAACTGAATATTATTGAAAATATTGTTAAACAAGCTGCTTGTTTTTGAAATAAAAATTACTCAAAATTAATTTCGGGTATCTTGTCCCCAAAGTAGTTTTTCTCGAAGTGTTTTAATAAATGTTTGCTGATTGATTTCAACCATTTTTAAATTAAAAGTCGATTTTTTTACCGAAATTAATGTGCCTTTTTGGATGGTTGTTATACGCGAGTCTAAAGTTAAAAAATAATCATCTTCTCTACCACTTACTTTAAATTTAATTTCTGTATCATCGGGTATTACCAATGGGCGTGCATTTAAATTATGCGGGGCAATGGGTGTAAGTACAAAACTTTTTGCTTGTGGTGTAATAATAGGGCCGCCACAACTTAATGAGTAGCCTGTAGAGCCAGTTGGGGTTGCAATTATCAACCCGTCTGCCCAATACGATGTTAAAAATTCATCATTTAAATAAGTCTCTATGGTTATCATAGATGGCGTATTTTTTCTACTTACAGTAACTTCATTTAAAGCAAAATTTAACGAAGATAAACTTTCAATTTCTGGTGAGGTTGTTACGCTTAGTAAACTGTGTTTTTTTACCAAATATTCTTTGTTTAATAGTTTTTCAACAGCAAGCGCAATTTGATCTTTTTGTATGGTTGCTAAAAACCCCAATCGACCTGTATTAATACCTATAATTGGTATTTTTGAGTTTCGTATAAAAGTAACTGCACGTAAAATGGTGCCGTCTCCACCTACAGTAAACATAAAATCAAAAGAATTGTTAAGTTCTTTGTAGGTTAAAAATGTGTTTAAATTGTCTATATCTATATGTTTAATTAAACCTTTGCTGTAGTTTTTTTCAACAACAAATTCAATGTTGTTTTGTTTTAAAACCTGTAACAATTCTTTTACATATAAAGTATCTTCAGTTTTGTAATATTGACCGTAAATAGCAACTTTCATACTTAGATGTTTAAATATTTTTGCAAGTAATTTGAACGTTCTTGTAAATCTTCTAAATAAAAATCTTCTTTGTGTTTTGAAGTAATTAAATAGTTGTAGCGTCTAAATGACTGTAAAATTTCGTTTACATTTTGAGCGCTAAATTTTAAGGTTATTTTTACTATTGCAGGCGTGCTTTCTGAAATAAAAAGCCCGTAAATTTTTCCTTTATTAGATTCAACAATTTGACAAACTTCGCTAAACGAAAATTTGTCAATTTCTTTTTCTATACTCAATGCAATACCTTCGGTTTTTAAAAAAGGTGTTTCAGTAATTAAATGTAAAATATCTGTTAATTCAAAATATCCAATATAATTTTGTTCAAGATCAGTTACCGGAACTATATTGGTATTGTTAGCGCTAAAAATGGTTAATAATGTTAATATATTAACGTTTTCTTCAACATTAAAATAACTTAAAGCGTATTGTAAATAACCAATTTCTTTATCGTCTTGTTCAATCTCTTCAATGGTTGTTTTTGAAATTATTCCAATCAATTTTTTATTTTCAACTACCGGAAAATGGCTAAAAGAGGTTTCATGAAAAAATAATTTTATTTCTTCAATAGTAGTTTCAAGCAAAAAAGGACTGTATTCTTTTAATATGTATGGGGTAGTTTCCATTAGGTTTGTAATTGTTCTACAAATTAATCAAAAATAAAACCAAAAACATATTCTTTGTTCGTAAATTTGTCGTTCAATAAAAATAAAAAAACATTGACAATGACAAAATTAAGTGTAAATGTTAATAAAATAGCAACTTTACGCAATTCTAGAGGTGGTGATTTTCCTAATGTTGTAAATGTATCTGCTGATATTGAGCGATTTGGAGCCGAAGGAATTACCATTCACCCAAGGCCTGATGAACGCCATATTCGTTATCAGGATGCTTACGATTTAAAAAAAACAGTTATTACCGAGTTTAATATTGAAGGAAATCCGATTGATAAATTTACTGAAATGGTCTTGGAAATTTGTCCAACTCAGGTTACTTTAGTGCCAGACGGCATAAATGCGGTCACATCTAATGCAGGTTGGGATACCATTAAGCATAAAGATTTTTTAAAAGAAGTCATTTCAGAATTTAAATCAAAAGGAATTAGAACCTCTGTTTTTGTTGATCCAAATTTAAAAATGATTGAGGCAGCAGCCAATACAGGTGCAGATAGAATTGAATTGTATACTGAAGAATTTGCAACACAATATGCTTTAGGAAATAAATTAGCTGTTAAACCTTATACAGAAAGTGCTATCTTAGCTACTCAATTGGGTTTGGGTATCAATGCTGGTCACGATTTAAGTTTGGATAATATTCAGTTTTTTGCTGAAAACATTCCAAATTTGTTGGAAGTTTCTATTGGACACGCTTTGATTGCCGAATCATTGTATCTAGGTTTGGAAAATGTAATAAATATGTATAAGCATAAATTAAAAGTTGGTAATTTGAAATTTTAATAACAATTAAATATTTTACACACTTTTAATTTATAGTTTGAATTAATGATTTAATGAAAAAAAGATAATATGAAATCAATTTTAGTAACAGGAGCTGCAGGATTTATAGGAGCTAATATGGCAGAGCATTTGATAACGACTTATCCCAATTATAAAATTGTTGTTATAGACGCGTTAACCTATGCAGGCGATTTAGAGAATTTAAAGTCTGTAAAAAATGCTAAAAATTTCACATTTGTTCATGGAAATATTTGTGATAGAAGTTTAATCCAACGAATTTTTCAACATTATTATATTCAGGATGTTATTCATTTAGCTGCTGAATCTCACGTTGATAATTCTATTAGCAACCCAGATGTTTTTATTGAAACCAATGTAAAAGGAACATTTACTTTAATTGATGTTGCTTATAAATACTGGATGGAAAAACCATTTGTTTTTAAAGCTGGTTTTGAAAATAGCCGTTTTTTACATGTTTCAACTGATGAGGTTTATGGAACATTGGGAGAAACAGGTTTGTTTACTGAAGAAACTCCGTATGCGCCAAATTCGCCATACAGTGCTTCAAAAGCTAGTAGCGATTTAATTGTTAGAAGTTACCACCATACTTACGGAATGAATACGGTAATTACCAATTGTTCAAATAACTACGGGCCAAAACAACACGACGAAAAATTGATTCCAACTGTAATTAGAAAAGCACTTTCTGGTGAAAATATCCCAATTTATGGTGATGGAAAAAACATTAGAGATTGGTTGTATGTGTTAGATCATTGTAAAGGAATTGATATTGCTTTTCATAAAGGTATTGCTGGTGAAGTTTACAATATAGGTGGAAAAAATGAGCGCAATAACAATTACATTGCAAATAAAATTTGTGAACTTTTAGATAAATTAGCGCCTCTTGAAAACAAAAGTTATAAAGATTTAATTACTTATGTTGAAGACAGAGCAGGTCACGATTTTAGATATGCCATTGATGCCACTAAAATTGAACAAAAATTAGGTTGGAAAGCCGATGAAAATTTTGAAACAGGAATCTTAAAAACCGTTCAGTGGTATTTAGACAAGTATAAAAAATAATGTCTAAAGTTTAAAAACTTGCTGGTTGCACAGCGCAGTCAAAGCGATAATTAGCTAAAGTCGGAAGATCCAAGACCAAAATGTTGAATAAAACTAAAAAAAAGTCTTAGTCAAAGTCATAGTCAAGGTCAAAGTTTTAATCATAGTCAAAGTTTTAGTCAAAGTCAAAGTCAAAGTCAAAGTCAAAGTCTTCATCAAAGTAAAAAAATAAATGAAAGAAAAAATTAAAATTGCAATAATTGGATTGGGATATGTAGGCTTGCCATTGGCTCGTTTGTTTGCAACCAAATTTTCAGTTGTTGGATTTGATATTCATAAAAATAGAATTGCCGAATTAAATAAAGGTATTGATAGTACGTTGGAAATTGAAAACCATGTACTTCAAGATGTATTGGTTAGTACTCCAAGTGATCAAAACGGATTGTTTTGTACAGCTAATATTCAGGATATTTCTAATTGTAATTATTATATAGTTACTGTTCCAACGCCAGTTGATAAAAATAACAAGCCCGATTTAACACCTTTAATTAAAGCCAGTGAAACTGTAGCTAAAGTTTTAAAACAAAACGACATTGTTATTTACGAATCTACTGTTTATCCTGGTGCAACCGAAGAAGTTTGTGTGCCAGTTTTAGAAAAAAAATCAGGACTAAAATTCAATAAAGATTTTTATGTTGGTTATTCACCTGAAAGAATCAATCCAGGTGATAAAGAGCATACTGTTGAAAAAATATTAAAAGTAACTTCTGGATCAACACCAGAAATTGGTCAAAAAGTAAATAATTTATACGCTTCGGTAATTACTGCAGGTACGTTTTTGGCATCTAATATAAAAGTGGCTGAAGCAGCTAAAGTAATTGAAAATTCGCAACGTGATATCAACATTGCTTTTGTAAACGAATTGTCTAAAATATTTAATTTATTAAATATTGATACGCAGGCAGTTTTGGAAGCTGCTGGTACAAAATGGAATTTTTTACCTTTTAAGCCAGGTTTGGTAGGTGGTCATTGTATTGGTGTAGATCCTTATTATTTGGCGCAAAAGGCGCAAGAAGTTGGTTACCATCCCGAAATTATTTTGGCAGGAAGAAGAATGAATGATAGTATGGGGCAACATGTTGCTGCAGAAGTTATAAAGTTGTTTGTAAAAAATGATATTCAGGTAAAAGATGCAAAGGTTTTGGTATTGGGAATTACTTTTAAAGAAAACTGTCCCGATGTTAGAAACACCAGAGTTGTAGATGTTATTCAGCATTTAAATGAATTTGGAAATCAGGTGACGGTTTATGATCCTTGGGCAAATCCTTCCGAAGTAAAAAAAGAATACGGAATAGAAACGCTTCAAAATTTACCAAATCAAAAGTTTGATGGTATTATTTTAACCGTTGCTCATAGTCAATTTTTAACCATTGATTTAAGTAAATATTTAAATAATAATGGTGTTATTTACGATGTGAAAGGTGTTTTAAAATGTAAAGTTCACGGCAAACTTTAAATAAATAAGTATAGGCATTCAAAATAAAATTAAGATATAAATAAAAGAAAAAGAATATGAAAGTAGTTGTAATAGGAACAGGATATGTTGGTTTGGTTTCAGGAACTTGTTTTGCAGAAATGGGTAATCAAGTTACTTGTGTTGATATTGATGTGAATAAAATTGAGAAATTAAAACAAGGCATCATTCCAATTTACGAACCAGGTTTAGAGCAAATGGTATTGAAAAATGTTGCAGATCAAAATTTGTTTTTTTCAACCAATTTAAGCGAGGTTATTAACGATGCTGCAATTGTATTTATTGCCGTTGGAACTCCTATGGGCGATGATGGTTCCGCAGATTTACAATACGTGCTTTCTGTTGCCAAAGGAATTGGAGAAACAATGCAAAACAGATTGGTGGTTGTAGATAAATCTACCGTGCCAGTGGGTACTGCAGATAAAGTAAAAGCAACCATTAAAAAAGCATTGGATCAAAGAGGTGCATCTATTGAATTTGATGTTGTTTCTAATCCTGAATTTTTAAAAGAAGGTGCTGCGATTAATGATTTTATGAAGCCTGATCGTGTTGTTATTGGAGCTGAAAGTAATTATGCGTTTGATAAAATGAAACAATTATATGCACCATTTTGTATGGTACACGATTGTATTATTACGATGGATATTCGTTCTGCTGAAATGACAAAATATGCTGCAAATGCCATGTTGGCAACTAAAATTTCGTTTATGAATGAGATTGCCAATATTTGCGAAAAAGTAGGTGCAGATGCCAATATGGTTCGTATAGGTATTGGTTCTGATGCTCGTATTGGTTATAGTTTTATTTATCCTGGTTGTGGTTATGGCGGTTCATGTTTTCCTAAAGATGTAAAAGCTTTAAAGAAAATTGCTGAAGAATACAATTATGATGCAAAATTAATTACATCGGTTGAAGAAGTAAACGATGCACAAAAATTTGTTATTTCAACAAAAGTTATCAATAAATTTGGAGAAGATTTAAAAGGAAAAACATTTGGTATTTGGGGATTGGCTTTTAAACCAGGAACCGATGATATGCGCGAAGCTCCAGCAATTTATGTTATTAAAGAGTTGGTAAAACGCGGTGCTAAAATTCAGGCATACGATCCAAAAGCTATTGAAGAGGCTGAAGAGTTTTATTTAAAAGGAATTGAAAATATTACCTATGTAAATTCAAAATACAAAGCTTTAGAAAATGCAGATGCAATGATTTTATTAACAGAATGGAAAGAATTTCGCTCTCCAGATTTTGATGAAATAAGTAAATTATTAAATAACGCCATTATTTTTGATGGTAGAAATCAATACAACGCCTTCAACTTAAAAGAAAAAGGTTTTGAATATTATCAAATAGGAAAAAATTAGAATGAAAAACTTCGCATTAATTGGAGCAAGTGGTTACATTGCTCCGCGTCATATGAAAGCCATTAAAGAAACCAAAAATAATTTGGTTGCGGCTCTTGATAAATTTGACAGTGTTGGAATTATAGATAGCTATTTTCCAAATGCTGACTTTTTTACAGAATTTGAGCGATTTGATCGCCATATTTCAAAATTAAAATTTGAACAAAATAAGCAATTAGATTATGTAAGTATTTGTACGCCAAATTATTTGCATGATGCGCATATTCGTTTTGCTTTGCGTCAAGGTGCTGATGCCATTTGTGAAAAACCTTTGGTGCTAAATCCTTGGAATATAGATGCTTTGTCTAAAATTGAAGCCGAGACGGGGCATAAAATTTACAATATTTTGCAGTTAAGAGTGCATCCAAGTATTATTGCGCTTAAACAAAAAATTGAAAACGGACCAAAAGATAAAATGTACGATGTAGATTTAACGTATTTAACTTCTCGCGGGCATTGGTATTATACTTCTTGGAAAGGAGATGTTTCAAAATCAGGTGGAATTGCAACCAACATTGGTGTCCATTTTTTTGATATGTTGTCGTGGATTTTTGGCGATTTAAAACAAAATGTGGTGCATATCAATACGCACGATCGTTCTGCAGGTTATTTGGAATTTGAAAAAGCTCGTGTTCGTTGGTTTTTGTCAATCAATTTTGATGTACTTCCTGATGAAATAAAAGCAAAAGGTCAATCTACATATCGTTCAATTACTATTGAAGGTGAAGAGTTAGAATTTAGTGGAGGATTTACAGATTTACACACAGTTTCTTATGAAGAAATTTTAAAAGGAAACGGTTACGGATTAGAAGCCCCGCGTCAGGCAATTGAAATTGTGCACAATGTGCGTCATGCAACACCTGTTGGCGCTCAAGGAAATTACCATCCATTTATAAAAAAACCATTGGCAAGCCACCCATTTGAAAAGTAGTGAGCCAAGCAATAATAAAATTTTAACGAAGACTGAAAGTTATTTTAAAATAGCTAAAAGTCTTCGTTGTTATTTTTGATAAGATTAAACGTATTCGTAAATTTAAAGGATTGTAATCGTAAAAAAATAAAAAAACACTAACTTGCGTTCAATTGCTTAAGATGAAAATAGCTAAAATGAAAAATCCTTATCCTATTAAATTTTCTCCAGTTTTAAAAGAAAAAATTTGGGGAGGCGAAAAGTTAAAAAACGTACTTCACAAAAATTGTTTTTCAAATAATGTTGGTGAAAGTTGGGAGCTTTCAGGTGTTAACGGAGATATTTCGGTTGTTAGTAATGGGGCTTTAAAAGGCACATTGCTAAAAAATCTTATTGAAGATTTTAAAGAAGATTTGGTTGGTTCAGCTGTTTATAAAAAATTCGGAAACACTTTTCCGTTATTATTTAAGTTTATTGATGCAAATGACGACTTGTCTATTCAGTTACATCCCAACGATGAATTGGCTCAAAAACGACACAATTCTTTTGGGAAAACCGAAATGTGGTATGTGGTTGATGCCGATAAGCAATCTAAACTATATGTTGGTTTTGATAAACAATACACCAAAGATCAATATCTTTCTAAATTTAATAACGGTGAAATTTTAGAAATGGTGAATGATGTGGAGGTTGCAAAAGGAGATGTTTTTTTTATTGAAACAGGTACAGTTCACGCCATTGGAAAAGGTGTTTTAATTGCCGAAATTCAACAAACATCTGATTTAACTTATCGTATTTTTGATTGGAACAGAACAGATGATAATGGTATCTCCAGAGAATTACATACCGATTTGGCCTTAGATGCTTTTGATTTTTCAAAAACACAAATTGAAAAAATTTCGTATCAAAATAAATCAAATCAAGCTGAAAATTTGGTGACTTGTGAATATTTTACAACCAATAAGTTAAATATAAAAGGAAACTTCAAAAAAGAACTTTCTAAATGTGATTCGTTTGTAGTTTATATGTGTGTTGAAGGCAGTGGAAGTATAACTATTGGAACAAATATAACCGAATTTGTTAAGGGTGAAACAATTTTAATTCCTGCTATTGTAAATGAAGTTGAAATAAAAGGAAGTGCAGAATTGTTAGAGGTATATATTGATTAAAACTAAGACTATGACTAAGACCAAAACTAAGACTAAGACTATGACTTCGTCAAAGTAATTACAAATGCTATGAGAAATTTTAGAGATTATGATATTTGGATTGATGCGATGGATATTGTTGATAAAACATATATTCTTGTAGATAGGTTTCCTGTAAAAGAGCAATTTTCGTTGTCGTCTCAAATCACTAGATCAGCTGTTTCAATACCTTCAAATATTGCAGAAGGAGCGGGTAGAAATACAGGTAAAGATTTTGCAAGGTTTTTAGATTTTAGTTTAGGCTCTGCATATGAGTTAGAAACCCAATTAATAATAGCCGAAAAAAGAAAATACATAAACCAAAATGAGTTAAATACAATAATTCAAGAATTGATTAGTTTACAGAAAAGAATTAGTGGATTGAGAAAAAGTTTAGTAAAAAAAAGAATTGAAAACTAAGACCAAAACTAAGACTATGATTAAAATCAAGTCTTCGTCAAAGTCAAAGTGAAAGAAGCAGAATTGAAGATGAAATAAAGACCAAAACTATGACTAAAACCAAGTCTTCGTCAAAGTCAAAGTAAAAAGAAGCAAGATTGAAACTAAAACTAAAACTAAGACTAAAACCAAAACCAAAACTTAAATGAAGTCTTCGTCAAAGTCAAAGTGAAGGAAGCAAAATTGAAGATAAAATAAAGACCAAAACTATGACTAAAACTAAGACTATGACTAAAACCAAGTCTTCGTCAAAGTCAAAGTGAAGGAAGCAAAATTGAAGATAAAATAAAGACCAAAACTATGACTAAGTCTTCGTCAAGGTCAGGGTCAAAGTCAATAAAAAGAAAATATGAGTAAAATTATAAATGTAATATTAACTGGAGGAATAGGAAGTCGCTTGTGGCCACTTTCACGTAAAAGTCAACCAAAGCAATATTTGGAGATTTTTGAAAATAAATCGTTATTTCAAATGGCGGTTGAGCGTAATCAAGATCTTACAGATCAGATAATGGTTGTTGGTAATAAAGACAATTGTCATTTGAGTCGTAAAGTTATGGAAAAAGCTGGGAAAGATTATATTGACATAGTAGAATCTACTCCAAGAAATACAGCAGCGGCAATTGCTTTTGCAGCGCTAGCATCAAATCCTGACGATATTTTAATTGTAACGCCATCAGATCAAGTAATTGAAGGTGATGATCAGTATAAAAAAGCCATTTTAAGTGCTGTTGAAAAAGCTAAAAAAGGGGCAATAGTAACTTTTGGAATTGTACCAACTAAGCCAGAAACAGGTTATGGTTATATTGAATATCAAAATGACGATGTGATTTCATTTCGTGAAAAACCAAACACAGAGACGGCAAAAGACTTTATTTCAAAAGGTAATTTTTTATGGAATAGTGGTATGTTTTGTTTTAAGGCAAGTGTTTTTATTGAAGAATTGAAAAAGTACACGCCATTGGTTTATGAAAAATCTAAAAAAGCGTGGGAAAACAATGAGCAAGGAAAATTAGATTTTGATTTATCAATGGAAATTCCAAGTATTAGTATTGACTATGCTGTAATGGAAAAGAGTGATAAAATAAAAGTAGTTCCAACACAATTTCTTTGGTCCGATTTAGGTTCTTTTGAATCTGTTTATGAATATTTAATTTCAAAAGGTTACCAAGTTGATGAATTTGGAAATATGGTAATTGGCACAAGTACATTTACAGCATTTTTAGGTCTAAAAAACACCATATTTGTTGCAACACCTACTGCCAATTTAATATTGCAAAAAGAACAATCACAGGAAGTAAAAGATATTTATAGCAGGTTAGAAAAAGAAGGTTCAGATTTGTTGAATTAGAAAAGTGTAGTTTAAATGCCAAGGCTCAATAGGTGTTTGATATTTACACAATTTTTTATCAAAGTCTACGTTTATAGAGGGGCATTTTAACATAATATTAGTACGCAGAAAAAAACTATATTTGCATACTTAAAACTAACACAAACATAACTATGAAATATTTGATGAGGGCATTGCTAATGCTCATCTTTATTTTTACTACGCAATTAACAATAGCACAAAATATTAGTCAGGCACAAATGGCAAACATCAATATTGATGAATTGTCTGATGAGCAAATTGCAACATACTGGAATAAAGCCAAATCAGAAGGTTATACATTAAATCAATTAGAAGTAATGGCAAAGGCAAAAGGAGTGCCTGCAAGTCAAATTTCAAAATTAAAGCAACGTATAAGTACTTTGCGTTTTGAAGATTCTTCAAACAATGTTCAAACTTCAGATGCCGGTGACATTTCAAACATAGATAAATTTGGGCTGGTTGGAAAAAAAACAGATACAATTACAAAAAGTCCACTGTTTGGATACGATTTTTTTAGCAATCCAAATATTTCATTCACACCAAATTTAAACATGGCAACACCTACTTCATACGTGGTTGGCCCAGGTGATGAATTGTTGATTGATATTTGGGGAGCTGCAGAAAACAATTACATCAAACAAGTTAATCGCGAAGGCGCTATTAGAATTGAAAGTATTGGGCCTATTTATATAAGTGGTCTTTCTATTGATAAAGCAAAAGAAAAAATCATTTCATATTTGCAAAAAATTTACAGTGGTATAGGTGCTTCAAATGATAGTTACAATAAAGTATATGCCGATGTTTCACTAATCAACGTTCGTACGGTTCAGGTAAACATTATAGGTGAAGTTAAAGCGCCAGGAACTTATTCATTAAGCGGATTATCATCGGTATTAAATGCTTTATATGCTGCTGGTGGACCTACTGAAAATGGTACTTTTAGAAGCATACAAATTATTAGAAATGGCAAACATTTAAAAGATTTTGACATTTATAATTATTTAATCAATGGCTCTGAAGAAGGGAATGTTTTATTGCGTGATCAGGATATCATTATTGTAAAACCATATGCAAACATTGTTGAAGTTAAAGGCAATGTAAAACGCCCTGGTTTGTATGAAATGAAAGATGGCGAAACCATTTCAAAATTAACTTCGTTTTTTAGTGGATTTACCTCTGATGCTTATCAGAATTTAATTTTGGTTGAACGTGTAAATGGTTCGGAAAGAACCGTAAGTGAAATTGATTTTAAACAACAACCTGATTTTTTATTGAAAGATGGAGATGTTTTAACAGTAGGAGCAATTGTTGATAGATTTCAAAATAGAGTGCAAATTGGTGGTGCTGTTTATAGACCGGGTACTTACGAGTTAAAAGATGGAATTACCTTGTTAGACTTATTAAAAAAAGCAGCAGGTGTTAAAGAAAATGCTTTTTTAGACCGTGGAATTATTTATAGAACTATTGATGATATCAATCAGGAATTGGTTTCGTTTTCAGTAAAAGAAGTACTATCAAGTAATGAAAATGTTTTATTAAAAAGAGAAGATAGCATTCAAATTTTTAGCACAGAAAGTTTAAAAGAAAAATATACAGTATCTATTAATGGTGCCGTAAACAAGCCACAAACAGTTGTGTTTATGGAGCATATGCATTTAGAAGATTTAATTGCAATGTCTGGTGGTTTTAAAGAAGGAGCCGATGCATCAGTTATAGATATTTTTAGACGTGTAAATGATGATGATTATGCAACTATTAGTAAATCAATACAGCGTTCAACAACAAACAATTTATTGATTGAAGATAACAACGATTTTTATTTAGAACCTTTTGATATTGTATCAGTTAGGTATTTAAAAGGTCATACAATTCAAGAGAATGTGAGTGTTACAGGTGAAGTTACCTATCCAGGAGATTATGCTATAACAAACAAAAGCGAACGCGTTTCTGATTTAATTGATAAGGCAGGAGGTTTATCGCCTTATGCTTTTATAGAGGGCGCTTACTTGTCTAGAAAAGTAGGCGAAGCTATAGAGCAATCGCAAGTAACCTTATTAGATCAGCTAACAACAAAAGATTCATTAAATCAAGCTGAAGTTTTGGAAAAGGAAATTAAGATTGGTTTGAACCTTACAAAAATTATGACACAAGGTGGTAAGGGCTCTAAGTACGATTTAATATTAGAAGAAGGAGATAAGTTAACAATTCCGTCAGAAAAACAAACAGTTACTGTTAGAGGAGAAGTATTGTCACCATCATTAATTCGTTATGACAAAAAGAATTCTTTAAAAGACTATGTAAATTTCTCAGGAGGTTATGGCTTGCGTGCTAAAAAAAGCAGATCTTATGTAATTTACGCCAATGGAGATATCAAAGCAACAACCAGTTTTTTATTTTTTAAAACACACCCAAAATTAGCGCCAGGAGCAATGGTGGTAGTGCCTAATAAAGGAGAAAGATCAAAAGTCTCAATTACTGAAGTTTTGGCAATAACTACAGCTTTATCAACCTTAGGATTGTTAATTAGTAGTTTTTAAGTTAGGGAGCAGGAATCAGTGGTGAGTGATGAGTGATGAGTGATGAGTGAGCAGGCATCAGGAAATAGTGAAGGGTGATGAGTGAAGGGTGATGAGTTTTTTATAAGAATTAAAAAATAGTGATGAAAACGCATAAAGATTTAATTGTTTGGCAAAAGGCTATGGATTTCGTTTTTGAAATTTATAAGTTGACTTCGAATTTTCCAAGCGATGAGAAATTTGGATTAATTTCACAAATGAGAAGATCATCAGTTTCTATACCTTCTAATATAGCTGAAGGTGCAGCTAGAAACTCAACAAAAGATTATGTTCGGTTTTTATATATTTCTTTGGGTTCATTATCAGAATTAGAAACACAAATTATAATCGCACATAAATTAAATTATGTAGAGCATTCATTAGAAGAAAATATAATTGAAATAAGAAAAATGTTAATAACATTAATTAAAACATTAAAACAACGTATGGTAGTGATGAAGGAGAAGTGATGAGTGATCTGAGATAAGTGATCTGAGGTAAGTGATATTACCTGATCCCCGCTTACTAAATTCATCCCTGTTTCCTCATCCCTGATCACTAAATGACAAAAAATGACGCAACAAAATAAAATTTCAAAACCAGAGGTTGAAGACGATGAGATTGATTTAATCGCTTTAGCAAAAACCCTATGGAACGGTCGTAAAACGGTACTAAAAACAACCTTAATATTTATGGCAATTGGGTTATTTGTAGCTATATTCTCAGAAAAAGAATATACAGCCTCAACTACTTTTGTTTCACAAACGGGAGAAGGTAAAATTGGAGGAAGTTTGGGAGGGTTGGCAGCTATGGCCGGTATCAATTTAGGTGGAATGAGCAGTGATTCTGGTATTTCACCAAGTTTATATCCTCAAATATTGAATAGTATCCCATTTCAAAAAGAATTACTACAAACTCCTTTAACCATTGATGGCGAAAAAGAAAAAGTAACTTTTGCTAAGTATTATACAGAGATATATAGTCCTGGATTATTTGGTTATTTAAAAAAATACACTATTGGTTTGCCTGGGTTGATTATTGGAGCTATCAAAGGAAAACCAAAAGATATTGTGTTGAATGGAGCAGAAAAAGATAGCAATGTGGTTACTATTTCTAAGAAAGAAGACAAACTCATTAAAATATTAACTGATCAAATACGATTACAAGTAAATGAAGATGATGGATATGTTACAATTTCTTCAGCTATGCCTGAAGCTTTAGCAGCAGCTGAATTAACATTGAGAGTGCAGCAATTATTACAAGAGTATGTGATTGATTTTAAAATCCAAAAATCAAAAGAACAATTATCTTTCATCAAATCTCGCTATGTTGAAGTAGAAGATAAATTCAAAAACATCCAAAAAGAACTAGCCAACAATAGAGACCGTAATCAAAATATTACAAAAGCTATTGCAAAAACTTCAACAGAAATGTTGCAAGATGAATACAATTTAATATACGGTGTCTATTTAGAATTGGCGAAGCAATTAGAGGCGCAGTACATTCAAGTAACTGAAGATACACCTGTATTTACTGTTTTAAAGCCAGTGGCTGTTCCTATTGAAAAATCGAAACCTAAAAGAGGTATGATTTTAGTTGTGTGGACTTTTGTTGGTTTATTTTTGGGAATTGGAAAAATTTTCAGGAATCAAATTATCATGAAATTAAAAAATAATTAGAAAAATTATAAATTATGCTTAACAACAAATCAATATTAATTACAGGAGGAACAGGCTCTTTGGGAAAAGCATTAACTGAAAACATTTTAAAAAAATGGCCAAATGTAAAACGATTGGTGATTTTTTCAAGAGATGAACAAAAACAGTTTCAAATGGCTCAGGAATATCCTGTTTCAGAATACCCTCAAATTCGATTTTTTATTGGAGATGTGAGGGATAAAGAAAGATTAATAAGAGCTTTTGAAGGAATTGACTATGTTATTCATGCAGCAGCTATGAAACATGTTCATATTGCTGAATATAATCCAGATGAGTGTGTAAAGACTAATATAGGAGGAGCTGAGAATGTAATTCATGCCGCCCTTAAAACTGGTGTTCAAAATGTAGTGGCCCTATCTACAGACAAAGCTTGTGCGCCAATTAACTTGTATGGAGCTACAAAGTTGACATCTGATAAACTTTTTGTTGCAGCCAATAATATTAAAGGAAAACACAATATTAAATTTTCAGTGGTAAGGTACGGTAACGTAATGGGGTCAAATGGTTCGGTAATTCCTTTTTTCTTAAATAAGAAAAGAGAGGGGGTTTTGCCAATAACAGTTGATACTATGACAAGGTTTAATATTTCTCTTCAAGGTGGTGTTGATATGGTTTTACATGCTATGGAGACAGCTTGGGGAGGTGAGATATTTATCCCAAAAATCCCTTCATATAAAATTATGGATGTTGCTGAGGCTATAGGTCCTGAATGTGAACATAAAGTAATAGGGATTAGACCAGGAGAAAAGATTCATGAAGAAATGATTACTTCTTCAGATTCTTTCTTTACCTATAATCTTGGGAAATATTATGTAATAATTCCTCAAACACCAGTTTGGAATGTTGATGACTTTATGGCTAGTTTCAAGGCAGAGTTAGTTCCTAATGGATTTGCATATAATTCAGGTACCAATACAGAATGGGAAACAGTTGAAACATTACGTAGTTTAATTAAGGAACACGTAGATCCTAATTTTATAGCATAACAATGAAGGCAATACCTTACGGAAGGCAAAATATTACAGAAGAAGATATTCAAGCAGTAATTGAAACACTTCAATCAGATTATTTAACTCAAGGGCCTAAAATAGCTGAATTTGAAGCTGCTTTTGCTGAATATGTTGGCTGTAAATATGCAGTAGCAGTATCAAATGGGACTGGAGCACTTCATTTATGTACAATAGCTTTAGACGTCAAAGAAGGTGATAAAGTAATAACGACACCTATAACTTTCGCAGCTTCAGCTAATTGTATTCGTTATTGTGGTGGTGAAGTTGTTTTTTCAGATATAGATTCAAAAACTTATTTATTAGATATTGATAAGGTTAGAGTTTTATTAGAAAGTTCTCCAAAAGGGACTTATAAAGGGGTAATTCCTGTTGATTTTGCTGGAAGAGCTGTTGATTTGGAAGCTTTTAGACAATTGGCAGATGAATATGATTTATGGATTATTGAAGATTCATGTCATGCACCTGGAGGAGCATTTCAAGATGCTTCTAACTTAGATCAATTTTGTGGAAATGGACAGTTTGCAGATTTAGCCATTTTTTCATTTCATCCGGTAAAACATATTGCATCTGGTGAAGGAGGAATGATTACAACTAATAATGAAATTCTTTATAAAAAATTGTTGCAATTACGTACTCATGGAATTGTTAAAAATGATGATTTATATACAAACTCAATTGAATTTGCAGGAGGTATAGAACAATACCCAGGATGGTATATGGAAATGCAATCATTAGGGTTCAATTATCGCTTAACAGATTTTCAAGCAGCATTAGGTCTTTCGCAGCTAAATCGTGCAGATGAGGGGCTAATAAAAAGAAAACAAATTGCAGAAACCTATTTTAAATCATTTAAAGACAAAAGTTTTATAAAAGGACAATCAGGAGTGGTGAATGGCCATGCATATCATTTATACATTATTGAAGTTCAAGACAGATTGGGTCTATATAATCATTTGAGAAAAAATAACATATTTGCCCAGATTCATTATATTCCTTGCCATTTAATGCCTTATTATAAAGAATTAGGATGGAAGGAAGGAGATATGCCAAATGCTGAAAATTATTATAAGCATTGTATAAGCTTGCCTATATTTCCTACATTGACCAATGAGGAGCAAAATTTTGTTATTGAAAGTGTTAAAGCTTTTTACAATGAGTAAAAAGCTATGTATAATCCCAGCAAGAGGAGGTAGTAAAAGGATTCCGAGAAAAAATATAAAAACTTTTTTAGGAAAACCAATTATTGCATATTCAATAGAAGCAGCAATTAATAGTAACCTTTTTGATGAGGTGATGGTTTCAACGGATGATATTGAAATTGCTGAGGTTGCTAAAAAATATGGTGCTAGAGTTCCTTTCATGAGAAGTAGTCAAACTGCAAATGATTATGCAACTACTTTCGAAGTTATAGAGGAGGTTTTGAACAATTATCAATTACATAATTTAATATTTGATTATACATGTTGCATATATGCTTGCGCTCCATTTGTAACGGTTGGAAAACTCATTGACGCATATAAATTATTATTAACTAACAATTTTGACAGTGTATTCCCTGTGATGACTTTTGGATTTCCAATTCAAAGAGCCTTAAAAATGGGAAGTGGTAATAAAATAAACTTTTTTTATCCAGAGTTTAGCCTAACAAGATCTCAGGATTTAGAGCAAAGTTATCATGATGCGGGTCAGTTTTATTGGATGAACATAGAAAAATGCTTGCAACAGAATAAAATAATAACAGATTACTCAGGAAGTATTGTTATTTCTGAAATGGAGGGACAGGATATAGATAATGATATTGATTGGAAATTAGCCGAATTAAAATATGAACTATTACAAAGTTATAAATAAGCAAACATTCAATATTGGTGATTTTTCAATTGTTCCTATACGATTTGAAGATAGAGGAGCTATTATGCAATGGAGAAATGAACAAATTTATCACTTGCGGCAAAATAAACCTCTAACAATTCAAAATCAAGATAATTATTTTGAAAATGTGGTAAATAAGCTTTTTGAAAAAGACCAGCCAGAACAAATTTTGTTTTCATATTTAGAAAATAATAAATGTATTGGTTATGGAGGTTTGGTACATATCAATTGGATTGATAAAAATGCAGAGATTTCATTTATAATGGATACAACATTAGAAAAAAAATATTTTCAAAAACATTGGATTCAATATTTACAGTTAATTGAGAAAGTTGCTTTTTCTGAGCTACATTTTCATAAAATATTCACCTATGCTTTTGATTTACGCCCTCACTTATATAAAGCCATTGAGATTGCAGGTTTTAATAAAGAAGCTGTTTTAAAAGAGCATTGTTTTTTTGATAATAAATATTTAGATGTTGTAATTCATTCAAAAATTAATGATAAATGTTAAGTTTTAGAAAAGCTAATGAAAATGATACTTTATTGTATTTTAATTGGGCAAATGATGTGACTGTAAGAATACAATCGTTTAACTCAAATACAATAGATTTTCAACAACATGAAATTTGGTTTAAATCTAAAATTCAAGATGACACTTGTTTGATGTTGGTTTTTCAAAATGAAGAGAATGAGCCTGTAGGGCAAATTCGCATTCAAAAAGAGAGTAAGAATAAAGCTATAATTGGGGTTTCAATAGCTTCAAATTATAGAGGGAAAGGTTATTCAAGTGAAATGTTAGAAAAAGCTTCAAACTATTTTTTTGATACTAACAAGAGTTACATTATAAATGCATTTATTAAAATAGATAATTTAAATTCAAAATATGCATTTGAAAAAGCAGGATTTCAATTTGAAAAAGAATTAATGTTTAATGGATTTAAGAGTTTTCTATATACAAGAAAGGGAATATGAGAATAGACAATTTTGAAATAAACAGTACAAGTAAGGTTTTTATAATTGCAGAATTATCTGCTAATCATAATGGAAGTATAGAAACTGCTATTGACACAATAAGGGCTGCTAAAAGAGCCGGAGCTGATTGTATTAAGTTGCAAACTTATACAGCCGACACCATGACAATTGATTCTGATAAAGAAGACTTTATTATTAAAGGTACTATTTGGGAAGGAAAAAATCTTTATAAATTATATCAAGAAGCCTTTACACCTTGGGAATGGCATGGAGAATTGATGCGAGTTGCAAAAGAAGAAGGGCTTCTCTGCTTTTCATCGCCTTTTGATAAAACAGCAGTTGATTTTTTAGAAACTTTAAATGTTCCTGCGTATAAAATTGCCTCTTTTGAAATAACGGATATTCCGTTGATTGAATACGTTGCTTCCAAAGGAAAACCTATTATTCTTTCTACAGGAATTGCAGAGCAAGCAGATATTGAATTGGCTTTAGATGCTTGCAAAAGAATGGGTAACACTGATATTGCTTTATTAAAATGTACATCAAGTTATCCAGCACCAATAAATGAGGCAAATATGTGCATGGTAAAAGATCTATCTGAAAGATATGGAGTAATAAGTGGATTATCTGACCACACTATGGGCGCTACAGTTCCTATTGTTGCAACTTGTTTTGGTGCCAAGATTATTGAGAAACATTTTATTTTAGATCGTTCCATCGGTGGTCCAGACGCTTCTTTTTCTATGAATGAAAAAGAATTTACCGAAATGGTTAAAGCTGTACGTGAAGCTGAAAAAGCTATAGGTATCGTAGACTATTCTTTAACTGAAAAACAAGTAAAGGGGAAGGATTTTTCTAGATCGCTATATGTGGTTGAAGATGTAAAGGCAGGAGATGTTATAACAGAAAATAACGTACGATCAATTAGACCAGGTTTTGGAATGCATCCAAAGTATTTTAATGAAGTCTTAGGAAAGGTCTTTAAACAAAATATAACTGAAGGAACACCTTTAAGTTGGGAGTTAATTTAAAAAAAAAGACTTAATGAAAAAAATTCTATTTATTGATAATTGGAAAAAAGGCTATAAAAATTTTACAAGATTAAATGATGAATTTATAAAAAATCAATTCACTACAATATTGGTACATACTGGTTCTTTTACTGGTGAAGGGGATGTTAAAGAAGAGTTTATAGATGGATTACTTGTTAGAGATATTTCATTTTATAAAACAATTTTAATAAAAAAAGTTATTGAAGTTGAAAAACCAGATGTAATATTGATACTTAATCTTTCGTTTATTTTTGATAGAGCAATTGTTAATATTTGTAAAAAAATTGGAATAAAGTTGATTTTTTTAGCACATGGTAAATTAGTTTCTGTTGAATCTGTTGCTGAAGTTAAATCAAATTTAAATAAGGATATTAGGACAAATATTTCACGTGTATTTAGAAAAAAGAATTTTTTGGTATTAATAAATTATTTTTCTTCATTAAAAACAGGTGGTAAATTTATTAGTTCTTTTAAAATGATAAAAGGAATTGTTGCAAATCCTTCTGGTTATTTAACTATGCCGAATTATGATAAAGAGTTAGACGCGGATTTGATTTTGTTATATACAAATGAAGATAAAAGGTTATATAACGAACGATTTGGTTTCCCAAAAGATAAAATTAAAGTAGTTGGAAACCCCGAAATTTTTGAAATAATTAATACCCCTACTCAAGTCAAAAATTTATTTTTAAGAGATATAGGCTTCAATGAAAATGATAATTATGTATTATATCTTGATGATGGATTAGTTTGTGGTAATATTTGGACAAAGGAAGAATGGTATAATCATCTAAAAGAGATTCTTAATGAAATTAATATTTTAGGATATAAGTTAATTATTAAATTACATCCGAGAGAAGATTTAAATAATCATTTAAAGTTTTTTAATGAAAATAATATACTGGCATTGAAAAATATTGATTTTAAAAATAGTATTATTCATAGTGAAGCTGTAATTAGTCATTATTCTACTACAATTTTATTTTCTTTAGTTTTTAATAAAAAAGTGATTTCTCCAAAATGGGGAAAATCATTAGAATTACATGAAAACTACCCTTCAAATTTGATTAATTATATTTATTCAACTCATGATTTTAAAATTGCTCTTGTAGAGGATAACAATAATGATTTAGTTGTTAAAAATTATCTTAAGTCACAAGGGATAAATAAAGATACGAATACAATTACAAAAATAATTGATGAAGTTAAAGAGTGTGTTAATTCGTAAAATAGTTTCCTTAATTCAAGGGCGAAAGCAAGGTCTTGGATTTTTATTTTTTAATGTTTCTGGAAATTTATTTACATTTTTAATAAGTTTTGTTTTACCTTTTCTTTTAAGTGTAGAAGGATACGGCTATTTTGCACTTGTATTCGCTTTGCACAATGTCATAATTGCTTTTTTTACTTTTGGTTTAGATTCTTCTATAATTAAGTTTTCAATTGAAAAAAAATCAAGTTCAAATGTTTTATTCACAAGTTTTATCGCTTGGTTAATAATGGCTCTATTTTTAATTTTAGTATTTTTAATTTTGGCATGGTTTGTAGTAAAATTGAAATTTTTAAATATTGAATTAAAACCATTAATTTATATTATTATTTCTGCTATGATGATATCCTTTCAAAGGATTGTATTGGCATACCATATAGCAAATTCAGAAGTAAAAAAATATGGTAGATTATTTATATTTAATAAATTAGTTCAGCTTATTTTGGTGTTTGTAGTTGTTTTAATTTATACCGAAAAGATTTTTCTTAATCTTTTGCCTTACATACTTTTAGTGCAAGGTTTGGTCAATTTGCTATATGTATTCTTTATTACATTCGTTAAACAAACTAATTTTAAGACTGTAACTTTTAAAAGTGACGTGGTTGAATTAATAAAATTCACATTACCATTGTCAATTAATACAGTTGGTAATTTAGGGTATAGCTATGGGTTTAATGTTTTTGTTTCTCCATTTCTAACTTTTGCTCAATTAGGTATTCTTAATATTTTTACTCAATTAGGTAGTATAGGTATGATGACTATTAATGCTTTAAATAGCGGTTATATTCCAACATTTTATGAACAGTATTATTTAAATTACAAAAAGGCTGTTATCAATTATTTTCATTATATAGCTCAAAACGCTTTAATAATAGTAATTTCAATTTTTATAGTAGGTAGTATATATAAATACTATGCTTATGCTGAAAATAATAATTATTTATTAAGTTATTTATCAATTTATTTACTAGGAGTTTTGTTATATTCTTTTAAATCAATTGGTTCTAATTATTTAATTATTAGAAATAAAACAATTTTAATTAGTTCTATAACAGTTTTTACATCTATTTTTAATATTTTTTCTGGGATTATTTTAACAAAAATATTCGGGTTTGCAGGTTGCGTAATAAGTTTAAGTGTTGGATATTTTATTCAAGTTCTAGCTTTTAATTACGACGCAATAACTAATTTAAAAAAGAATAAAATATGAGATATTTTACCGGTTTATTTTTAGGGCTACTTACTTTTATTTTGTCAATGTATGTAGTTATTTCGGATGTTTTCGAAATTAATGGGTATGTATTAATTCATATCATAATTATCGCAATAAGCTCTTTTTCACTTTTTTCGTATGGCAATAGATCTTATTCTCTTTATAAAATATATCATATATTTAATTTGTTTTTTATTGGTATAGCACCAGTTTTACAATATACTGCAAACTCTAGGTTTATTGGTGAACCTGAAATTCCTTATAAGTATAAAATGATAACATCTGTTGTCTTTTTAATTTCTACTATAGTTTATAATAGTTTATATTTTTTGGTAAATTCTAAATTTTCAATAAAATATTTAGAAAATTTAAATGTTAAGTTGAGTGTATTTAATATGAAAGGTAATAGATTTTCATTATTATTTAAAGTGCTAATGATATTTATTTCATTAATTTGTTTTTATATGATTTTTATGGTGAACAATTTTAATATATTAAGCATGTTGTTTAGAGGAGGAATATTTAATGACAAGGTTGAAGTAGAAAAATCACTTTCATTACTAATTGATAAATTTTTCAGGCCACTATCTTTAGTCTTATTTATTATTTCTTTTATGTACAATCGAAAAGCATGGATTGTGAATTCAATTCTTTTTTTATTATTTTTAATTACAGCTTTTCCATTGGGGTTAGGACGAAATGCTGCAGCAGGTTTTTATTTACCTCTATTATTACTTTTTGTGCCAATTTTTAAAAAAAGACATTTTTTTGTAAGTACTATGATTTTTGGCTTATTGATAGTTTTTCCTTTTTTGGATACATTTCGAAACATAGGTGAAAATTCGGAGTTTAAATTTGGATTAAATTTTGAGATGTTTACACAATTGCATTTTGACGCTTATATTACATTAGCAAGAGTAATTTATCATGATATAATTACTTATGGATATCAATTATTGGGTGTGTTTTTATTCTTTGTCCCTAGATCTATTTGGCCTTTAAAGCCATTAAGTAGTGGTCAATTTCATGCAAATGAAATTGGTTTAACTTTTGATAATTTAGCTTGTACTTATCTAGCTGAAGGATATATTAATTTTGGCTATTTTGGTGTGTTTATTTTTATAATTTTTATTGCTTATACTAGTGCAGTATTAGATAAAGCATATTGGTCTTTAAAAAATAAAAACTCTTATTTTAATGTAATTTATGTTCTTTTATTAGGAATGTTTCTGTTTGTTTTAAGAGGGGATTTAATGAATAGCTACGCTTATACTTTTGGTTTGATTTTTACAGCTATTTTGGGTTATATGCTACTACTGTATATATCAAGCATTAAATTTAAAATTAAGTAAATATGATTTTAATTATCGGCCCATTACCAGATCCAATTGATGGATGTTCATTTGCTAATAAAACACTGTGTAAAAATTTAAAGCACAATAACATTAAATTTGAAGTTATTAATACAAATACAAATTTAATTTCATCTAAGCAAGGAAGTTCTTTTTCAATAAAAAAAGCATTATATTTTTTTAAATCATATTTTAGTTTGTATAAAATTCCAAGAGCTAAAGTTGTTTATTTTACTCCTGGTCAAACATTTTTTGGTTTATTAAAATATGCACCCTTTATTATTTTATGTATTTTGTTAAAAAAGCCCTATGTAATTCATGTACATGGAAATCATCTAGGTGTACATTACCAATCATTAAAAGGTGTAAAAAAACAACTATTTCATTTTTTAATATCAAAAGCATCGGCTGGCATTGTATTGTCCAAATCTCTAAAGGATAATTTTAAAGACCTTCTGCCATTAGATGATATTTTTGTAGTTGAAAATTTTGCAGGAAATGATATTTATAAAAATACTGAGGAATTGATAAAAAGAACTGATATTCCTAGAATTATATATTTGAGTAATTTAATGGCTGAAAAAGGAATATTAGATTTGTTAGATGCTTTAATAATACTTGATAAAAAAGGTGTAAATTATAAGGCTATAGTTGCAGGGGCAATAGAATCAAGTATCAAAATGTCAGTTATAAGTAAATTGGAAAAACTCGGAAATAAAGTTAATTATGTTGGGGTAGTTCAAGGACAAGAAAAGATTGAGGCTTTAATTGGCTCTAATATTTTTATTTTGCCAACTTTTTATAAAATGGAAGGACAGCCAATTTCAATTCTTGAAGCTCTCGCTACAGGAAATATTATCGTAACAACGAACCATGCTGGCATTCCAGATATTATTACAAGTAAAAATGGTTATTTGTTAGATCCCCAGTCACCTGAAATGATTTCTAAAGTTATTACAAATATTAACGAAAAATTAAAAGAGGAAGTTAGAAGATTTAGTGAAGAAAATATGAAGTATGCAAAAAATAATTTCAAAGAAGATATATTTAGTAGTAAGATAATTGAAATTTTAAATTCAGTTTCTAAATAAAAAATTATGAAAACTAATTTAAAATCATTTGATAGCTCAAATTTTAACAAAGGAGCAAGTAAATTAAAACAATTTACATGGATTATATTAAATGCAATTTTTATTCAATCATCTTGGTTTCCGTTTATGAAACCAAAAGTTATGCTGCTTAAAATGTTTGGTGCTAAAATTGGTTCAGGACTTGTTATTAAACCAGCTGTAACAATTAAATTTCCTTGGAAACTGGTAGTTGGAGACCATGTTTGGATTGGTGAGAATACTTGGATAGATAATTTAGATAATGTTAGTATCGGTAATAATGTATGCATTTCTCAAGGCGCTATGTTATTAACTGGGAACCATGATTATACGATTTCCTCATTTGACTACAGAAATGCACCAATTATTATTGAAGATGGTGTTTGGATTGGAGCTAAATCTGTTGTTTGTCCTGGAATAACTTGCAGGTCTCATGCGATTTTAGCTGTTGGGTCAATTGCAACAAAAGATTTAGAAGCATTTACAATCTATCAGGGTAATCCAGCTATTAAAATCAGAGAAAGAATTATTAAAAATTAAGACTGAAAGTCTATTGATATATTAATGAAAGTATCCATAATAACAATTGTATATAACAACCAGGCATTTATTGAAACTTGCATTCAATCTGTCTTGGAACAAACATACCCAAACTTAGAGCATATCATTATTGACGGTGGCTCAACTGATGGCACACAAGCTAAAATTGAACCTTATGTAGATAAATTAGGGTATTACATCTCTAAAAAAGATAACGGATTATACGATGCTTTAAATAGAGGTATTGAAAAAGCATCAGGAGATATTATTGGTATTTTACATTCTGATGACGTTTATTTTGATGTAAATTCTATTCAAAAAGTGGTGGATGCTTTTATAAAATCGTCTGCCGATTTGGTGTATGCCAACGGCGTATTCGTAGATAAAAATAACATTCATAAAGTTAAACGTATTTACGATGCAAAACCATATAAAAAAAAATATTTGAATTTTGGATGGATTCCCTTGCATACAACTATATATGTTAAAAAAGAAGTTTTTAACAATTATGGTTTGTATGATGAAAATTATTCAATAGCAAGTGATTATGAAATTTCTTTACGTTGGTTTAAAGAGCCCGAGATAAATAAATATTTTTTAAATGATTGGGTAGTAAAAATGAGACTTGGAGGTAAAAGCACCTCTTCAAAATTTCAAAAAAGAAAGTCAAATGAAGATTTACAAATAATAAAACGTTATAAATTAGCAGGTTTTATTACTTTAGCATTTAAAATTGGACGTAAAATACCACAATATTTAAGACCTAGAATTATTAAATTTAAAAATTAGAGGAAGTAAATAAAATATCAACAAGTTAATAATTAGAATTATGAAAGGAAAAGTAGCATTAATTACAGGAATAACAGGACAAGACGGATCTTATTTAGCGGAATTGTTATTAGAAAAAGGATACATAGTACATGGTATTAAAAGAAGATCTTCTTTATTTAATACAGCTCGTATTGATCATTTATACCAAGATCCTCATGACCCAGATCAGCGATTGAAGTTGCACTACGGTGATTTAACCGATTCAATGAATTTGACGCGAATTATACAAGAAGCGCAACCAGATGAAATTTATAATCTTGGGGCAATGTCTCATGTGGCTGTTTCTTTTGATACTCCAGAATATGTTGGAAATGTTGACGGTTTAGGAACTTTACGTATTTTAGAAGCAGTTCGTTTGTTGGGTTTAACTGAGAAAACAAGAATTTATCAAGCCTCAACTTCAGAATTATACGGTGGTATGCCAGAAAATAAAAATGAGAGAGGTTTTTATGATGAATCATCTCCATTTTATCCGCGTTCTCCTTATGGAGTAGCCAAAATATATGGATTTTGGATTACTAAAAATTATCGTGAAGCTTATAATATGTTTGCTTGTAATGGTATTTTGTTCAATCATGAATCTCCAAGAAGAGGGGAAACTTTTGTAACACGAAAAATTACCCGTGCTGTAGCAAAAATAGCATTGGGTTTACAAGATAAAGTATTTCTTGGGAACTTAGAAGCTAAACGTGACTGGGGACATGCAAAGGATTATGTTCGTATGATGTGGATGATTTTACAAGCTGAAAAGCCTGAGGATTGGGTAATAGCAACAGGGGTTACCACAACAGTACGTGATTTTGTTCGCATGGCTTTTGAAGAAGTTGGAATTGAACTTGAGTTTAAAGGTGAAGGTGTAGATGAAAAAGCTTATGTAAAGGTTTGTAATAATGTTGATTACCAAGTTGAAATTGGTAAAGAAGTTTTATCTGTTGATCCATCTTATTTCCGTCCAACTGAAGTAGATTTATTAATTGGCGACCCTACTAAAGCAAAAGAACAGTTAGGTTGGGTACCAGAGTATGATTTAAAAGCTTTGGTGCAAGATATGATGAAAGGTGATGTTCAATTAATGAAAAAAGATGTTGACTTGTTAAAAGCTGGACATGAAATTTTGAAGCAAGCTGAATAAAAAATCATGAAAAAAGAAAGTAAAATATACGTAGCTGGGCATAATGGATTGGTTGGGTCAGCCATTGTGAAAAATTTAAAGAATAAAGGTTATACAAATTTGGTTTTCAGATCTTCTTCTGAATTAGATTTGAAAAATCAATTGGCTGTTGAAACTTTTTTTAAAGAAGAAAAACCTGAATATGTAATTTTAGCTGCTGCAAAAGTTGGAGGAATTGTAGCAAACAATACATATAGAGGTCAGTTTATTTACGAGAATTTGCAAATTCAAAACAACGTAATTCACCAATCTTATGTAAATGGCGTAAAAAAACTGTTGTTTTTAGGTTCTACCTGCATTTACCCAAAGTTGGCACCACAGCCAATTCCTGAAGATTGTTTGTTAACAGATACTTTAGAGTATTCAAATGAGCCTTATGCCATTGCTAAAATTGCAGGATTAAAAATGTGTGAGGCCTATAATTTACAGTATGGTACCAATTATATTTCGGTAATGCCTACCAATTTATATGGACCAAACGATAATTTTAACTTAGAAACATCTCATGTGTTGCCAGCTATGGTTCGTAAAATTCATTTGGCAAAATGTTTAGAAGATGGAAATTTTGATGCTATTAAAATCGATTTAAATAAAAGACCTATTGAAGGTGTAGATGGTGCTGCTTCAAACGAAGAAATTTTAGCGATTTTAAATAAATACGGGATTAAACAAATCGAAACTTCAAACTCGAAACTTCAAACTTCTTTAGAGTTATGGGGTACAGGTAAACCAATGCGAGAATTTTTATGGAGTGAAGATATGGCAGCAGCTTGTGTTTTCTTATTAGAAAATAGAGATTTTGAAGATGTAAAGGCAACTTGTGAAAATGAAATTATCAATACGCATATCAATATTGGAACGGGTAAAGAAATTTCGATAAAACAATTGTCAGAAATCATTCAAAAAGAGATTGATTTTAAAGGAATTATCAAATTTGATAGTGATAAGCCAGATGGGACAATGCGTAAATTAACAGATCCATCAAAATTACACGCTTTGGGATGGAAACATACTGTTGAATTGAATGAAGGAATTAAATTAATGTATCAACATTATTTGGCTTAATTATTTAAAAGTACGTTATAGCAAGTAATTTTTATCAACGAAGCTATTGAAAATTATTTCACCTTAAAGGTTATCGTTCGTAATAAATTTAAATAAGAGTTTAAAACAAAAGTATCGAGAAGTATTTATAATAATTCTCGATACTTTTTTAATGTAAATAGTTAAATATGTCTTTGAGAATAATTGTATTAATATGTTTTTTCTTCTCTATAAACACTTATTCACAAGATTTGGGTTTAAATGTTGGGGTCGAATTAAATACAGGAGTTTCTACAGAAAGTGTTTTGCCGTTTTGGGCAACTGCAAATCAATATGGAGCTATTCCAAACAGTAATTATGGTTCGTTAAATGGTTTTATTGGTCACGATTTTAGAAATCCTCAAAACCATTGGGATTTTGCATATAAAGGCTCATTTACAGGTTATTTAGCCAAAGAAAACTTGGTTTTTGTTAATGAATTGTATGGTAGTATTCGTTTTAGAGGATTGATATTAACCGTTGGAAATAAGTATGATGAAATCAAATGGCAAGGTCTATCATCATCAAATGGGAATTTTATAAAATCTGTAAATGCCCGAGAAATGCCAGGTATTAATTTACAAACAAATGGCTTTGTAAAAGTTGGTTTTTGGGAAAACTGGTTTAGGGTTAGGGCAAATTATGCAGAATATTTAATGAATGATAAGCGTATTGTAGATGGTGCAAATGCGCATCACAAAAGTTTACATTTCAATTTTAAAACTTCAGATAATTTTAATTTTAGTGTTGGTTTAGATGATTGGGCGCAATGGGGCGGAACTTCACCAACGTTTGGAAAACAGCCTGTTGGTTTTAAAGATTACATCCGTATGGTATTAGGTGCTTCAGGGAGTGATGGAGCCTCTGAAGGAGATCAAGTAAATGCATTGGGAAATCATATGGGAAATTATCTGATTGAGTTAAACCATACTGGAGCAAATTTGAATTGGAGCTTTTATTGGTCACATCCTTTTGAAGATAGATCAGGTAGGGAGATGATGAATTGGCCGGATGCTTTATACGGTCTCTCTTTTGACTTTAAAAAAACAACATCAATTGTAAACTATTTAGTAACTGAAATAACTTATACTAAAAATGTAAGTGGATCTGCACCACACACGTTTGATGAAAATGGAAATCCAATACCAGCAAGTGGTAGAGATCAGTATTTTAAAAATGGGGTTTACGCATCTGGGTGGTCTTATTTTGGAAAAACAATTGGTACACCTTATATTGTAACTGAAGTTGATGAAAATGGTATGCCAACTGGCCCAGATTTAAGTTATAACCGTTTTTTTGCTTTTAACATTGGTGCAAAAGGGTTTTTACAAAAAGTACCTTATACTTTGTTGTTGAGTTATATGCGTTATTATGCCTGGTTTGATGAGACTTTTGAAATTACTCCCCGTCAGTTTTCAGGTTTTGCAGAATTTGATATTTCTCCCCTTTTAAAATTACCAATAAATGTTGAAGTAGGTACCTCTTTTGATTTGGGTAATAAATTACCTAACAACTTAGGTGGTTTTTTAAAAATTTCTAAAAACTGGGATTTTTAAGAAGTTATTTTTTTGCCTATAAACTTGTACTTCTTTTATAAATAGAAATGTTAAGTTTGTTAGCGAACTATTTACAAACAAACAGACCACTTTTATAAGCGGTCTGTAGTTGTATTTATATTGTTTTTCGATTTACATAAAATGAACAATACCAGTGCTTATGTCGTAATTGGCACCTACAATTTCAATTTCTTCATTTTTTTCCATTTCAGCTAAAATAGAACTCTCGGCTCTGATTCTTTCTATTGAAAGTTGAACATTTTTAATGCCTACTTCTTCAATCTGATCATCATCTAATTCTGTTTCAGCAATTTTAATTGAGTCAACAGCAGGTTGAATTTTACTAAGTAATGGTGTTATATTTCCTAGTTTAACATTTTTACAAGCAGAAGTTACTGCGCCACACTTTGTATGTCCTAAAACTACAACTATTTTTGCACCAGCTACTTTACAGGCATATTCCATAGAGCCTAAAATATCTTCATTTACAATATTTCCAGCTACTCTTACGCTAAAAATATCGCCAATTCCTTGGTCAAAAACCAGTTCAGCAGGCACTCTTGAATCAATACAACTTAGAATTACAGCAAAAGGATATTGACCTTCACTGGTTTGAAAAACCTGATCTTTTAAGTTGCGTTGTGCTTTTAAATTTTCTGAAAATCGTTTATTTCCAGCAACCAAAATATCATGTGCGCATTTTGGTGTTAAGTTCTCCTGTATTTCTTTCGTTTGCGTTCTCATATGTTTTGATTTTTTTAGTTTTTACTTTTGTTTGTTTTAATCCAGTTTGTACACTCAATAAAAGTGTCAAAAATTTGTTCATTAGGAATTAAATCTGGAATAAGATCTATTTGTTCCATAAGTGCTCTGGGTTGATTTAATACATCAACAAAAAGAACTGTTTTGTTTTGCCTTACCAAATTGATGATTTCATCTTCTAAAACATACAATCCAGATTGATCTATATAAGGCATTCTGTCCATTCTAATAATTACTGTTGAAGCTTTTTCAGGAATTTGTTTCATTAAATTTTGAAAATCACTTGTTGAACCAAAAAACAATGGTCCTTTGATGTGTTTGATAAAAACTTCTTCTTTTAAATTTTCAGGAAAGTTGGCTTCATCTGCCCAAGATTTCTCTTGAGTTAAAGGTTTGATGTCAGAATGTTCAGCAGTTAAATCTCCAATTTTTTTAACAAACATTAATGATGCGATAACCAAGCCTATACCAACTGCATAAACTAAATTCCAAACCGATGATAGCACAAGAACAATAATCATAATAGCTACTTCGGGTTTTGGCATATAAGGTATTGCTTTTAATCCTTTGAAATCCATTACTCCAATACCAACGGTAACTAAAATACCTGCTAAAACCGCTGCCGGAATTTGTGAAGCTACCGGACTTAATGCAAGTAAAATTACCAATAACATAGTACCTGCTATCATACCTGATAAACGGGTTTTACCACCAGCATTGATATTAACAACTGTTCTAATGGTAGCACCTGCACCCGGAATTCCACCAAAAATTGCGGCTATTGTATTTCCAATACCTTGACCAATTAATTCTTTGTTTGAATGGTGTTTTGTTTTGGTCATATTATCGGCCACAACCGATGTTAATAAAGAGTCAATGGCACCTAATAAAGCCAATGTTAATGCGGTGAATATGTATGGTGCAATACTGCTTAAACTAAAGCTTGTAAAAATTTCGAAATGAGGAATTGGTAAGCCACTTGGTATTTCTTCAATAGGTCTGTAGTTTAATCCAAATCCAACAGCAATACCAGACATTACAATTAAGGCTACCAATGTGCTTGGAACTTTGGTTGTAATGCGTTTAAATCCATAAATAATAAAAATAGTTCCAGCCGCAAGAATCAATTCTAACCAATTGATGTTGCTTAATATTCGGGGCATTACTGTTAAAGATCCTAATACGCCAGAGGCTGCATTGCTTGCCAAAGTTTTAGATTCTTTTACAATTTCCTCGGGTGTTATCAATTCGGCTCTGTTGATGGTTTCTTTAAAGTTTTCTAAAACCAAAAAACCTTCTTTGGCTTCTTCTTTTAAAATATTATCTAAAATAATTTCTTCTGCCTGAGGTTTGAATTGCGCTACAAATTCAGTGTCTTCTTTTGGGTAATAACCTACCGATGGAGCAATTTGTGTGATTAATATAATAACACCAATGGCGGTCATAAAACCCGACACTACTGGGTAAGGAATGTATTTTATATATTTTCCAATGCCTAAAAATCCAAATCCAATTTGCATTAAACCAGCCAAAACAAATATGGTTAAAATGGCAGGTAATGCTTTGTTAACATCGCCATCAAAAGCAGCAATTAAACCTGCAATAATTACCATGCTAACTGCGGTCATAGGTGCTGTTGGGCCAGATATTTGTGTGTTTGTGCCTCCAAATAGTGCCGCAAAAAAACCAATAAAAATAGCGCCATAAAGTCCGGCACTTGGGCCCAATCCAGAGCTAACACCAAAGGCTAGCGCTAGGGGTAAAGCTACAATTCCGGCAGTAATACCACCAAATAAATCGCCTTTAAAGTGTTTGAAATCAAATAGTTTTTTCATAATTAGTTTGTTTATTTAATAAAGTTTAGCGCCATTTGAGTGTAAAACTTTTCAATGGCATTGTTTTGGTTGTTTGCGTTTGTTAATGATGGTAAATGTTCTGAAAAATATTTTTGATGAAGTGCACCTTCTATAATTGTTGAAACCAACATATTGGGATATTCAAAGTTTGGTTTTAATTCTAAAATAATGGCACTTACACGTTTTACAACCGATTTGTAAGCACCAAAAAATCCGCTGCGATTTTCTTCATCAACACTTTTTGTGTGGTATAGTTTAACAGATTCGGAAATAATGATTTTACTTAAAATTCGTTCGTTGATGTATGGAATTTGGTTGTTTTCTAAAACAGGTTGTGTTAACACTTTTATAGATTTTAACAATCTTTCTTTTGGTGATTCGACATTAGTAATTGCAAAAACCAATTGATACTCTATATAAGACCAATACCAGCTTGTTAAGTAAACCAATAGTACGTGTTTGTTTTTAAAATATCTGTAAATTGAACTTTCAGGTGAATTTATTTGTTTACCCAATTTTTTAAATGTAAATGCCTCAAAGCCTATTTGATCAATTAACTCAATACTTTTAGATAAAATATGTTGACCCAGTTCTGATGAAATGGGGTTTTTTGAATACAATTCTGGATTTACTTCGATATGTATATTTAAGTTAATCATATTTTTTTCAATTTAATACTTTCAAATATAATAGTATTACTATCGTAAATGAGTGTTTTATGTGTTAAATTTTAATTAAATTTTTAAAAGGTTTTTTTTTGAAGGATCAAAGAGATAAAGTTTCAGATGTGTAATTAAAAACTAAGAAATTATTAATTTTTAATTATTCCTTTTTCATTAAAGTTGCGTTAGTGATTGCAGCGGCATCCTTTTTTTACAATGCAACGCAGTGGAATTGTAAAAAAAGATACAGCGAAAAGCACGACCTGCAAGGGAACGCCCAAATACAAATAAGAATCAAAAATAAATTGTAATTTTGCAGTCAAAATTTTTTAGGTTTGGTAAAAATAGGAGATATAGAATTGTGTGATTTTCCGCTATTGCTAGCGCCAATGGAAGATGTAAGTGACCCGCCGTTTAGAGCTTTGTGCAAAGAACAGGGGGCAGATGTGGTGTATACTGAGTTTATTTCTTCGGAAGGTTTGATAAGAGATGCTGCAAAAAGTAGAAAAAAATTGGACATTTACGAAAAAGAACGCCCAGTTGGGATTCAAATTTTTGGTGCTAATTTAGAATCGATGTTGCGAACTGTTGAAATTGTTGAGCAATCGAACCCTGATATTATAGATATTAATTTTGGCTGTCCGGTAAAAAAAGTGGTGAGCAAAGGTGCTGGTGCTGGAATTTTAAAAGATATTGATTTGATGGTGAGTTTGACCGAAGCGATGGCTAAACATACCAAATTGCCAATTACCGTAAAAACCCGTTTGGGTTGGGACGAGAGTTCTATAAAAATAGTTGAAGTTGCAGAACGTTTGCAAGATGTTGGCTGTAAGGCAATTTCTATTCACGGTAGAACGCGTAAACAGATGTATAAAGGTGAGGCGAATTGGGCGCCGATTGCCGAGGTGAAAAACAACTCGCGTATGCATATTCCTGTTTTTGGTAATGGTGATGTAAATACGCCAGAAAAAGCTGTTGAAATGCGCGATAAATATGGTTTGGATGGTGCTATGATTGGACGTGCAAGTATTGGAAATCCTTGGTTTTTTAAACAGGTAAAACATTTTATTGAAACAGGTGAACATTTGCCTGAAATTACCATTGTAGACCGTGTTGAAATGGCAAAACGTCATTTGCAAATGGAAATTGACTGGAAAGAAAGTGAAATTGTTGGGGTAATGGAAACCCGCAGGCATTATACAAATTATTTTAAAGGCATTCCTGATTTTAAACCTTATAGAATGAAGATGGTAACATCAGATTCTGCACAAGATGTATTTGATGCTTTTGATGAGGTTTTGCAAAAGTTTGCATAGGTTTAGAGTCTAAAGTTTAAAGTCTAAAGTCTAAAGTCTAAAGTTGAAAGTCTAAAGTCTAAAGTCAATAACCAAAACACGTAATTGTATTTTGTAGTTTTTCTAGTTTTGTTTACTTTAACGTATAATGCTAAATGGATTTTTAATTTAAAGTTAAATTAAGCACATTTTAAAATGTGTTTTAAAACCATTTAAATAAAAAAGCGCAGTAGAAATACATTGAAAATCAATTCATATATGTCTGTACTGCGCTTAAAATACCCATAATTATTTTTAGGTATTCTTATTTTATTTTAGTTGTTTTCGTAAAAACTAATGGTTCCGCTATCTTCATTGCTTACCACTAAAAGTGCTTTTCCGGTAGGGCTATTTTCAGCAGTAATGGCTAAAATACCTTCAGGAGCTTCGTCGCCTTCGTGTGATAAAATTGATAAAAATACAGGTGCAGACGGAACAGTAATATCGTATACCATTACTTGGTCGTTGCGTTCCAATCCAACAAAAAGAATATAACGTTCGTTGTTAATATTTAACACGTCAAGTCCTTCAGGTTCAGCGCCTTTATCGTCGCTTCTGTTGTCGTCATCATTAAATCTATTAGGTGTGGTAGCAAGTGTTTCAGTTGCAATGCTATTGCCACTATCGTAAATTAAATTTGCATTTGGAGACCAAACAGTAAATGATCTTGCACCGTAGCTATAAATGACATCAATATCGCCATCTTCATCGGTATCTCCTAAAGTGTTGGTTGTTTTTAATCGTCCTAAATTTACATTGTTTTGGTAGTCAAAACTTTCAGGAAAAGCAGTAGGGTCTAATGTTAATTCAGCAACCCTAGTTTCTTCACTAAATCCACTATAATCTCTTGAATCTCCTTCGTTTGCAGAAATTAAATATTCCATTCCGTTTATGGTAACTGCTACAATTCCATCAGGCTGATACATACCTTTAACTGGCCATTTTTTTAATTCTTTTACATCATCTTTGTCGCTGGCATCTATTTCATTTCCAGCAGTATTGTAATCTTTAAAACCTAAAGGAAAAATAGCAGCGATAGATTTACCAACCAAATCAATTTTTGCAATTCCGTTGTTTTCTTGAAGCGCTACCCAGGCAATTTTAGAATCTTCAGAAACGGCAATATATTCAGGTTCAACATCTTGTGCTAAAGTGGCATTTGGGCCAAAAACTCTAAAACCTTGGTTTTTTAAAGCAGTTTCAAGGTAGTTGAAATTTTGAAAATTTAAGGTTGTTACTTCAAAAGTTTCAAGGTCAATAATACTCACAGTTCCTAAAGGATCAACGGTATAACTGTCGTTTGGCTCTCCTTCATTTGCAGAAATAAGTTGTTTTCCGTTTTTTGTAAACTTTACCATATCAGGTAAAGATCCAACCGTAAATTGATTGATCAACAGGTTGTTTTCAGTATTGTAAAGAAGTATTTTACCTGGATTTTGTTTGTTATGATCTTCAACCGCTATGGCTAAACGGCCATTGTTAATGTCTACACTGTTTGGAGAACCGTAGGCGGCTAATGATATTGGAGTTTCTTCAACAGGTGCATTTATATTTGTTATGTTGAAAACGGATATTTGTTGAGATTCAACATTTACAACAAATATTTTATTTGAAATTGGGTCAAATGCAGTTATTTCTGAAGCACCTTTTCCGCCAGCTTTGATGGTTGCTTTGTATTGGAAATTTACTTTTGTGCTAACAGGTGGATTTTTTGATTCGTCATCATCATTTTTATCACAACTAAAAGTGATTGTTAATAATAGTGCTAAAAAAAGTTTACTTAAAAGTTTCATAATTAGTTAATTTGATTGCTGCAAATATGAAACAGCATCTTTAACTAAAAGTTAATGAAATGAAAAGTAACTATTAGGATTTGTATTTTGATGTAAAGAAAATGTTGCTAAAAACTACTCGTTATTATAACCAAAACGGCGTAATTGTCTTTTATCGCTTCTCCAGTTTTTGTTTACTTTAACGTACAATTCTAAGTGGATTTTTTTGTCGAAAAACTTCTCTAAATCTTTTCTGGCTTCTGTTCCAACGCGTTTTAAAGGTGCGCCTTTATGACCGATAATAATTCCTTTTTGGGTTTCGCGTTCGACCATAATTACAGAACGAATTCTAATCATCGTATCACTTTCAAAAAATTCTTCAGTTTCAATTTCAACAGAATAAGGAATTTCTTTTTTGTAGTGTAATAGTATTTTTTCTCTAATGGCTTCGTTGATAAAAAAACGCTCAGGCTTATCGGTTAATTGGTCTTTTGGATAATATGGAGGAGATTCGGGCAACAATTCTAAAATTTTATCAAAAACTCCTTGAACGTTGAAATTTTCCAAAGCAGAAATTACGGTAACTTGTGCGTTTGGTACTTTTTCTTTCCAATACAATAATTTTTCTTCAACTTCTTCTTGTGAAGAGGTGTCTATTTTATTGATTAATAACAAAACGGGTACTTTAGCATGCTGAATTTTATTAAAAAACTGTTCGTCTTTTAATTCCTTTTCACCAATTTCAACCATATAAATTAGCACATCAGCATCTTCAAAAGCCGATTTTACAAAATCCATCATAGAAGCTTGTAATTCGTAAGCGGGTTTTATAATTCCGGGTGTATCAGAAAAAACAATTTGAAAATCATCACCATTTACAATACCTAAAATACGATGACGCGTAGTTTGTGCTTTTGAAGTAATAATTGATAAACGTTCACCAACAAACGCATTCATTAAGGTAGATTTACCAACGTTTGGATTTCCAATAATATTTACAAAACCTGCTTTGTGTGCCATAAATTTGTGCTATAAAAGTGCAAAGTTAGTTGAATTGATTGTGTTGTCAACCGTTTTTACAGAAAACTTAATGGTTTAAACGTTTCGTTTAAAATACTTTTGTCATCAACGTGCATCCAATTTTGTAAAATAGTGGCATAAATAGACCTAAAATCTACGCTGTATTTTAGGTCGCCATTTTCATCTAAGTCGTTTAAATTAGGCGCTTCATTGTAAATTCCTTTTTGTTTTAAATTTTCGCCAATGATAAAAACATTGTTAGCAGTTCCGTGGTCTGTACCATTGGCTGCATTTTGTTTTACACGTCTGCCAAATTCAGAAAAAGTTAAAATCAATGTATCTTTAAAAGTGTTGTTTACTTGTAAATCTTTAACAAAAGCAGCTATAGATTCGGCATAAACACTCAGCAATTTTTCTTGTCGTGCTTTTTGGTTAAAGTGCGTATCAAAACCACCCAGTGAGGTGTATAAAACTTTACAATCTAACCCCGAATTTATAAACTCTGCAGCAGTTTTTAGTTGTTTTGCCAAAGGGTTTTCAGGATATGTTTGTGTTGAATTGTAGGTTTTTGTGGTATTGTAAATATACTTTGCCGAATTTTCTGCAGCAATCATTGTTTTGTATAAATAGCCTAAGTTATCTTCACTTAAATGTTGATTGGTATGATTTTCTAAGACCTTTTTAAAATAAGGATCTTGTGCATTTTGGTAAAGTTGATTGGCATTTTGTACTGCCATTCCGTTTAATTTATTTCCTTTCATTACCAGCGATAAACTATCGTCGACTTCAATGGCGTTGTAAGGATTTTTACCATAAATATCGAGATAACGACCTAGCCAACCCGCGCTTAAATACTCGTTAGAACCACTTGCTGTTTGCCAAATATCAGTGGCTCTAAAATGAGAGCGATTTGGATTTGGATACCCCACATTGTTAACAATGGTTAGATAACCTTGATCGTATAAATTTTTTATTGGCGCTAAATTTGGGTGTAATGCCAGCTCGTTATTTAGTTTTAAAATATCGTTTTTAATGTTGATTGACGGTCTGTTTTTGTAGTAAATATCGTTGTTGTATGGTATTACAGTATTTAAACCATCGTTACCACCCGAAAGTTGTACAATTACCAAGCGCTTGAAACCTGTTAAATTAAAATCTAAACTATTAAACGCATTTACAAAACTAGGCACATAAAACAAGCTACTTGCCAAAGCCGTATTTTTAATAAAATTTCTTCTTTTCATTATGTAAAAATTAACAAAGTTGATATTCAGGTAACGACATTAATTGTATGCAATAGTCTTTATGTGTTGAAAATTCAATTTCATCTAAAAGCATTTTAGCGTTGGGGCTTATTGTTGAAGAAATGATGTTTTTTTGCATTTCTTCAGCAGTTAAACCTTTGTAATTTTCTTCAAAAACAGCCCAGTTTTGATTTATTTTTAAATAACCTTTTTTTGATTGTCGGTTTTTTAAATATTCTTCATAAGTATCTTCAAACTCGCTAATTCCTTCCAAAGAAATTACGGCATTATTTAATAAAATTGATGGTAATTTTAAGCGAAACATGAGTGTGTTGGTATCTATCCAACTTTGTCCGCCTTTCCAGCCAGCCACATTTACTGGATTTAATAATTGTTGACCCAATACTTTTTGTAAATACAACAGTTGTTTGTTAATTTGAAATTGAATAGGAATGGTATTGTTAATTCCGGCTAGTAATTCGATAGGCGATTTGATTTTTGAACCTATATTTTCTTCATTGTAAAACCAGTCGCTCATAAACACAAATTGCATCAAAGTTTCAATATTGTAATGGGGAAAAAACACTTCAACCATAGCGTTGATATGTGTTTTGTTGAGATTGGTGTTTACAAAATTGCTATAAATTTTTTCGCAAATAAAGGTGGCACATTGTTTTCGATCTAAAATAATGTTGATGATATCTACACCATCAAAATTGCCAGTTTTGCCAAAAAATGTTTTTTCGCCATTGTCGTGCTGATTTTTATTTACAAAAAAATCGCCATTTGGTTTGTAATTCCAACCCGTAAAAGCTCTTGCAGATTCTTTGATGTTGTTTTCAGAATAATTGCCAATGCCCAAAGTAAAAAGTTCCATGAGTTCACGTGCAAAATTTTCGTTCGGACTTTGTTTTTTATTTTGTTTTGCATTTAAATAATTAAGCATTGAAGCCGATTTAGAAATTTCAATTACAAAATCTCTGAAATTTCCGAGCGCATTGTTACGTAAAATATTGTTGAAATTTTGAATGTGATAGGCGTTTTGAGCTTTACAAACAAAAACATTTGCCCAAAAAAGGGTCATACGTTCTCTAAGTAACTCTTTTGGGTTTCCAATTCGTTCAACCCAGGCAATATTTAGCGCTTCTATTTGCTTTCTGTTTTCTTTTTGAAGTTGTTTTTTCTGACTGGCATTTAAATCTTTGTAATTTGCCATAGTATTTGAATAAAACGACGTGTCTATTTGTAGAGGTGTGCTTGTTTTAGATGCTTTAAATAGGTTGTTTACCAGTTCTTTTTTTGAAATATGTTGAACTTTCGCAAATTCTTTCGGATTTATTCCAAATCCTGCGCGCCAAAATAAATGTTGTATGTGTTTGGAGTTCATAATATTAGTTTGTAGTTTTTAAACATTAGACTTATAAAAATAATAAAAGTTTAATTATTAATTTAAAGATGCTTGTTTTATTGTGAATTAGTTGTATATTTGCAATCCAAATCGCGGGATAGAGCAGTAGGTAGCTCGTCGGGCTCATAACCCGAAGGTCACAGGTTCGAGTCCTGTTCCCGCTACTAGTAAAAGAAGCCGTCTCAAAATTAAATTGGGGCGGTTTTTTTTATTTTTAATTTCTACCGATAATTTTAGGATGTTTTAATTTGAATCAATAACAATTGTTGTGTTTATGCAAATATTGTTGTTAATCTAAAAAGGAAGAACTCAACGTTTCTAACTCCTCTAAATTGAGCTCTAAACGCTTTTATTTTAGCATTGAATGATTCAGCTGAAGCATTAGTGCTTCTATTTATAAAATAGTTTAGGATTGACCTATAATTGAGTGTTATCGTATTTGCAATTGTGTTGAACGCTTTAAAACCTGTATTTTCTACATCTTTATACCAATGTGCTAGCTTTGTATATGCTACTTCTATAGTTTTGGCTGTATTGAATATGTTCCTTAGTCCTTGAGTAAGATCAAAAGCGATTTTTATATCAGGATATTGATCGAACAATATTTTGCTTCTACAGTATTGGCTTTCTGTCCAATTTGAGGGGGCTTTGTATAGCAAGTATCTACTTCTAGCCAAAAGTTGTTTTCTTGTGTCTCCGTTGCTAAACTGCTTCTACAGTATTGAGT
>NZ_RHLN01000150.1 GCF_004121075.1 Lutibacter sp. HS1-25
ACCTTGACAAGCTGATTTACTTTGAATTTGCAATTGATCACCATGATTTATTTCAACAGAAAAATCGGTTTGATATGTTTCTAAAATGGTTTTTCCATTTTTAAGAACCGTATAAGGAGCTGTTCCTTCGGCAATAGAAACAGATGCTGTTTTTTTATCAACAAGTATTTTTCCGCTTAAGTTAGAAGCTTCAGCAATGGAAACTTTGTAACATTGTTCAAAAGTATCCCCTTCAACAGTAATACATAAATCATAAGCTCCTGGACTTAAATTATCAATATTTAAAATGCTTGTGAAATTATCTGTATAATTAAAGTTGTTTCCTTTTAATGTTGCTGTATAATTTCTAGTTTCATCAGCTTCAATTTTAACATTTCCATTTTTCTTATCTATACAAGTTTCTCCTATAGTTTCAATATTAAAATTATCTGTACCTAATTTAAATTGATATTCATAATCAAGCGTATACTCTAACAAGCCTTTTTCTTCATTATTTGCATTCAACGTATGTCCATCAAAAACAAGTTTTTGCCCTTTACCTATATATAAAGAAACATTGGTTTTACCATCTTTAACATTTGTGCGTACAATTCCAAATCTTCCATTAAACTCTAGTTTTAATTCTTTTAAGTTTATGGCAATATTATCATCATCATTGGCTAAAATAATATCTGTTATTTTTGCGCCATTTACTTCAGAAATTACTTTTACACCAACTACTTTATTATTTTTAACAATGTTTGATGTAGATTTAACTGAACTTGTTGCATTTAACGAAGGTTCAAATACAACAACAAATGGTTTATCCCAAGCTTCTCCATTTTTACGGATGCCTATTATTTGTGTTTTCTTGCTATCATAACCTTTGCTTGCATCTCTTGATGGTGGTCCTAATGCTTTTGTATATTCAAGACTTGTTCCTCCAGCTATTTTCATGTGCATATAACGGTTATCATTCTTAATATGAAAACGGATATCAACACCTTTTTCAGTAGCTTCACTTACTTTAGTATCTTCAAAAAAGCGCCATCCTGGTGATTGTACTGGGTCGCCAAAATCGTTATTATAACGACTTGTTGCACTTAAGTTAAGCGTATTATTATCGGATGTAAGTATTTGGGTTTCATCTCCAATATTGTGATAAATATAATCATGAAATTCATTGGTTTCCAATGATTTTGAACGGAAAATATCAAAATAATATCCCGTTGTTGCGCTTGTGCGAATGGTACTTAAAGTCCGTTGTTGGTCACAATTATTAATTTCGTCCTTTAAAAACTGAGTTGCAAAGCTAAAATTAGCACTAATTGGATCTTCAAGGTGTTTAGGTTCTGCAGCAACGTTAACTGTGGTATTTTGCCATAAGTATGAATTTGAATTCCAAGCACCAGGTTGTTTACCATGTGACGTTCCATTAACAATTACTGTATTGTTACCAGCATATAAACGAAAATAATTGGTATGCACTGGCAATTGGCGCTCCGCTACACTTTTTGGAAGTCCACCTCCTGGAGCCATGATATAATTTGCACCATACAATTCCATGGTAATTCCGGTACAATGAGAATGTACATAGTGTGCACCACCAATAATACCACACAAACCATAATCAATGTTATTATCTTCAACATAATTTCGTTGCAATGCAACCCCAGCATGTTTAATTACAACAGTTGGTTTATAATCAAATTTCTCAATTGAATTACTTGGTGTTGGTTCACCCCAAAATAAATCAAGGCCAAAATAATTGTCGAACGTTGATGTTGTTAATTGATGTACACGACCACCTTTGGCTTCAAAATATTGTGCAAGTGCTACTTCTGCCTTTTTTTGTAAAGTTGAATTGCCCTTACGTTTTGCTAGATTTAATATGTACTTATAGTTTTCATCCGTTCCATCGTTGTCTCTATGCGAATCACCATAAGTAACAAATCGTCTATTTGGGTGACGCAAATTTTCAAATAAGAAAGCTCCTTCAAAAATATTTTGATAAGACTGAGCAACATTCATTGTAGGTTTAATTCGGTCTATAACATTTAAAATTAATGAAACATTAGGCATAAAACTATAGCTTACAGACTCTGGCCAAACACCTTGTTCACCAAACATAGGTAATATGGTGTTTTTAAATGAATTTTGACGCTTTGTTCCCTTTTCCCAAAACACGTTGAATAAACGCTCTCTTTCCACATCATCTTCAACACATAATATTGAAAACAATGCTCCAGGTGAAGTTAAAACAGGGTGATTACTTATAATCTTTCCGTGAGTATCATTACCTCCAGACTCATTTAATGCATTGCCAGCAATATTTTTAATTGCCCGTTGTGCTTTTTCATTATCATACGGAACTCTTGTACCTGTTGACTTACTGTAAACTGTTGTTCCTGATTTTTTTAAATAATTGTAAATAAAATCATAAGCAATAGCAAAATGAGGATATGTGGTTCTAGGGTCATAAAAATAATTACCTGAAATAGTTGTTGTTTCTGGATTTCTCGTTGAAATTTCATCAATATAATACGCCAAAATATCAGCCGCAAATTGGGCATATTTTTCATCCTCAGTAATATAATATAACATTGAAGCGTATTTTGCAGTGCTTAATAATTTAGAATGACTAGAAGCTAATGAAGATGCAGATGACTCTGAATTTTTATCATTAGCAGGAAAACTTGGAATTCCATTAAAAATTGAATTTGGGTTTGTTTGATGGGTTTCCAATTTACTGTCTACATTACTATGAAATTGATTAACAATACTTTTTGCCCAATCATAATTATCTATAAGACTTAAAATATGTGCTCTATCGGCAGCAGTTGTGCAAATTATTGGATGTTCAATTGTTTGAGCTACAATTACATTTGAAACACTTACTACTAATGTTAATAACAGTGTGATTTTAACAAATTTTTTTTTCATTTATTTCTCATTTATTTTACTACTATTTAATTACTATTTAATTACATCATTTGGAATTATATTTATTTACTTCTTCACAACTTTAACAAAAACTGGTTTTTCTAAATTCAATTTCACAAAATAAACACCAACAGGCTTGTCGCTAATATTTAAACTAACACTACCACCTTGCACTGTGTATGTTTGTGAAGAAATTAATTGAGATTGTGTATTGTATATTTCTATGTTTGCTGTTTTTATACCTTCTGGTAAATACATCTCAAACAAACCGTTTGTTGGGTTAGGATACACACGCACATTTTCTAATAAATCGATACTTTTTGAAAGCACACCTTGACAAGCTGATTTACTTTGAATTTGCAATTGATCACCATGATTTATTTCAACAGAAAAATCGGTTTGATATGTTTCTAAAATGGTTTTTCCATTTTTAAGAACCGTATAAGGAGCTGTTCCTTCGGCAATAGAAACAGAAGCTGTTTTTTTATCAACAAGTATTTTTCCGCTTAAGTTAGAAGCTTCTGCTATGGAAACTTTGTAAAATTGTTCAAAAGTATCACCTTCAACAGTGATACATAAATCATACGTCCCTGGACTTAAATTATCAATAGTTACATCATTACTAAATGGGTATGAAACATCATTTATTTTTGCTGCATAACTGTAGGGAGCATTGGCAATTATAATTATCTTTCCATTATTTTTATTAACACAAGTTTCTCCAACAGTACTAATAGAAAAATTATCATTTGGTAATTGTAAGGGTTTTGGTATAATTTTGAACTCATTAATTAAAACCGAGGCTGATTCTTTACCAGCTAACATATTTACTATACTGAATCTTATTTTTCGCGCAAATACAGCATCAAATAAAATAGTCTTTTCTTCTCCAATTTGTGTCCCGGCAGTAATTATTTCCCAATTAGCCCCATCCCAATACTCCAATTTCCATTCATTAATAGCTGCAGAAACTTCCTTTACAATTATTTTATTAACTGTTTTATTAACACCTAAATCTAACATTAACCATTGACCTGTACCCGCACTATTCGATTCCCAAAATGTGGAATCATCACCATCATTACTCAATTTAGCTTCTGCATTAACCTTTGATGAGGATGCTGACATATAACCTCCATATAAACGTAACTGCAATTGCGCATCAAATAAGGAATTAGGGTAAACTTGATTGTTACGTAACTCATCTAAACCTTCGTTTTTAAATGTAATATTCTTACCAACTGCAGCTTGGAAACCTACAAACAATGGATATGCAAATGTATTGGTATGTCGACTCGTTGTGTTTGAAATAAACCAAAAATCATATGTTTTGTTTGTGAAACTTGCATTATGTTTAAAATTCCAGAATGTTAGGTATGGTCCGCTATTAGGATATGCCGTTTCAGCGCCGCCACTTCCACTTAAAATACCACCTCTAACATTATCTAATAAATTGGCATAGGGATGATACCCATGACAATCGATAGATTGATTTGTTTGCATATTACAATTAACGAACACAGTGCTCGTTGTACTCCAACGCATCCCTGGACCGTGCAGCATACCTTTATCAGGATCTTTTGACAACCCTTCGCTTACATTATCGATACAATTTTCAAATAGCACACCATAACTGTATCTTGAATAGTAACTAGTATGTCCTTTCTTACCAGAAAATTCAATATCTTTAACAGTAACGGCTATACTTTTTTCTATACAAATACCTTCATTCCAATCTTTAAAATGGCAATTTCGAATCCATCCATTTGCCACATTATTAAAAGCAACGGCTTGCCACGCATAATCTACAATATCGCTTGCGTGGTGTAAAAAATCTTCTGGATAATGTTTCCAACCACTTGTAAATAAAATATCTTCAACACCTACTTCTGTAATTGTTTGAAACGTTTTAAGAACCGTCGTAGATGATAATGGCATATTAAGCTGAACGGGGTTTTTAAAGGTTATTTTGTTCCCTGCAATTTTAGTAATAACATGTTTCTCATAAGGACGGATACCATTGTTTATTATAGGTGTCCATCTAATATTAGGCGTTAAACCCGGCATATTTGCTTCAAGGTTAGCAGGGGTACGTTGATACAAATCAACATATTGCCCAATCGATAAATTGGCTGCACTGGCAACTTCTATTTCGAAGTCTCCTTTTTTAATCTCTTTTGTTACTTGAGTAATATCAACAGAATTAGTAA
>NZ_RHLN01000151.1 GCF_004121075.1 Lutibacter sp. HS1-25
ATAGTAATTTTAAATTTTATTTAACGACTCAAATACAAACTGCCTTGTATTGGTTTGCGATTGTCTTTGTTGAAATGAATAATGTAATAATATACACCCGAAGCTGCAATATCATTATCTCCTTTTAATCGCCCATTCCAATCAGGTTTGTTAATATCATAAGAGTACATTAAATTACCCCATCGGTTTACAAATTCAACTTTAAAATCGGGATATAATTCTCTTAAATTTTCAATTTTAAAGGTGTCATTAATACCATCACCATTTGGCGAGAAACCATCATAAACTACAATATCATATTCATCACAAGCATTTAAATCTACTGTAACTTCAAGGTGAGAAACACTTGAGCACCCATTAATGTCAGTTTCAATAGCATAATAAGTTTTACCATCAATTAAAAGTTCAGATAAACTTAATTCAATACCATTTGGATAAGAGTTATACCAAGAAATAGCACCGTCATTATTAGCAGAAACTTTAGCATCTAATTCAGCTAAAGTTGGGTTGTTTATAATACAAAATTCTTCACCACTTGACTCTATGATTGGAGTTCCTGGATTTGATAAAACAACTGTAACAGCAATTTTTACAGCACTAATACAACCTGTTGAATTTGTTTTTGCAGCCCAATAAACTGCTCCATTTACCAATAAATCTGTATTGTTTAGAGGAGTAGTACTTGTCTCTGAATTAAACCATTCAATACCTGTTGAAGGTGTTAAGTCGGCTACAGTAGGGTTGTTAACTTGACAAAAAGTTTGTATAGATTCATCAATTGTAGGTGGAGGTACAGTTGTAATTGAAGCAATAACTTCAACTCTTGAAGTACTTTCACAGCCAGCAATAGCATCCGTATTTAATGCCCAATAGTTTTCTCCGTCAACTAATAATTCTGTTGAACTTAATGGTGTTGTTGAAGTTTGAGAATCGTACCAAACAATAACATTTCCTGTAGCTTGTAAATCTGATATTTTTGGATTAAAAGCTTCACAAAAAGTTTGATTAGGCTCAGACACTATCGCATTAGGTACACTAATTACAGTTGCTTTTACTTCTAACCTTAAAGCACTTTCACAGTTAGCGGCATTGGTTTGAGAAGCCCAATACGATTGTCCATTTACCAATAGATCAGAACTATTTAAGGCAGTTGTAGAAGTTTCAGAATTATACCAAAGTACATTTGTACCAGTTACAGATAAATCACCTATTGTTGGTGAATTTGGTAGATAATCATTAACACAAAAAGTTTGAGTAGCAGCACCAGTAGGAGGCAAAGGCTTATCAATATTAGCAGTAACTTCTAATTTAGAAACACTTTCACAACCAGCAGCATTTGTGATTGTAGCATAGTAAACTTTACCATCAACCAAAGCAGCTGTTTTAGTTAAAGGTGTTGTAGCGTCAATAGTATCGTACCAATTGATGTCATTTCCACTAGGACTTAAACTTTCAATAGTAGGATTTTCAATTTCACAAAAAGTTTGAGTTGCAGGACCAGTAGGAGGCAAAGGCTTTTCAATAGTAGCAGTAACTTCTAATCTCAAAACACTTTCACAACCAGCAGTATTTGTTATTGTAGCATAGTAAACTTTACCATCAACCAAAGCAGCTGTTTTAGTTAAAGGCGTTGTAGCAGAATTGCTATCGTACCAGTTGATGTTATTTCCACTAGGACTTAAATTCTCAATAGTAGGATTGTCAATTTCACAAAAAGTTTGAGTAGCAGCACCAGTAGGAGGTAAAGGTTTTTCAATGTTAGCAGTA
>NZ_RHLN01000152.1 GCF_004121075.1 Lutibacter sp. HS1-25
TGTTAGGTATTAAAATTGCCACACCTAAAAACGAATTGGTAATGGGTAAAAACCTAAAAATGAGTTGGGTGAATAGCAGGGGTGAAGTTCTTAATTCAAAAGAATTTAAAAAAACAATGCCCATTGTTAATCAAAATACCATTACCTATTTAAATGTGATACCTTCTATAGACAACCAATATATTGTACAAGAAGACAAAATCAAGCACAATATAATTTTAAATGAAAAGCCTTTAATTCCTGAAGGAACAGATTTTTTGTTTTTTGGCGAAGAAGTTGAATTACCAGCTAATTGGAGAATTGAATTTGATCAAAATCTAACTGGTTTGGTTGTGCTAAATGAAAATAATGAAGTTTATCTTGAAATTCCTGCACCACAAGTTTATGAAGAAAATGAAGTGCAAATAATGGCTGATGCCAATTTTGCGAGTTTTGAACTAACAAAATTAAATGCACAAACTAACAAATATCAAATAATTACAAAGGTTTCAGCGCAATGGTTAAATGAAAGAACTTATCCTGTTATTATTGATCCAACTATTGTGTTAAATGGCAATACATCAGGATATATTTGGCAAGATTATGAAAGATATTATAGTCCATCTGAATGTGGCTATGCAGATATAACTGCGGTAACGTATAATGCTTATAATAATGTTAGTGCAAGAATTTCACTTAATAGATATTATAGTTATAATATTGGAGATACTTATTGTTATAGATATTATCATTGGGGTTGGGGCTGGAGCGGTCATTATCATACTTACTATCAAAGACAATATTATCAAGATTATTATAAGGGTTGGATTAAATACAATACCAGCTCAATACCCGATAATACTACAATTAATGGTGTTGAATTTAGCGCCAATATTTCTGGAGGGTATACAAGTAATTTATATACTTATATATATTCATCAAGTTCTCCAGGAGATTATACAACTTCAACAAATTCGTCTCAATATAATAGTATTTCAGGAGGAGGGACTCTTGGAGCTACAAATTATGCAAATGTTGGTCAGGCACCTTATATAACTCTAAATACAACGGCAAATTCAAGGTTACAAACATTATTGCCAAATGATTATTTTCAAATTGGGTTGCAATCAGGAAATAATACTTCTGGAGCTGCACAAATAAAAACCTTTGATACAAATGCATCGTTATTACGTGTTACTTATGAGGCGGCTTGTGCAGAGCCAGTTGCTATTTGTAAAACTGCAATAATCTCTTTAGATGCAACTGGTAATGCAACTTTATTAACTACTGATATTGACAATGGCAGTACAGCAGATTGTGGTTTGCAGACTCTAACTTTATCTAAAACCGATTTTACTTGTAATGATATTGGTGAAAATACAGTTACTTTAACAATTACAGACATCAATGGGGTTTCAAGTTCTTGTGATGCAATTGTTACTATTGAAGACAATGTACTTCCTCAGGCACTTGCAAAAGACATCACAGTTCAGTTTGATGAATTTGGAAATGCTTCCATAACCGCTACAGATATCGACAATGGCTCAAATGATGCTTGTGGAATCTTAAGTTTAGAAGCCGATAATAGTTTCGATTGTTCAAATGTTGGTCCAAACACAGTAACTCTAACAGTTACCGATAACAATAACAACGTATCAACAACAACTGCAATTGTTACTGTTGAAGACAATGTACTTCCGCAGGCACTTGCAAAAGACATCACAGTTCAGTTGGATGAATTTGGAAATGCTTCCATAACCGCTACAGATATCGACAATGGCTCAAATGATGCTTGTGGAATCTTAAGTTTAGAAGCCGATAATAGTTTCGATTGTTCAAATGTTGGTCCAAACACAGTAACTCTAACAGTTACCGATAACAATAACAACG